>NZ_MDSS02000016.1 GCF_001758425.2 Nesterenkonia sp. PF2B19 | reverse complement strand
CGCCGCCGGCGCCACCGCCGCATGGACGTCTCGGACGGGCTGCTGCGCGACGCGGCCCGGCTGGCCCGGGCCTCCGACGTCGCCCTGCTGCTCGACACCCATGCGCTGCGGGAGCAGGCCGCCGCTCTGGAGGGGATCGCCGACCGTCTGCGGCCCCGAACGGGTCAGGATGTCCAGGAGGTCCCTGAGACGCAGGAGGCCCACCCTGCGCCGTCGTCGGGGGCCCTCTCGGAGGTCGCGATGACGGCCCTGCGGCTCGTGCTCCACGGCGGCGAGGACTACGCGCTGCTGGCCACCTTCCCAGGTGGGTCCCCGCTGCCCGCGGGGTTCCGCCGCATCGGCGAGGTGCGCAGACACGACGGTGCCCCCGGCGTGATCACCGGGGGCACCGTCGAGCGTCTTGTGGACGAGGGCTGGGACTCCCTGCACGAGTCCTGATCCGCTGGCGTCCTGGGCCGCCCGTGGTCCGAACGGCGCCGTCCGGGCTGGCCCTCAGCCGTGGCCGGACCCAGTCATGGCTGGGTCTCAGTCCTGCGGGAACATCCGGCCCAGCTGGGCGAAGGTCCATCCGGCGGACTCCCACTGGCCCGCGTCCAGCACGTGGCGCGCGTCCAGGAAGTTCCTGGCAGCCACCACGTCCTCCAGATCCGCGGGCGTGAGGGCCTTGAACTCGTTCCACTCGGTGGTGAGCACCACGAGGTCGGCGTCCCGGGCCGCCTCGGCCAGCGAGTCGACGTATCCGAGCCGGGGGAAGCGCTTCGCGGCGTTCGCGTTGCCCTCCGGGTCGTAGACGAACACGTCGGCGCCGGCGTTGAACAGGCGGTTGGCCACATCCAGACCGGGGGAGTCCCGCACGTCGTCGGAGAGCGGCTTGAACGTCACGCCGAGCACGGCGATGCGCCGCCCGGCGAGGTCGCCGAGGATCTGTTCGGAGAGGGTGACCACGCGCTCGCGGCGACGCAGGTTGATCTGGTCCATCTCGTTGAGGAAGGTCATCGTGTGGTCCAGGCCGAGCTCGGAGACACGGGTCTGCAGGGCTCGGATGTCCTTGGGGAGGCAGCCGCCGCCGAATCCGACGCCGGCGTTGAGGAACTTGCGGCCGATGCGGGTGTCATGGCCGATGGCGTCCGCCAAGGTGCGGATGTCGCCGCCCACGGTCTCGGTCACCTCGGAGAAGGCGTTGATGAAGGAGATCTTGGTGGCCAGGAACGCGTTCGCGGCGACCTTGACCAGTTCCGCGGTCTCGAAGTCGGTGCTGACCCAGGGGGTCTCACGGCCGAGCGCCTCGGCGTAGACCTCGCGCAGCACGGCCTCGTCGGCCTCGGAACCGACGCCGACCACCAGCCGGTCGGGGCGGAGGGTGTCCTCCACAGCGAAGCCCTCGCGCAGGAACTCGGGGTTCCATGCCAGCGAGACGGAGACGTCGTCGCGGGACTCCTCGGCGATGAGGCTGCTGAGCCGACGCGCGGTGCCCACCGGCACGGTGGACTTGCCGACGATGAGGGAGTCCTTGGTGATGGCCTGAGCCAGGGAGACCGCGGCGGTGTCCACGTAGGTCAGGTCGGCCCCGGTGCCGCCGGCCTGCTGCGGGGTCCCGACGGCGATGAAATGGACGTCCGCCCATCCGCCGACGGCCTCCAGGTCAGTCGTGAAGCGCAGCCGGCCGGAGTCGACGTGGCGGCGGATGAGCTCGGGCAGGCCGGGCTCGTGGAAGGGCAGGTCTCCGCGGGAGAGATGTTCGATCTTCTCCGGGTCGACGTCGACGCCGACGACGTCGAAGCCCAGCTCCGCCATGCAGGCGGCGTGCGTGGCGCCCAGATATCCGGTACCGATGACACTGATGTTCTTGATCACGGACCCATCATAGGTGGGAGGTGACCGGCAGTGAGGGACGGCCCTGTCTGCGGCCTGTCTGTGACGGCTCGGAGCCCGGTCAGTGCCGTCCGAGATCCTCCCCCAGCCCGTGCTCGGCAGCGTCCGGGTTCTTCCTCACCAGCTCGGTCAGCTGGTGGGCGGCCTGGACCACCACCTCGGCGTGCTGGCGGCCCGGCTGCCTGGTCAGCCGCTCGATCGGGCCGGAGATGGACACTGCGGCGATCACGCGTCCGGAAGGGCCACGGACGGGGGCGGAGACCGATGCCACTCCGGGCTCCCGTTCGCCCAGGGACTCGCCCCAGCCGCGCCGCCGGACGCCGGCCAGCACCGTGGGGGTGAACCGGGCGCCCTGCAGCCCCTCGACGAGGCGCTCATGGTCCTCCCAGGCCAGCAGGACCTGCGCGGCGGAGCCGGCCTTCATGGAGAGCTGGGTCCCCACGGGGATGGAGTCGCGCAGGCCGATGGGCCGCTCCGCCGAGGCCACGCAGACGCGGGCGTCGCCCTGGCGGCGATAGAGCTGCGAGCTCTCTCCGGTGGCGTCCCGCAGCTTGAGCAGGATGGGGCCGGCCGCCGAGACGAGTCGGTCGTCTCCTGCGGCGGAGGCCAGCTCCGCCAGGCGGGATCCGATCACGTAGCGTCCCCGCACGTCGCGGCTGAGGAAGCGGTGGTGGATCAGCGCGGAGGCGAGTCGGTGCACGGTGGGACGCGCCAGCCCGGTGCACTCCACGAGCTGCGCCAGGGACGCCGGTCCGGCCTCCAGGGCGTCGAGGATCATCACGGACTTGTCCACGACGCCGATCCCGGACGGAGTGTGCAGCGGCCGCGGCGGATCCAGGGGAGGCTCGGTGGGCCTCGTGCGCGGCGGGGTGCTCGGCGAAGCCCCGGCCCGGGCGGAGGCGGGGCCGGTCGGTCGGGAGGCGCCGGATCGGGGAGCGCCGGATCGAGGGCTGGACATGGTCGACATCATACTGCGAAAAGCCCGGAAATCTCAGATAGTGAGACCTCGTGTCGCTGTCGGGGAGGGCACGGGACGCGCACACTCCTCTCTGCCGACCGGGCGTGTTCAGATAGTGAGACCCGGGCCTGCAGGTCTGGATACCATCTGGCATCGGTGCTTCTGTAGTGGTATAAGGCCGATTTCAGGAGGACCCCATGGCGGACAAGCCGCTGACGATGGCGGAGAAGGTGTGGCGCGAGCACGTCGTCGTGCCCGGTGAGGAGAAGGGCGGGCAGCGCACGCCGGACCTGCTCTACATCGACCTGCACCTCGTCCACGAGGTGACGTCGCCGCAGGCCTTCGAAGGGCTGCGGCTGGCCGACCGGCCCGTGCGCCGGCCTGATCTCACGATCGCCACCGAGGACCACAACACCCCGACCCTGGAGATCGACAAGCCGATCGCCGACCCGATCAGCCGCAAGCAGGTCGACACGCTGCGTGCGAACGCCGAGGAGTTCGGCATCCGGCTGCATTCGCTGGGCGATGACGACCAGGGCATCGTCCACGTCGTGGGCCCGCAGCTCGGACTCACCCAGCCCGGGATGACCGTGGTGTGCGGAGACTCCCACACCTCCACCCACGGAGCGTTCGGAGCTCTGGCCATGGGCATCGGGACCTCCGAGGTCGAGCATGTGCTGGCCACCCAGACGCTGTCGCTCAAGCCGTTCAAGACCATGGCGATCACAGTGGAGGGCACGCTGAAGCCGGGAGTCAGCTCCAAGGACATCATCCTGGCGGTCATCGCCAAGATCGGCACCGGAGGCGGCCAGGGCTATGTGCTCGAATACCGCGGCTCGGCGATCGAACAGCTCTCGATGGACGCCCGGATGACCATCTGCAACATGTCGATCGAGGCCGGCGCCAGAGCCGGCATGATCGCCCCCGATGAGACCACTTTCGACTACATCAAGGGACGTCCCCACGCGCCGCAGGGCGCGGACTGGGACGCGGCCGTCGAGAACTGGCGTGCGCTGCGCACCGACGCCGGCGCAGAGTTCGACGCCGAGGTCGTGATCGACGCCGATGCGCTCGAGCCCTTCGTCACCTGGGGCACCAACCCGGGCCAGGGCGTGAGCCTCTCCGACACGGTGCCGGCTCCGGAGGACTTCGACGACCCCGTGGACCGGGAGTCCGCCGAGCGGGCCCTGAAGTACATGGACCTCGCCCCGGGTACGCCGATGCGGGACATCCGGGTGGACACCGTGTTCCTGGGATCCTGCACCAACTCGCGGATGGAGGACCTGCGGGCGGCCGCGGGGATCATCCGCGGTCGGGAGAAGGACCCTCAGGTGCGCATGATCGTGGTCCCCGGCTCCCAGAGGGTCCGTCTGCAGGCTGAGGCCGAGGGGCTGGACCAGGTGTTCAAGGAGTTCGGGGCCGAGTGGCGCTTCGCCGGGTGCTCGATGTGCCTGGGCATGAACCCGGACCAGCTGCAGCCGGGGGAGCGGTGCGCCTCCACGTCGAACCGCAACTTCGAAGGGCGCCAGGGCAAAGGTGGTCGCACGCACCTGGTGTCTCCGGTCGTGGCGGCGGCCACGGCGGTCCGCGGCACGCTCTCTGCGCCGTCGGACGTCCTGTCCACCGAGCCCCAGCCGGCCTGACCGGCGTGCCCCGACGAGGAGCTGACATAGCTATGGAACCCATCATTCGACACACCGGCGTCGGCGTGCCGCTGCGCGCCTCCAACGTCGACACCGACCAGATCATCCCGGCGGTGTACCTGAAGAGGATCACCCGCACCGGATTCGAGGACGCTCTGTTCTCGTCCTGGCGCAAGGATCCGGAGTTCGTCCTGAACCAGCCGGCCTACGCCCAGGGCACGGTGCTGGTGGCCGGCCCCGACTTCGGCACCGGCTCTTCCCGGGAGCACGCCGTCTGGGCGCTGAAGGACTACGGCTTCCGGGTGGTCGTCGCCTCCCGCTTCGCCGACATCTTCCGCGGCAACTCGGGCAAGCAGGGGCTGGTCACCGCTCAGGTGGCCCAGCCCGACGTCGAACTCATCTGGAAGGAGCTCGAGAAGGAGCCCGGCGCCGAGGTGCAGGTCGATCTGGAGGCCCGCACCGTGCGCTGCGGCTCGGTCGAGGCGAGCTTCGAGATCGACGACTACACGCGCTGGCGCCTCATGGAGGGGCTCGACGACATCTCCCTGACCCTCACCCGGGCGGAGGACATCGAGCAGTTCGAGGCCACCCGGCCCGAGTGGAAGCCGAAGACACTGCCGGCCAGGATCTGAGACGGCTGCGGGTGTGACGCGGATCGCCGTCATCCTGGGGATCTGCTGAGTGCGAGCTGGACATCCGGTCCGTCATGGAATCGTTGCCTTCCCCCACGGCGGAATTGTCCGGGGGAGGCGTCCGGGTTGGATACAGTGGCATGGCTACATCTCCTGTGCTTCACGAAGGGACCGTCGAGTCACTATGGCCAAACTGCTCACCATCCAGGGTGGAAAGCCCCTCGAGGGCAGCGTCCGCGTCCGCGGCGCGAAGAACCTCGTTCCGAAGGCCATGGTCGCCTCTCTGCTCGGCAGCGAACCCTCGGAGCTCCGGAACGTCCCGGAGATCAAGGACGTCGAGATCGTCAAGAATCTGCTGACCATCCACGGCGTGACGGTCGACGTCGACCCGGAGACGGGGGACCTCACGCTGGACCCGCGCCGGATGCGCAACGCCGAGCACTCGGAGATCGACACCCACGCCGGAGACTCGCGGATCCCGATCCTGTTCTGCGGTCCGCTGATGCACAAGAACGGTGAGGCGTTCATCCCCGATCTCGGCGGGTGCCGCATCGGAGACCGTCCCATCGACTACCACCTCGAGGTGCTGCGCAACTTCGGCGCCGTGGTGGACAAACAGGTCACGGGCATCCACATCACCGCTCCGAAGGGCCTCAAGGGTGCCAAGCTCGACCTGCCCTACCCGTCCGTGGGGGCCACGGAGCAGGTGCTGCTCACGGCCGTCATGGCCGAAGGCATCACGGAGCTGAAGAACGCGGCGGTCGAGCCGGAGATCCACGATCTCATCGCCATCCTGCAGCAGATGGGCGCGATCATCTCCGTGAACACCGATCGCACCATCCGGATCGAAGGTGTGGACCGACTCAGCGGCTTCAAGCATCGGGCCATCCCGGACCGCAACGAGTCGGCGTCCTGGGCGTCGGCGGCGCTGGTGACCCGTGGTGACATCTACGTGCGCGGAGCTGCCCAGCGGGACCTGACCGCCTTCCTGAACACCTATCGGAAGATCGGCGGCGAGTTCGAGGTCGACGACGACGGGATCCGGTTCTGGCATGCCGGCGAGCCGCTCAAGCCCTTGGTGCTGGAGACCGACGTGCACCCGGGCTTCATGACCGACTGGCAGCAGCCCATGGTCGTGGCCCTCACTCAGGCCCACGGCGTGTCCATCGTCCATGAGACGGTCTATGAGAACCGCTTCGGCTTCACCGAGGCGCTCAAGCGCATGGGGGCCTCCATCCAGCTGCACCGTGAGTGCCTCGGGTCCAATCCCTGCCGCTTCGGCCAGCGCAACTTCCTCCACTCCGCTGTGATCTCCGGGCCGTCGGAGCTGAAGGGCACCGACATCGACGTGCCGGACCTGCGCGGCGGCTTCTCCCACCTCATCGCCGCGCTGGCGGCCCAGGGCACCTCCCGGGTCACCGGGATCGAGATCATCAATCGCGGCTATGAGCGGTTCATCGACAAGATTGCAGGACTCGGCGCCGACGTCGAGATGACTGAGCGCTGAGCCTCGGTAGGCTTCTGTCTGTGACTTCCCGACGAGACGACGCGCCCTCGCTGGGCTTCCGCACCGCCGCCGCCGTCGTGCGCCCTGCCCTGAACCTCGTGATCGGCAAGCAGTGGGACGGGCTCGACCGGCTGCCCCGGCAGGGGTACATCGTGGTGGCCAACCACGTCACCGAGATCGACCCGCTGGCCGTGGCCCACGCGGTCTACAGCTCCGGGAGCACGCCGCACTTCCTGGCGAAGGACGCCCTGTTCCGGGCTCCGGCGCTGGGGACCCTGCTGCGTCGGCTCCAGCAGATCCCGGTGGCCCGTGACCAGCGGGACGCCCAGTCGTCGCTGACCGTGGCGGGTGAGGTCATCGCTCAGGGCGGGGCTATCATCATCTATCCCGAGGGCACGCTGACGCGGGATCCGCAGCTGTGGCCCATGCGTGCGAAGACCGGGGCGGCGCGTCTCGCGCTGACCACCGGAGCGCCGGTGGTGCCGATCACCCACTGGGGCGTCCAGGACCTCCTGGCGCCCTACGGCCGCGTGCCCACGGTGCTGCCCCGTCCGCGTTATCGGCTGCTCGTCGGTGACGAGGTCGACCTCTCGGACCTCCGGGAGGGCCCCATGACCCGCACGGCGCTGGCCCGGGCCACGGAGCGCATCGAAGATGCGCTCACGGCCGGCGTGGCTGAGCTGCGCGGTGAGGAGCCCCCTGAGCTCATCTGGGACCGTGCCCTGCGCCAGCGTGTTCCGCGCCGTCAGATCGAGGAGTCGTGATCCATGAGCGCACAGAGCGTCAGACCGTCCACCGGGGCTCCTGAGGGAGCGCCCGGGGCCGCACGCATCGCCGTGCTCGGCGCCGGCAGCTGGGGGACCACCTTCGCCAAGGTCCTCGGCGACGCCGCCGTGGCCTCGGGGGCCCCTGCGGAGATCGTGCTGTGGGCTCGCCGCGAGGAGATCGCCCGTGAGATCACCGAGCGACGGACGAACTCCACCTACCTGGGGGACATCGTCCTGCCTCCGGGCATCCGCGCGACCACCGACGTCGCCGAGGCCGTCACCGGTGCCGAGGTCGTGGTGCTGGCGGTCCCGGCGCAGTCGCTGCGGTCGCACCTGGCCGCCGTCGGTGCGGCGTTGGGTGAGCGTGCCGTGCTGGTGTCCCTGATCAAGGGGCTCGAGCGAGGTCGGACATGCGCATGTCCGAGGTCATCATCGAGGAGCTCGGCGTCGGGGCCGATCGTGTCGCCGTCGTCTCCGGCCCGAACCTCGCCATGGAGATCGCCCGCCAGGAGCCCACCGCGTCGGTCGTCGCCTGTGAGGACGCCGCCGTCGCCGAACGTGTCGCCGCGCTGTGCAACAATCCCTACTTCCGGCCCTACACGAACACCGACGTCGTGGGCGTGGAGATCGCCGGCATCGTGAAGAACGTGATCGCCCTGGCCGTGGGGATCTGCGACGGACAACGGCTCGGAGACAACTCCAAGGCATCCGTGATCACCCGCGGCCTCGCCGAGACGACCCGTCTGGCGACCGTGCTCGGCGGTCGTCTGGAGACCTTCTCCGGCCTCGCAGGGCTGGGGGACCTGGTGGCGACCTGCGCCTCTCCGCTGTCCCGGAACCGGACCGCGGGGCGTCTGCTGGGAGACGGCCTGTCCGCGGATGAGGTGACCGCCGAGCTGACACAGACCGCCGAGGGCATGAAGTCCGGATCGGCGGTGGTCGATCTGGCCCGCCGCCACGGTGTGGAGATGCCGATCTCCGAGGCCGTCGTAGCAGTCCTGGACGGATCCCTGGCTGTGGACCGGATCGCCACCCTCCTGCTCGCCCGAGACCTCAAACCCGAAGGGAAGTGACTCCTTCCATGTCCGAGAGCACCGTGCCGCGCACCACCGTCGATGACGGACTGCGGGTGGCTTCCCAGGGCTCGAGCGCCCGTCCGCGCGTGCTGGTCCTCTACGGCGGGCAGTCCTCGGAGCATGCCGTCTCCTGTGTGACGGCCGCCGGAGTGCTGAAGGCCGTCGATGGGGAGCGGTTCGACGTCGTGCCGGTCGGGATCACCTCGAACGGGCAGTGGACCCGTCCGGCGGTGGACCCCCGCACCCACACCTTCGCCGACGGCGAGCTGCCCCGGGTGCTGCCCACCGAGTCCACCGTGGCCCTGCACGGCGCCTCCAACGGCACCGGGGAACGTCGGTGCGAGCTCCTGGAGGTCGGCCCGGCGGGGAAGACGTCCTCCCTGGGTCCGGTGGACGTCGTGCTGCCGCTGCTGCACGGCCCCTTCGGCGAGGACGGCACGGTGCAGGGGCTGCTCGAGTCGGTCGGCGTGCCCTATGTGGGAGCTGGGGTGCTCGCCTCCGCCGTCGGAATGGACAAGCACTTCATGAAGCTGGCCTTCGAGGCCGCCGGGCTGACGGTGGGGCCCTATGAGACGCTGACGGCCCGCCAGTGGCGCCGAGACCCGGGGGCAGCCCTCCAGCGGGTGCGCGGCCTGAATCTTCCGGTGTTCGTCAAGCCCGCTCGGGCCGGGTCCTCGGTGGGGATCACCCGGGTCGATGCCTGGGAGCAGTTGGAGGAGGCCGTCGCCCTGGCCCAGAAGCATGACCCGAAGGTGGTCGTGGAACAGGGGATCTCGGGCCGCGAGATCGAATGCGGCGTGCTGGACGGCCATGACGGTCAGCCGCCCCGGGCTTCCCAGCTGGGGGAGATCGTGGTCCACGACGGCGGCGAGTCCCACCAGTTCTATGACTTCACGGCCAAATACACGGATGCTGCGGCCGCCGACCTCAGCTGTCCTGCCGACCTGCCTGTCGAGGCGGCCGAGGAGATCCGGCGTCAGGCGGTCGTCGCCTTCGAGGCGGTGGACGCTGAGGGGATTTCGCGGGTGGACTTCTTCTACACCGACGACGGCGACGTCGTGATCAACGAGATCAACACCATGCCGGGGTTCACGCCGATCAGCATGTATCCGCAGATGTGGCACGCCACCGGGATCCAGTACCCGGAGCTCATCGCCGAGCTCATCACGCTGGCCCTTCAGCGGCCCGTCGGCCTGCGCTGACCCGGCCTGCGCTGATCCGGCCTGGGCTGCCCCGGCCGGGACGGCGGAGAGGCCGCCGCGCCCGAGCGTCAGGGTCAGTGATGGGACTCCGCATGGTCGGAGTCCGCCGAGTCCTCGGTCACCGCGTCCGAATCCTCGGTGCCCTCGATCTCCTGTTCGGTGGACGTGCACCCGCGCGTCTGCTCCACCCGCTCGACGGCCGTGGCCAGGGCCAGCATGACGGTGGAGGACGGGATCTCGTCGACGTCGAGAAGGACCTCCACCGCGGGCTCCCGGCCGTAGCTGACCAGTCGCCAGTCCGACCCCTCCTCCTCGACGGCGAGCCAGTCGACGCCGTCGGCAGTCACACAGTGCTCCGGGCTCGGTCCGGGCGGCTCGACGCCGCATCTCGCCACCACGCGGCTCGGGTCGCCCCAGACCGAGGTCCCCTGGGAGTTGGTCTCCCGCTGGTGGTGTCCGTCGATGGTCTCCGGCAGCGCGAGCATGACCTCTGCACAGACCGGGTCGGAGGCGTAGGGGGCGGGCTCCACGGTGGCGGCGCCTCCGGGGGCGCACGAGCTCAGCACCAGCGCGGCAGGGGCGAGCAGCATCGCCGTCTTCCGTCGCCCGGCGGGCGACGCTGACCAAGGACGCATCCAGCTCCGAGCCGGGGCGGACGGTCCGGTGTACGAACCGGTTCCCGGCCGAGCACGCAGTGAGGCACGGGATGATGCGCGGAACCTTGCTGGGGACGAGGCGGAGCTCATGGAGGACACGCTAGCGGAGGACTGCGGACTGAGGATGCAGCGCCGCTGTCATGGCCTGTCACAGTTCTGGCATATCCTGGAACGACGTCGACCCATCCGTTGCACGTCGACCGCCGGACGCCGTGTGCGGGCATAGCCCGCCGTCCGGGGGCATGGGCGCGCTCAGCTGAGGAGAACACATGGCAGAAGAGACCGTCGAAGAGTCGCGCCGGCGCAGGAAGCGGCGCAGCCGGCTCACCATCGGCATCGTGCTGGGGTCCCTGGTGGTGCTGGTGGCAGGTGCCCTGGTCGCTTCGCTGCTGTACCTGAACTCGCTCTCTCGCAGCTACGAGGAGAACGTCCAGACGTTCGGGGACGAGGAGACCTTCCCCGATGAGGCGGACCGTCCGGAGAAGGACGAGGACGACGAGTCCATCAACATCCTGCTCATCGGCTCCGACGACCATGGAGGCTCCGGCGAGTCGGAGGACCTGCCCCGTGTGCCGCAGGGCGGACGCTCGGACACGATGATGCTGGTGCACATCCCGGCGGACCGGGACAGCGTGCAGGTCATGTCGATCCCGCGTGATCTGTGGGTGGAGGTGCCGGGCCACGGCTGGCACAAGGTCAACGCTCCGCTGGCGCTCGGTGGGATCTCGCTGACTGTCCAGACCCTGGAGGGCCTCTTCGACGCGCGGATCGATCACATCGCGTCGGTGGACATGCTCGGCTTCATCGGCCTGGTGGACGCCCTCGGCGGCGTCGACGTCAACTCCAGCTACCCGGAGTCCTTCACCACTGGTGAGGGCTACACCTTCGAGCCCGGGGTCCAGCACATGGACTCTGAGCAGGCGCTGTCCTTCGTCCGCCACCGCGCGACGTTCCCTGACGGCGATCTCCAGCGCGTGCGCAACCAGCAGGCCTTCATCCGCGCCGTGATCCAGGAGTCGGTCTCCCCGTCGAACCTCACCAACCCGGGGCAGGTGCAGGACATGGTGGAGACCTTCGCACCCCACCTGGTGGTGGATGAGACCCTCGACTCCTCGACGGTGGCCTCCCTGGGCTGGCAGATGCGCGGCGCGGTCAGCGACATCCAGCTGTTCACCCTCCCCACCGGGGACTCGGGCCGATCGGCGGACGGCCAGTGGATCTGGAACCAGGACACCCAGGCGATCTCGGAGATCTCCGAGGCGCTCAGCGATGGCACGCTGCAGGAGTACGTGGACGACAACGACCTCTGAGGGCACCGCCGCGAGGCGGAGTCCGACAACCGGGGTGGTGGGGTCGGCAGGACCGGAGGAGGGCCATGAGAGGAAAGGTCAGAGGTCGGCAGGCGGTGCTGGCATGGTTCCAGCTCGCCGAACAGACCCTGGAGTCCCGCCGCGGACAGCTGGACCGGCTCAACGTCTTCCCAGTGCCGGACTCGGACACCGGCGCGAACATGCTTGCGGCCATGCGGACGTGTCGCGCCGCGGTGGAGGCATCCCGGGAAGATGACCTGGGGGCGCTGCTGGCGACGGCAGGATCGACGGCGATGGTCGAGGCCCACGGCAATTCCGGGACCCTGCTGGCGGTCCTGCTCTCCGGCATCGCGGAGCCGCTGCACGGGCATGAGCGGCTCACCGTGCCGCGCCTGGCCGACGCCCTGGAACGAGGGAGCCTGCGGGCCTGGACCGCTCTGTCCGAACCGGTGGCAGGCACCATGCTCTCCGTGATCGATGCCGTCTCCGAGCGGGTCCGAGCCGGTCTCGCCGGTGCTGCGGAGCTGGAGAGCCGCGCCGCCCTGGAGGGGAGCCTCCGTGAGGCGATCGCGGCCGGCAGGACCGCCGTGGCCGCCACCGTCGACGAACTGGACGTGCTGCGCCGGGCGGGCGTCGTCGACGCCGGAGGCACCGGACTGCTGCTCATCCTGGACGCCCTGCGCGCGACCGTGTGCGGCGAGGAGCTCGACGACGACCTGCTCGACGGTCTTCCGGGCCTGCCCGGTGCACCCGCTGCGGGCGGCGCGCGAACTCCCGAGGGCGACCTCCACGGACGGAGCGTCGGCCCTGCCGCGCCGGCGAGGGAAGCACCAGGTCCTCCGCTGGTGGAGATCATGGCCACGGTCCGGCTCGACCCGCTGGGGGCGGCCTCTCTGCGCCACCGTCTGGACGAGCTGGGGGACTCGGTGATCATCACCCCGGTGGACGTCGAAGCGGATGCCGCCGGCGCGTACCGATGGCGCATCCACGTCCACACCGCACGGCGCGGACCGACCTCCGAGGCCATCCGATCGGCCGGCTCCGTCGAGGCCCTGACCCTCACGGAGCTCGGCGCATGACGGCTCACGGATCCGTCCAGGGCCCGGAGACCCCGCTGGATCGACTGCTGGGCGACGCCTCGGCGCGGACCCTGGAGCGGGAGCTGGGCCTGCACACCGCCGAGGACCTGCTCAACCACATCCCGCGTCGGTGGGTCGAGCACGGGCAGCTCTCCTCTCTGGCGGAGCTCCGCGAGGACGAACACGTCACGTTCGTCGCGCGGGTGGTGAGCGCTCGAAGCGTCGCATGCAGCGGCGTCGCGGGTTCCTCGTGGAGGTCGTGGTGGAGGACGACGACGGCGTCCGGCTCCAGATGGCGTTCTTCCAGGGGCATCAGGCCTTCCGTGACCTGACCTCGGGCGCCCGGGCGATGTTCCACGGGAAGGTGGGCAGCTACGGCGGGCGCCTCACGCTGAACAATCCCGACTACTCGGTGCTCCCCGAGGACGGGGACGTCGGACCGGGAGCTGACTCCCGTGGTCCGGCGGGCGTTCCGCTGCCCGGCGAGGGGCAGTCGACGCCGGTGCCTCTGTATCCGGCCACGGCGAAGGTCTCCAGTTGGGAGATCTACCGGTGTGTTCGCCTCGTCTTGGACATGGTGGATCTCGACGCCTGGCCGGATCCGGTCCCCACGGAGGTGTCCGAGAGTGAGGGCCTGCGCGGACTGGCGACGGCGTATCTGCTGATCCATCGGCCCGCTCGTCTGGAGGACCCCGCCGAAGGGCTGAAGCGACTTCGCTTCCAGGAAGCGTTCCTGCTGCAGGCTCTGCTCGCCAGGCGCAGAGTGCTCGCCGGCTCCGGGGTCGGGCGTCCCGCCCCACGCCGGGAGGACGGCCTGCTCGGCGTGTTCGACGACGCCCTGCCGTTCACCCTCACCGAGGGCCAGCGCCGCTGCGGGGAGCTGATCGCCGAGGACCTCTCCGGTGCGGCGCCGATGAACAGGCTCCTGCAGGGCGAGGTCGGCTCAGGAAAGACGTTGGTGGCGCTGCGAGCCATGCTGCAGGTGGTCGACGCCGGCGCCCAGGCGGCACTGGTGGCGCCCACCGAGGTGCTGGCGGCCCAGCACGAAAGGTCCTTGCGGGGCATGCTCGGAGCTTTGGCGGGCACGGATCTGCTCTCGGCCTGGGACGCCCCTGACGACGCGCCGGCGGTCACCGTGACCCTGCTGACGGGGTCGATGAGCACGGCGGAGCGGAAACAGGCGCTGTTGGACATCGCCTCCGGCAGGGCCGGCATCGTGGTGGGGACCCATGCTCTGCTGGGGGAGAAGGTGCAGTTCGCGGACCTCGGCCTCGTCGTCGTCGACGAGCAGCACCGGTTCGGCGTGGAGCAGCGGGACGCCCTGCGGCACCGGTACCCGGTGACCCCCCATATGCTCGTGATGTCGGCGACCCCCATTCCCCGCTCGGTGGCGATGACGGTCTTCGGCGATCTGGAGCTGACGATGCTGGCCGGCCTGCCGGCCGGCCGCCAGCCGATCCGCACCCATGTGGCGCGGATGACCCAGGGACCCCGGATCATCGGCAGAGTCTGGGAGCGGATCGCCGAGGAGGTGGCCGCCGGACATCAGGCCTACGTGGTCTGTCCCAAGATCTCCGAGTCGGACCAGCGTGAGGACCCGGCCACCGGTGTCCAGATCGAACAGGACGCCTCCGTCGAGCTGCTGGCGGACCGGCTGGCGGAGCATCCGCTGATCGGCCGGCTGCGACTGGCGAGCCTGCATGGCCGGATGGACTCCTCCGAGAAGGAGGAGGTGATGACGGCCTTCGAACGCGGCGAGATCGACGTGCTGCTCTCCACCACGGTCATCGAGGTCGGGGTCGACGTCCCCAACGCCACGGTGATGGCGGTGCTCGACGCCGACGCCTTCGGCATCTCCACCCTCCACCAGCTGCGGGGCCGGATCGGACGAGGCTCCGCCCAGGGGCTGTGCCTGCTGGTCACCCGGCTGCCGGACGGCCACCCGTCTCTGGAGCGTCTGGAGGAGGTGGCCGCGCACAGCGACGGCATGCAGCTGGCCCGGCTGGATCTGCAGCGCCGTCGGGAGGGCGATGTGCTCGGGGCCTCGCAGGCGGGACGGAGCTCCACGCTGAAGCTGCTGCGCATCGTGCGCGACGAGGGGATCATCAGCTCGGCCGCCGACCATGTCCAGGCGCTCACCGCGAACGACCCTGGATGGGAGGGCCATCCGCAGCTGCGGGAGGCGATCGACTCCTGGATCGCGCGCAGCGACGGCGCCGACGCCTATATCGAACGCGGCTGAGGCGCCGGAGACGACGCCGGAGACGACGCCGGAGACGACAGGGAACCGGAGACCCACCGAGAAGGAGGACCGCCGTGGCGCGGATCATCGCGGGCACGCATAAGGGACGTCGTCTGACGGCCGTTCCGGGGGAGGGGACGCGTCCCACCAGCGACCGGGTCAAGGAATCGCTGTTCTCCCGGCTGGAGGGCTATGACGCGATCGGCGACGCCGTCGTGGTGGACCTGTTCGCCGGCTCCGGGGCACTGGGACTGGAGGCGCTGAGTCGTGGTGCCCGTCGCGCGGAGCTGGTGGATCGGGCCGAGCCGGCGCTGCGGACCCTGCGACGCAACGCGGCCCTGTTCGACGCCGGGGCGGTCACCGTCCAGAAGTCCGAGGCGCTGCGCCATCTTCGCCGCCGGGAGGGCGAACCGATCGAGCTGCTGTTCCTGGATCCGCCCTATGCCTTCACCGAGCAGCAGCTCGCCGAGGTGCTCGCCGCCGCGGTGCCGCAGCTGCATCCGGCGGCCACCGTGGTGGTGGAGCGGGAGTCCCGCAGTCCGGAGCCGCAGTGGCCCGCTGGACTGGAACGGTTCCAAGATCGTGCGTACGGCACCACGCGGCTATGGTTCGCGGAGCCGGCCTGAGCGTGCGCCTCTCCGCCAGATGATCTCAGCGGCGGCTTCGCCCGTCAGGGGCTTCGGCGTCGGTCAGAGGCCGAGCCATTGCCGCAGTTCGTCTCCGGTGAGGACGTCCCCCGGATGGGGGCCGGCCGCCCATACGGCTTCGGCGGCCCGGGTGGGCACCGGCTCCCCGAGGGCGGCGACCACCAGGTTCCCCGCCGTCGCGCCGGCGAGCACGTCGGCCGGGGCGGTGACCAGCAGCCGGGAGGGGTCCGCGCCTGCGGCTGCGTGGAGGATCCGCCGGATCAGGGGCCGGGCGAAGTGCAGCCCCGGGTCGTCGCCGAGGTTCATCACCAGCACCCCGTCATCGTCCACGGTGCGAGCCACGTGGGCGCAGAACGTCGCCGAGGTGAGCTGGTCCGGAGCGTGGGCGCCGTTGAAGAGATCGACGACGACGGCGTCGTGACGCTCGCCCTCGAGCTCCCCGCCGTCGGCCAGGGCCGCCGCGGCGTCGGCGACCACGGTGCGGGGGCGGGTGCGCATGGGCAGATGCTCGAGCACGAAGTCCATCAGCTCGGGCTCGAAGTCCAGCACGGTCTGCTCAGGGGGCGCAGCCGGCGCTGCCCGGCGCGGTGCTCCACCCATCGAGGCAGGGTCAGGGCGCCGGCGCCGAGATGCAGCACGGACCAGGGCCGCTCCGCCGACCACCCCGCCAGCGCGTCCAGGACGGCGGCGATGCGCAGCGTGTAGTCGTGGAGCAGCCACCCTGGGTCGTCGGTCTCCACATGGGACTGCTCCACGCCGTCGATGGTGAGCATGACCCCGGCCTCGGTGAGCTCGTCCTGGCGGAGCTCTGCCACGGTCCCGGAGGCGGAGAGACGGATGCGTCGGGGGAGGCGGGCGCGGTCCACAGGAATCACTCCAGGGCCGCGGGGAGGTGGGTGCGCAGGCGGCGCACCGCCTCCTCGAGGGTCGCAGGGTCCTTGCAGAAGGCGAACCGGACCAGATGTTGGAGCTCGTCGTCGAGGGAAGCGCGATGCTGGATGGTCAGCGCGGAGACGGGGATCGCGGCGACGCCGGCCCGGCGGACCAGAAGATCGCAGAACGCCGGTCCGGGAAGGTCGGTGATCTCGCGGATGTCGGCGACCACGAAGTATCCGGCCTCAGCGCGGGTGCCGGCGCAGTCCCACGTCGGCGAGGCCGGCGCGCAGCGGGTCGCGGCCCGCGGCGAGCTCGGCGACGTTCGCGGCGAAGAATCCGTGATCGTCCCGCAGCCCCTGGGCGACCGCCCACTGGTAGGCGGGACCGGAGGAGAAGCTCAGGAACTGCTTGACGCCGCGCACCTGATTCAGCAGCCGCGCGGACCCGGTGACCCAGCCGACCTTCCAGCCGGTCACGGAGAAGGACTTCCCGGCCGATCCCACCGCCACGGCGACCTCGTCGGCGCCCGGCACGGCCAGGATGGTCTGGTGCTGGTGGGCGGCGTCCTCGAAGACGAGATGCTCATAGACCTCGTCGCACATGATGCGCAGGCCGTGCCTGCGCGCGATGTCCACGATGCGCCGCAGCTCCTCCGCACTGAAGACGGTGCCGGTGGGATTGTGCGGGGTGTTCAGCAGGATCAGCGACGTCCGCTCGGTGACGGCCGCTTCGAGCGCTTCGACGTCGGGCCTGAAGTCCGGCCCCCGCAGCGGCACCCCGATGAGCTCGGCCCCGGCGAGCGCCGCGCAGGCTCCGTAGGAGTCGTAGTGGGGCTCGAACGTGAGGACTTCGGATCCGGGCTCGGCGAACCGCAGGATCGCCGCGGTGATGCCCTCCGTGGCGCCCGTGGTGATCATGACCTGGTCGACGGGGTCCAGCTCCACGCCGTAGCGGGCCCGGTGCGCATCGGCCACGGCGGCCCCAAGCACCGGCAGCCCCGTGCCGGGGGCGTACTGGTTGGTCGGTCCGACGTCGGGGTCCGTGATGGCTTCGGCCGCGGCGTCGGTGAGCCACCGGGGTCCGTCCCGGTCGGGGAAGCCCTGGCCGAGGTTCACGGCCCCGTGGTGCAGCGCCGCCGCAGTGGTGCGTTCGTAGACGGTGGGCAGGACGCGCCCGGAGGCGAAGTCATAGGTGTTCGCGCCGATGGACGCCTTGACCCACAGGGGGCGGTGGTCCAGGGGCGCCCGGGACGCCGTCGCGCCTCCGGCCTCGGCGGCGGACTCGCCACCGGTCGCGGAGCTGGGGTCAGGGCGGGAGAGCATGCCTCCCATCGTAGACACTTCCTGCTCGACACTTCCTGCTCGGGTCTTCCCGTTCGACATCCGGCAGACACATCGTCGTCGGCTCCCACTCGGCGGTGATCACCTGCAGTAGGTCCTGTACATGCAGTCTGCTGTGTGCCCCGGATCATTCGACCCCCTGCACAACGGGCATGTCGAGATCATAGCCCGTGCCTCGAACCTCTTCGACGAGGTCATCGTCGCTGTGTCCCCGAACATGCACAAGGCCCCGATGTTCTCGGTGGAGGAGCGCATGGAGATGGCGCAGGAGACCTTCTCGTATGTGCGCGGCGTGACGGTCAAGCCGCTCGGGGAGGGGCTGCTGACGGAGTTCTGCCGTGCCCACGGAGCCAATGCGGTGGTCAAGGGGCTCCGCGACGCGAAGGACCTGGCCTATGAGACGCCCATGGCCACGATGAATCGCCATCTCTCCGGCCTGGAGACGGTCTACCTCCCGGCGGACGGCCGGTACACGCATCTGTCCTCGACGCTGATCAAAGAGGTGCACCGCCTCGGAGGGGACGTCTCGGAGCATGTGCCGCGCGCTGTGCAGCGGCGGCTCGCCGACCGGCGTCATGAGAGCTGACCGGGAGCGGGGCGACGTCGGCGTCGTGTTAGATTCCCGGATACCAGTGTCGTCCAGTCCAGAGAGAGGTCGAGGAGCACCATGAAGCCGATCACCAAGGCCGTCATCCCCGCGGCGGGTCTGGGGACCCGTTTCCTTCCGGCGACGAAGGCGATGCCCAAGGAGATGCTGCCGGTGGTCGATGAGCCCGCCATCCAGTATGTGGTGGCCGAAGCCTCCGCGGCGGGTCTGGACGACATCCTGATGATCACCGGGCGGAACAAGCGCTCGCTGGAGGACCATTTCGACCGGGTCCCGGCGTTGGAGGCGACATTGGAGGCCAAGGGTGACGAGGAGAAGCTCGCCGCCGTCCGGGAGGCCACCGAGCTGGGGGACATCCATTATCTGCGACAGGGCGATCCCAAGGGCCTCGGGCATGCGGTCCTGTGTGCCCGCCAGCACGTCGGCGAGGAGCCTTTCGCCGTCCTGCTGGGCGATGACCTGATCGACTCGCGTGATGAGCTCCTGACCACGATGCTGCAGACGCAGCGTGACCTGGGAGGGTCCGTGATCGCGGTGATGGAGGTCCCGCTCGAGGACATCAGCGCCTACGGTGTGGTCGACACCGGTGGGCGGGGGACGGGGCAGGCCGAGAACGGCGACACCGTGGTGCCGGTGACGCGGCTGGTGGAGAAGCCGCCGGCCGAGGAGGCGCCGTCGAACCTGGCGATCATCGGCCGCTACGTGCTGCACCCGGCGATCTTCGACCAGCTCGAGCAGACCCCTCCGGGGCGGGGCGACGAGATCCAGCTGACCGACGCCCTGGAGGCGATGGCGCAGCGGCCCGTCGAGGAGGGCGGCGGCGTCCACGCCGTCGTGTTCCGCGGACGTCGTTATGACACCGGGGACAAGCTCAGCTACATCAAGGCCGTGGTGACCCTCGCCGTGGACCGGGAGGACCTCGGCCAGGACCTGCGGGGCTGGCTCAAGGAGTTCGTGACCCAGCTGTGAGCGTCAGGGCCGTCGCCGAGCCGCCCAGGTGCTGACGGGTCGCGACACGCCTGGAAGGGCGCCATCCCAGGATTCGTCAGCGGCGCATCGTGTGGGATAGACTGGCACGTCGGTCCACAGGATCGAAGTGTTCGTCGTCCTCAGGGAGTGTCCACCGTGGTTGCACCGCGCGGAAGCCACCTGGTGATCGATGTGAAGGAGCTCCGGGACAGGCCCGGCACCCAGCAGCATCTCACCAGGACCGTCGGCGTGCCCGCGGAGTTCTCCACAGTGCTGGTGGGATTCCGCCAGGGCGAAGACCTCGAACTGGACCTGCGGCTGGAGTCGGTGCATGAAGGTGTGCTGATGACCGGCACCGCCTCGGCACAGGTGGCCGGCCAATGCGGACGCTGCCTCGATGAGCTGGGCTACCCGCTCACCGTGGACGTCATGCAGCTGTTCACCTTTCCGGAGCGCGCCGCTCAGGCGTCCGGAGAGGCTGAGGACGAGGACGAACGCCTCATCGGCGACGACCTCACGATCGACCTGGAGCCGGTGCTGCGGGACCTGATGGTCTCGGCGCTGCCGTTCCAGCCGGTCTGCCGCGAGGAATGCCCCGGGCTGTGCTCCCAGTGCGGTTTCCGCATGGAGGACGACCCCGAGCATTTCCACGAGCAGATCGACCCCCGCTGGGCGGCCCTGGCCAACCTGCGGAACGGGCTGGACGAGCCCGAAGACTGACCGAGACTCCATCGGGGAGGGGCGAGCGTCCCTCCTGCTGACCTGACCGACACCGAGAGAGAAGAGAGACACCGTGGCTGTTCCGAAGCGGAAGAAGTCCCGTGCCAACACCCGTCACCGTCGTTCGCAGTGGAAGGCCCAGGCACCGACGCTGGTCAAGACGGTCGAGAACGGTCGTGTCGTCTACAGCCAGCCGCACCAGGCCAAGCTCGTGACCGACTCGGCCGGCACCCCGCTGTTCTACGAGTACAAGGGTCGCAAGGTCGCCGACGCGTGACCTCGGCGGCTCCTTCCGACGGTCCCGTCGGAGCGGACGACCATGAATCACTGGTGAAGAGTCTCGGGGTGCACATCGCCCCCGAGACTCTTCGCTGTGCCCTGACGCACCGGTCCTACGCCTACGAGAACGACGGGATCCCCACGAACGAGCGCCTCGAGTTCCTGGGCGACTCGGTGCTGGGCTATGCCGTCACCGACTATCTGTTCCGGACGTATCCGGACCTCTCCGAAGGTGACCTGGCCAAGCTGCGCTCTGCGCTGGTGAGCACCCGGGCGCTGGCGCGCATCGCCCGAGGCCACGACGTCGGCCCGCACATCAGTCTCGGAACCGGCGAGCTGCGGACCGGGGGACAGGACAAGGACTCCATCCTCGCGGACACCATGGAGGCGCTCATCGGAGCCGCCTACCTCTCGACCTCCTTCGAGACCGCGCGGCGCCTCGTGCTGCGACTGGTGGTGCCGCTGCTCTCCGACGCCCAGGCCATGAGCGCCGGCAAGGACTGGAAGACCACCATCCAGGAGATCTCGGCGCAGCGTGACTTGGGCGAGGTCCGCTACGTGATCGAGGATTCCGGCCCCGACCATGACAAGACGTTCACAGCCACGCTGACCATCGGCGGCGAGTCGTACGCCTCCGGCACCGGCAAGTCCAAGAAGGAGGCCGAGCGGGAGGCCGCCCGCCTGACCGCTTCGACGCTGTCCACCGGCTCCGACGGCGACGACGTGCTGCGCGCCGTCCTGGACCGCTGACCCTTCGGACCCGAACGCCATGCCGGAGCTTCCTGAGGTCGAGGTCGTCCGACGCGGGATCGCCGACTGGGCGACTGGCCGGGTGATCACCGCCGTCGACGTCCACGACGAGCGCAGCCTCCGACGGCACGAGCCGCGGATCCCCGCAGGACCGGAGTCCGCAGTCGCCACACCGCCTCCCCTCGGAGAGGATTTCCGTACCCGGCTCGTGGGGCGGTTGCTGGAGACTCCGCAGCGGCGCGGCAAGTACCTGTGGATCCCGCTCGGGCCGTCGCCGGCCGACGAGGGTCCCTCGACGTCGCAGGACGCCGCCTCCACGGCCACCGCCCGCCCTGCCGTCCCTGTGGCGGAGGAACAGCCCTCCGCGCTGCTGGTGCATCTGGGGATGAGCGGCCAGGTCCTGGTCGAGGACCGCGACGCTCCCGTGGAGAAGCACCTGAAGATCTCGTTGGACCTCAGCCCCCGTGCCGGGGCTCCCGAGCAGCTGCGCTTCGTGGACCAGCGGATCTTCGGCGGTATGCAGGTCAGCCCTCTCGTGCCGGCCGACCACTCGACCGGAGCCGTCCCTGCTCCGGTGGTCCACATCGCTCCGGACCCGTTCGAGGACCTGGTGTCCTCGGAGGGGCCGGCGGCGGAGGGGACCGCGGCAGAGAGGCTGTTCCGGGCACTTCGACGCCGGCGTTCCGGGCTCAAGCGCTCGCTGCTGGACCAGACGCTGATCTCCGGGATCGGCAACATCTACGCGGACGAGGCGCTCTGGAGAGCGCGGCTGCATTTCGCCCGGCGCACCGAGACCATCACCCGGGCTGAAGCTGGCCGTGTCCTGGCCGCCGCCCGCGAGGTCATGGAGGAGGCGCTGGCCGCCGGAGGGACGAGCTTCGATGCGCTCTACGTCAACGTCAACGGTGCCTCGGGATACTTCGACCGGTCCCTGGCGGCCTACGGTCAGGAGGGCCGGCCCTGTCCCCGATGCGCTGGAACGCCCCGCGAGGCCGTGATCCGGCGCACAGCCTTCATGGGGCGATCCTCCTACTGGTGCCCCACATGCCAGCCCAGACCTCGGCGCGGACGCTGGTGACTCTCCTGCGGTCCGCTAGCATGGCTGGGATGGTCGCGGGGCGGCAGGTCGTTCCGCGGCTCTGCGGCGTGCGCACCGGCTCGCCGATCGTCCGATCGTTCCGTTCCGAGGGGAGGCCCCGTGGCCGACCATGACTCCGCCGCAGGGCGGCAGCCTCACCGGCCCCGCCGGGCCAAGCGGCTCAGCGAGACCGCTGCGTCGGCCGCCTCCGCATCCGAGGCTGCGCCGACCCGCCCGTCGGCCGACGCCTCGGACGAGAAGCGGACGCGACGACGCCGGCGCCGCCGGATCGCCGGCTGGTCGTTGGTCGCCGTGACCGCAGTGGTCGTCGTGGCGGTGGTCGCCGCCGGGCTCTATCTGCGTCAGCTGCAGACCGACTTCGACGAGAACCGCAACGTGCTGCAGATGGACCTGGAGGACGAGACCGCCGACCGCACCAACGACGGCGTGATCAACATGCTGCTGCTGGGTTCCGACAGCCGTGGCGAGGGCCTCGACCTGGCGGAGGTCAAGGGGGAGGACGGGGAACGCTCGGACACCATGATGTTCGTCCACATCCCGGCCGACCGCTCCGGGGTCTACGTCATGTCGATCGTCCGGGATCTCTGGGTGGACGTCCCCGGGCATGGAGAGGGCCGCATCAACTCGGCCCTCGACGCCGGGGGCTACGAGCTGGTGATCGACACCGTCGAGGAGCTGCTCGACACCCATATCGACCACATCGGGATCATCGACTTCGACGGCTTCGAGGAGCTGACCACCGCGCTGGAGGGTGTCTACGTGGACAACCCGGTCGCGTTCTCCGCGGGCCAGCTCAACCCCTCCTTCTACCCGGAGGGCACCATCCGTCTCGAAGGGTCGGACGCGCTGCGCTATGTGCGTGAGCGCAAGTCGTTCCTCGAGGGCGACTTCATGCGCGTGCAGAACCAGCAGCGTGTGGTCCAGGCGATCGTCGACCGCTTCCTGAGCGCGGACACCCTGACCAGCCCGCAGCGGATCTCCGACGCCGTCAACAGCATCGTCCCGTACCTCTGGATGGACGAAGGACTGGACTCCGGCACCGCGGTGGACTACGCGATCCAGCTGCGGGACCTGCGGTCCCAGGACATCCACATGTTCACCATCCCCACCGGCGAGCCGACCGTGACCTCCGGCGGAGCGCAGGTCCTGCTCAAGGATGAGGAGGCCCTCGAGCTGCTGAGCCGCTCACTGCGCCAGGAGAACATGGACGGCTTCTTGGAGTACCTGGATTCCCAGGAGGAGCAGGACGCGCCCGAGGACCTCACGGTGGACCCGATGCAGGACCAGGAGCCGGGGCAGGGTGAGCTCACCGAAGAGGAGTCGGCGGAGGGCCTCGCCGAGGATGGGGCGGAGGTCACTCAGCCGTGAGGCGCCTGCAGCTGCTCACCCATTCCTATTGGCCCGAATCCACGCCGCCGCAGCGACGCTGGCAGCGACTCACCGCGTCCTTGGTGGAGGAGGGGTGGGACGTCGACGTCGTCACCCCCTCTCCGGACCCGCGGCTCACCCCGGATCGCGGCCCGGCAGGGGAGCCGCCCCGGTCGGCCGCGTCCGGCCGGCCGGGGAGCGGGTCCTGCGGCTCCCACGCGTCCTGCTGCCGAACTCGCGGATGGGGAGGTTCGCCTCCGACGCCGTCGCCTCATTGCTGATGGCACCGCGGGCCCTGATGGCGCGCCGCCCCGACGTCGTCGTGGCCACGGTGCCCGCCCTGCCGGTGATCTGTGCGGGCTGGGCGGCGGCACGCCTGCGGGGAGTGCCGCTGGTGGTGGACATGCGGGATGCGTGGCCGGAGCTGGCCCGCGAGGCCGGTGTCCGCGCCGGGCCTGCCGGACGACTGATGGAGACTGTGGTCACCGGGGTGCAGCGCGACGCGGACCTGGTGGTCACGGTGACGCAGGGCTTCGCCCGACGCCTGGCAGAGCGGGGCGTGGAGCGGGTGGCCACGGTCAGCAACGGTGTGGATCTCGACGGCGTCCCGTCCCTGGAGCACCGCGAGCGGGAGCCCGGCAGCCTGCGGGTCGCCTACCTGGGCAATCATGGAGAGAGCCAGGCCCTGGAGTCCGTGATCGACGCCGTTCGCGCGGTGCACGCCGCCGGAGAGGTCACGGTGACGCTGCGCCTCATCGGCTCCGGGACTCAGAAGCCGCGGCTGCAGGAGCGGGCCGGCGACTGCCCGGCCATCGAATTCCATGATCCCTGCCACGGCGAGGCCGTGTGGGAGCACTGCCGCTGGGCGGACACGCTGCTGGTGAGCCTGCGCACCGACTGGGCCTCCTTCGCCTGGACGGTGCCTTCGAAGACCTTCGAGCTGCTCGGTCTCGGCAAGCACATCACCGCCGCGGTGACCGGGGAGGCCGCCGAGATCCTGCGGCAGGCAGACAACGTCACGGTGCTCGATGACGCTGTGGACGATGACGCTGTGCTCGACGGCGCCGACGCCGACGCCGGCTCCTGCCCTCGGACCGCTGATCGCGCCGACCGGCTGGCGGCGACCTTCACGGACCTGGCCCGGGACCCGGCCTCCACCCCGATCTCCCGGAGCGGGCGTCGCTGGGTGGCCCAGCACGCGGATCTGCCCGGCCTCGGTCGCCGCTACGCCGGACTGCTCTCCGACCTCGTCGGAGACACCGCCGAGACGGTCGACCCGCGAGCTCGCAGCGCGCGCGGCCCGATCGACTGGGACCGGCTGTGGATCTCTGTGTGCACCTATCGGCGCAACGATCTGCTGGCCGAGCTCCTGACGTCCCTGCAGGCCCAGCGGGCACCGCAGAGGCCGCATCTGCTGGTGGTGGACAACGATCCGGACGGCGGCTCCGAGGAGACGGTCCGGCGCCTCTGGCCCGAGGCCAGGTGGGTGCACCAGCCACGTCCCGGGATCGCGGCGGCGCGCAATGCGGCTCTCGACGCGCTGCCGGACGATGCGGATGCCGTCGTGTTCCTCGACGACGACGAGCGGGCCCATCCGGACTGGCTCGCGGCGCTGGTGCGCACCGCAGATCGGTCAGGAGCGGACACGGTCTCCGGTCCGGTGCGCTCCGTGCTGCCGGCAGGTGCTCCCGCAGAGGCTGCCGGTGAGGGCTTCATCCGCCGCATCGATTTCCCCACCGGACCGTGGAGGTATCGACCCGCCACCAACAATGTGCTGGTCCGTGCGGACTGGTTCACCGGTGAGCCGGCGTTCCGGTTCGACGAGGACTTCAACTTCAGCGGCGGGGAGGACTCCGAGCTCTTCGGTCGCATTCAGGCCGCCGGCGCCACCAGCTGGTGGTGCGCCGAGGCCGTCGTGGAGGAGGACGTTCCTCCGGAGCGCGCCACCCGCGAGTGGATGCGCGCGCGCGGAGTGCGCGCCGGACATGTCCGGGCGAAGAAGGCCGTCAAGGCCGGGAAGTCGGCCGCCCGGATCACCGGCGAGGCCGTGGCCCGCATCGGGCTGGGCGCCGGCCGCGTGGCGCTGAGGCGTCTGCGGGGTCAGTCTGTGACCTATCAGGACAGCCTGTGGCTGCGCGAGGGAGTCGGGATGGTCCAGGCCGTCACCGGGCGCGCCCGCGAGGAGTACGCTCGCTGAGCTCCTCGGCCGTGTCCTGCGGAGCGACGGCGTGTGTCGCTGGGCGCTGGGGGGACGGATCCTGCGCTGCGGTGTCCTGTGTCTCCGTGTCCTGTGTCGCGGAGTTCCGGGCCGCGGGGTCCTGTGGCACGGACTCCCGCGCGGCCGGGCTCTGCAGGGCTCGGTCCACGGCATCTTCGGCGGCCATCACCGACTCCCACGGTCCGTCGGCGGCCTCGAGCCTGCGCTGGTCCTCCCGAAGGTCGGCCATCATGGCGAGCTGCGCCGTCGGCTCCGGCTTGATCGTGCGCCGGTAGACCGCGCCTAGGGCACGCCCGGGCGGGGAGCCTTTGAAGGAGCCGACCTTCGCGGAGGCCTCCGCGCGCAGACGGTCCCGGGCCGCGCCGAGCGCCGGGCGCAGCGCCGCCGGGGCTGGGAGACGCCCCCGGAGGACCTGCTGCGGGTTGGCCAGCCCGAAGAAGCGCAGCGCCTTGGGGGAGCGCCACCGGTGGGACCAGGGATCGGGGACGTACTCCATGATGATCTGGCGGAGGATCTCTTCGGCCTCGCGGCGATGCACCGGGGCGACACGCGTCAGCTTCCACAGGTACCAGGTGACCAGGAAGTGCTCGAACCGGGTCTCCAGGTAGTCCTGCATGAGGCCGGTCTCGCGCAGCCAAGCCGCGCGCGCGGCCTCCAGGATCTGATACTTCCGGAAATACTTGGGAGTCACCACATTGACGATCGAAGTGTCCACGGCGCCGTAGTACACGTAGACCGGGTCCGGCGCCGCCACGTAGGCCTTGGTGTGGTGCAGCATCTGCTGGAAGAAGAAGGTGTCCTGGCCGGTGGCGCCCACCGGCTGGGTGAGGCCCAGACTCTTGAGCCAGTACGTCCGGGCCACCAGTCCTTCGATGCTGGCGGGCCGGAACTTCACCGCCCGCAGGGACCCCGCCTCGGGGCGGCGAAGACCGTCGACCTCGGGGATGCCGGCGTTGAGCCACCGGTGCACGTCCAGCACGGTGCGTCGGTGGGTCCAGGTGATCTGGGTGCCGAGGGCGAAGTCGGCCTCCTCGGCCTCGTGGAGGCGCTCCATGAGGTGGATGTAGCCGTCTTCGTGCTGCTCGTCGTCGGGATCCAGGTAGGTCACGAACGGCGTGAACGTCAGCTCCAGCCCGGTGTTGCGGGGCCGGGAGGCGGAGCCGGATCCGCCGGGAGCGTGATGGAACGCGGAGACGTTCGGGTAGGTGCGGGCCAGTTCGTCGACCACCGCCGCGGTGGTGCCGTCGGTGGACCCGTCGTCGATGAGCAGCACATGCATCTGCTCGAAGGAGGCCGATCGCCGCAGCGAGGCGAAGGCCTTGTGCCGCAGATGGTGTCCGTTGTTGTAGATGGGCACGATGACCGCCAGCTGCAGGGCATGGTCCTCGGCCGTGCTGCGGAACATCCGCCGGGCCGCCGCCAGACTGTCACCCTCGGGCGTCCGCTCCTTGAGCGCCGGCTCCTCGTCCGAGGCTGAGACCTCCAGGGAGTGGAGTCGATCTGCCTGGCGCCTGTCCGTCCGGGGCTGGACGGTCGACTGCGGATGGACCCGATGCTGAAGGTGGTCGAGCGCGTAGGCACGTTCGTCCTGCAGGGCGGAGGCCAGCTGCTGGGGCCCGGTCAGAGCTCGGCGGGACAGCGATCCCTCCGCGATGCGGTCCGCGGGGCGATGCACGGCTGCGAGTTCGAGCGCGCCGGCCTGCCCACCCAGCAGGTCGAAGCGGTGGTGGCGGTGGGCGAGAGGATCGGTGGAGGCGGCATCGCCGTCGAGCTTGACGGTCAGGCCCGCAGACTGGAATCTCAGCGCGGCGGTGTGGTCGGCCACGTACTCGGGGTCGTAGCGTCGGGCGGGGGAGACCGGCAGCAGGATCTCGGCCTCGGCGGCCCGCTGCGGGAGCTCCTCCCAGCTGACCACGTCGACCGCGCCGCGGCTCTGAGTCGCGAAGTCCGTGCGCAGCTGCTCGGTGGGGGCTTCGGCCACCGCGAGCACCCGTTCACCGGGCAGCTCCACAGTGAGGCCGACGATGCGGGCCAGCCGCGCCAGCAGGTCAGCGCCGTGGTTCTCGAGGAACACCTGGCGGACGCCGTCCCCCTGCGCCCGGCGGAGGGTCTCCAGGTCCAGATCCCGCAGCGAGGCCGCCACCTCCGTCGCGGAGTTCGCGATGCGCACCTGCGGATGGTAGGAGTTCAGACCCTGATTGTAGGTCGAGAGGACCAGGGTGCTCGCCGCCTGGAGCTCGAGCGCCCGGTTGGCGAACATGGTCTGGCTGGCCAGCACGGAGTTCAGATTGATCGCGACGTCGGTGACCCTCTGCAGATCCATGAGCCGGCGATGGTCGATCGCGGGCACGCGGTAGGGCCAGTACTCATAGGGGAGGAGCTGGTTGGGGGTCGGCACCTCGACGTCGTGATAGCGGTCCACCACGGCCAGCGGACGACCGGCCTGGAGCACGCCGTCGAAGATCCAGCGCGCGTAGGCGGCCCGCTCCGGGTACTTCCGGCCCATCCAGGAGCCGGCGAACAGGACCGGGCGGCGGGCCGAGGACCAGTTCGGTTCCCCCGCGGCGGGCCGGGATCCGAGGGGGGAGTGCAGCAGCGGGTTGACCGCGAAGGGCATCACCTCGATGCTGCGCGCCCCGGGGCAGTCGTGCTGGTAGGACTCGACCATCTCGGCGGCCGTGGTGAGGATGTGCTCACAGGCGCGGGCGACGTCGAGGAACTGCCGGTAGTCCGGCGGATCCTCCTTGCCGTAGTAGACCGTGGGCACACCGGCTCGGCGGTAGGCCGGGATGAGGGTCTCGGTGAGCAGCCGGCGCCGTCTGCGCGCCTGCGCACCCGTCACGTCCCAGGAGCTGCCGTCATGGCCGCGCCAGGTGGCCGCCACCAGGAGCACGTCCACGTCATGCAGGTGACGCCGCCACGTGGTGGGAGTCAGCGGGATGAGCTCGGCGATCCCTGAGAAGGTGTCGAACAGGAACCGGTCACAGATGATGCCGATCCTCAGTCGGAGCCGCGGCCGGGTGGCGCCCTCCTCCGGCGAGGGCAGGGCGGCGGCCGCCTCGAGAGCCTCCTCGATGGCGCGGCGAGCCGTGGCGCGGGACTGGGCCGACTCGGTGATCGGCGTGTCGGCAGGGTCCTGCTCGGCGGCACGGGCACGCATGGCCGAGGCCCGGCGGCCATGGGCCTGGGCCAGCGGGGCCCAGATCTCAGGGCGACGGGTGCGCGCCAAGGCGGCGGCGGCGTCGTCATGCGCGGAGGCGGCGGTGATCAGGCTCGCCGAGGTGGAATCCTCGGGAGGCTGCTCCGTCGGATGCTGCTCCTCGGGGCGGGGAAGCTCTGAACTCATCACTGTCGAGGGTATCCCGACACGCGCCGGGATCGGTGGCGGCGCGTCGGTTTTGGCCTCAGCGGAGCGCATTGCTAAGCTGGGTGATCGTTGCGACGACGGTCGCGAACGGGGATGTAGCTTAATGGTAAAGCTTCGGTCTTCCAAACCGACGACGCGGGTTCGATTCCCGTCATCCCCTCCAACTCTGCTCTGAGGTTCCCTCGAGTTCCCCTCTCGGTCTCCAACGAGGAGCGTGCATGCGAGTCCCCGGTCGTCGAACGTCGCGGGAGCAGGATTCGCCGCCGAAGGTCTTCCTCGTCGTCCAGCCGACCGTCTCGCACTACCGGGAACCGCTGCTGCGCCGTCTGCTTGCCAGCACCCGCCTCGATGTCGACCTCGTGGGACGGTACCGCAACTCCGAGGGCACGGCGGCCGACCGTATCCAGTCCGCCTCGGAGGAGCTGCTGGCTCAGGTCACCCCGCTACGCTTCCTCTCCTGGGGCGAGCTGTGGTGGGAACGCGGCCAGGTGCGGGACGTGCTCTCCGGCCGCCACGACGTCTACGTCCTGGCGGGACGGATCTATACGCTCTCGGCCTGGGCCGCGATGCTCGCCGGCAAGCTCACCGGGCGGACGGTGCTGCTGTGGGGGCACGGCTGGAAGCGTCCCGAAGCCGGGCTGAAACGTCGGCTGCGTCTGGCCTTCTACGCGCTGTGCGACGGTCTGCTGGTCTACGGCGACCGGGCCCGCGAGCTGGGCGTCTCCTACGGGGTCCCCGCGGAGAAGATCGCCGTGGTCTACAACAGCATCTACGCGGAGGACCAGATCGCCGCTGCACCTGCTGACGCCGACCCGCACGCCGCCGACCAGCAGGACGCCGACCCGCAGGACGCCGTCGGCGCGCCCGAGGCGCCGCGCCGACCCACTCTGATCTACAGCTCCCGACTCACCACCCGGCACCGTCTGGACACGCTGGCCGAGGCCCTGGAGCTCATGCCCGCCGCGGCGCGTCCTCGTGTCCTGGTGGTCGGAGACGGCGTCGAGCGTCCCCGCCTGGAGCGACGATTCGTCGAGGCCGGCGTCGACGCGGAGTTCCTGGGTGCGGTCTACGACCTGCCCACGTTGCGTCAGCTCTACGCACGCGCCGACGCCGCGGTGTCCATCGGCGGCGCGGGCCTCAACGTCACCCAGGCGCTCAGCTGGGTGTGCCCGTGGTGGCGGAGGACGGCAACCCGGACTCGTCTCCGGAGATCGAAGCGGTCATCGACGGCGAGACCGGACGGCTCTACCGCAGCGGAGATCCGGAGTCGCTGCGGCAGGTCCTGCAGGAGCTCGTCGATGACCCAGCCGGTCTGCGGCGCATGGGTGCCCGAGGACTCGAGATTATCCGGGACCGGTACACCGCGGAGCGACACGCGGAGGCGATGGAGGCGGCGATCCTGGCCTTCCTGGACGCCCGCCGGGCGCCCAGGAAGGCCGGCAGCCGCTGAGCGGCCCCGGCAGGCGGGATCAGCGTGCGGCGTGCGGGCCCCAGAGGCCTCCAGCATCGCGTCGAACTCGGCTGCGACCTCAGCGGCGGCGTCGTCCTCACGCCAGGTGAGCCGGGAGATGACCCAGGCGGCCAGCGTGGCCAGCACGAAGCCGGGGACGATCTCGTAGAGGAACCCGGACAGCGCGTCGACGTTGCCCCAGATGCCCACGGTGACCGCCCCGGTGATCATCGCGGCCAGCGCACCGGCCATGGTCAGGCGGCGCCAGTACAGGCTCAGCAGGATGACCGGCCCGAAGGCGGCGCCGAAGCCCGCCCAGGCGAAGCCGACCAGATCCAGGATCGTGGAGTCGGTGTCCAGGGCCAGCAGCGTGGCGACGATCGCGACCGACAGGACCGCGCCGCGGCCCAGCATCAGCTGCTGGCCTCTGCTGGTGGTGCGGCCGAACGACAGGTAGATGTCCTCCACCAGGGCGGAGGAGCAGACCACCAGTTGGGATGAGATCGTGGACATCACGGCCGCCAGCACCGCGGCGAGCAGCAGCGCGGCGACGAACGGATGGAACAGCGCCTGCGAGAGCAGCAGGAAGACCTGCTCCTCCCGGCCGTCCTGGGTCAGGTCCACGCCTTCACCGTGGAAGTAGGCGATGCCCACCAGTCCGGTGAAGATGGCCCCCGCGCCGGCCAGGGCCATCCAGCCGATGCCGATGCGGCGGGCCGCCGGAGCGTCGGCGGCCGAGCGCATGGCCATGAAGCGGACGATGATGTGCGGCTGGCCGAAGTACCCCAGACCCCAGGCGGCCGCGGAGATGATGCCCAGGACGGAGGCGCCCGCCAGGAAGCTCATCCGATCCACCTCGGCGCCGGCCGCGGTGGCCTGCACGGCGTCCGCCGCCGACACCCCGGAGCCCACGTTCGCCGACGCCACCGAGGACCACCACGGCGAACAGCGGCACCAGCAGCAGGCCCAGGAACATCATCGTCCCCTGGACCACATCCGTCAGTGAGGCGCCGAGGAAGCCGCCCACCAGTGTGTAGACCACCGTGACGCCGGCGACGATGAGCATGCCCTGCAGGTAGTCCAGCCCGAAGGCCACGGTGAAGAACTGTCCGCCGGCGACCAGACCGGAGGACACGTAGAAGATGAAGAACGCCAGGATGATGAGCCCGGCGATGATCCGCAGCGCGTGGTTGCCGGTGCGGAAGCGGGCCTCCAGGAAGCTGGGGATGGTGATGGAGTTGCTGGCGACCTCCGTGTAGGCGCGCAGGCGCGGTGCCACGAACTTCCAGTTCAGCCAGGCACCGATGGTGAGCCCGATGGCGATCCACGCCTCGACGAGCCCGCGGGCATAGATGGCGCCGGGAAGCCCCATCATGAGCCAGCCGGACATGTCGGAGGCACCGGCGGACAGGGCGGCCGTGGAGGGCCGGAGGTTCCGCCCGGCGAGCATGTAGTCGGTGAGGTCCGTGGTGCGGCGGTACGCGTAGTACCCGATGGCGACCATGCACGCGAAGTACAGGATCACCGCCACCAGCTGGACTGTGGTGTTCGCGGTCTCGATCATAGGGGCGAGTATCGCACCCGGTGACCTGTCTCACCGAACAGCGCCGCGCGGGCGGAGCCGCGGCGGCGATCAGTCCCGCGGCGTGAGGATGATGTTCGTCATCCGGGCAGTGGACAGCCGCCGACCCTGCTCATCCCGCATGACGATCTCATGCGAGGTCAGCGTGCGTCCCAGGGTGATGGGAGTGCACGTCCCGGTCACCACGCCGTCGGTGACGCCCGGTGGTGGGTGGCGCCCAGCTCGGTGCCCACCACCGCGTTCGGCAGGCCCAGGGTGAGCCGCACATGCAGGATCGCCGCCAGAGACCCCAGCGTCTCGGCGAGGACCATGTGAGCCCCACCGTGGAAGAGCCCCATGTTCTGCTCGTTGCCGGCCACCGGCAGCGTGGCGACCACCCTCTCCGGGGTCATCTCCTCGAAGTGCAGCCCCATCTTCCGACCCAGCGGGGCGACCCCGTGGGGTCCCATCAGACCGTGCAGGTGCTCCGGGACTCCGGCGGCCTGCAGGAGGGCGGTCCGCTCGGCCTCATCGGGCAGGCGGCTGGGCACGGGGGCCATGTGTGTCTCGGCGCTGCCGGCAGGCGCGGCGCCGGCGGTGAAATCTCCACTCATGCCCACTAGAGTTGCACTGTGAGCCCGAAGAGTGAAGCCAGCCCCCAGCCGTCCTCAGCCGCCGCCGCCGACGCCGGGGGTGAGAAGCTCCTCGTCATCGACGGTCATTCCATGGCCTTCCGGGCCTTCTACGCCCTGCCGCCGGAGAGCTTCATCACCGACTCCGGGCAGTACACCAACGCCGTCCACGGCTTCACCAACATGCTGCTCAAGCTCATCCGCGAGGAGCAGCCCACGCATGTCGCCCTGGCCTTCGACCTGGACACCCCGACGTTCCGGCACGAGTCCTATGACGAATACAAGGGCGGGCGGGACAAGACCCCGGAAGAGTTCCGTGGCCAGATCGCGCTCATCAAGCAGGTCGCCGCCGCGATGAACATCCCCGCGGTCACCGTGGAGGGCTACGAGGCCGATGACATCGTCGCCACCTACACGACCCTGGCGGAGGCGGCCGGCTGGGAGACGCTCATCGTCTCCGGCGACCGCGACGCCCTGCAGCTCGTCACCGACCGCACCACCCTGATGTACCCCACCTCCGGCCTGTCCAAGGTCACGCTGCTCGACCCCGCCGGTGTGGAGGCCAAGTACCTGGTCCCTCCGGAGAAGTATCCCGACCTCGCGGCGCTGGTGGGCGAGACGGCCGACAACCTCCCGGGCGTGCCGAAGGTCGGCCCCAAGACCGCCGCCAAGTGGCTGGCCCAGTACGGCTCGACCCGCGAGATCATCACCCAGGCCGACCAGATCGGCGGCAAGGTCGGCGAGAACCTCCGCGCCGCCGTCGCCGACGTCGAACGCAACCTCGAGCTGAACCGGCTCGTCTGCGACCTGGACCTGCCCGTGGCCCTCGAGGACACCGCGCTGACGCTTCCCGACCGTGAGGCGATCGAGCCCCTGTTCGACGCCCTGCAGTTCAACCAGATCCGCGAGAGGCTCTTCGAGACCTTCGCCCAGCGGTTCCCGGACGCGGAGGTCGCCGCCGAACCGACGGAGGCGCTGCCCGCACTGCGCCTGATCACCGACGCCGAGGAGCTGACCGGTGCCCTGGAGGCATCCCAGGGCCCGATCGCGGTCGCCCTGTGCCTGGACCGCAGCGGCGAGAGCCTGTCCACCAAGGCCAAGCGGGACGAGGCTGCCCGCGTGGCGGAGGCTCTCGCCGTCGTCCTCGTCCCCGAGGGGGCCGAGGAGGCGCTCGCGGTCTCTCTGGCCGAGGCGGACGCCGCACTGGAGGGTGCGCTGGCGGACTGGCTCGCCGATGCCGAGCGGCCCAAGCTGATGCATGACCTCAAGGACGCCGGCCGTCGGCTGGCCCGCAGGGGTCTGCGGCTGGCGGGGGCCGTGGAGGACACGCTCATCTCCGGGTACCTGATCCAGCCGGACCGTCGGAGCTTCGCCTTCGCGGATCTCGTGACCCAGTACCTCGGCACCTCCACCGAGCCGAAGGACTTCATCGGCGGCGCTGAGGACGACGGCGGAGCTCCCGACCTGTTCTCCGCGCAGGACGTCGTGCCCGGCGTGAACCGCAGCGACTTTGACACGGCCGCCCTGCACGGGATGCTCCTGCACCGACTCAGCGCGGTGCTGCGGGAGCAGGTCGCCGGACGGGAGGCGACCACGCTGCTGCAGGACCTGGAGATCCCGCTGGCGGAGGTGCTGCTGCAGATGGAGCTCACCGGCATCGCTGTGAGCCGGGACCGCCTCGAGACGCTCGACACCGACTTCGCCGCCTCCATCGGCGCCTCCGCGGAGCCGCCTACGCCGTGGTGGGGCATGAGGTGAATCTGGGCTCGCCCAAGCAGCTGCAGACTGTGCTGTTCGAGGAGCTGGGCCTGCCGACCACGCGCAAGACCAAGACCGGCTACTCCACCGATGTCGAGTCCCTGCAGGACCTGCTGGTCAAGACTGAGAACGAGTTCCTCGTCCACCTGATGGCCCACCGGGACGCCACCAAGCTGCGGCAGACGGTCACCGGGCTGCAGGGCTCCATCGACGACGACGGGCGCATCCGCACCACCTATGCTCAGACGGTCGCGGCCACCGGGCGGCTGTCCTCCCTGCATCCGAATCTGCAGAACATCCCGGTGCGCACCGCCGCCGGTCGGCGCATCCGGGACGCCTTCGTCGTGGGCGAGGGGTACGAGGCCCTGATGACGGCCGACTACTCGCAGATCGAGATGCGCATCATGGCTCACCTCTCCGGGGATCAGGCGCTCATCGACGCCTTCCGCGCCGGCGAGGACCTGCACAGCTTCGTGGGCGCGCGGGTCTTCGGCGTCGGCACCGAGGAGGTCACCGCGGAGATGCGCTCCAAGGTGAAGGCGATGAGCTACGGCCTGGTCTACGGCCTCTCCAGCTTCGGTCTGTCGAAGCAGCTCGGCATCGGAGTGGATGAGGCGCGGGATCTGATGAACGAGTACTTCCAGCGCTTCGGGGCGGTGCGCGACTATCTGCGTGAAGTGGTCGAGCAGGCCCGCGCGGACGGCTACACCTCGACGCTCTACGGACGCCGCCGGTACCTGCCTGACCTGACCAGCGACAATCGGCAGCTGCGCCAGATGGCCGAGCGCGCGGCGCTCAACGCCCCCATCCAGGGATCCGCCGCGGACATCATCAAGCGCGCCATGCTCGATGTGGACGCCGCCCTGCGCGCGGAAGGTCTTGCCTCCCGGATGCTGCTGCAGGTCCATGACGAACTCGTCCTCGAGATCGCCCCGGGGGAGCGGGAGGCTGTCGAGCGGCTGGTGGTGGAGCGCATGGGAGCCGCCGCGGAGCTCTCCGTGCCATTGGACGTCAACGTCGGGGTCGGCTCCTCGTGGCACGAGGCGGCGCACTGACGCCTGGCCACGACGTTCCCGGGGCATGCCGCTAGGCTGGGCCTGTGACCACCATGACTCCCCGCTCCTCAGCATCTGACACACCGGCTGTGCCTCGCCCGCCGGCCGTCGCCCCGCTCGCCGACGGTCTGCGCGTCGAGACGTTCCCGATCGAGCCCGACGCCTCGAGCGACGGACGCGCGGCCGCCTTCACCCGGAGCGTGGCCCAGGGGTTCTATGAGGGGTGGCTCTCCGCCGCGAACGTGGAGCGCTGGCAGGAGGCCTTCGTGGAGGACGGCCAAGTGCTCACCGGTGTGTACGTGGACCCCGGCCACGCCGCCCTCGAGCCCTGGGGCGGGGCCCTGGAGCGCCTCGGGCACGGCCCGGAGCATCCGGTGGGCACCTTCGTGGAGTGGGACAAGACCCTCAACCTCGGGGCGGGGCTCCTTCCGGCCCGCCTGATCTCCGGGGTGACCGTCAACCCGGGCTTCCGACGTCGGGGGATCCTCAGCCACATGATGACCGCGCGGCTGGCCGCCGCGGTGGACGACGGACTGCCGGCGGCCGCGCTGACGGTCTCCGAGGGCGGCATCTACGGCCGATTCGGGTTCGGCGCCGCCACCCGGGAGCAGCGGATCCGCCTGAACACCACACCTGCCGGTGACGGCTTCGCGCTGCGCGGCGCACCCACCGGCACGGTCCTGCCGGTGGACCCGACGCGGCTGGGCGATGTCCTCGCGGAGGTCTTCGCCGTCCAGCATGCCCGTGAGCGCGGCTCGGTGGGGCGCCACGCCGCCTACCGGAACTACGCCACAGCCCGGTGGAGCCGCGACGACGCCACCTCCTGGGATCGGGCCGTGCGGGGCATCGTCCACGTGCGCGACGACGGCGAGGTCGGCGGCTGCGCCGTCTTCCGCTTCTCCGGCTGGGACAGCGAGCCACCGACGATGGAGGTCATGGACATGGTCTCCCGGGACGCGACGAGTCGTGTCGAGCTGTGGCGCCACCTGGCGGAGATGGACCTGGTGCGTCGGGTGACCTTCTCCCGCGCTCCGCTCGAGGATCCGCTGTCCCATGCGCTGGTGAACCCCCGCGCCCGTGAGGTCGTCGGGGAGACCGATGTGCTGTGGGTCCGTGTCCTCGACGTCGCGCAGTGCCTGCAGGCTCGGGACTGGGGCGCGGACGGGCAGATGCTGCTGCAGGTCGAGGATCGGCTGGGCATCGTCGACGGCGCCTACCGCGTGGAGGTCCACGAGGGGTCGGCCCGGGTGGAGGCCCTCGTGGGGGAGCCGTCACCGTCGGATGTGGGGCACCGGCTGCCGGTGGTGACCCTCGATGCCGAGACGCTGGGCTCGCTGCTGCTCGGCGACGTCTCAGTGTGCGCCCTGCACGCCGTGGGTCGCCTCGCCGTGGACGGGGGAGCGACCGAGGAGCAGGAGCTGCTGGCCCGTCTGTCGGCCAGCTGGGACCTGCCCACGGCGCCGCACTGCGCGACGCACTTCTGATCGGTCGGCTGCGGCCGCCGTCAGGGCGATCCGACCGTCTCTGGGTGCCGTCGCACGGCGGATCAGGACCCGGCCGCCGCCCGGTTGAACCCGATTGGCCGCGCAGTATAGACTGGGCGGGCGCGTTCTGCGCACAGAGTCGAATCAGACCTCTGACACTGATCCTGCTCGGCCCTGACGCCCTGTGGCGCCTGGGCCGGCAGTCTGTCATTCGTCCGTCGCTCAGTGCATGGAGAACCGTGCACTGACCAGTCCAGCACACAATCCATATCGGAGCCCCTACTACATGACCACCACCGCAACCGCCCCGCAGGTCGCCATCAACGACATCGGCACTGCTGAGGAGTTCCTCGCCGCCGTCGACGAGACCATGAAGTACTTCAACGACGGCGACCTCGTGGAAGGCACCATCGTCAAGGTCGACCGTGACGAGGTCCTTCTCGACATCGGGTACAAGACCGAGGGCGTCATCCCGTCCCGCGAGCTGTCCATCAAGCACGATGTCGACCCGGACGAGGTCGTCGCCGTCGGCGACCAGGTGGAGGCTCTGGTCCTCACCAAGGAGGACAAGGAAGGGCGTCTGATCCTCTCCAAGAAGCGTGCGCAGTACGAGCGCGCCTGGGGCGACATCGAGCGCATCAAGGACGAGGACGGCGTCGTCTCCGGCACCGTCATCGAGGTCGTCAAGGGCGGCCTCATCCTCGACATCGGGCTGCGCGGCTTCCTGCCGGCCTCCCTGGTCGAGATGCGTCGCGTCCGCGACCTGGCCCCGTACATCGGTCAGGAGATCGAGGCCAAGATCATCGAGCTGGACAAGAACCGCAACAACGTGGTTCTGTCCCGCCGGGCGTGGCTGGAGCAGACCCAGTCCGAGGTCCGCTCCTCCTTCCTCAACAAGCTGGAGCGCGGCCAGGTCCGCACCGGCACCGTCTCCTCGATCGTCAACTTCGGTGCCTTCGTGGACCTGGGCGGCGTCGACGGTCTGGTGCACGTCTCCGAGCTCTCCTGGAAGCACATCGACCACCCGAACGAGGTCGTCGAGGTCGGCCAGGAGGTCACCGTCGAGGTCCTCGAGGTGGACATGGACCGCGAGCGTGTCTCGCTGTCCCTGAAGGCCACCCAGGAAGACCCGTGGCAGACCTTCGCCCGCACCCACGCCCTCGGCCAGATCGTGCCCGGCAAGGTCACCAAGCTGGTGCCCTTCGGCGCGTTCGTGCGCGTCGAGGACGGCATCGAGGGCCTGGTGCACATCTCCGAGCTCGCCGTGCGCCACGTGGACCTGGCGGAGCAGGTCGTGTCCGTCGGCGAGGAGCTCTTCGTCAAGGTCATCGACATCGACCTGGAGCGCCGCCGCATCAGCCTGTCGCTGAAGCAGGCCAACGAGGGCGTGGACCCCGAGGGCACCGAGTTCGACCCGGCGCTGTACGGCATGGACGCCGAGTACGACGACGAGGGCAACTACAAGTACCCCGAGGGCTTCGACCCGGAGACCAACGAGTGGATGGAGGGCTTCGAGGAGCAGCGCGCTGCCTGGGAGGCTCAGTACGCCGCCGCTCAGGAGCGCTGGGAGGCCCACAAGAAGCAGGTGGCCGCTGCCATCACCGCCGACGCCGAGGCCGTCGCCCAGGCATCTGTGGGCGGCAGCAGCAGCAGCTCCAAGTCGTCGGAGCCGGCTCCGTCCAACTACTCCTCGGCTCAGCCGACCGAGGACGCGGGCACCCTGGCCTCTGACGAGGCGCTGGCCGCTCTGCGGGAGAAGCTGACCGGCAACGCCTGATCCGCACGGATCTGCTGAGTCGCTGAAGGCCCCGTCCCACCTCTGGTGGGGCGGGGCCTTCGTCGTGGGCGGCGGCGAGCCGGGCGACGCCGGGTCAGCGTCGTCTGGTCGACTCGGTGACGGTGAAGGTCGGGTTCCGTGCGAGCTGCCGGGTGGGGCCCACCCGGCGTTCGAGGACCGGCCGGTGTCGCAGGTGGGAGTTCCAGACGCACACCAGGTGGCCGCCCGGAGCCAGCACCCGACCGGCCTCGGCGATGAGCCGGTGGGCGACCGTGGGGTCCACCGCGTTGCCCCGGTGGAACGGGGGGTTCAGCAGGATGGTGGAGACGGAGCCGTCCGGCCAGCGGGACAGCCCGTCGTCTCGGACGGTGCGGACCCGGTTGGCGACGCCGGCCGCCTCGGCGCTGAGCCGCGTGGAGGCCACGGCGGAGGCGGACTGGTCCACGGCGGTCACCTGAAGGTCGGGGTCACGGAGGGCCGCCCACACGGCGATGGTGCCGTTCCCGCAGCCCAGGTCCAGCAGTGTGCCGTCGGCGGAGGGCAGCGCCTCGGCGGACCCGTCGGCCAGAGTGCTGAGCATCAGGCGCGTGCCCGGGTCCAGGCTGGTCCCGCCATAGACGGCCCCCTGTGCGTGCAGCGTCAGCGGCGGCGGGAGGCCCAGGTCGGAGACCCCCGAGTGGTCCTGACGTCGGGGGAACGGGGCGGTGCGTCCCCGGCGCGGTCCTCGGGCGGTCAGCACACGGGCCTTGCCGCGGCCGCGCCCGGGCACCACGTCGGTGAAGCAGGCGGCCAGCACCTCGTTCATGGAGCGGGTCATGTGCTTGTCCCGTCCGCCGGCGAGCAGGACGACGTCGTCGGCGGCGTGCTCGGCCACCAGCCAGGTCCAGTCCTGAAGGGTCTCCAGAGCACGGGGAAGCGGCATCAGCACGGTCCGGGCCCCGGCGACCAGCTCCTCGGTGACGCCGCAGGTCCGGGGGAGCGCCTGGAGGCTGTCGGTGAGACCGTGCCGGACGGCGTTGGCCTGTGCGGCGAGCTCCCCGCTGCGGGCGTCCTGACCCGTGCGCAGCGTCAGTGGGCGCAGCTCCGGCGGCGCGGCCAGCAGGCTCAGCGTCAGTGCGCCCCAGCGGTCGTCGGCCACGGCGACGGCGTCGCGGGGATGTCCGGCCGTCCACCAGGCGCCGCCGTCTCCAGCAGCAGCCGGTCGGCGGCATCGGCGCCGGGCCCTTCGGGAGGGTGCTGATCGAGGTCGTCGAGGAGCGCGAGGGACGTCAGGGCCGAGGGCCGGACCGCCGGCGTCCGGCCCTCCGGCACAGGGGACGCGGGGACGTCAGAAGGGCTCATGGCCTCTGCTCCACCCAGATGTGGCCGTCCTCCTGCAGGCAGGGGCGCCCCGAGCTCAGCTGGGCGAGCCGTGCCTCGAGGTTCTCGCGCTCCTGGGCCGTGTCGTCGACGGCCAGGCTGAGCCGGGCGGTCGCGTCGGTGCTGTACTCGGTGCTGTACTCGGTGCTCATCACGGTCACCCCGGCGGCCCGGAGCTCGTTCTCCCAGCGCCCGACGACCGCGACCGGCGCCGGCAGACTCACCTGGCGCAGGCGACGGCGTCGGCGCAGCAGGCCGTGGGCGCGCGCCTGCTCGACCGCGGCGACCACGGAGTCGGAGTAGGCGCTCACAAGTCCGCCGGCGCCCAGCAGAGTGCCGCCGAACCAGCGCACCACCACCGCGGTGACATCCGTGAGGTCCTGTCGTCCGTCCATGGTGGTGGCGTGTGTGAGGGCCTCCAGCATCGGTGCCCCGGCGGTGCCGGAGGGCTCCCCGTCGTCGTTGCCGCGCCGGAGCTCCTGGGACGGTCCGATCACCCAGGCGCTGCAATGGTGCCGAGCGGTGTGGTGTTCGCGGCGCAGCCGTTCGACCAGCGCTTGGGCGTCTTCGAGCGTCGGGGTGCGTCGGAGCACGGTGAGGAACCGTGACTTCCTGCGCTCCAGCTCGACGACGACCTCGGCGTCCTCGGTGAGGACGGTGCTCAGGCGGCCGGCGAGGGAGGGGCTCATGGGCCACCAGTCTAGAGGAGCTCGCCGAACCTGCTGGCATTCAGGTGATGATCAGCCGATGTTCAGGAGTCATTGCGGACCATCATGAATGCCGTTCCCGTGAGGGGATGATCCGCGGCGAAGATGACATGCGGAGGGGTGCCGAGGGCCTGGTCGCGGGAGGCGACGGCCCGTAGAGTGTACGCATCCACCTGGGGCTACACGCCGTCATCGGTGAAAACGTGAAAACAATCCCATATTCTCCTACGGTGAGTGACACGTTCCGGAACACCGAGACCGCACCTTGAGATCGGCGCCCCGGACACCAGGCAGACCGACGAAAGGCATCCTGATGCTCGAAAGGTTCCACGACCTGTTCAGACTGCGGACAAGCCCTGTGGTGTTCTTCGCCTCGGCGGCGATCATCCTGGGATTCGTCGTGCTCACCCTGCTCAACCCGACCGGCATGGGGGAGTTCTTCGGCACCGGATCGGGGTGGATCTATGACAACCTCGGCTGGTTCTACGTCTCCGGCGTGACGATCTTCCTGCTCTTCCTCATCTACATCGCCCTCGGACGCTTCGGACGGATGCGCCTCGGTCAGGACGACGAGACCCCTGAGCACTCGGACGTCTCCTGGTTCGGGATGCTCTTCGCCGCTGGGATCGGAACGATCCTGATGTTCTGGGCCGTGGCCGAGCCGGTGAACCACTTCGCGAACCCGCCGCGGGGCATCTCCGCGGACGAGGCCGCGGAGATCGTCGACGGCGGAGGCAGCGTCGACCCCACCACCGTGGTCGGCGGCACCGCGGAGGCGGCGTCCGAAGCGATGGGCTTCACGCTGTACCACTTCGGACTGCACACCTGGACGATCTTCACGCTTCCCGGCCTGGCGTTCGCCTACTTCATCTACAAACGCAACCTTCCCCCGCGAGTGTCCTCCATCTTCCAGCCGCTGCTGGGGGAGAAGATCCACGGACCGGCCGGGAAGGCCATCGACATCCTGGCGATTGTGGGCACCGTCTTCGGCGTGGCGGTGTCGATCGGTCTGGGCACCATGCAGATCAACTCGGGTCTCGCGGAGCTCTTCGGCATCGACGAAGGGGCGCTGTCTCAGATCATGATCATCACCGCGGTGACGATCGTGGCCCTGATCTCTACGCTCCTCGGGGTGAACCGAGGCATCAAGCGGCTCTCCAACTTCAACATCTGGGTGGCCATCGCGCTGCTGGTCTTCATCCTGATCACGGGGCCGACCGTCTACCTGCTGCGCGGCATGATCGAGTGGACGGGCGTCTATGCGGCGATGCTGCCCGAGCTGGCGTTCTGGAACGACACGATGGCGGACACCGGCTGGCAGAACGGCTGGACCATCTTCTACTGGGCCTGGACCATCACCTGGTCGCCCTTCGTGGGGATCTTCATCGCCCGCATCTCACGGGGACGCACCGTCCGGCAGTTCGTGGCCGGAGTCCTGGGGCTGCCCACGGCGTTCACCATCATCTGGTTCGGCGTCTGGGGCACCGGAGTCTTCGACATCGAGATGCACGGCGACGGGGGCCTGGTGGAACGCGTGGTCGGCGAAGGAGACATCCCCGGGGCGCTGTTCGCCTTCCTCGGCGACTTCCCGCTGGTGACGTTGACCTCGGCGGTCGCGATCATGCTCGTCTCGATCTTCTTCATCACCTCCATGGACTCCTGCGCCCTGGTGCTCAACGACATGTCCTCAGGCTTCGAGGGCAAGGTGCCGGCCCATCAGAAGGGCTTCTGGGCGGTGTCCATCGGCCTGATCGCGGCGATCCTGCTCACCGCCACAGGCGACGGCGGCCTCGAGGCCCTGCAGAACGTGGCCATCGTGCTGGGCCTGCCCTTCTTCCTGCTGGGCTATCTGATGATGTTCAACCTCTCTCGAGCTATGCGGGAGGATGCCGGAGAGGTCGGCTACCTGCGGACCCGTCGCTGGCTGAAGACCCTGCCGCCCGAGGAGTACGAGCGCCGCATGGAGGAGGCCGACGACTCCCTGGTCGAGGCAGTGGTGGCCCCCGACTTCCAGGAGGGCACCCAGCCGGAAGGCGCCCCGGAGGTGGAGCACGTCGAGCAGCCGGAGATCGTCGAGGAGTATCGGATCCGCACGGGAGAGACCCCCTTGGTCGACCCGACGGACCCCGACGGCGTCCGGCGCTGAAACGGGCACGGGCACGGCGGGTCGGACCGCGGTCCGACCCGCCGTGCCCGTGGACCTCGCCGCCTGTTCCCTTCACCGGGGCCGGAGGCGCAGCGGAGCCCCGTCCCGGGGGACGTTGGTGATGTTGCGCAGCCGCGTCCCGGCCGGCCGGTCCGCCACCGGATCCACACGGCGGAGCACCTCTCTGAGGACCTCCACGCCCTCCATCTGGGCGAAGGCCGCCCCGAGGCATCGGCGGACGCCGCCTCCGAACGGGATCCAAGCCCCCGGGTCGTGAGTTCCGTCGAGGAACCGCTCGGGGGCGAAGTCCTCCGGGTCCGGCACGAGCTGCGGATCCATCTGGGTGAGCATGATGGCCGGGGCCACGGTGACCCCGGCAGGGATCCTCCAGCCGCCGATGTGCTGCTCGGTGCGCAGGGTGCGTGCCACGAAGTCGATGATGGGGTGCCGCCGGATCGCTTCCTTCAGGCAGGCCTCCAGGTAGTCGTCGTCTCCGACGTCGGCAGCATGCCGCGCCCTGCGCCGCACCTCGTCATGGCGGCCGAGCTCATGCAGGGTCCAAGCCAGCGCCGAGGCCGTGGTCTCGTACCCGGCCAGCACCAGGGTGATCAGCTGGTCGCGCAGCTGGGCGTCGTCCAGCCCGGCGTCGATCAGCATCGACAGCACGTCATCCCCCGAACTGCCGGCTCCCGAATCGCCGACTCCCGATCCGGCGTCGAGTCGGGATCCGTCCTCAGGTCGGGCTCCCGAAGGAGCCGCGGTCCGGCGGGCGGCCAGCTCCTCCGCGATGATCTCGTCGAGCTGCCGCAGGTTCCTGCGCTCGGCGCGCCACGGAGGAATCCCGCGCAGTCGGGGATACAGCCAGCCCAAGGCGACCACAGGCCCCACCTCCACGAGCCGCAGCACCCGCGGCCGAAGACGTTCGAGACGGTCGGCCGAGGTCACGCCGAACACGACGTGGAGCATGATGTCCAAGGTCACCGCGCTCATCCGGTCCAGGGCGTCGATCCGGTCTCCGGGCCGCCAGCCGGAGACCTCCGCGGCGACCAGGCGTCTGACCGTCTCTCGGTGACCCTGGACCGCACGGGGTGAGAACGCGGGCATCAGCGCTCGGCGCAGGGCCCGGTGATCCTGGCCGTCGGTGAGCATGACCGACTGATCACCCATGGCGGCACGCAGCACCTCATTGCCCCCGGCTCCGCTGAACTCCCAGGAGTCGCCGGCGAAGATCTGACGGATGTCCTCAGGGTCCGAGAACAGCACGACGGTCTGCGGACCCGGCAGCAGCCGGAGCGTGAAGGTGGAGCCATAGCGGGCACGCAGCCGAGGGAAGGCACGCATCCTTCCGCCGTAGGTCATCAGGGTCTGGGCCGTGGCCGGCAGGCGAGGACCGGGTGGAAGCGTCATGGGCGGATTCTTGCATAGACTCGTCCCATGACCCGACCTTCCTCCGCCCGCCGGCCCGGCCCCGGCGGCGACCCGGATGTGGAGTCACCTGCGCCCTCGACTCCGGCCCCCGGGACCGGTGGCACCGTGCTGGTGGGCCTGACCGGAGGGATCGCCTCCGGGAAGTCGGCGGTCGCTCAGAGGATGGCCGCCCGGGGCGCCGTCGTGATCGACGCCGACGTCCTCTCCCGCTACGCGCTGCAGCCCGGGGGTGAAGGCCTGGCGGAGGTCGCCGAGGCCTTCGGAGAGTCCGTGCTGACCGCCGAGGGAGCGCTGGATCGGGCCGCGCTGGGCGCGATCGTCTTCTCCGACCCCGAGGCGCGTCGGCGGCTCAACAGCATCGTCCATCCCCGGGTGCGTCAGCAGGCTCGGGCGCTGCGCGAGCAGGCTCCGCCCGGCAGCGTGGTGGTGGAGGACATCCCCCTGCTCGTCGAGACCGGGCAGGCCGACCGCTTCGACCTCGTCGTGGTGGTCCAGGCCCCGGAGGAGGAGAGGGTCCGCCGCATCGTCGAGGATCGGGACGGCACCGAGGCGGACGCCCGAGCGCGGATCGAGGCGCAGGCCACCGATGCGCAGCGCGCGGAGGTCGCCGACGTCGTGCTGGACAACTCCGGGAGTCTGGAGGATCTGGAGGCTCGGGTGGACGAGCTGATGGACCGGCTGTCCCGGTCCGACCGCGGAGGTCTCATCGGCCGAGCCTGAACGGGCGTCGCGGGGCAGGGCGCCCGGACAGTCCGGGATGGGCGGTCCGGATCAGCTGTGCGGGATCGACGGTCCCGGATCGAAGACATCTTCGAGCGTGAGGCGGTAGGCTGTCCTGGGGGCCGGAACCTGGCCCGCGAGACCCATGGACGGGAGGCGAGTGGACGATGTCTCTGGCGCCGAAGATCAGCCGCACAGTGGCTCCCTTCGAAGTGGTCAGCCCCTATCAGCCCTCCGGCGACCAGCCGAAGGCGATCGAGGAGCTGGCCGAACGCATCGAAGGCGGCGAGAAGGACGTCGTGCTCATGGGCGCCACGGGCACCGGCAAGTCGGCGACCGCCGCCTGGCTCGTGGAGCGGGTGCAGCGCCCGACGCTCATCATGGTGCAGAACAAGACGCTCGCCGCCCAGCTGGCCAACGAGTTCCGCGAACTGTTGCCGCACAACGCCGTCGAGTACTTCGTCTCCTACTACGACTACTACCAGCCCGAGGCCTACGTTCCGCAGACGGACACCTTCATCGAGAAGGACTCCTCCATCAATGAGGAGGTCGAGCGGCTCCGGCACTCCGCCACCAATGCGCTGCTGACCCGCCGGGACGTCGTCGTCGTGGCTACGGTCTCGTGCATCTATGGTCTGGGCACTCCGGAGGAGTACATCGCCCAGATGGTGCCGGTGCGGCGTGGGGACACGCTGGACCGCGATGATCTGTTGCGCCGATTCGTGGGGATGCAGTACGTGCGCAACGACACCGACTTCCACCGAGGGACCTTCCGGGTGCGCGGGGACACGGTGGAGATCATCCCCATGTACGAGGAGCTCGCGGTGCGCATCGAGTTCTTCGGCGACGAGATCGAGGCGATCCACACCCTCCATCCGCTCACGGGCACCGTGGTGCGTGAGGAGGAGGAGATGTACATCTTCCCCGCCAGCCATTACGTGGCCGGCGACGACCGCATGGCGAAGGCCATCACCGCCATCGAGGACGAGCTGCGCGAGCGGCTGGCCGAGCTGGAGTCCCAGGACAGGCTGCTGGAGGCCCAGCGGCTGCGCATGCGCACGACCTACGACCTCGAGATGATGCAGCAGATGGGTTTCTGCAACGGCATCGAGAACTACTCGCGGCACATCGACGGCCGGCCTCCGGGATCCGCTCCGCACTGTCTGCTGGACTACTTCCCGGACGACTTCCTGCTGATCGTCGACGAATCCCATGTCACGATCCCGCAGATCGGCGGCATGTACGAAGGGGACATGTCCCGGAAGCGCACACTCGTGGAGCACGGGTTCCGTCTGCCGTCGGCGATGGACAACCGGCCGCTGACATGGGACGAGTTTTTGGAGCGGATCGGGCAGACCGTCTACCTCTCGGCGACTCCGGGCCCCTACGAGCTCGGCATCTCCGACGGCGTGGTCGAACAGATCATCCGCCCCACGGGACTCATCGATCCCGAGGTGGTGGTGAAGCCGACGAAGGGCCAGATCGACGACCTGCTCGGCGAGATCCGCCAGAGGACGGCGCGCGACGAACGGGTGCTGGTCACCACGCTGACCAAACGCATGGCCGAGGACCTGACGGAGTATCTGCTGGACCACGGGATCAAGGTCGAATACCTCCATTCCGACGTGGACACCCTCAAGCGTGTGGAGATCCTCCGCGACCTGCGCAGGGGCGTCCACGACGTCGTCGTGGGGATCAACCTGCTGCGGGAGGGTCTGGACCTGCCGGAGGTCTCCCTGGTGTCGATCCTGGACGCGGACAAGGAAGGCTTCCTGCGCTCCACCCGTTCGCTGATCCAGACGATCGGCCGCGCCGCCCGCAACGTCTCCGGACAGGTGCACATGTACGCCGACCGGATCACCGACTCCATGCGTCAGGCCATCGACGAGACCGAACGGCGTCGGCAGATCCAGAAGGCCTACAACGACGAGCACGGCATCGACCCCAAGCCGCTGCAGAAGAAGATCGCCGACATCACCGACCAGCTGGCCCGCGAGGACGCCGACACGGCGGACCTGCTGCAGGGCATGGGCGGGCTGGCCACCGGCTTCGAGTACGGCAAGGGCCATCGCGGCTACACCGGCTTCGAGGGCTCCGCCTCGGGTGCGGCCGCACAGGATGCCGGGTCCCCGGAGGCGGCTTCGGCGGGAAGCATCGCGTCGACGACGCCGGCGGCCGACCTGGCGGACCTCATCGAGCAGATGACCGGGCAGATGCACCACGCCGCCGAAGAGCTGAACTTCGAGCTGGCCGCCCGGCTCCGGGACGAGATCGGGGACCTGAAGAAGGAGCTGCGCCAGATGCAGCAGGCCGGACACGACTGAGCACGGCCAGGGATCCGGTTCCTGGCTCCTTCAGGGCCCGCCCGCGCCTGCGGGTGTATGCTGATCTCTGCGTGAGGGAGTATCCGTCAGCGGTGTGCACGTCAGCACGCGGGTCGTCGTCGACCTGCCGGGCACAGCGGTCGGGAGCCGGCAGATCCATCAGGATCGCGCAGGCGTCCGGGGGAGAGACTCGCGAGGACCACCCACATCCTCGTGACTGTCGAAAGGACCCTCTCCTGTGGAGATCACACCCCTGGTCTGGGGACTCACCATCCTGCTCATCGTCGGCCTGCTGGCCTTCGACTTCGTCTTCCACGTGCGCCAGGCGCACATCCCTAGCATCCGGGAGGCCGCGGTCTGGTCGGCCCTCTACATCGGCGCTGCCCTGGCCTTCGGACTCGTGTTCCTCGCCATGGGCGACCCTGCCCTGGCCACCGAGTACTACGCAGGCTATGTCACCGAGAAGGCGCTCTCGGTGGACAACCTGTTCGTCTTCCTGGTGATCATCGCCAGCTTCAACGTCCCCCGGGAGGACCAGCAGAAGGTCCTGCTGTTCGGCATCGTCTTCGCCTGATCGCCCGCACCGCCTTCATCCTGGTCGGGGCCGGCCTCATCCATGCCTTCTCCGACGTGTTCTACCTCTTCGGCCTCATCCTGCTGGTCACCGCCGTCCAGCTGCTGAAGAAGGGCGCCGCGGGAGAGGACGCGGCCGAGGAGGCGGACAACATCATCATTCGTCTGGCCCGGCGTTTCCTGCACACCACCGACCACTACGACGGCGACCGGCTCGTCACGCGGGTGGACGGGAAACGGATGCTCACGCCGATGCTGCTGGTCATGGTGGCCATCGGCGGCACCGACATCCTCTTCGCCGTGGACTCGATCCCGGCGATCTACGGGCTGACCCAGGAGCCGTACATCGTGTTCGCGGCCACGGCGTTCTCGCTGATGGGGCTGCGGCAGCTGTACTTCCTGATCGACGGGCTGCTGGACCGGCTGGTCCACCTGTCCTACGGTCTGGCGGTGATCCTCGGCTTCATCGGGGTCAAGCTGGTGCTCCACGCCCTGCATGAGAACAACCTGCCGTTCATCAACGGCGGCGAGAACGTTCCCGTGCCGGAGATCTCCACGGGGCTCTCGCTCATCGTGATCGTCGCGGTGCTGGCCGTCACCGTGATCAGCTCGCTGCTCACCTCGGCAGCCCGCGCGCGGCGCGAGGACGAGGAGCACGCCGCGCAGAGCTCATGAGGGAGGCGTCTCCTGAGCGGAGCTGCCCGACGATCGTCTCATGTGGAGTACCGCGCTGACGGCGCCTGAGCCTCCTCCGCGGCGTCAGCCCGGCCGTCCCGGGCGCCTGCTGAGGCGTCAGTGCGGTGCAGCAGCTCCCGCAGGATCCTCGCTCCATCGTCGTGCAGACCGTCGTGGTGGAACTCATCGGTCTCCCACACGCTGAGCCCGCGGACCCGGGAGGCGGTCTCCAGGGAGAGCTCGCGGGCCACATAGACGTCGTCGGTGTAGACGGCGGCCGCCGTGGGGACCTCGTTCCGTGCCAGCTGATCCAGGTCGTAGAGAGGCTCCCAGTCGTCGACGTCGGCCAGTCGGTCTGCGGCCTCCGCCAGGGGTGCCAGCGCGGGGTCCAGCGCCAGGTGGTGGCGCAGGATCATCTCTCCGGTGAGCATCGGGGAGGTCCCGGTCGGGCAGAACTCGGGGTGGTCTTCGAGCACGCGCTCAGCCGCCCAGCCGGTGTCGCCGCGGCCGTCCGTCATCTCGGCGGGCTGACCGTAGATCGATTCGTGCATCACCGCATACATGGGGGCCGCTGCGAAGGAGATCTGCTGGTGGACTGCGTGCAGGAACGTGTCGGACAGCGCGTCGGTCCCCGGCGCGACGAAGGCCTCCTCGAGCAGGTAGTGCAGAGAGTCGGCCCGCGTGTTCCCACCCAGCAGCATGCCCACCGACTGCAGACGGGGGACCGTCAGCGGGGAGCCGTCCGGAAGGAGCACCTCGTGGCGGTGGAGGTGATCGACGATCTCGTCCAGCCTGTCGCGGTCCTCGGGGAACCGGGCGAAGTGCTCCCGGTTCCGGGCCGCCATCTTCGCGTAGGTGGCTTGGTACACCCGGTCGGCGTGGCCCGTCAGAGGAGGAAGGCCGCCCGTGATGAGTGCCCTGTCCAGTGAGTCGGGGAAGAGGGACAAATAGGTCAGGGTGCAGAACCCGCCGAAGCTCTGCCCCAGCACGCTCCAGCTCTGCAGGCCCAGGTGCCGACGGAAGGCCTCGGCGTCGTGGACGATGGCGTCAGCCCGGAAGCGTCGCAGATAGGCGGCCTGCTCCGCTGCGCGGCCCCTGCGGAGCACCGAATGGCGGGTCAGCGGGGTGGACAGGCCGGTGCCTCGCTGGTCCAGCATCAGGATGCGGAAGCGGCTGCCGGCCTCCTGCATCCACGCCGGGGTCCGCGCCGGACGGGTGCCCTTGCCGCCGGGCCCGCCCTGCAGAAACAGCAGCCAGGGCATCCGGGCCACGTGGTCCTCACCACGGGCGGCGGCCTCCGGCGTGACGAACTCACGGGCGAACAGGTCGAGGCCTTCACCGTCGGGGGCCGCGTGGTCCAGGGGGACCCGCAGCCGGTGCTCCGTCAGGCGGGTGCCGTCGAGGAGGGTGCGGACAGGGGAAGACGTCAAGGTCATGCTGTCTCTCTCTGCTGGCCGGTCCCGCTCTGTCGGCTGGCCGGGCGTGCGTCGTCGTGGGGCTCCTCAGCGGTGCTCTGCCGCTGAGGTGGGACGATGGGAGCTGACTCGGGCGAGGTGGTCAGCTCCCACCGCGGATCAAGTGTGGCACACGGCACAGCCGGAGGTCATCCCGCCGGACTGGTGGGCTGCGACGACGGTCAGGCTGCCGGCTCGTGGTGGACCTCGCCGACGTGATCGACCAGCACCACCGGGGCGCCGACCTCGTCGGAGGAGGCCAGATCGATCCAGGCGTGGATCGCCCAGTCGTGATTGCCGTCGGCGTCGTCGAGGACCTGCACCGCCCGCCAGAAGCCCGGGCGGCCCTCCGGCGACTCATCGATGCGGATGAGCGCCGGGCCGCGGGAGGAAGCATCGGTGAACACATCGTCGTAGACGTCGAAGAACGTGTCCATGGCCTTCCCCCACCGTTCGGCGTCCCACCCGGAGTCCCCGTCGAGCTGCTCGAGCTGCTGCTCCTTCTCCTGGGCGAAGAGCTCGGCCCGCAGGAACATCGCGTTGCGCACCATCACGCGGAAGGCCCGCACATTGTGGGTCACGCCCTCCGGTTCTGCCGGCGCCTCGGCACTGAGCTCGAGATCCTCCGCCGTGGAGTCCTCGGCCCCGGAGGCCAGCCGCTCCCACTCCTCGAGCAGCGAGTTGTCGGTCTGGCGGATCATCTCGCCGAGCCACTCGACCAGATCCTCCAGCGTCTCGGTCACCTTCTGCTGCGGCACGGTCTGGCGCAGCGCCTTGTAGGCGTCGGTGAGATACCGCAGCAGCACTCCCTCCGAGCGGGTGAGCTGATAGTGGTTGACCATGTCGACGAAGCCGAAGGCCCGCTCGACCATGTCCCGTACGACAGCCTTGGGCGACAGCTCATGGTCGCCCACCCAGGGCGCCGAGGTCCGATACACCTCGAACTGCTGGGTCAGCAGCTCGCCCAGCGGCTGGGGATGGGTCATCTCATCGAGATGCGCATCCGTTCCACATAGTCCACACCCTCGGCCTTCAGCTCACCGATCTTCTCGGACTTGAGCTTCTTCACCTGGGCGCCGGTCACCTGATACGGAGTCTCCAGGATCGCCTCGATCACGGAGATGACGTCCAGGGCGTAGGTCTCCGACTCCGGGTCCAGGAGCTCCAGCGCGGCGACGGCGAAGGGGGCCAGCAGCTGGTTCAGCGCGAAGTCGTCCTGCAGGTCGAGCGTCAGGTCCACTGTGCGCCCGTCCTCGTCGGGAGCCTCCAGCCGCTCCAGCACGCCAGCGGTGAGCAGCTCCCGCAGGATCTGCAGCGCCCGCCGCTGGAGGATCGCCTGCCGGGCCGGGGTCTCGTCGGAGCCGCGGATGAGCCGACGCATGGCCAGGATCGGGTCCTCAGGGCGTTGCAGGAGCTGCAGCACCATCGCATAGCTGATCTGCATGCGTGAGACCATCGGCTCCGGCGTCGCCTCCACGAGTCGGTCGAAGGACTTCTCCGACCAGGAGACGAAGCCGTCGGGCGGCTTCTTCTTCCCCGTGGAGCGGACCGCCTGGGCGACCTTCTTCTCGTCGTCCCCGTGCTTGGCCCGCGCCTTGCGCAGCGCCTGCTCGTTCTCGATGACATGCTCGGGGGCCTGCACGACCACCCGGCCCTCGGTGTCGAAGCCGGCGCGCCCCGCCCGTCCGGCGATCTGGTGGAACTCACGGGCGTTGAGCTGGCGCGTCCGCTCGCCGTCGTACTTGCTCAGGGCGGTGAGCACTACGGTGCGGATGGGCACGTTGATGCCGACGCCGAGGGTGTCGGTGCCGCAGATGACCTTCAGCAGCCCGTCCTGGGCGAGCTGCTCCACGAGGCGCCGGTACTTGGGGAGCATCCCGGCATGGTGGACGCCGATGCCGGACCGCAGCAGCCGATTGAGCACCTTGCCGTACCCCTTGGCGAAGCGGAAGGTCTCCAGACGCTGCCGGATGCGCTCCCGGTCCTCCTTGCCGGCCACGTTCAGCGAGGCGAGCCCGGCGGCACGTTCCGCGGCCTCGCGCTGGGAGAAGTGCACCACGTAGACCGGCGCCTGTCCGTCGGCGACGAGGTCCTCGAGCTTGTGCTGCAGCGGCGTGGTGGAGTACTCGAAGTGCAGCGGCACCGGACGCTGGACCGAGGAGACGGTGACGACGTCTCGGCCGGTCCGCTCGGCGATGCGGCGCTCGAAGCGGCTGGTGTCGCCGAGGGTGGCGGACATCAGCAGGAACTGGGCCTGGGGAAGCTCCAGCAGGGGCACCTGCCAGGCCCATCCGCGCTGGGGGTCCGCATAGAAGTGGAACTCGTCCATGATGACGGGCCCGACGTCGGCCTCCGTGCCGTCGCGCAGAGCTTCGTTGGCCAGGATCTCCGCCGTGCAGCAGATGATCGGGGCGTGGGCGTTGACCGCCGAGTCTCCGGTCACCATCCCGACGTTCTCCGCGCCGAAGATCTCCACGAGCGCGAAGAACTTCTCGGAGACGAGCGCCTTGATCGGAGCGGTGTAGACGCTGCGTTCGCCGCGGCACAGGGCGAAGAAGTGGGCGGCCGTGGCCACCAGGGACTTCCCGGAGCCGGTCGGGGTGGCCATGATGACGTGCCGCCGGTCCGCGAGCTCCAGGACAGCGTCCTCCTGGGCGGGGTAGAGGGTGATCCCACGCTGGGCGGTCCATCCGGTGAAGGCCTCGACGAGGCTCTCGGGGTCGGGGATGCCGTCCGCAGCGGGGACAGGACGCAGGGAGTCGAGTCGCAGGGCCGCCACTACCAGCCGCGCTCCCGCCACGCGGCGAGCTCGGGCCGTTCCGCGCCCAGCGTCGTGGGGTCGCCATGTCCGGGGTGGATGACGGTGTCGTCCGGGAAGGCCGCGAAGAGCCGCGCCTCGACGTCGTCGATCAGCGTGCGGAAGTCCTCTGCGCTCCAGGTCTTTCCGACGCCGCCGGGGAACAGCGAGTCTCCGGTGAAGATGTGGGTGGGGCCGTCTTCGACGGGGTACACGAAGGCCACCGAACCAGGGGTGTGGCCGCGCAGCTGGATGACGTCCAGCGCGATGCCGTCATACTGCACCAGGTCGCCGTGGTCGACCCGACGGTCGATCCGCACGCCTTCGGCCTCCTCGATCGCACCGGCGTCGTCCTGTCCCGCGACCGTCTCCACGTCGGCGGCGAGCTCGGGCAGCGCGCGGATGTGGTCCCAGTGACGATGCGTGGTGAGCACGGCGCGCAGCTGCGGCGCGCAGGGGGTGTCGACGGCGGCTTCGGCCAGCATCGCGCGGATCGCCGGGACGTCGTCGGCGGCGTCGATGAGCACCTGGACCCCGGACTTCTTCGCGGTGAGCAGGTAGACGTTGTTGCTCATCTCGGAGACCGCGACGCGGCGGACGGTGATCGCCGGAAGGTCATGGATCAGAGAGCTGTCGGTGGCCATGGGTGACAGTCTATGGTCTGCTGTCGATCAGACGCCATGGCGATGCCGAGCCCTCGGCCGGATCCTCGGCTGCGCTGTGGGTCGAGTCCTGAGTCGGGCTGGGGGCCGGCCTCGCTGCGCTGTCCCCGAGCGGCACATCAAGAAGGTGCTCGAGTGCATCTCGGAGCCCCTGCGCGTCGTCGACCACGACGTCGGCGCCGGCCTGTTCGAGCTCCCCGGCCGGGGCGCTGCCCCACCGCACGCCGACACAGGGGATCCCATGGGCCTGGGCGCCCTCGACGTCGAAGATCCGATCCCCGACCATCGCCGCTCGGGGCCGAGAGGGGCCGCCGCTCGGATCGCGGTCCGAGGCGCGGGCCACGTCCCTCAGCGCGGCCGCGAGGATCGGCGCCTTGCCGGCATGGGGCACGGTCTCGTCCGGATCCGAGCCTGCGACGACGTCGACGGCGCCCGCCAGGCCCTGGACCTCGAGCAGTCGCTCCGCCAGCGGCTGCGGCTTCGAGGTGGCCACCGCCAGGGCGACGCCTGCCTCCCGCAGGTCGGCCAGGAGCTGCCGGAGTCCGGGGTAGACCTTGGAGGCCGCCATGCCGTGGGCGAGGTAGCCGGCTCGATAGTGCGCCACGAGGCCCGGCAGCATCTCGGTGGTCACGCCCGGCAGGGACAGCAGGCTGGCGGCGAGCGGCGGGCCGACCATGCCCTCCAGCGTAGGCTGGTCGGGCACGTCGATCCCGTGCGCGGCCAGGGCCGCGGCGATGCCGCCGGTGATCGAACCGGCGGGGTCCACGAGGGTGCCGTCAAGGTCGAAGAGGACGAGGGGAGCGCCGTCGTCTGCGGAGGGCTCGTCGTTCTGCAGGGCGGGGGAGGTGGGGCGGGTCGTCACGCCTCCATCCTGCCATCCGGGTCCGTGCGGCCGGCGAACGGCCCGGGTGATCGAATATTTGTTCGATCGAAGGTGCGGGCATACACTGGTGCGCGTGTCTGAGCCAGTTGCCGCGATCGACGGCGCCGTGATCGAATCCGTCGACGACTACTACAGCCGGGGTGCGCGCCGGAAGTCCGGCGCCAACGGCACCGTCGGTCGCGCCGAGGCGGACCGCATCGTCGTCCAGGGGGCCCGGGAGCACAACCTGCACGACGTGGCCGTGGAGCTTCCGCGCAACGCTTCATCGTCTTCACCGGCCTCTCCGGCTCGGGGAAGTCCTCCTTGGCGTTCGACACCATCTTCGCCGAGGGGCAGCGGCGGTACGTCGAGTCGCTCTCGGCGTACGCGCGCATGTTCCTCGGACGGGTGGACAAGCCCGACGTCGACTTCATCGAGGGGCTGTCGCCGGCGGTCTCCATCGATCAGAAGTCGACCTCGCGGAACCCGCGGTCGACGGTCGGAACCGTCACCGAGATCCATGACTATCTGCGTCTGCTCTGGGCCCGCATCGGCGTTCCGCACTGCCCCGTGTGTGGAGAGCGGATCGAGCGGCAGACCCCTCAGCAGATCGTGGACCAGATCCTGGACCTGCCGGTGGGAGCCCGCTTCCAGGTCCTGGCGCCGGTCGTGCGCGGGCGCAAGGGCGAGTTCAAGGACCTCTTCCGAGACCTGGCCGGACAGGGCTTCGCCCGGGCCGTGGTGGACGGCGAGCAGATCCAGCTCAACGACCCACCGGTGCTCGAGAAGCAGATCAAGCACCACATCGACGTGGTCATCGACCGCCTGGTCATCCGGGAGGGCATGCGCCAGCGGCTCACCGATTCGATCGAGACTGCTCTGCGTCTGGCAGAAGGACGAGTGGTGATCGACCTGGTGGACCTGGCGGAGGACGGCTCGCCGGAGAACCCCGAGAAGGTGCCGGACGGCCTCGAAGGCCCCAAGCTGCGCAGCTTCTCCGAGAACCTGGCCTGCCCCAATGAGCATCCGCTGTCGATCGATGAGATCGAGCCGCGTTCCTTCTCCTTCAACTCGCCCTTCGGCGCCTGCCAGACCTGCTCGGGCATCGGCTCGCGGCTCGAGGTGGACGAGGAGCTGGTCATTCCGGACGACACGCTCTCCCTGGCCGACGGAGCGATCGCCCCCTGGAACCGGGGGAAGGCCTCCAGTGAGTACTGGCTGCGGCTCATCCGCGCGCTGGCCGAAGACCTCGACTTCTCCCTGGACGTCCCCTGGCGAGAGCTTCCCAAGAAGGCCCGGAAGGCGTTGCTGCACGGGCGGAACCACAAGGTGGTCGTCCAGTATCGGAATCGCTTCGGCCGAGAGCGGAAGTACTCCACTGGTTTCGAAGGCGTGCTCTCCTACATCCATCGCAAGTATGAGGAGACGGAGTCGGACAACGCCCGGGACCATTACGAGCAGTACATGCGTCAGGTGCCGTGTCCGGACTGCGACGGGCAGCGCCTGAACCCCGCCTCACTGTCCGTCCTGATCGAAGGTCGGTCCATCGCCGAGGTCTCCCGCAGCCCGCTGGACGAGATCGTGGCGTTCTTCTCGGGTCTGAGCCTCTCCGCCAGAGATGCGACCATCGCCGAGCAGGTGCTCAAGGAGATCCTGGCGCGGCTGAACTTCCTGCTGGACGTGGGCCTGGGATACCTGAACCTGGAGCGGGCGGCCGGCACGCTCTCCGGCGGCGAGGCGCAGCGCATCCGGCTGGCCACGCAGATCGGCTCCGGGCTGGTGGGTGTGCTCTATGTGCTCGACGAGCCCTCGATCGGTCTGCACCAGCGCGACAACACCCGACTCATCCAGACGCTCACGCGTCTCAGGGACCTGGGCAACACCCTGATCGTCGTGGAGCATGACGAGGACACCATCGGCGAGGCCGACTGGGTCGTCGACATCGGTCCGGGAGCCGGAGAGCGCGGCGGACGGATCGTGCACTCCGGATCCGTGGAGGGCCTCAAGGCCAATGAGGAGTCCATCACCGGCGACTATCTGGCCGGTCGGCGCGCGATCGCCGTGCCGCCGTCGCGGCGCCCCGTGGACCCCCAGCGCAGCCTGCGCATCGTCGACGCCCATGAGAACAACCTCGCCGACGTCAGCGTGGACATCCCGCTGGGCGTCTTCCTGGCCGTCACCGGAGTCTCGGGCTCCGGGAAGTCCACCCTGATCAACGAGATCCTCTACAAGTCGCTGGCCAACAGGCTCAACAACGCCCGGCAGGTGCCGGGGCGGCACCGTCGCATCGACGGAGTGGACCATCTCGACAAGGTCATCCACGTCGACCAGAGCCCCATCGGCCGCACCCCGCGGTCCAACCCGGCCACCTACACCGGCGTCTTCGACCACATCCGGAAGCTGTTCGCCGAGACGCAGGAGTCCAAGACCCGCGGATACCAGCCGGGACGGTTCTCCTTCAACATCAAGGGGGGCCGCTGCGAGGCCTGCTCCGGCGACGGCACCCTGAAGATCGAGATGAACTTCCTGCCGGACGTCTACGTGCCGTGTGAGGTCTGCCAAGGGGCGCGGTACAACCGCGAGACGCTCGAGGTGCACTACAAGGGGAAGAACATCGCCGAGGTCCTCGACATGCCGATCGAGGAGGCCGCAGAGTTCTTCTCCGCGTTCGCGCCCATCGCCCGGCACCTCACCACGCTGGTGGACGTGGGCCTCGGGTACGTGCGCCTGGGTCAGGCCGCGACCACGCTCTCCGGCGGTGAGGCCCAGCGAGTGAAGCTCGCCTCGGAGCTCCAGAAGAGGTCCAAGGGCCGCAGCATCTACGTCCTGGACGAGCCCACCACTGGCCTGCACTTCGAGGACATCCGCAAGCTGCTCGGCGTCCTGCAGAGCCTGGTGGACAAGGGCAACACCGTGGTGACCATCGAGCACAACCTGGACGTCATCAAGTCTGCCGACTGGATCATCGACCTCGGGCCAGAAGGGGGCACAGGCGGCGGAAGGATCGTCGCGGAGGGGACTCCCGAGGCCGTCGCCGCGCAGGCGGACCACACCGGTTCGCACACGGGTCGCTTCCTGGGGCATCTGCTCTGATCGACCCCGTCCTGCGGGCGGACGGCGCCGGGCGACGCCCGGGCGACGCCCGGGGCGACGCCCCGGGGCGGAGGGTGG
>NZ_MDSS02000015.1 GCF_001758425.2 Nesterenkonia sp. PF2B19 | reverse complement strand
CGCCCCGGCCCCCCGGAGTCCGGGCACGGCGAGACGCCGCGCAGCGACCGGCGTGTCTCCACCGCCTGACGCAGCGCCATGCGCCGCGAGGTGTGCCGACTCCGCGTGGGCCGGGCGGTGGCCTTGTGCGCCGTCCGCCCGCCGGTGAGCATCCCGCGGATCGCGGAGAAGCTGTCCGGGACCACGCATCCTGCCCAGAACAGCTCCCAGAGCGCCTCCGAGACCTTCTCAGCCGATGTGCTCACGGGCCCGCCGTCACCGGCGGCGCTGGCCTCGCCCGCAGCATCGATTCCACCCTCACCACCGGCGTCCGCGGTCTCGGCGGGGCGTCTCCGAGCCAGCTGGTCGGCCAGCGCCTCGGGGAACCAGGCGCCGCCGCCGTCGAGGATCTCCAGGATCCAGCGCTGCAGCGCCGTGGGCGTGTGGTCGGCCCGCACGAGCAGGCCCGCCTCGGCGTCTTCGCGTGGGTGCAGGGCGACCCACCCGTCGTGCCCGGACAGGGCCCCCCGACCGGCCACCACCACCTCCCCGGCGCTGACCAGCTCGTCGAGCATCGACGGGCGATAGTCCCGGATCCGGGCAGGGAGTATGAACGCCTCCCAGGCACTGGCCGGCGCGGCGACGCCGGAGAGCTGGGCGAGGACCTCCGTCAGGGCTCCCTGCCCCTCCATGCGGGTCTGCGGGGTGACCGACTGCCACTCCGCAAGGAACTGGGCGAAGGCCCGCGGCGGGACCGGCTCCACCTCGGCCCGCAGAGCGGCCAGGGAACGGCGGCGGATGCGGCGCAGCATCTCCACCTCACACCACTCGGACTGGCCCGGTGCCATGCGGTCCGGCTCCACATCGGGGCGGAACAGCCCTCGCACCAGCCTGGCCTGATCGGCCAGCCGCTCCAGCACCCCGGCGACGACGGCGGCCCCCAGTCCCAGCTCCGCAGCGGCCTCCTCCGTGGTGAAGGGTCCATGGGTCCGGGCGTAGCGGGAGACCAGGTCCTCCAGCGGGTCCTCGACCGGATCCAGGAAGACCTGAGGGATGCCCGGAGGCAGAGGGACGCCTAGCCCGTCACGCAGGCGTGAGGCGTCCTCCACCGCGGCATAGCGCTCCGTTCCGCGCCACCGTACGCGGAACGCCCGCTGCGCCGTCACCAGCGCCTCGGCATGGTCCCGGGCGGCGTCCACGTCCAAGGAGGGCGTCTCCGGGCCCTCCGCGAGTCCTTCGTCATCCACTGCCGGCGCCTCGGCCTCGGACCCGCGCAGGCGCGCCGCCAGCTCCTCGGCGCTCAGCGGTCCCAACAGGCGCAGCAGATCCGCGGCCCCCTCCTTGCCGCGCAGTCGCCGTGACGGTGCCAGACGCTGCGCGTGGGCCACCGCGTCGGCGATGATGCCGGCGTCCAGGAAGTCCCGCAGCTCCACCCGGCCCAGCAGCTCGCCGAGCAGCTCCGGGTCCACCGACAGGGCGGCCGCCCGCCGTTCCGCCAGCGGGGAATCACCCTCATAGAGGTACTGGGCGATGTAGCCGAAGAGGATCGACTGGGCGAACGGCGAAGGCCGCTGGGTGGTGGCCTCCACCATCCGGATGCGCCGTCGGCCGATCCGGCCCATCACCTCCAGCAGTGCGGGCATGTCGTAGAGTCCTGCAGGACCTCCCGCATGGCCTCCATGATCATCGGGAAGTCCGGGTGCCCGGAGGCGACCTCCAACAGTTGGGAGGACCGCTGGCGCTGCTGCCACAACGGGGTGCGCTGGCCCGGGTTCTGCCGCGGCAGCAGCAGCGCGCGCGCAGCGGCCTCCCGGAAACGTCCGGCGAACAGCGCCGAGGAGCTGACCTGAGCGGTCACGACCTCCTCCAGCTCCTCAGGCTCGAACCGGAACAGCTCCGCCCCTGGGGGATCGTCGTCCATCATCGGCACCCGCAGCACGATGCCGTCGTCGGAGGCCAGCGCCGAGCCGTCCAGCCCGTAGCGCTCGTGCAGGCGTTCGCCCACCGCCAGCGCCCATGGCGCATGGACCTGCATGCCATAGGGAGAGTGGAGGATGATCCGCCAATCGCCCAGCTCATCGCGGGTCTGCTCCACCACCAGGGCGGTGTCCGAGGGCAGGGTGCCGGTGGCCTCCTGCTGCTCGGCCAGGTACCGGATCAGGTTCTCCCGGGCCCAGAGATCCATGCCCAGTGCGCGCAGGCGGGCGCCGACGGCGTCGTCGTCCTCGGTGTGGACCTCCCGGTGGAACCGCCCCAGCGCCTCACCCAGCTCCGCGGGACGTCCCAGCCCGTCGCCGCGCCAGAACGGCAGGGAGGCCGGCTGCCCGAAGGCTGGGGTGACCAGCACTCGGTCGAAGGTGATCTCCTCGATCCTCCAGCTGGTGGCCCCCAGGGCGAAGACGTCGCCCACCCGGGACTCATAGACCATCTCCTCGTCCAGCTCTCCGACCCGACGGCCTCCGGTCCGCGCGGAGCCGGACTCCTCGCCGCCGGCGAGATACACGCCGAACAGGCCCCGGTCCGGGATGGTGCCGCCGGAGGTCACTGCGAGCCGCTGGGCGCCGGGGCGGCCTGTCAGGGTGCCGGCGTCGCGGTCCCAGACGATGCGCGGCCGCAGCTCCGCGAACCGGTCGGAGGGGTACTTCCCGGCCAGCAGGTCCAACGTGGCCTCATAGGCGGAGCGCGGCAGGGAGGAGAACGGTGCGCTGCGCCGCAGCGTCTCGAACCAGTGCTCCACGTCCAGCGAGTCCAGTGCGACGGCGGCCACCGTCTGCTGAGCCAGGACGTCCAGCGGATTGCGGGGGATGTGCAGCGCCTCGATCTGCCCGGCCAGCATGCGCTCCACGACGACGGCGGTGGACACCAGATCCCCGCGGTGCTTGGGGAAGAACCAGCCCATCGAGACCTCACCCACCTGGTGACCGGCGCGGCCGATGCGCTGCAGTCCCGAGGAGACGGCGTGCGGGGCCTCCACCTGGATGACCAGGTCCACCGCGCCCATGTCGATGCCCAACTCCAGGGAGGATGTGGCCACCACACAGCGCAGCCGACCGGCCTTGAGGTCTTCCTCCACGATCTTGCGCTGCTCCTTGGAGACCGAGCCGTGGTGGGAACGGGCCAGATCCGGAGGCGGCGCGTCGTCGCCCTCAGCGCCGCCGGCGACTTCACCGCCCCCACCGCCGCCATCGCTCGCCGCGTCGTGTGGCTGCTGCCGTTCGTGCCAGATCTCGTTGAGCCGGCCGGTGAGCTTCTCGGCCAGCCGTCGGGAGTTCACGAAAACGATTGTGGAGCGGCGCGAGGCGACCAGGTCCACGATCCTGTGTTCCACATGCGGCCAGACGGAGGGCTGCAGCGGCTGGGTGCCCCCGCCGTCGGTGAGCCTGCCGTCGGGGAGCTCAGCGAGCCCGGCCCAGTCCGCGCCGTCGGAGTCCTGACCGGGGAGCGGGCCGTGCGGATTGGCCAGATCCTCCACCGGAACCGACACGGTGATGTCCCACTGCTTCTCCGCCGGCGGCGCGACGATCTCCACCGGCTGCCGGCCTCCCAGGAAGCGTGCGACCTCCTCGCGGGGCTCCACCGTGGCGGAGAGGCCGATGCGTTGGGCGGGGGAGTCCAGCAGGTCGTCGAGCCGCTCCAGGGACACCGCCAGGTGGGCTCCCCGCTTGGTACCGGCCAGGGCATGCACCTCGTCCACGATGACCGTGGAGATCCCCGTCAGCGTCTGTCGCGCCTGAGAGGTCAGCATCAGGTACAGCGACTCAGGGGTGGTGATCAGGATGTTCGGAGGGCGGCGCACCAGATCTCGGCGCTGTTTGGAGGTGGAGTCTCCGGTTCGCACCCCTACGGTGATCTCGGCGGGCTCTTCGCCCAGGCGGCGCGCCGTGTGCGCGATGCCCACCAGCGGGCTGCGCAGATTCCGTTCGATGTCCACCCCGAGGGCCTTCAACGGGGAGATGTAGAGCACCGTGGTGCCCTCGGCAGGCTCTGCGAAGAGCCTGTCCACCGACCAGAGGAACGCGGAGAGGGTCTTTCCGGAACCTGTGGGCGCGACCACCAGGGCATGGCGACCTTGGGAGACCGCGTCCCAAGCGCCGGCCTGCGCGGCGGTCGGCGCTCCGAAGGAGGCGGTGAACCACTCCCGGGTGGGCGCGGTGAAGGGCGCGAGCGCTTCCCTCAGATCGGGTGAGGCATCCATGGACGTCACTGTATCGAGGAGAGCTGACGCGTCCGCGCGGCCTGCTGGTCCCCTACCCCGGGACGGGGAGGGCTCAGGCCTCGAGCGATTCCCAGACGAAGCCGTCCGGGTCCGTGAGCGGGCCGATGCCGCCGACGATCGCCATCCGGTGGGCGCCCGAGCTGGTCGGATCCACGCCGGCCACCTTGGCCACCGTCTTCCTCCTCACCGCGGTGAGGGTCACGGATCCGGTCTCGAACTCCACGTACCGCTTGCCGTAGCTGGTCCCCACGCTCAGCCCCTGTGCGGTGTAGAACGTCCGGGTAGCGGCCACATCGTCGACGCCGAGCTGCAGGATCAGCCGCTCCAGCACACCGGTGGCAGCGCCGGAGTCCTTCTTGGACGAGGAGGCGAATGTGACCGAGGTGCCGTCGGCGCTGCGGACCGCACCGCCATACCCCCACAGGGATCTCGACGCCGGATCCGTGACCGTGGCGCCGGCGGCCTGGGCGGTGTCCATCAGGGCGTCGACGTCGGAAGGGCCGGGGACCACCAGGGAGACGGTGAATCCCCGGAAGCCGTCGGGCTCCGCCTCAGAGGCCCGAACCTGGACTCGGTCGCTGATGCCGAGGGCCTCCCAGAGGCGCTCTGAGGGCGCGGGGTCGGCGGCTTCGATGAGGATATGGGAGATGGTGCTCATGGAGGCCGATGCTACTGCGGGGCAGCGGCCGGAGCGGAGAGCTGCAGGCCGGTCGGGAGTTCGGCGACGCTCCGCCGTCGTCACCCAGGGGTTGCTGCCTGGAGATTCCTGGAGCAGGATCGATCCATGACTGGTGACGTGATCCAGGACGCCCCCTCTCCTGCCTTGCCGACTGATGTCCTCCGCCAGGCGCTGGCCGACAGCCTGCTGGGCAATGCTGCGGCCCTCCGTTCACGCCTGACTCCTGTGGTGGGTTTGAACGTGGTGTTCCCCGTGCAGTGGAGCGTTCAGCGTCAGGAGGCACTGACTGAGCTCGTCGACGATGTCCTGCCATCAGACCAGCCCGGAGTCGCCACGGCGATGGAAGACCGGCTGTTCCTCGCCGTACTCGCAGCGGGAGTCGCTGGTTCCTCAACCATCGTGGTCCAGGTGGTGGGACAGGAGGATCGTACCGAGGTCAGCTGCCATGCCCTCGACGCCCCCGGTGCCAGAGAGGCGCTGCGGGAGGCCCTGGGCCGCATCGAGGCTGTGTCGAGGTGACGGCGGGCGCCGGCGCACCGGCCTCCGTGGGATCTGGGCGCGACTCCAGCGGCGGTCGCACCCTCGCCCCGCAGCATCTCATCGGGCGTAGGGCAGCAGGTCCGCTCGGCGCACGGGCCGGTTGAACACCGGGCCCTCCGGCTCCAGCACCCGTCCGGCGGCCAGCGGTCCGAGGGACACCGGGTCGAAGCCCATGGCGGAGATGAGCGCCATGACCAAGCCCCGGGCGGCGTCGTCGTCTCCGGCCACACCCAGGGCGCGACGCTGGTCGAGGGGCATGTCGCGAGCGGCGGCGTCGTCGAATTCGGTGTGGGCGACGTGGTTGAGCGCCTTGACCACCCGCGCGCCGGAGAAACGTCCGGCGATGGCCAGAGAAGTGGGCAGCTGCTCGTCCACGGCGGCCTGCAGCCAGGGCGGCAGCAGCTCGTCCTGCCACGTGTTGGTCGCATCGATCAGCACGCAGCCGTCCACCAGCGCGGGGTCAAGCTCATCGAGCTCCTCCTGCGGCACCGCGAGGATGACGATGCCGCGCGGATGCTGCCGGGTACGCGCGGGCACCTCCTCAGCATCGACGGCGGTGGCCCCGGGTGCGTAGATCTTCAGGTGGTGGCGCAGCGCCTTCGGCGGCCGCGTGGAACAGATGTCCACCCCGAAGCCTGCGGCGAGCAGCGCCCGGGCGAAGGCGGTGCCCGCCCGGCCCGCGCCGAGGATCCCCACCACCGGGGGAAGCAGGGACTCACCGTCGGGCCCGCGGGCGACGTCGTAGTCCGGGCTGGCATCGGAGGGCCGCTCTGGGTTGTGCTCAGGCGGGGTGGGTTCAGACGGAGTGGGTTCAGACATGGTGGTACGGCCTTCCTCCGGAGATCTCCTGGGCCCGATAGACCTGCTCGGCGAGGACCATCCGAACCAGCTGGTGTGGGAAGACCAGCTTGGAGAGCGACCAGACGAAATCCGCGCGCGCATGCAGCTCATGGTCGACCCCGTAGGCGCCACCGATCACCAGGACCACCGGGTGACCCAGGTCGAACTGGCTCTGCAGATGCTTCGCCAGGGCGGGCGAGTCGATGTTCTTGCCGCGTTCGTCCAGCAGCACCACGTGGTCCTGCGGCTTGATGGTGCCCAGGATGCGCCCGGACTCCTCGGCGCGGGCGGCCTCGCCGTCGCGGGAGGAGTGGGGAAGCAGCTTCCAGCTGAGGTCATAGGGCTTGCGCAGGCGCTGGGTGTACCGCTCGATGCCGTCCACAGCCCACTTCTCATGCTTCTTGCCGATGGCGACCACGCTGATGCTCATGAGCCATGAGCCTATGCGGGGCGCTGGAGGGGCGTCCAGAAGACGACGGATGAGGGGATCCCGCACAGAGAGGACCCCCGGGCTGACCAGCGCTGAGGGGGGACGCTGCAGAAGGCCAACCCGGGGGTCCGAATCACTCGCACCTCCATGAGGTGATCCCTACGCTACGGCCCGTTCTTGAGTACGAGCCTGAGCTGAGCTGGGGATCATCTGGACGTCGGACCTCGTCCCGGCGGTGAGCATGTGCCGTCCCGGGACCGAGGGTTCTGGAAGACTGGCTCACACTGGTCGACTCAACCCACGGAGAGGTCCCCACCGCATGCACTTCGCACCCCTGCCTGACGGCCTCGGGCGCCCGACGAGGCCTCTCATGGATCGGCCGGCCCTGTCCGGCGATGAGGTCGTCGTGGGCCTCGGGGCGGTGTGCGATCTGGAGCGGGTGCCGCGTGTGGGAGATCCTGCGATCCTGCGATCCGCTTCTACGTCGCTGAGTTCGTGGACGTGGATGATGGGCGACGCGTGATGCTGCGGGACCTCGGATTCACGCTCTCGTCCATCAGGTACACCGACGGAAGGGCGCCGGAGGAGGACCCGGCGACAGGGCTGAGCCTCGAGGACGTGATCGACGAAGTACGCGTCACCACGGGCCCCGAGGTGCGAGCCGACGGGACGGTGTCCGACGAGGAACACGACTGGGACGAGCTGGCGATGTTCGTCCGCGACATCGGACTGCCGGTTACGGCAGACAGCCTCAAGGCCTTCGGCTATGCGATCACCGTGACAGGTCGCGTCCGTGAGCTGCTGTCACGGCGAGACGACTGAAGGCGGCCGTGCGCAGAGAAGACCCCCGGGCTGACCAGCGCTGAGGGGGGACGCTGCAGAAGGCCAGCCCGGGGGTCCGAATCACTCGCACCTCCATGAGGCGTTCCCTACGCTACGACCCGTTCTTGAGCGCGAGCCTGAGCTGAGCCGAAGATTCTCTGAACGCGGTCGTCGGAACGTCCAGCGGCGGACGACGCGCGCGGTGCAGACGACGATACCCCGCTCGGATCAGTCCGAGCGGGGCATCTCACATCTGGCGGAGGCGGGGGGATTTGAACCCCCGGTCCGGGTTTAACCGGACCCTTCATTAGCAGTGAAGTCCGTTCGGCCGCTCCGGCACGCCTCCTGTGCGCCTGAGACCCCACGGGGATCGCCCATGCCTCGTCCAGGCGCTGTACCAGGGTAGCGGCAATCCTTGCCGGAGCACAAAAGCGGCATGACGCTCCTGGCTGGGCGGCGCAGTACCCTGGTCAGAGCAGCAGTGGGCATCAGCAGACAGGAGGCGGCCGCCGATGAGTGAGGTCCAGGGACAGGCGGCAGCCACCACGGAGCTCGTCATCGCCGTCGTCGGGGCCGGCCCGCGCGGCACCTCGTTCCTGGAGCGCCTGCTGGCCCACCTTGACCACATCCCCGACCCCGTACCGGAACTGCGCATCGTGGTCCTGGACCCCGCTGCGCACGGGCCGGGTCGCGTCTGGGACCCGGACCAGTCGCCTCTCTACCTGATGAACACCCCGGCCAGCTACCCGACCGTGGCACCGGCGGGGGAGACCCAGCAGGGGCTCGCCCCCTCTGAGGTCTCCCAGAGCTTCGCCCAATGGCGCCGGGAACGCTCCGGGGAGACCGGTGACGCCGACTATCCCACCCGCGCCGATTACGGGCAGTACCTCGCCGACCTCCATGAACGGACCATGGGACTGCTGTCTGCCCGCGACGGCGTCACCGTGGAGTCCCGGCGCTCCCAGGTCATAGGGCTGCGCCAGGTGGGCGGGAGCCAGCACGGTGGCGACGACGCCGTCGACCAGCGCTACTGCCTCAGCTGCGACGACGGCACCGAGCTGACGGCGGACGCCGTCGTACTGGCGCTCGGGCATGTGCCGGCGAGACTCTCCGATTCCGCCCAGCACCTCGCCGACGTCGCCGTAGACCTGGGCCTGCACTATTCGCCGCCGGCCATCCCCACCGATGTCGACGTCGACGCGATCCCGGCCGGGGAGGCCGTGCTGGTCCGGGGGATGGGCCTGAACTTCTTCGACCTGATGATCCAGGCCACCGCCGGGCGCGGCGGCCGGTTCCGCCATCTGCCGGACAACCCGCCGGGGCGCCGTCTGGAGTACCACCCCAGCGGGGAGGAGCCCCACCTGATAGCCGGGTCCCGCCGGGGCGCACCCTACCGGGCGAAGACCACCGCCGCCGGGTTCGTCCCGGCAGGCATCCGGCTGGTCCACTTCACGGAGCAGGCCGTCGAGGAGGCGGAACGGCGGCACGATGTGCTGGACTTCGCCGCGCACCTGTGGCCGCTCATCCACCGGGACGTGCTGCGGACCTACTATCGGACGCTGGCCGCCGTGTCCCCGGAGCTGTTCCCGGCGCGGCCGGAGGCGTTCCTGGACGAGTTCGACCGGCTGCTGGAAGACCCCGGAGTCGGCGAACAGGTGCTGGCGGTGCAGGGGCAGCACCTGCTGCACGAGCACGCTCCGGATGTGCTGTGGTTCGACATCAGATCGCTGGGCAGACCTTTCGACGACGTCGTCTTCGACTCCGCCGACCATCACCGAGACCACATGCTCGCCTACCTGGAGGATGACGCGGCGTCCTCTGCCGCCGGCGCGGCGAGCCCGGTGAAGATGGCGATCGGGGCGCTGCACGCGGCCCGGATGGAGCTCAAGGCGCTGATCAGCGACGGGCGTGTGTCCACGGCCAGTCAGGTCGGTGACATCGAGGGCTGGTTCGAGTCTCTGGTGGAGGGCCTGGCCAGTGGCCCGCCGCTGCAGCGCATCGAGGAGCTCGCCGCCCTGACCCGCGCCGGTGTGATCGACTTCCTGGGTCCGGACCCCGTCTACGACGTCGACCGTGAGAGCCGGACCTTCACGGCCGAGTCCCCTTGGGTCGCCGCCGAGCCGTTCCGCGCCCGCTGGCTGATCGAGGCGATGATGCCGGCGAACCGGGTGCAGCTGTCCCGCTCGCCCCTGGTGGCCGGGCTGCTGAAGGACGGTCTTGCCCGTGCCAAGGAGCTGGTCGACGTCTCCGGGACCGCTCGGGCCGGCAAGGGCTTCGACGTCACCGAGACGCCCCACCGCCTCATCGACGCCGCCGGACACCCGCTGGACGGCGTCTACGTGCTGGGGCTGCAGCTGAGCTCCGTGCAATGGGGCACCGCCATCGCCGCCGAATCCGGTGGGGATCCGCGCTCAGGGGCGCGTACCCTGGCCGACGCCGACGCCGCAGCTGGCAGTATCCTGCAGACCGTGCTGGGGCGCTGAACGGCCCCGGCACAGCAGTTGGCTCTGCGGTTCGGGCCTTATGACGCGATGTTCGTCTTCATAAGGGCCCGAACCGCAGAGCCACTGGGAAAGGCGCCCCTCAGGCGCGTACCCGCGTCCGCGCGTCCAGGGTGTTCTGCGCGAAGAACGCCGCCAGCCCCGCGGTGTCCGTCAGCGGCAGCACATGGGCCACGTACTGGTCGGGCCGGACCACGACGACGGCGCCGTCTCGGGAGATGCCGCGGGTTTCGAAGATGTCCTCGCCCTCCAGCACGGCGAAGACCTTCTCGTACTGCGGCAGCTGGTACGGGCCGACCTCCGGCAGGAAGATCCGTGGGGCGTCGGTGACCTCGAACTCGGTGTGCCGCTGCTGGTAGATGACCTTCACGTCGAACAGCGCATCCAGGTCCGCCCCCTCAGGAGTGCAGCGCACCACCGGGGAGTCCGGCGACTCGGCCAGCCACCGGGCCCAGTCGGTCAGCGCGGAGGGCTGTCCGGCGGCCGGGCGGTCGGCGAAGGCGTAGATCCGCCACCGGCCGTCCGCCTCGGCCTGGTGGCCCAGGTGCAGCGGGTTGGTGTCGCAGACCCGCACCACGCGGGCGGACTTGAACCGCTTGCCCACCGGGAAGCCGGAGGCCAGCTGCTGGTGCTCATCGGTGCCCACGATCATCGAGGCTCATACTGCGTCATGAACCCGGCCGGGAACTCGGCGGTCTTGACGTAGAAGTCCTCCAGCTCGGAGGGATCGTCGAACTCCTCCGGCTTCTTGGCCATCATCGTGGACCACTCGCGGTCGAAGTCGATGAGGTTCTGCGCGATGACCTGACGCTCCGCGGAGTAGGTGCTCAGCAGCTGCTCCGGGCTCCGCCCGGTGAGCACATGCCCCAGCTTCCACCCGATGTTGAACCCGTCCTGCATGGAGACGTTCATGCCCTGGCCTGCCTTCGCCGAATGCGTGTGGCAGGCGTCGCCGGCGATGAACACCCGCGGGCTGCGGGAGGCGTCGTCGACGTCGTCGAACTTCTCCGTGAGCCGGTGGCCCACCTCGTAGACGCTGTGCCAGGCGACATGCCGGACCTCGAGCGTGTAGGGGTGCAGGATCTCGTTGGCCTTCTGCTCGATCTCCTCCACGGTGGTCTCCCGGATGCGGGCCTTGCGCTCCGGGGTGACCTCTCCGAGGTCCACGTACATGCGGAACAGATGCCCGCCCTCGCGAGGGATCAGCAGGATGCTGCCCCCGGAGTGGGACTGGATCGCGCATTTGAGGCGGATGTCGGGGAAGTCGGTGCGGGCCAGCACGTCCATCACACCCCAGGCGTGGTTCGCCTGGTCGCCGTCGAGGCTGCGGCCGATGGAGGCGCGCACGCGGCTGCGGGCGCCGTCGGCGCCGAGCACGTACTTGGCGCGCACCACCCGCTCCTCGCCCTCGCGGGGCCGGCCGTGTGCCGGACCCGCACCGCCACCGGGTGGGTCCCGGAGTCCTCCACGGTGAGGTCCAGGAACTCGATCCCGTAGTCGGGCCGCATCCGGGAGGGGGAGCGCTCCATGAACTCGGCGAAGCGGTCCAGGATGCGCGCCTGGTTGACGATCAGGTGCGGGAACTCGCTGACGTCCTGGGGGTCGTCCACCGGCTGGGCGGTGCGCACGATGTGCTCCGGGGTCGCGGTGTCCGGCTTCCAGAACGCCATCTCGGTGATGTGGTACGCCTCGCAGGAGAGCTCCTCGGCGAAGCCGAAGGCCTGGAAGGTCTCCACGCTGCGGGCCTGGATGCCGTCGGCCTGGCCGACCTCCAGCCGCTGCGGCCGGCGTTCGATGATCCGGGTGTGGACGTCGGGGAACCGCGAGAGCTGGGCGGCGGCGATCATGCCGGCCGGTCCGGTGCCCACGATGAGCACGTCCATCTCGTCAGGCAGCTCGTCGGGACGGTCCAGGCCGATCCCCTCCGCGGGGAGGACGCGCGGATCCGTGGACACGTAGCCATGGTGGTGAAACTGCATCGTCATGCTCCTGCGGGTGAGGACGGGATGAACTCGGCGGCGAGACGTTCGACGCCGCGGGCGGCCAGGGAGACGTCGGCGCCCACCAGGATCCAGTCGGCGCCCGCGGCCACGTAGCCCCTGGCGACGTCCGGGTCGAAGGCGTTGACGCCGACCGGCACTCCGGCGGCGCGTCCGGCGGCGAAGGACCGCTCGACGGCGGCGACGACGTCCGGGTGGGTCTGCTGGCCGAGCAGCCCCAGGGAGGCGGACAGATCGGAGGGTCCCAGGAAGATGCCGTCGATGCCGTCCACGCCGGCGATCGTCTCGGCGTTCTCCACGCCCTCGACGGTCTCGATCTGGACGAACACCGAGACATGCTCGGCGCCGCGGGCCAGATACCCGGGAACCCGGCTCCATCGGCCGGAGCGGGCCAGGGCGCTGCCGATCCCGCGGCGCCCGCCGGCGGGTACTGCGCGGCCGCTGCCACGTCGCGGGCCTCCTGCGCGGTGGAGACCATCGGCACCAGGATGTTCTGCGCTCCCAGGTCCAGCACCTGCTTGATGATCACCGGGTCCGCGGAGGGCACCCGGACGATCGGGGTGACCTCATAGCCGGAGGCGGCATGCAGCTGGGCCAGCACGGACTCCAGCCCGTTGGGGGCGTGCTCCATGTCGATCAGCAGCACGTCGAGCCCGCCGCCGGCCATGACCTCGGCCATGATCGGGGATCCGGAGCAGACCCACCCGCCCATCAGGGGCCGGTCGGCCGCGGCGAGGCGCTCGCGGAGCGTGGGGGTCAGATGAATCGGCATGTCACGGCTCCCAGGTCTCCGTAGTCGCAGTGGACGGTGTCGCCGGGGTGGACCCACATCGGCCGGGTGAAGGACCCGGCCAGGATGATCTCTCCGGCCTCGAGCCGGTCCCCGTGTCCGGCGAGCCGGTCGGCCAGCCAGGCGACCCCGCGGGCGGGGTGGCCCAGCACGGCGGCGGCCACCCCGGACTCCTCGATGGTCTCGTTGCGGTACAGCAGCGCGGAGACCCAGCGGAGGTCGACGTCGTGGGGCCGCACGGGCCGACCGCCGTGGACCATGGCACCCATCGCGGCGTTGTCGCTGATGGTGTCCACGATGGTGCGCCCCTCCATCTCGATGCGGCTGGAGAGGATCTCGACAGCGGGGACCACGTAGTCGGTGGCGTCCAGGACGTCGAAGATCGTGGTCTCACGGCCGGTCAGCCCTGCACCGGCGAGGTCGCGGCCGAGCACGAAGGCGAGCTCCACCTCCACCCTGACCCCGGTGAAGTCCCCGTGCTGAAGCACCGCACCGGTCTCATGGACCATGTCGGCGAAGATCGTGCCGTAGTCGGGTTCGGTGATGCCGGTGGCGGCCTGCATGACCTTGGAGGTCAGGCCGATCTTGCGTCCTGTGGGGCGTCGCCCGGCGGCGATGCCGCGACGCCGCCACTCGTTCTGGACCGCGTAGGAGTCCTCCACGGTCATCTCCGGGTGACGGGCGGTCAGCAGCGGCACCATGGTGCGGTCCCGCTCGGCGTCGGCGAGCTCGTCGGCGATCTGGCCGATCTGTGTCTCGGTGAGCATGGGTTCCTCCCTCAGAGCTGGTGGCCCAGCTTGTACTCGCCCTGTTTCCAGCTGGGCATGGACTCCTCGCCCTCTTCGGCGCGGGTGTAGGAGAACCCATCGGCGCCGATGGTGACCTCCATCTCGGAGTCGTCGGTGCGCTCGGTGGTGGGCACCGGACGGCCCTCGAGGTCGAGGACGGTGGAGGCATCGGTGTACCAGGAGGGGACCACCGGGTTGCCCCACCAGTCGCGGCGCTGGTTGTCGTGGACGTCCCAGGTCACACGCGGGTTGTCCGGGTCGCCGGTGTAGTAGTCCTGGGTGTAGACCTCGATGCGGTGCCCGTCGGGGTCGCGCAGGTACAGGTAGAACGCGTTGGAGACGCCGTGCCGGCCGGGGCCGCGCTCGATGTGGTCGGAGAGCCGCAGCGCACCCAGCTTGTCGCAGATGGCCAGGATGTTGTGCTTCTCATGGGTGGCGAAGGCGACGTGGTGCATCCGCGGGCCCGCCCCGCCGGTCATGGCGGTGTCGTGCACCGTGGGCTTGCGGCGCATCCAGGCGGCGTAGGTGGTGCCGGCGTCGTCCTGGATGTCCTCGGTGACGCGGAAGCCCAGGGTCTCCATGTAGCCCACGGCCCGCGGCACATCCGGGGTGACCTGGTTGAAATGGTCGATGCGGACCAGCGCTCCGGGGGAGTAGAGGTCGTAGCGCCAGGCGAGCCGCTCCACATGCTCCACCTCATGGAAGAACTCGTAGGGGAAGCCCAGCGGGTCCTGCACCCTGACCGAGTCGCCCAGCCCCTTCACGAAGCCCTCGGGGTTCCTCTTCACCGGGCAGCCCAGCTCCCGGTAGAAGGCCTCGGCGCGGTCCAGGTCCTCCGGGCTGCGCACCCGGTAGGAGAAGGCGGCGACGGCGGCCTCGTCTCCCTTCCGGAGGATCAGGTTGTGGTGGATGAACTCCTCCATGGAGCGCAGGTAGATGGCGTCCTCGTCCTCCTCGGTGACCACCAGGTCCAGCACGTCCACGAAGAAGTCACGCGAGCGCTGCAGATCGGTGACCACCAGCTCCATGGAGGCGCACCGCAGGATGTCCGGCGGCGGAGTGGAGGGCGTCGGGAGGGGGTTCGGGTTCGTGTCTGTCATGCTGAGCGTCCTTGCTGCTGATGAGGGTGAGAGGGGATGGGCAGGGTGGGGTCAGTCGGCCTTGCCGAAGACCGGGTTGTGGACCTCACCGAGGTTGATGTGGACCGCCTGCTGGTCCGTGTAGAAGTCCAGGGAGCGGTACCCGCCCTCGTGGCCGAGCCCGGAGGCCTTGACCCCGCCGAAGGGGGTGCGCAGGTCTCGGACGTTGTTGGAGTTCAGCCACACCATGCCGGCCTCCACGGCCTGGGCGATGTTGTGGGACCGCTTGAGGTCGTTGGTCCAGATGTAGGCGGCCAGCCCGTAGCGGGTGTCATTGGCCAGAGCGAGCGCCTCCTCCTCCGTGTCGAAGGGGGTGATGGCGACGACCGGACCGAAGATCTCCTCCTGGAAGATCCGCGCGGTGGGCGGCACGTCGGCGAAGACGGTGGGGGCGACGAAGTTCCCGGTCTCGAAGCCCTCGGGGCGATCGCCGCCGGCCACCAGGCGTCCCTCGGTCTTGCCCAGCTCCACGTAGCTCATGACCTTCTCGTAGTGCTCCGGGTGCACCAGGGCGCCCACCTCGGTGGTCTTCTGGTGCGGCAGCCCGACCTTCACCCGCTTCGCCTGGGCGGCGTAGCGCTCCACGAACTCGTCGTAGACCTCCCGCTGGACGAGGATCCGCGAACCGGCGGTGCAGCGCTCCCCGTTGAGGGAGAACACCCCGAAGATGGTGGCGTTGACAGCGGCCTCCAGGTCGGCGTCGGCGAAGACGATCGCCGGGGACTTCCCTCCCAGCTCCATGGACAGGCCCTTCAGGTACGGGGCCGCGTTGGCGAAGATCAGCTGACCGGTGGCGGACTCGCCGGTGAAGGAGATCAGCGGGACCTCCGGGTGCTTGACGAGGGCGTCGCCGGCCTGCTCACCGAAGCCGTTGACCAGGTTGAACACGCCCTGCGGCAGCCCGGCCTCCTCGAAGATGCCGGCCCACAGGCCGGCGGAGAGCGGGGTGAACTCCGCCGGCTTGAGCACCACCGTGTTACCGGCCGCGATGGCCGGGGCGAGCTTCCAGCTCTCCAGCATGAACGGGGTGTTCCAGGGGGTGATGAGACCGGCGACGCCGATGGGCTTGCGGTTCACATAGTTCACCTGCCGGCCGGGCACCTTGTAGACGTCGTCGGCCTGCGCGACGATCAGGTCCGCGAAGAACCGGAAGTTCTCGGCGGTCCGGCGGGCCTGACCGAGAGCCTGGGTGATCGGCAGGCCGGAGTCGAAGGACTCCAGCTCGGCGAGCCGATCTCCGCGGGTCTCCACCAGGTCCGCGATGCGGTGCAGCACCCGGGAGCGCTCGCGGGGGAGCATGCGCGGCCAGGGCCCTTCGGTGAAGGCGCGCCGTGCGGCGGCCACGGCATGGTCGACGTCGGCGGCCTTGCCGGAGGCGGCCTGGATGTAGGTCTCGTTGGTGACCGGGTCGAGCACGTCGAAGGTGTCGCCGTCGGCGGAGTCCACGAACTGGCCGTCGATGTAGTGCTGGATGCTCTGCGGCAGATCCTCCGGCAGGCGGTGGGCGTCGGCGTCGGTGCCGGGGGTCGAGGTCTGGGTCTCGAGGGAGTTCATCGGGCGTCCTCTCACTGCGGGGTGTCAGGGGTCAGGTTCTGCTCGTGGCTGCGGTAGGCCTCCACGGTGCGCCATTTGTGGCGGCGGACCGCCATCTCGATCTCCACCGGGTCTGCCTGGGCCCGGATCAGCGCCAGGATCTCCTCGTGCTCGGCCACGGAGAGCGGGGCCCGTTCCGGCACGAAGCTGAAGGTGGAGCTGCGCAGCCCGGAGAGTCGGTTCCAGCCGCGGTCCACCAGATCGGCGATGTGCGGGTTCGGGCAGCGGTGCACCAGGGCGCGGTGGAACTTCTCGTTCAGCGCGGTGAACACGGTGGGCTCGAAGTGGTCCAGCAGCGCGCGCATCTGCTCGTTGATGGACTCGGCCCGGGCGATGTCAGCCTCGGTCAGGCGTCCGAGGGACAGCGAGGTGGCCGCGCCCTCGAGCACGCCGAGGGTCTGCATGGTGTCGATGTACTCGCTCTGGTCCACCATGGCCACCCGGGCGCCGATGTTGCGTTCGAACTCGACGAGTCCCTCGGCCTCCAGGCGCCGCACAGCCTCCCGGACCGGGACCGTGCTGACGCCGAGCTCCTTGGCGATGGTGCCCAGCACCAGGCGGTAGCCCGGGTTGAAGTCCCGGGCGATGATGCGCTCCCGGATCCAGCGGTAGGTCTTCTCCGACTTGGAGGCCTGCTCGTCGATGCGCAGGGTGCTCATGCCTGGTCCTGCGTCACGGTCGCCCCGCCGGCCGTCTCGGCCTCGTAGCGGGCCCGCCACTGCGCGTTCATGGGGAACAGGCCGTCCACCGGGTGGCCGGAGGTGACCTGCTCGGCGACCCAAGCGTCTTCGGCCTCCTTGGCCAGGGCGGCGTCGGCGACCTCCTCGGCGATCTCCGGGGGCAGGACGACGACGCCGTCGTCGTCGCCGACGATGACATCACCGGGCTGGACGGCGGCCCCGCCGCAGGCGATGGTGACGTCCACGTCCCAGGGGACATGTCGGCGCCCGAGCACGGCGGGGTGGGGCCCTGGCAGAACACGGGGAGGTCGATCTCGGCGACGGTCGCGTGGTCCCGGACCCCGCCGTCGGTGACGACACCGGCGGCACCGCGGGCCTGGGCGCGCAGAGCGAGGATGTCGCCCAGGGTGCCTGAGCCGGTCTCCCCGCGGGCCTCGATGACGATCACCTCACCGGCGCCGACGTCGTCGAAGACGCGTTTCTGCGCGTTGTAGCCGCCGCCGTGGCTGCGGAACAGGTCTTCGCGTGCCGGGATGAAGCGCAGAGTGCGTGCAGTGCCGACCATCTTCCGTCCCGCACGGGTGGGGCGCAGACCGTCGATGGTGACGGTGTTGTAGCCGCGGCGGCGCATCTCCTGGGTCAGGCCCGCCACCGGAGCAGACTCCAGCTTCTCCCGCAGGGCCTCAGCGACCCCGGTGGTGTGCTCCGGCAGCCCGGCAGCCTGGCGCGATCCCCAGGCCTCCTCGCGCTGGAGGTCGTCCACGCGCGGCAGGCTCCCGAGGTCGGGATCGAAGTCTCCGGGCCCTTTGACGATCGGGGTGCGCAGTCGGCCGCTGGAGCGCGGGGCCTGCTCGGGGTCTCCCACGACGTCGACCTCCACCTCGACGACGTCGCCGGGCTGAGCCACCGAGGCGCCGGCGGGGGTGCCGGTGAGGATGATGTCTCCGGGCTCCAAGGTCAGATGCTGGGAGAGGTCCGCCACGAGCTGGGGGAGGGGGAAGATCATGCCGGCCGACGTGTCCTCTTGGACGAGGTGGCCGTTCTTCCAGGTGCGGATGCGCAGGGCGGAGGGGTCGACGTCGGCGGCGGGGATCAGCTGCGGGGCGAGCGGGGTGTAGCCGTCCCGCCCCTTGTTGCGGACGTTGGAGCCTTTGTCGTTGCCGCGCAGGTCATACAGGCCGAGGTCGTCGGCGGCGGTGATCCAACCGACATGCGCCCACGCCTCATCCCGGGCGAGGCGGCGGGCGCGGCGCCCGATGACCAGGGCGATCTCCCCCTCGAAGCCCAGCAGCTCCGTACCGGCCGGGCGCTCGACGGCGGCCTCGGTCGGCGCCAGTGAGCTGGCCGGCTTGAAGAAGTAGGACGGGGCCGCGGGGCGGCGTCCGCGCTGCTCGGCCCGAGAGGCGTAGCTGATGTGGACGGCGATGACCTTGCCCGCGTGGACCCTCATGAGGTCCTGCGAGGTGCTGGGGGTGTCCAGGTCGCTGGAGGTGTCCAAAGAAGCTCCTTCGCTCCGTACATGGGCCGTGCGTGGCGGCGTCGTCGGGTCTGCGCCGGGCACTGAATGCCGACATCAGATCATATCGAGGATCGTATATTATCCGTGTCCTGCGACACAAGAGGTCTGTGCTGGCGGTCAGGGCGGGGCGGGAGGAGGCGTCAGCCGATGTTCGCCTGCCGCGCATGCTCGTAGATCTCCGGCCGGCGTCGCTGCAGATACGAGGCCCAGGCGAGGCCGATCGCCCCGGAGGCGACGATGGTGCCCGGGATGACGATCACCAGGGCGGAGAAGCCGTCGGCCTCGATCATGGTGTCGAAGTTGGCCATGATGAGCAGCGCGATGATGCCGAAACCGATCGCGGCGACCAGCGGCGCCACCCTGCGCACGAAGAACGGGTGCTGGTCGGGGTCCTCGCCGAGGCGACGCATGATCGCCACGGAGGTCACGCACAGCAGGATCACCATGCCGAACCCTGCGGCGTTGGTCAGCCAGGGGAACATCGTCAGTACCGGATACAGGGCTCCGAGGTCCGAGCCGGCCCCGGCCACGGTGAAGAGGAGGATGAAGAGCAGGCCCAGCGAAGACTGTGTCAGCGACCCGGCCACGGGAGCGCCGTTGCGGGGTCCGGTCCTCCCCAGCGCCTGGGGGAGGACTCGGGCTCGGCCCATGGAGAAGAAGTATCGGGCCGCGGCGTTGTGGAAGGCGATCATGGCAGCCAGGATGCTGGTCAGGAAGAGCAGGGCCGCCATGTTCGAGGCCATCGCCGGCACATGCTGGCCCAGGAAGACGAACATCAGGTCCGGCCCCCACCGCTGCGACTGCTCCACCATCTGCGAGGTTCCGACGCCCAGTGAGAACGCCCAGGCCGAGAAGGCGTAGAACGCCGCGATGATGCCGACGGCGATGTAGGTCGCCGTGGCGACGGAGCGCCGAGGGTCCTTGGCCTCCTCGGAGTAGATGGCGCCAGACTCGAAGCCCATGAAGGCGGCGATGCCGAAGGCCAACAGCGCCCCGAAGCTCCCGGTCAGCCAGTGCTCCGGGAGGAAAGCCTCCGCGCTGATGCCTTCAGGTGCCACGGAGAAGGAGAGTGCGCTGACGGCGATGACGATGACGAATTCGAGCGCCACGATCACGGCGAGCACCTTGGCGTTGAGGTCCACCGTGTTGACTCCCAGCGCGCCGACGATCAGCCATCCCGCCAGGGCGCACAGCCACCAGGGGGCCTCGAGCCCGGTGAGCTCTCCCAGGACGGAGGATGCAGTGAATCCGAAGACCCCGTAGAGGCCGATCTGCATGGCGTTGTAGGTCACCAGTGCGAGGAAGGAGGTGCCGATGCCCGCCCGGATGCCGAGCCCCGCGGCCACATAGGCGTAGAAGGCTCCCGCATTCTGGATCAGCGCGCTCATCCTGCCGTAGCCGATGGCGAAGAAGATCAGGACGAGGCCCAGCAGGAGATAGCCGACCGGCACGCCGAGCTCTCCGGTGACCGCGAAGCTGGTGGTGGCTCCCCCGGCCAGGACGGTCAGCGGTGCGGAAGCGGCGATGATCAGGAAGACCAGGGCTGGGACGCCGAGCGTCCGCCGGGCGAGGGCTGTCTCCTCAGGGGTGCGGACGTCGTCGGGGGTGGGCGTCGGGGCGGTGGGGGAGTGTCTGCTCATGATGTGCTCCGTGCGGTCTTGGGGTGGATGGCCTCAGTCTCCGCCTCATGGTGGGGCGCGTCTTGTGTCAGCGTGCACACACGTTGTCCTGGTCCGTGCGGTGGGCGGTGCCGGGAGCGGTGCGCTGAACCTTGCCATCGGATATGAGCGGTGTCACACTTCTGGAGACGTCGTCGTCAGGACGCGGGCACCTTCTGCCATCGTTATTGAGCAATCGCTCAAGAATCAGAGGTGTTCCGCAGATGTCCCAGGAGGGGCCATGAATCAGCAGTGTGACAACGGAGCAGTCCTGGACCTGCCCCGGTCCGGCCTCGATCTGCCCTCCTGGCGGGCCGCCATCGGATCCTCGGTGGTGCCCCTGGACATCCAGGCCGAAGGTGGCATTCCCTTCCGTGGCCACCTGCGCAGCTCCACCGTGGACGACGTCGGGCTCTTCCAGCTGGTCACCACGCCGCACCGCGTGACCCGAACCCCCGGGCTGATCTCCGCCGACGACGCCCGGTTCTACAAGATCAGCCTGCAGCTGGCCGGGCGCGGCATCCTGGAGCAGGACGGGCGTCGGGCGAGCCTCGGGCCGGGCGACCTCGCCATCTATGACACGCACAGGCCCTACCGGCTGCATTTCGCGGAGCCGAGCCAGGCGATGGTGATGATCTTCCCCCAGGAGATGGTCGACCTCGCGCCGGAGGAGGTCGCCCAGGTCACGGCGAGCTGCTTTCCCCAGGATCGCGGGTTCGGGCGCATGATCAACCCGTTCTTCATGGAGCTGGGGCGGGATCTCGACCAGCTCTCCAGCACCTACTCGGCGCGTCTGGTGCATCTGGCGCTGGACCTGATGGTCACCATGCTCTCCCAGGAGCTGGATGAGCGTCACGCCGCTGAGGCGTCCTCGTCCCGGCATCTGGGCCGTGAGATCAGGGAGCACATCCTGCGGCATCTGGGCGACGAGGACCTGTCACCGGCCTCGATCGCCGCAGCCCATTACATCTCGGTGCGTCACCTGTACACCATCTTCTCCGCGGAGGGTCAGACCGTCTCCGCCTGGATCCGCTCACGGCGACTGGAGCACATCCGGCGGGATCTCGCCGACCCGCTGCTGGCTGATCGCCCGATCTCAGCCGTGGCCGGGCGATGGGGGCTCCATGACGCTGCCCACTTCTCCCGAGTGTTCAAGGCAGAGTTCGGCGAGTCGCCCAGCGCCTACCGCCGGCGGCATCAGGCGCCCGCCCTGTCTCTGGCGGGATGATCGCCCGGCCCGACGCGGCGGCCGGCGCGGTGCACGCTCTGCAGTGCGTGACCTGCGTCATCGGGCGCGCGTGCCGATGGAACAGCATGCTCATCAGCTCGCCGCGTGAGGTGGTGCAGGTCTTGGCCAGGGTCGACTTGATGTGGTCGCGCACCGTGTGCTCGGAGATGAAGAGTCGGGTCGCGATGTCCGCGGTGCGCCGCCCCTGGGAGAGTTCGGCGAGCACCTCCTGCTCCCGCGCCGTGAGCCCATAGGCGGAGACCACCATCGGCATGACATCCGTGGGGCGAGACGGCTCGATGACCAGGACGATTCCGGAGAGGCTCCCGTCGCTGGCCAGCGTGCAGTCTCCCGTGATCGTCAGCCAGCGTCCGGACCGACCATGCAGCCGCGTCATCGGGGCCAGGCCGCCGTCCGCGTCCTCCGCCCGGGCCCGGGCCCGGGTGGCGACCATATAGGCCTCGCCCGGCAGCACCGTGTGCTGACCCGCACGGATGGGATGAGCCCACAGGTCACCGAGCCACTGCACGGCAGACTCCGTCATGGACACGACCTGCCCGAGCGGATCGAGGGAGACGACGCCTGCGACCCAGCCCTCGGCCTCGGCACGCACCGACGAGACCGTGCACCGCTGGAATCCGGCGGCGATCAGCGGACGGACCTGGTCCAGCCACGCCAGGGCTCCGTCGTCGAAATCCTCCTCACGGTCTTCTCGGAGGAAACTGCCCATGCCCCAGCATGCCCCGTTGATCGAGAAGGTCGTCCGCAGTTCGGGGCCGAATCCCGAGGGCCGGTACAGGCGCTCGTGCCGAGGGCTCAGCTGCGGATGGCCCTGGGTGACGCGGTGCAACGTCGAGGCGGCTGCCCCGGTGCGATGCAGATCGGCGAACTTGTTGAAGTCCTGCTCGAGGAACTCGTTGTGCATCCACGGTGCGCACATCTCCTCCGGGAGGTCCTCGATCACGGCAGCAGTGGAGAACAGGAGCGTGTCAGGGTCAGTGGCGCTGAGCACCATCCCGGACATCCCCAGGGCGTCGTGGAGCGGTTCGCGCAGCCCCTCCACGAGCTCGGCAGTGCTCCCGGCATCGGTGCAGACCTCGGCGACGCGTCCGGCGGCGCCGCTCCTGCTCCGTCGGCGCCGGATCACCGGAGGCGAGCCTGAAGGCACCATGACCCTGATGCTCGTCCCACCCGGGGACAGAGTCAACGGTTGCGGGTCCCCCTGTCCAAGATCCCCCAGGTGAGGGGGAGTCGGACCGGAAGATGCCCCGGCCGGGGGATGGTGAGCGGAGCCTCCGCGCAGGACGCTGGAGACCCGCGGAGGACTGCCGAAGGACCCAGGCGCCCGATGAACGGCCTCGGCGGAGATCCTCAAGGAGACGATCATGTCCATCCAGACCTCCCTCCCGGGCGTCGACGCCCTCCGCACGGCATGCACCGGGGCCGTTCTCCTCCCTCACGACCCGCCGTACTCCGGCGCCTGTGCCGGATGGAACCTGGCGTGGACCCAGCGTCCGGGGATCGCCGTGGCGGCCTCCACCGTCGACGACGTCGTCCACGCCGTCCGTTTCGCCGAGACTCACGGGTTGGCCGTCTCGGTGCAGAACACCGGCCACGGAGTGACGATCCCGGCCGATGACGAGACGCTGCTCATCCTGACGCGCGGGCTGGACGGCGTGGCCATCGATGTCGAGTCCCAGCAGGCCACACTCGGTGGAGGCACGACGTGGACGCCCGTTCTGGAGGCCGCACAGCGGTACGGCCTCGCGCCGCTGCTCGGCTCGGCTCCGCATGTCGGCACCGTCGGATTCAGTCTTGGGGGAGGCTTCGGCTGGCTCGCGCGGAAGTACGGGCTCGCCGTCGACGCCGTCCGCTCCCTGACCGTCGTGGTCGCCGGGGGACGGCTCGTGACGACCTCGCCCTCTGCCGAGCCTGACCTGTTCTGGGCGCTGTGCGGTACCGCAGGCAGCGGGCTCGGCGTCGTCGTGGAGATGACGGTGGACCTGGTGCCGGTCGACATGGTCTACGCCGGGAACCTGTTCTACCCCGTGGAGGACGCGGAGCAGGTCTTCGACCGCTATGTGGACTGGTCCGAGGGCTGCCCGGAGGAGCTCACCAGCGCGTTCAACATCACGGCGTTCCCGCCGCTGGAGATCGTCCCGGAGCCCCTGCGAGGGAAGACCTTCGTGCTCGTCCGCGGCTGCTTCGCCGGCACGGAGGAAGCGGGGCCCAGCGAGGGACGACGGCTCGTCGACCGATGGCGCGCCTGGCGCAGACCCCTGATGGACACGTGGGCCAGCATCCCGTTCTCCCGGGCGGCCGAGATCTCCATGGATCCGGTGGATCCCCTGCCGGCGGCCAGCAGCGGCCGGTGGCTCGACCGACTGGACCGAGGGGTCTTCGAGGCGATGCGTGACGCCGTCGTCGCGGGCGGCGCGGCGTCCCCCGTCCTGTTCGCCGAGACCCGTCACGCAGGAGGTGCCATCAGCCGGCGTCGACCGGAGGTCAGCTTCGCCGCACGAGAGGGTGGTCGGATGCTCGAACTCGTCGGACTGATCACCAGCCCGGAGTCTGACACCGAGCTCGCACGGCGCTTCTCCGAGACCTGGCGGCGGGTGGACTCCCGGCTTGCGGCGCTGCCGGGCTATCTGAACTTCGTCGAGGGACACGAGAAGATCCAGATCGCCCGGCAGGCCTTCGACGCCGGCACGGCGAAGCGGCTCCGCGCGGTCAAAGACCGGTACGACCCGCAGGACGTGTTCCGCCGGGGGATTCCGCTCGGCGGGCCGCCCCTCGCCTGAGGGCCGGAGGAGGTGTGGGGTCGACGCGTGACGGGTGGTCCGGGCGTCGTCCCCGTCCCGGATGGTCCGATGCGGCAGAATCAGCCCCATGCCGAAGAAGGTCGACCGCCGCGCACGCCGAGAAGAGATCGTCCGCACCTACCTGAAGATCGCCGCCCGGGACGGCATGGAGGCCGCCACCACGCGGGCCCTGGCCGCCGAGCTCGGCGTCGCCGTCGGGTCCCTGTGGCACTACTTCTCCGGCTTCGACGAGGTGCTCTCCCAGGCCTTCGAGATGATCTTCCAGCGCACCGACGCACGCATCGCCCGGCGGGTGGACGACTCCGCCGGGCTGGACGCGCTGCGCGCCATGCTCGAAGAGGTCCTGCCGATCGGCGGCGTCCCCCGCGATGAGGCCTATGTGGTGGTCAGCTTCTGGGGGCGCGTCGCGGCGAACCCCAGTGTGGGCAGCCTGCAGGTCGCGGTCGAGCACCAATGGCGCCGGCAGATGGCCGGATACCTCAGGGAGGCGGTCGATGCGGAGGAGCTGCACCCGGAGGCGCCGGTGGAGGACATCGCCGATGCGCTGCTGTACCTGGTCACCGCCTCACAGTTCGAACGAGTGCTCGGCACGCGCCTGGGCCAAGAGGCCAGGCTCTGGCAGATCGTGCGCCACCACCTGGCCCCCTGGATGACCGAGCAGGCGGCTCAGCAGTGGCAGCCGCCGTCGTCCTGGGGTGATGCGCCGGAGGGGGAGGCTTCCGGCGCGCCCGAGGCCTGACAGTGCCCACCGGACTCCGGCGGGACGTCCAGGGTGGGGTTGCGGTCGAAGAACCCGTTCGGCGTCATGCGGAATCCCGCGTAGTCCACCGGCATGATCGGCCAGTCCTCGGTGCGGGGGAAATGGGTGAGGCCGAAGGTGTGCCAGAGCACCACGTCCTCCCCGTCGAGTGCTCGGTCCTGCGCCGCATACCGGGGGAGGCCGTCGTCGCCGGGGTTGAGGTTGACGAGCCGGCCGGCGGGGTACAGCTCCTCGGCGTCGTACCGGGTCACCCACAGGTGATGCGCGGCGAAGGCCGCGCGACGCCGGATCGGGGAATCGTCGGCCGCCAGCAGCGTGGGTGAATCTTCCGCGTGGAGCACGTAGGCGGTCGGCTGCCCCAGGCGGTTGGTGCCCTCGGTGCTGCTGATGCGCCAGAGGCGACCTGAGGAGCCGGCCGCATCGCGGATCGCCTGCTGTTCGGAGGGGAGTCGGGTGATCGTGCGGTTGAACGCGTTGCCCCACGGATTGCTCTGCGAGGTGGGCTCGCGGACGACGTCGATCTCGTCCACCGCGTTCGCGGTGCCGTCGACCATCATGTCCATCCGCGCGCAGAACAGGTGCTGGTGGATCGGGGCGCCGAGCCCCGGGGCGATCTCGGTGGAGTACGGGTAGTCGCCGCCGGGGTGGGCGTTGGTGAATACGATGCCGGTCGCTTTGGACTCCAGCTCGATCTTCCCGTCCAGGTACAGGTGCCAGTAGAAGCCGTAGTCGTAGTTGCCCACGGTGACGAAGAAGGAGATGACCAGGCGCCGCTGGCGGCGGACCTCCGAGCTGCCGGAGAAGTCGTCGGTGTGCTTCCACAGGATGCCGTAGTCCTCCTCGTGGAGGCAGATGGCGTTCGGCAACGTCTGCGGGCGCCCGAAGTCATCGGCGACGACGGCGTCCACATAGGTGATCTCCCCCTTGCAGTCGCAGCCCAGCTCCAAAGCGTTGGCGAGCCGTCCGAACTGGAACTCGCCGACGTCGTAGTAGTTCTGCCAGGCGTTGGTGGGGGAGGGGTCCCCGTAGTTGACCACCATCTCCGCCACGGAGCCGCGGTACATGATGGGGCGTCGGCGGCCCTGGTCGGAGAAGGTGAGCTGATGCAGGGTCAGGCCCTCCCGGCCGTTGAACCCCAAGCGGACGCTCCAGTTCTCCCACTCCAGCACGCCGTCGTCCAGTGTGAAGCTGACTCCCTCGGGCTGGGTGATGGAGATGGGCTTCAGTGAGGTGCGGAGCTCGCCGCGCACGGCCGGGTCCAGGTAGTCGCCGGACTCTTCCGGCACGTGGGTCACCTCGGTCTCCACGACGCGCAGGACCTTCCGGTCGGTCATGTCGATGTGGGCGACCACGCCGCCGATCGGGTGGGCCCAGATGGAGTCGGTCGGGTAGTCCTGCCGGAAGGAGAGCGCGCGCAGGATGCGGTGGCCGCGCTCATCCTCGTAGCCGAAGACGCCGGCGGAGAGGCCGATGACGACCACTTTCTCGAGGTCGGTCACGCCACGGTGCTCCAAGGCCTCGACGTAGCGCGCGTCGGATTTGAGGACGTCGTCGACCCCGAAGAGCTCCTCCATGAAGATCGGGCCGGTGCCCTGCTCTGCGACGTCGACCGGCTGGTCGGAGACGATGGTGTCGCCGTCCAGGTCGACGATGACGTCACGGACCGCGTTGGTGGCCAGGTCGGTGACGACGAGCGAGGCCTGGCGGGGGAGCCGCTGGTCCGGCGTCCAGGCCAGGACCTTCTGCTTCTCCGGCTCACGCAGCATCAGGTAGCTCACCCGCGCGGAATCAGGCAGCAGGCCATGGTGCTCCAACACGGCGCGGATCCGGGAGATCTCCTCGGCGGAGAGAGGGGTCAGCGGGTGGGCGGCGGCATCGCCCGAGGTCTTGTCAGTCATCGAACTCCTCCTTATAGTTGAGCGCACGCTCAAAATAAATATGGCACAGTTCACAGCATTCAGGGAAGAGGTGACGCCCATGGCGCCCGTCGTCCTGCGTCGTGCCGCGGCGACCTGTGCGGCGCTCTCCGGCGTGGTGCACCTGGTCCTGCTGGGCCATGGAGGACTGCTGATGGGTCTCGTCATGGCTGCCATGGCCGTGGTGTGCCTGCCGTGCGCGGGCCACCTCTGGCGGGGCGAGTCCCTGCGCGCCTGGACGATGATCGCCGTCATGAATGCCGGGATGCTGATCCTGCATCTCGGTCTGATGAGGTCGAACGGCGCTGAGACGGGGAGCCCCGGAGAACTCGAGGCGGACGTGTCCCACCACGGCGGCGGCGTCGGGCCGGCCGAGCTGCACGAGCCGCTCATGCATCTCGCCCTCGGGTTCGCGACGGCGGAACTCCTGCTGGTGCTGGCGGCCATGTGCTGGCATCTGGGCTTGCGGCGAGAGACTCGGGCCGGGGAGACGGCGCGCTCCCGTCATAGAAGGCTGCAGGGGAAGACAACACCTTCCCGGCAGCCGTCGCGCACAGTGAAGTGAATGAAGCATTCCTGACGATGGAGGAGGAATCACAGCGATGACGACGCAGAACGTGCCCCAGAAGGTGTCCCTGCTGGAGCGGATCCAGCCGGCTGTTGGGGGGCGGGAGATCTTGGACCCGGCCACCGGGGAGGTGGTGGGTCGAGCCCCTGAGGCCACCGTGGAGGACCTCGATGCCGCCGTGGCCCGGGCCCGAGCGGCTCAGCCCGGATGGGCCGCCCGCTCGGATGCAGACCGGGCAGAACTGCTCAACGCGGCTGCTGAAGCGATCGAGGCCCATGCCGAGGAACTGGCGGTGCTGCTCTCCCGGGAACAGGGCAAACCCCTCAATGGGCCCAATGCCCGGTTCGAGGTCGGGGCCTGTGTGGCCTGGCTGCGCGCCACCGCGTCCTTCCCGGTGGAGCCGGAGGTCATCGTCGATGACGAATCCGGCCGGGCGGAGCTGCACCACCGCCCCCTGGGCGTGGTCGGGGCGATCGGGCCGTGGAACTGGCCGATGATGATCAGCATCTGGCAGATCGCTCCTTCCCTGCGGATGGGCAACACCGTGGTGATCAAACCCTCCGAATACACCCCGCTGTCGGTGCTGGGACTGGTCGAGGTGCTCAACACGGTGCTCGATCCTGATGTGCTCATCGCCGTGCCCGGGCGCGGAGACACCGGGGACCGACTCACTCGGCACCCTGACATCGCCAAGATCATGTTCACCGGCTCCACCCCCACGGGCAAGAAGATCATCGCCGCAGCCTCCGAGACCGTGAAGCGGCTGACCATGGAACTGGGCGGCAACGACGCCGGCATCGTCCTGGACGACGCTTACCCGACCGCGATCGCCGAAGACCTCTTCTGGGGGGCATTCATCAACACCGGGCAGACCTGCGCGGCCATGAAACGCCTCTATGTCCCCGATGCCCTCTATGACCAGGTCTGTGACGCTCTGGTGGCGATCGCCGGGCAGATGCCCATGGGAGTCGGGCTCGATGAGGCCAATGTGCTGGGCCCGGTGCAGAACCGTGCCCAGTGGGAGATCGTGGACCGGCTGGTCACCGCGGCCCAGGACTCCGGGGCCAGGATCCTCATCGGAGGAGACCCAGACCCCGAGGTCATCGCGGGGCGCGGTGGACATTTCTACCCGACCACCCTGGTGGCCGACATCGAGGAAGACAACCCTCTGGTGGTCGAGGAGCAGTTCGGGCCGGTGCTGCCGATCATCCGCTACACCGATCTGGAACAGGCCATCACCGCGGCCAATGCTCTGGAGGTCGGGCTGGGCTCCTCGGTCTGGTCCTCGGACCTGGACCGGGCCCGGGCGGTGGCGGCCCGGTTGGAGGCCGGTACCACCTGGATCAACAAGCATGGTGCGGTCGATCCTCGGATCCCCTTCGGTGGGGCCAAGGAATCCGGGTTCGGTCTTGAGTTCGGCACTCACGGGCTGCGTGAAGTCTCTCAGTCCCACGTCATCGCCTGGTAGACCCACCGTCATGTTGCCTCAGCGGCCCAGCACGGTCTGCATCTCGTCGTCAGCGGAGTCGACGTGCTGAGTCTGGGTGACTTTTTGAACTGACCAACCGTTCGGTCAATAAATCTGGTACATTCTGTCGCAGAGGTGAGCTGCATCACACGATCCGGCCCCTTTGCCGGCGGCCCGTCCGCATCGACCGCACCCGGAGAGCACATGAGCCAGACGATCTATCTCAGCACCGAAGGCCATGAGATGACCCGCGAGGAGAAGAAGGTCCTCGCCGGGACGCTCGTGGGCACCACCATCGAGTGGTACGACTTCTTCATCTACGCGCAGGCGGCAGGCTTCGTGCTCGCCGTGCTGTACTTCGAGCCTCTCGGCCAGGAGAACCAGGCGTTGGCGCAGATCGTCGCCTGGGCCTCCATCGGCATCTCCTTCCTCTTCCGACCCCTCGGCGCCATCCTGGCCGGCTGGCTGGGGGACAGGTTCGGACGCAAGATCGTCCTGGTCATCACGCTGATGGGCATGGGCGGAGCGACCGTGCTCATCGGCCTGCTGCCCACCTACGCCACCCTGGGCATCGCCGCGCCGATGATCCTGATCTTCCTGCGGATCCTGCAGGGACTCTCCGCCGGCGGGGAGTGGGGCGGTGCCGCGCTGCTGTCGGTGGAGCACGCCCCGCGCCACAAGCGCGGCCTCTTCGGCGCCTATCCGCAGATCGGCGTCCCGCTGGGGATGCTGCTGGCCACCGGGTTCATGTTCGGCCTCAACGCCGTCACCACTGAGGAGCAGTTCCTCGAATGGGGCTGGCGCGTGCCGTTCCTGTTCTCCTTCGTGCTGATCATCGTCGGCTACCTGATCCGGGTGAAGGTCGACGAGTCCCCGGTGTTCACCGAGATGAAGGAGCGGAAGAAGGAGTCTTCGGCCCCGCTGAAGGAGCTGGTGACCACCCATAAGAAGTACACCTTCCTGGCCGCGCTGATCTTCGCCGCCAACAACGCCGCCGGCTACTTGGTCATCGCCTTCTTCGCCGCCTACGGCGTCAGCCACCTGGGTATGGAGCGCACCGAGACGCTCATCGCCTCGCTCATCGGAGGCGTGGGCTGGTTCTGCTTCACCCTCTTCGGCGGCTGGGTCTCCGACCGCATCGGCCGAGTGCGCACCTTCCAGATCGGCTACGGCATCATCATCGTCTGGGCGGTGCCCATGTGGTTCCTCCTGGACACCGCCTCCCTGCCGCTGTTCGCCCTGGCGATCTTCGTGCTCACCGTGGGCCTCGGACCCTCCTACGGCCCGCAGTCCGCGCTCTACGCCGAGATGTTCCCGGTGGCCATCCGCTTCTCCGGGGTCTCCATCGGCTACGCGCTCGGCTCGATCATCGGTGGGGCCTTCGCCGCCACGATCGCCCAGACCATCCTGGACACCACCGGAAAGTCCTGGCTGATCGGCGTCTACATCGCGGCCCTGGCCGTGATGTCCTTCCTGGCGGTCTCGGTGGTTCCGAAGCGCCTGCAGGGCATCAACCTGACCGACGACAGCGACCGCGAAGAGCTCACCATCCTGAAGTCTTCGCGCTGACACGCCCGCCGAGGGCAGACAATCGGCGCCGACGTCGCGCATGATGTCAGTCATGGATCGCTCACCAGCGCTGATGACTGATCCGCACCACAGATGAGGAGAACCCCCATGCGACACCACAGCACCATTCTGAGGCTCTCGGCCGCCACGGCCGCCGCCGCTCTGCTGCTCACCGCCTGCGACGGCGGCGGCGAGGGAGAGGACGGCGGCGACGACGGCGACAGCTACTCCATCGGCATCACCCAGATCGTCTCCCACCCCTCGCTGGACGCCGCCCGCGAAGGCTTCAAGGCGGCCTTCGAGGACGCCGGCGTCGAGGTGGACTGGGACGAGCAGAACGCCCAGAACGATCAGGCCACCGCCACCAACATCGCCGGCACCTTCGCCACCGCAGGCCATGACCTGGTCCACGCGATCGCCACCCCCACCGCCCAGGCGGCCGCCCAGTCCATCACCGACATCCCGATCGTCTTCTCCTCGGTGACCGAGCCGCAGGAGGCCGGCCTGGTGGACGACTGGGACGCCCCGGGCGGCAACGTCACCGGCGCCTCGGACATGAACCCGGTGGCCGACCAGCTGGAGCTGCTCCAGGAGATCGCCCCGGACGTCGAGTCGGTCGGCATCGTCTACTCCTCCGGCGAGGTCAACGCGGCCGTCCAGGTGGAACTGGCGCACGAGGCCGCCGAGGAGCTGGGCCTAGAGATCCACGAGGCCACCGTCTCGAACTCCGCAGAGGTCCAGCAGGGCGTGGAGTCGCTGAGTGTGGACGCGATCTACGTGCCCACCGACAACGCCGTCGTCTCGGCTCTGGAGTCGGTGCTGCAGTACTCGCACCAGAACCAGATCCCCGTCATCGCGGCCGAGGGCGACTCGGTGCAGCGCGGGGCGCTGGCCACCTACGGCATCAACTACGAGAACCTGGGCCGCCAGGCCGGGGAGATGGCGCTGCGGATCCTCCAGGATGGCGAGGACCCGGCCGAGATGCCCGTGGAGACCGGTGAGGTCCTCGAGCTGGTCGTCAACCCGGAGGCCGCCGAGCAGATGGGCATCGAGCTCGACGACGAGCTGCTCGACCGGGCCGACGGCGTGGTCGGCGAGGATCTCGAGGAGCTGGACCCCGAGGACGGCGACGAGGACTCGGATGAGGACTCTGAGGACGACGTCGACGAGGACGACGAGTGACCCTGACGCCGATCACGCACGCGTAGGATCACCCAGAGACAGAATCCAGGACGGGCATCGGCCTGGCCCACCAGGCCGAGCCGGTGCCCGTTCCCTGGGCGGACGTGGAGACGTCGTCGGGCGGGACCCGGCCGACGACGGCGGATGAGGACAGATGATCACAGCACTTGAGCTCGGGCTGATCTACGCGATCATGGCCCTGGGCGTCTACCTGACCTTCAGGATCCTGAACTTCCCCGACCTGACGGTGGACGGTTCGTTCACCTCGGGCGCGGCGACGGCGGCGATCCTGATCACCAACGGGGTCAACCCCTTCCTGGCGACGGCGGCGGCGTTCGTCGTCGGCTGCCTGGCCGGCCTGATCACCGGGCTGCTGCACACCAAGGGCAACATCAACGGCCTGCTGGCCGGCATCCTGACGATGATCGGGCTCTATTCGATCAACCTGCGCATCATGGGCGGGGCCAATGTGCCCCTGCTGGGGCAGGACACCATGATCAGCGCGCTGCGCTCCGTGGCCGGGGTCGGCTGGACCTCCGTGCTGGTGCTCGCCGCGGTGGCGGTGATCTTCAAGCTCGTCATGGACTGGTATCTCCACACGGACAACGGCCTGGCACTGCAGGCCACCGGCGACAACGAGCAGATGATCCGCTCCTTCGCGGTCTCCACCGACCGGCAGAAGATCACCGGACTGATGCTCTCCAACGGGCTGGTCGGCATCTCCGGCGCCGTGGTGGCCCAGCATCAGGGCTTCGCCGACATCGGCATGGGCATCGGTCTGATCCTGGTGGGCCTGGCCTCGGTGATCGTCGGTCAGGCGATCTTCGGCACCCGCACCGTCTTCCAGGCGACCCTGGCGGTCGTCCTGGGGGCCGTCATCTACCGCCTGGCCATCCAGCTGGCCCTCAACGTGGGGCTGAACCCGAACGACATGAAGCTGATGTCCGCGGTGCTGGTGGTGGCCGCCCTGCTGCTGCCGCAGTGGAAGGCTTCGCCAAGCTCACCCGCCGTCGCAAGGGGCGCTCAGCGCTGAACGCCGCCGCCGAGGCCACGCTGACCTCCGACGCCGCTGCCGGCGCCGGCAAGAAGGGAGCCTGACATGCTGAGCATCACCTCCGTGTCCAAGACGTTCTTCCCCGGCACGGTCAACGAGCGTCGGGCCCTGGTGGACGTGGACCTCGAGATGGCCGAGGGCGACTTCGTCACCGTGATCGGCTCCAACGGGGCCGGGAAGTCCACCCTGCTGAACACCGTGGCGGGCCGGATCATCCAGGACGACGGCGTCGTCGCCCTCGACGGCAAGGACGTCAGTCGACTCAAGGAGCACCAGCGCGCGGCGCGGGTGGGCCGGGTCTTCCAGGACCCCATGGCCGGCACCGCCCCGAACCTCACCATCGAGGAGAACCTCTCCCTGGCCGACCGTCGCGGCAAGATGCGCGGCCTGGCCCGGGGTGTGACCAAGGCGAAGCGCGAGCGGTTCGCCGAGGCGCTGACCCAGCTGGAGCTGGGCCTGGAGAAGCGTCTCAAGACCAAGGTCGGGCTGCTCTCCGGCGGGCAGCGGCAGGCGCTGAGCCTGCTCATGGCCACCTACTCCGACCCCCGGGTGCTGCTGCTGGACGAGCACACCGCCGCCCTGGACCCGCAGCGGGCGGAGCTGGTCACCCGGCTCACCCGCTCCGTGGTGGAGGAGAAGGGGCTGACCACCCTGATGGTCACCCACAACATGGTCCAAGCCTTGGAGGTGGGCAACCGGCTGATCATGATGCACGAGGGTCGGATCATCCTCGACGTCGATGCTGAGCGGAAGTCTCAGATGACCCCGGAGGACCTGCTGGCCGAGTTCGGCAAGCTCAAGGGCGCCGTCGTCGACGACAAGACGATGCTGCAGTAGACGCACTCCGTCACCGTTGAGCTGGTGCGTTTCCACCGGAATCAGGCGCTGTCGAGCGTCATTCGGGCGGGAACGCACCAGCTCAGCGCGTTTCGGGGTCGTGCTGACGGCTGGTCGCAATCTGGGCACTGGCGCTTGCGTCGGCTTTCAGGACGAAGATTGAAGCCGACAGTGTAAGTTTCGTGTGTGGAGCTGCTCGACCGAGCCGAGTCAAACGAGACCTGACAACGAATGGATTGGCGCTCATCGACCGTGCGTAGAATTCTGCGGGCCATCTACGAATCATATTGCGACCTTGCCCGGTCTCTGACAGTTAGATCCTGACGAATCCACGCCGTGAGCGCAAGTACATGCCTTGATGTGATGTATGTCATGATGTAGTCTGCCTCGTGTCCTAGAATAGGGCAATTTCGTTTACTTGAGAGTCGAGGTTGATGCACTATGAGGTCTCTATCTAAATTTGTTATTGGCGCAATTTTTGCAGGGATATTTATTACGGCAGTTCCCCAAGCTGCTTCCGCGGCACCAATCGGATGCTCCATTGTCTCTCATCCCACTTCTCCGCAGCACGGTAGGGCATCCTATTGCTCGGGAGGGAATGGCTTGCACAGAATTGTCCTAACATGCAGCACCGGGAGTCTTTATGGTAGTCAGACCTATCGGGTGTATGGCCCGTGGGCGGGTTCGGGAAGTTATTCCGGGGCTACTTGCATGTCTGGCAAGTCGAGCGGATTTTATAGAAGCTCAACGATGGAGCGCATAAGCTTCTAATTGCATTGCCGAATGATTTGGATTGTTGCTTAATGTGATTAAGTGACTATTTGTTTCGCCTGATTCACGGTTTCGTCGATGAGCGCTCCTTGAGCAGCTCCGCCTGAGTTGGTGCGTTCTGAGGGGGTGCCGTGGGGGCCATGACTGCTGACGCGCTGATGCTCCTGTCCGCCAACCCGCTGGTTCCGGCCGGGTTTGAGGCCGTCGCCAGCGGAGCAGGGCTTCTGACGCTCGCCCTGCTCGTCTGGGCGCTGGTGGAGATCTTTCGCTGCCCCGGCCTGGCCCCCGGGTGGAAGCTGGTGCTGGGGCTGCTGGCGTTCACGTTGCCGTTCTTCGGTCCCCTCACCGCGGTGGTCATGGCACGTTCGCACCGTCGGCGGGTGGAGTCCGGGGAGCTCGCGCTCACAGCGATGGCGCCGCGGGGCCGATGAGCGCAGGCTCTGCCACGGCCAGCAGGCAAGCGTCCGCTCGGGGCGGTGTGCCAGGCCCACGGCCCGCTCTCACAGGTCGACGTCGTCGCCGAACCAGGGTTCCGTGATCTCATCGTAGGTGCCGTCGTTCAGGGCCATGACCAGCCACTGGTCCACATAGTGCTTCATCACGGTGTCGCCGCGCGGAAGCATATAGGCCTTCTCGAAGTAGTCGAAGGGCTCGTCCGGATTCACAGCGCAGAGCTCGTCATACTCGTGGGCGATCCACAGCACCTCGGAGCGGTCGGTGGTCATGACGTCGGCCTCGCCGTCGACGATCTGGTCGAAGATCGTCAGATTGTCATGGGTGACCAGGTCCCCGTCGGGGTAGTGCTCCTGGGCGAAGATCTCGTTGGTCCCGCCGCTGGGCATGATCGAGGTGACGTCAGGGTCGTTGATCTGCTCGATCGTGCGGTACTCGTCCACGTTCTCACAGCGCGTGATCGGGGTCTTGCCGTCCTCCATCAGCGGTGCGGAGAAGAACACCTGCTCGGACCGCGCCGTGTTGATCGAGATGCCGCCGACGGCGATGTCGCATTCGGCCAGATAGTCGTCCATGAGGTCGTCCCAGGTGGTCTGCACCCAGTCGATCTCCACCGCGAGGTGCTCGGCGAGGTCCCGAGCCATGTCGACGTCGATGCCGGTGTACTCGCCGGTCTCCTCGTCGAGTTCGGTGAAGGGCGGGTAGTCGCCGGTGGTGCACACCGCCAGCGAGCCGGCGTCGAGGACCTCGTCCAGCCGAGAGGTGTCCTCGACGGCCGGTGGGGCGGCCTGCTCAGTGCTGCCCTCGGTGCTGCCCTCGGTGCTGCCCTCGGTGCTGTCCTCCGCAGAAGCGTCGGCACCAGCGTCGACGTCGGCCTCAGAAGCCGGGGAGCAGGCGGCGAGCAGCGCGACGGCGACGCCGGCGGCCGTCAGCAGCGCCGCGGTGGGTGTCAGAGCGGTGGGGTGGGATGTCATAGGACCTTCCGAGTCGAGTTCAGGGTGGTGGGGGAGCTCAGGACACGATCAGGAGCGTTGCGGCGAAGACGAGGCCGGAGGCGATGAGCACGATCGTGGTGTAGCCGAGGATGTCGCGCATCTTCAGCCCGGCGATGGCCAGCAGCGGCAGCGCCCAGAACGGCTGGATCATGTTCGTCCACTGGTCGCCGTAGGCCACCGCCATGATCGCCACTGCCGGATCGGTGCCCAGGGACTCGGCCGCCTCCAGCAGGATCGGCGCCTGCACGGCGATCTGCCCGCCGCCGGAGGGGACGAAGAAGTTCACGATCCCGGCCGAGAGGAACGCCCACAGCGCGAAGGTCTGGTCCGTGGAGATCGCCACGAACGCCTCGGAGAACACCTGCATCAGCCCGGTGCCGGCCATGATGCCCAGGATCCCGGCGTAGAGCGGGAACTGCAGCAGGATGTCGCCCACGTTTGCGGCGGCCTCCTTGGTCAGCGCCAGCAGCTCGAAGGGGCTGCGCACCAGCAGCATGATCAGCGTCAGGAAGCTCCAGTTGACGATGTCCAGGGTCAGTCCGCCTCCGCCGGAGAAGTGGATGGCCAGGTAGCTGACCAGCATGAGCCCCACCAGCAGCGTGGGGAGGCGGCTGGCGTCCACGCGGTCGGCCGGAGTGGCGACGGCGTCGTCGACCTCCGTGTCCTGCAGGCGCGCGTCCACACCCAGCGGGACGACGTCGTGGGGATTGCGGGGCGCGATGAGCGTGAGCGCGCCGGCGACCACGAGGATCGTCACCGCGGCGGCGATCAGGTTCCAGCTGGAGAACACCGTCTCCGTGATGGACAGCGGCTCGCCGAGGACATCGGCCACGAAGGAGTCCGGCGTGGCGGCGGTCAGCGGTCCGGAGGCCGAGTACCCCATGTGCCACACCACGAAGCCGGAGAATCCGGCGGCCACCAGCATCGGGAAGTGCACCGGCATCTCCCGACGGCGGGCCTGTTCGGCGACCTCCCGGGCCATCAGACCGCCCACCACGAGTCCCAGCCCCCAGGTGATCAGCGAAGCCAGGGCGGCGATCAGGAACACGAACAGGTAGGCCTGCATGGGGGTCCGCGGGACCTGGGCCAGCCGGCGCAGCAGGGCGCGGACCGGACGGGTGCTGGCCAGGATGTAGCCCAGGAACAGGATCAGCGCGATCTGCGTCATGAACTCCAGCAGACCCGCCAGACCGAGGCCCCATTCCTCGACCACCTGCACCGGGCCGGCGTCGGTGAGCAGCAGGGCGAGCACCGCGACGATGATGGTCAGCCCGATCGCGAAGACCAGGGCAGAAGGGATCAGCTTCTCGACCAACGCGTTCAGCGGTCGCATGACGGGGCCGAGCAGGGCTCCGCCTCCCGCGCTGGGCTTCTGGCCTGAGGGGGCAGCGTTCACGGCATCCTCCTTGATGGTGAGACTGAGGCGTCAGTGACAGGGGAGGGGTGATCCCTGAGTGACGTGGCTCACCTCACCTTAGCCAGTCGACCGCCCTGACGGCCGGGCGACCCGCTGGGTGCAGTGCAGGCGACCATCTGGTGATTGACCTCACAGCCCGGGCGTGGAAGAGTGTTCAGGTGAACGATCGGTCAGTAATTCCGGTCCGGCGACCTGCCGCCGCCCTGCAGCCCTCACCGACAGTCGGAGGAACCCCGTGACCACCCCCGCCTTCCTCGTCTCCGGGACACGCACGCCCGTCGGCCGCTACGGCGGCGCGCTGTCCTCCGTCCGGCCCGACGACCTCGCCGCCCTGGTGGTGCGCACCGTCGTCGAGGACGCCGGCATCGACCCTGCCGCCGTGGACGAGGTCATCCTCGGCAACGCCAACGGCGCGGGCGAGGAGAACCGCAATGTGGCCCGCATGGCCTGGCTGCTGGCCGGGTTCCCCGAGACCGTCCCGGGCATCACCGTCAACCGGCTGTGCGCCTCCGGGATGAGCGCCATCGCTCAGGCGCACCACATGATCGCCGCCGGTGCCGCGGACCTCGTCGTCGCCGGGGGAGTGGAATCCATGTCGCGGGCCCCCTGGGTGATGGCCAAACCCACCCGCGGCTTCGGCAAGCCCGGGGAGATCGTCGACACCTCCATCGGCTGGCGCTTCGTGAACCCGACGTTCCTCACCATCGACAAGCGGACCTACTCCATGCCGGAGACCGCCGAGGAGGTCGCCCGGGTGGAAGGCGTCACCCGGGAGGAGGCCGACGCCTTCGCGGTGGAGTCCCAGCGTCGGGCGGCCGCCGCCGTCGACGCCGGCCGGCTGGCCCGCGAGATCACACCCGTGGAGGTCCCCGGGCGCAAAGGCGCGGTGACCGTCGTCGACACCGACGAGGGGCCCCGGCCCGGCATCAGCATGGAGGACCTGGCCGGTCTGCGACCGGTGGTGGGCGGCGGCGACGTGGTCACCGCCGGCAACTCCTCGTCCCTGAATGACGGAGCCTCCGCCGTCATCGTCGCCTCCGAAGCCGCCGTCGAACAGTACGGGCTCACCCCCCGGGCGCGGATCGCCGGCGGGGCCAACGCCGGCCTGGCCCCCGAGATCATGGGCATGGGGCCCGTGCCGGCCAGCACCAAGGCCCTCAAGCGTGCCGGCTGGGACATCGGCACGGTGGAGGCCGTGGAGCTCAACGAGGCCTTCGCCACCCAGTCCCTGGCCTGCATCCGACGCCTGGGCCTGGACCCCGCACTGGTCAACGCCGACGGCGGCGCGATCGCCCTCGGCCACCCGCTGGGCTCCTCCGGGGCGCGCATCGTGCTCACCCTGGCCCGCCGCATGGAGGACGAAGGCGCCCGCCGCGGCCTGGCCAGCATGTGCGTGGGAGTCGGCCAGGGGTCGGCGATGCTGCTGGAGGCGGTGTGACCATGACCGAGACCCGTGTGCCGCACGCCTCCGACCAGAACGGACCCCGGCTCGACGCCGCCGACTTCACCACCCTGCGCATCACCGAGGCCGAGGACCGCCTCCACGCCCGACTCGACCGGCCCGAGGTCCGCAACGCCATCGACGCGACCATGGTCGACGAGCTCCACGCGCTCTGCGCCCACCTGGAGCACCACCCGAAGATCCTCATCCTCTCCGGCACCGACCCGGACCCGCAGACCGGCCGGCCGGGAGTCTTCGCCTCCGGAGCCGACATCGGCCAGCTGCGTGCACGCCGCCGCGACGACGCCCTGCGCGGGGTCAACTCCACTGCCTTCGACCGCCTCGCCAAACTCCCCATGCCGGTCATCGCCGCCCTGGACGGCTACGCCCTCGGCGGCGGGGCCGAGCTCGCCTGGGCCGCCGACTTCCGACTCGGCACGCGTGAGCTGAGGATCGGCCAGCCGGAGACCGGACTGGGCATCATCCCCGCCGCCGGGGCCCTGTGGCGGCTGCGCGAGCTCGCCGGGGAAGCGATGGCCAAGGAGATCCTGCTGGCTGGGCGCATCCTCGACGCCGAGGAGGCTCTGGCCCATGGGCTCCTCAACGCCGTGCACCCGGCGGAGGAGCTGCTGGAGGCCGCCGATGCGCTCGCCGATCGGATCGCGAGGCAGGACCCGCTGGCGGTACGGATCTCCAAGCAGGTCTTCCACATGCCGCGGGAGGCCCACCCGCAGATCGACAACCTCGCCCAGGCGATCCTCTTCGAGTCCGAGGCGAAGTTCGACCGCATGCAGGCCTTCCTGGATCGGAAGCGACGCCAGGCCGCCGAGAAGAACACCGGAGACGACGCATGAGCACCCCACAGACCGTTGAGCCCGCCCGAGACGCCACCCTGCCCGACGTCGTCGGTGTCCTGGGCGGAGGGCGCATGGGCGGAGGCATCGCCCACGCGTTCCTCATCTCCGGAGCCGAGGAGGTCGTCGTCGTCGACGTCTCTGCGGAGGCGGCGGAGGCCGCCCGTGGGCGCATCGAGGCCGACGTCGCCGCCTCCCTGGACCGCGGCAAGATCAGCGGCGAGCTGACCGACTGGACGGCGAAGCTCACCACCACCGACGACGTGACCGCCTTCGCCCGCTGCGGGCTGGTCATCGAGGCTGTGCCGGAGGACATGGCGCTGAAGACCTCCTCCCTGCGCCGGGCGGAGCAGCAGCTCTCCGCGGAGGCGTGGCTGGCCACCAACACCAGCTCGCTGTCCGTGACCGGACTGGCCGAGCACCTGCAGCGCCCCGAGCGGTTCTGCGGACTGCACTTCTTCAACCCTGTGCCGGCCTCCAAGCTCGTGGAGGTGGTGCTCGCCGAGACCACCGGCGAGGAGCTGACTCGCCGCAGCCCGCAGTGGGTACAGGCGCTGGGCAAGACGCCGGTGGTGGTGAACGACGCTCCGGGCTTCGCCTCCTCCCGGCTGGGGGTCGCGATCGGACTCGAAGCCATCCGGATGGTGGAGGAGGGCGTGGCGAGCCCGCAGGACATCGACAACGCCATGGTGCTGGGCTACAAGTTCCCGATCGGTCCCCTCGCGCTGACCGACATCGTGGGCCTGGACATACGGCTCGGGATCGCCGAGTACCTCGAGTCCCAGCTGGGGGAGCGCTTCGCCCCGCCGCAGCTGATGCGGGACATGGTGGCCCGTGGAGAGCTCGGGAGGAAGACCGGCAAGGGCTTCTACGACTACCCTCAGGACTGACCCGCCGGCCCTCCTGATCCGGATGTCCCTATCCGGCTATCCTGATCGGGCTGTCCTGATCGGGCTGTCCTGAAGCGGACTCCCTGAGGTGGCCGGCGACGAGCACACAGGAGGTGCCCTGAGCGCACGCCAGGACGCAGCGGAGCCGCGACCCTTCGGCCCTGGCCGGTGGAGGAGTCGACGACGGCGCGGGGCCTGCACGCCGTCGTCGCGGCCCTGTGTGCCGTGGGCCTGGTGACCTCGGTGCACCTGGGGTGGACCACGGAGACCAGCCTGCCCGTCGGGGTCGGCTATCACGGAGGATTCGCCGCCGGGTGGGAGCACACCCTCAACCAGCCCGCCTACTTCACAGTGCTCTCCGGGTTCCTGGCCTGCCTGACCTCGGCGATGCTGGCGGTTCGGGTGCCTCGGACCTCCACGGTCTTCCATGCCCTGCGGCTCTGCGCGGTGGTGAGCGTGATCATCACCGGAGTGGTGTTCAACCTGCTCCTGCGGGGCCCGGACGTGCTCACCGGGGTGCGGTGGGTCAATGACACGGTGCTGCATGTCATCGTGCCGATCCTGGTGCCGGCCGTCTGGCTGCTGGTCGGGCCGCGAGGAGTCATCACCGGCAAGGTGGTGGCGCTGTCCCTGCTGGTGCCGTTGGGCTGGCTGGCCGTCACCCTCGGACGAGGGCCGCTGATCGACTGGTACCCCTATGACATCCTCGACGTCCCCGGGATGGGCTACGCCGGGGTCGGGGTGTACGTCGGCGCCATCCTGGGCGGGTATCTGCTGCTGGCGTGCCTGCTGTGGGCGGTGGATCGCCTGCTCGCGCGCGTGCCTGGGTGAGGTGCTGCGGCTCGGCTCGATGCGGTTCGCCTCGAGGAGTCATTCTCCCGCACATCAGGGAGGGCTGACGCGCGGCGGGGTCTATCGGTGGTTGCACCGGCCTGTGGCGTGAGGGAAAGTGACTCCTCGATGGAGACAGCGTCCAGGTGAAGGATTCTGACGAGACGGCCGGGACGCGGCCACCGCTGCGTGGAGTCACGCGGAGGTGGGCCGTGTCCCGGCCGTCGTGCAGGGTGCGAGTGATCCTGCGGGCGGTCCGAGGGACCGGCTCAGTGGGACCGGCTCAGTGGGACCGGCTCTGTGGGGTCCGGGCGGTGGGGAGCGGCTCAGAGATCTGCCAGGGCTGTGGTGGGGTCCTCTACGCAGCGTGCCACGAAGTCGAGGAACCCTCCGGCGGTGCCGCCGTCGCAGACCCGGTGGTCGAAGGCCAGGGTGAGCGTGGTGATGCTGCGCACCGTCAGCTCCCCGTCCACCGCCCAGGGGCGGTCCAGGATGCGTCCGATCCCCAGGATCGCGACCTCCGGGTGGTTGATGATCGGAGTGGCCCCGTCGGAGCCGAAGACCCCGTAGTTGTTCACCGTGAACGTGCCGCCGGTGAGCTCCTTGCCGGAGATGGAGCCGTCGCGGGCGGCCCCCACGAGTCGGCCGATCTCGCCGTGCAGCTCACGGGCGGAGAGTCGCTCGGCATGCCGGACCACCGGCACCACCAGTCCGGTGTCGGTCTGGGCGGCTAAGCCCAGGTTCACCCCGTCGAAGTGGACGATCTCCTGCTCACCGTCCTCCCGGGTGTCCACCCGGGTGGCCAGCTCCGGGTGGCGGGACAGCCCGGCCAGCACGAACCGGCCGATGAGTGCGAGCAGTGAGGGCGCGGAGGAGCCTTCGGCCTCCGCCTGACGCTTCAGGCGGGCCCGCAGCGCCAGCAGCTCGGTGGCGTCCACGTCCTGCCACACGGTGGCCTCCGGGATCTCCCGGCGGGAGCGGGAGAGCGTGGTGGCCACGGCCTTGCGGATGCCGGTCACAGCGACCCGCTCGCGGATCTCGAGCCCGCCGGGAGCCGGCAGGGACGGCGAGGCCGACACAGGGCCCGTCGACACAGGGCCCGTCGACACAGGGCCAGCCGACGCCGGCGCCTGAGCAGTCTGCTGGTCCTGGGCGGGCGCCGCGCCGCGCGACTCCACGGCGGCCAGCACGCTCCGCGCGGATGATCAGCCCGTCCGGGCCCGTGCCCGTCAGTCCGGTCAGCGGAACGGAATGCTCCCGCGCCAGTCGGCGGACCAGCGGAGAGGAGACCCGCGGTGCCTTCTGCGCGGGACGCTTCGCCACGGCGAGCGCACTCCCCGCGCGAGGGCCGGCGGGCGACTGGCTCGAGCCACCGGCGCGACGGCGACGACGGCGGGCGCCGGCTGAGGCGGAGGTGCCGTAGCCGATCAGCACGTTCCCAGAGCCTTCGTCGCCCGTGTCCTGAAGGGTCTCCTCCCCGCCGCCGTCGGCGGGGACCGCGGTCCCGGCCCGCTCCTCCTCGCGGTAGCTCAGCGCACCCGCGGAGGAGCCTGCGGCCGCGCTCGGCCCGGCGGCGTCGTCGAACCCGCCGCCGCCGTCGGTGTCCACGGTGATCAGCGGTTCGTCCACGATGAGCGTCTCGCCGACCGCGCCGTGCAGGCGCACCACGATTCCGGCGTAGGGGGAGGGGACCTCGATGGACGACTTGGCAGTCTCCACTTCGGCGATCGGCTGGTCGACCTCGATCATGTCGCCCTCGTCCACGAGCCAGCTCAGCAGGGTGGCCTCGGTCAGGCCTTCGCCCAGGTCGGGCAGGTCGAAGGTGGTCATCTCAGTCCTCCCACTGCAGCTCGTCGAGGGTGTCCAGGATCCGGTCCACGCTGGGCAGGTGGTGCTCCTCGAGCTTCGGCGACGGATACGGGATGTCGAAACCGGTGACCCGCCGCACCGGGGATGAGAGGGAGTGGAAGCAGCGCTCCTGGATGCGGGCCACGATCTCACCGGCCACCGAGACGAAACCCTGCGGCTCGGCGATCACCACGGCGCGGCCGGTCTTCTCCACGGTGGCGGTCAGCGCGTCGTCGTCGAAGGGCACGATGCTGCGCAGGTCCAGGACCTCGGCGGAGATGCCCTCCTCGGCGGCGGCCTGTGCGGCCTTCAGCGCCACGGAGACGGAGGGCCCGTAGCTGATCAGGGAGACGTCGGAGCCCTCGCGGACGACGACGGCGCGGCCCTCGGTGCCCACCCCGGCGTCCGCGGCGCCAGACTCATACCGGCGGCGCAGCGCGGCCAGGTCGACCTGCTCCTTGGTCCAGTAGAGCTTCTTCGGCTCGAAGAAGACCACGGGGTCGGGGGAGTCGATGGCCTCCCGCAGCATGAGGTAGGCATCCGCCACGGTGGCCGGGGTGTAGACCTTCAGGCCGGGGGTGTGGGCGTAGTACGCCTCGGAGGAGTCGCAGTGGTGCTCCACGCCGCCGACTCCGCCGCCGTAGGGCACCCGGATCACCATCGGCAGGCGCACGTGGCCGCGAGTACGGTTGGCCAGCTTGGCGATGTGGCTGAAGATCTGCTCCAGCGCCGGGTATGCGAAGGCGTCGAACTGCATCTCGATCACCGGCTTCATGCCGTTGATCGCCATGCCAGTGGCCATGCCGGCGATCCCGGACTCGGCCAGCGGGGTGTCGAAGCAGCGGTTCTCGCCGAAGCGCTGGGTCAGCCCGTCGGTGATGCGGAAGACGCCGCCGAGGGTGCCCACGTCCTCGCCGAAGACGCAGACGGCGTCGTCGTGCTCCATGGCGTCGGACATCGCGGTGTTCAGCGCCGCGGCGAAGGTGGTGGCCTTCACTCCGGTGGGCGAGGTGTCGCCCGCGGCGGAGGCGGGGGAAGTCTCGGGGGTGCTGGTGGTCTCTGTGGTGGTGGCCATGGTCAGTCCTCCTGGCTGCGCTCGAGCTCGTCGGCCAGCTGGGCGCGCTGCTCGCGCAGCTGGGCGGTGGGGGCGGAGTAGACGTGATCGAAGATCTCCAGCGGGTCCATGGCCGGCTCGGTGGTCATCGCCTGGCGCAGGGAGGCGGCCACCTCCTCGGCCGTGGCGCTGATGCGGGACTCGACGGCGTCGTCGAGCACGCCCTTGCCGGAGAGGAACCGCTTCATCCGCAGCAGCGGATCGCGCTCCTTCCACAGCTCCACCTCATCCGCGTCCCGGTAGCGGGTGTCGTCGTCGGCGTTGGTGTGGGCCTGCATCCGGTAGGTGGTGGCTTCCAGCAGCAGCGGCATGGAATGCTCCCGGGCCAGGTCGACGGCGCGGCGGAGGGTCGCCAGTACGGCGACCATGTCGTTGCCGTCCACCTGTTCGCCCGCCATGCCGTAGCCGATGGCCTTGTGCGCGAGGGAGGGCGCGGCCGACTGGTGCGACAGCGGCACCGAGATCGCATACCCGTTGTTCTGCACGAAGAACACCACCGGGACCTCGAAGACGGCGGCGAAGTTCAGCGCTTCGTGGAAGTCGCCCTCACTGGTGGCGCCGTCGCCGCACATGGCCAGCACCACGGTGTCCTCGCCGCGCAGCTTCGCGGCGTGGGCGACGCCGACCGCGTGCAGCAGCTGGGTGGTCAGCGGGGTGGAGAGTGCGGAGACCTGGTACTGGTGCGGGTCGTATCCGCAGTGCCAGTCGCCGCGGAAGGAGACCATGACCTCCAGCGGGTCGACGCCGCGGGTGATCACCGCGACCGTGTCCCGGTAGGTGGGGAACATCCAGTCGCCGTCGCCCAGGGCGAGAGCGGCGCCCACCTGGCAGGCCTCCTGCCCGTGGGAGGAGGGGTAGACGGCCAGGCGGCCCTGCCGGACCAGGGCGTAGTTCTGGTCGTTGATCCGGCGGCCGACCACCAGGGCCTCATAGGCTGCCAGCAGGGCCTCGTCCTCCGGCAGGGGGTACTCGTGGCCGGGGCTGGTGCCCTGCTGGTCCTCCGGGATCAGGGTGCCGTCGGGGGCCAGCATGCGGATCTGCTGGCCGGCCGGGAGCATGTACTGCTCCGGGGTGATCCCGAAGCGGCGGCTCGTCTCCCAGATATGGGTGGCCTGTTCGGCCTTCTCATGGCCCGGGACCTCCGGGGCGAAGCGCGGGTCCACGTCGGTGCTCGTGGACCCGGCTCCGGCTCGCGGTCCGTCGTCGGCGGCCTGGTCGGGCTGCTGCGCGTGCGACGAGGCCTCCCCGGTGGGGGTGGTCTCGTCGGCTGGTGCTGTGCCGGGGGTCATGGCTGTCAGCCTCCTCGAAGGTGTCGCCGGCGCGGGGGTCGCGGCATCGGTGCATCACGGGTGATGCTTCGAGTGTGACCCAGCTCATGGAGAGGTCTCCAGCTCTGCCGGACATCCAAGACGTCGTCTCACTCGGCGGGCTGTCGGCTGGACGATCTGTCCTCGATGGCTGGTTCTGACGGTGGTATCGTCCAGCGATATGAGCAGTCTGCCGGACACCACTTCGTCGAGCATGCGGCCGCTGGATGCCGTCGACCATCGCATCCTGGCTGCGCTGAGTGCGGATGCGCGGAAATCGGTCACCAGCATCGCCCAGGAGCTCCACCTGTCTCGGGCCAACGCCTATGAGCGCATCGCGCGGCTTCGCGAGGCCGGAGTGCTCCGTGGCTATACGGCAGTCATCGATCCCCGCGCCGCAGGCCTCGCGACGGCGGCCTATGTGTTCCTCACGCTCAAGCAGGATGACTGGGAGGTGCTGCGCTCGGCGCTCGCCGACGAGCCGGCGGTGCGGCACCTGGCCCTGGTGGGCGGGCAGTACGACGCCGTGCTGCTGGTCCGCACGCGCACGGTGGAGGAGCTGCGCCGGGTGATCTTCGAGCGGATCCAGTCACTGTCCTGTGTGCAGTCCACGCAGACCGCCTTGATCTTCGACGATCACGCCGAGCATCGGCATGCCGTGGCGCCGGAGGCTGAGGCCCCGTCTCGGTGGATGGGGTCTCGGTCCGCATCGACTGCCCCTCGAAAAGTGGCCGCGATCACGTTAGTATGATCATGATTACCGACCGTTCGGTCAGTTACGCCGCCGTCGAGAGGACGCCATGACCGCCACAGCCCCCACCGCCGAGGCGCCGTCGTCGACCTGCTGCCCAGCTACATCCAGGACTCCTGGTGGACGCCGGAGGACCCGCAGAAGGTCGCCGAGGTCCACGACGCCTCCACCGGAGAGCCGGTGTGCCGCATCTCCACCGACGGCCTCGACACCCGTGCCGCCGTCGAGCATGCCCGCAGCGTCGGGCAGGCCGGGCTGGGCGAGCTGACCATCCACCAGCGCGCGCTGCGCCTGAAGCACATCGCCGGCTACCTGGACGAGCACAAGGAGGAGCTCTACGCGCTCTCCGACCGCACCGGCGCCACGCGCCGTGATCATCTGATCGACGTCGACGGCGGCATCGGCACCCTGCGCGTGTTCTCCTCCAAGGGGCGCAAGGAGCTGCCGAACACCAACGTCATCATCGACGGCGACGTCGAGCAGCTCTCCCGGGACGGCTCCTTCCTCGGCGAGCACATCTACACCCGGCTCACCGGCGCCGCCGTGCAGATCAACGCCTTCAACTTCCCGGTGTGGGGCATGCTCGAGAAACTCGGGCCCAGCTTCATCGCCGGAGTGCCGACCATCGTCAAGCCTGCCAGCCAGACCGCCTACGTCACGCAGGCCTGCGTGCGGCTGATGCTGGAGTCCGGGCTGGTGCCCGACGGCGCGATCCAGCTGATCTCCGGCTCCGCCCGGGATCTGCTCGACCACCTGGACCATCGCGACCACGTGGCCTTCACCGGGTCGGCGGCCACGGCGCAGATGCTCCGCTCCCACCGCAACGTCCAGGAGGGCGGCGTCCGCTTCACCGCCGAGACCGACTCGCTCAATGCGGCCATCCTGGGCCCTGACGCCGGGCCGGGGACCCCCGAGTTCGACGCCTTCATCAAGTCGGTGACCCTGGAGATGACCGCCAAGGCCGGGCAGAAGTGCACCGCCGTGCGGCGGACCATCGTGCCCAGCGAGCATGTGGACGCCGTGGTCGAGGCGCTGCGGAGCCGGCTGGAGTCTCGCGTGGTCCTCGGCGACCCGCGCGACGAGGCCACCACCGTCGGGGCACTGGCTTCGAAGGACCAGCAGGCCGAAGTGGGCCGTGCCGTGCAGACCCTGCTGAGCGCCGGGGGCACCCTCTGCCTGGGGGGACCCGAGGGCGACGTCGGCACCGCCGATGCCGAGGCCGGCGCGTTCTTCCCACCCACCGTGCTGTCCTTCGACGACGCCCGCACTCCCGAGGTGCACGCCGTGGAAGCCTTCGGGCCGGTCACCTCCGTGCTGGGCTATGCGGACGTCGACGACGCCGTCGAACTGGCGGCGCTGGGCGGCGGCTCCCTGGTGGCCACCGTCTGCACCCATGACCCGGAGACCGCAGCGGCCTTCGCTCGCGGCATCGGCTCCCACCACGGGCGCGTGCTGTTCCTGGACCACGACGACGCCAAGACCTCCACCGGCCACGGCTCGCCCCTGCCGCACCTGGTCCACGGCGGACCCGGCCGCGCCGGCGGCGGCGAGGAGCTCGGCGGCGGCTTGCGAGCGGTGAAGCACTACATGCAGCGCACCGCCGTCCAGGGTTCCCCGGACCTGCTCACCGGCGTCACCGGAGTGTGGCACCGGGGCGCCCGCGCCAACACCGCCACCCCGGCCACGGTGGCCAGCGGCGAGGCCGTCCACCCGTTCCGGAAGTCACTGGCCGAGTTGCGCATCGGCGACCAGTTCGCCTCTGGCCTGCGGACGGTCGACCTCGAGGACATCCTCGCCTTCGCCGAGTCCACCGGGGACACCTTCTACGCGCACACGGACGAGGAGGCCGCCATGGCCAACCCGTTCTTCCCGCGGCGGGTGGCTCACGGGTACCTGCTGGTCTCCTGGGCCGCCGGGCTCTTCGTGGAGCCGGCCCCGGGTCCGGTGCTGGCCAACACCGGCCTGGAGAACCTCTCCTTCCAGACACCGGTCACCTACGACGACTCGATCCGCGTGACGCTGACCGCCAAGCAGATCATCCCGCGCGAGACCGACGACTACGGCGAGGTCCGCTGGGACACGGTGCTGCACAACCAGCACGACGAGGTCGTCGCGACCTACGACGTCCTCACCCGGGTGGCGAAGGAGAAGAAGCCCGAGTGGGCGTGACTCTCTGAGCCGACGGTCCGCTGAGCCGTCGAGCCCATCCTCCTCACTCTGATGACGGGACCCCTCCCAGCTGGGAGGGGTCCCGTCATCTGGTCGGGGCGGCATGGGGCGCCTCGTCGGCGTCGCGGAGGAGCCTGCACCCCTTGACACCCCACCGGCTGTTTGCAATAGTGAACGCCACACTGGCGAACGTGGGCGGAAGGGGACGGCATGGCTGCGGCAGACGGTTCACGGACCTGGTCCGCCCCGACGGCGGTGACGGCGTTGGTGATGCTCCTCGCCTCCGGCTGCATCCCGCTGGGGGAGGCTGAGGGCCCCGCGGAGCCGGCGAGCACCCCCGACGTGCAGGAGGCCGCCGACGACGACGAGCCCGGTGACGAGTCCGGTGACGAGTCCGGTGACGAGTCCGGTGAGGACGACGACGGCGACGAGCCGGAGGAGTCGGAGGAGCCGGACGCACCGGAGGAGTCGGACGAGCCCGATCAGGACGTGCACGGGGAGGTGCTGATCGACCCTGACGCGCCGGATGGCTGGGGGGGGGGACGCCGGGACGGTCGTGACCACCGAGCTGTGGGACTTCGATCATGGCATGGAGGTCGAGGCCCAGGTCACCGTGCTGCCGCTGGTCCGCACCCCGTTCCAGGGGGAGGACTACCTGGCCGCGCGACTTGAGTTCGAACTGCTGAGTGACGAAGGCGCCCTGGATCTCTCGCATGTGCTGATGTCCCATACGGAGCAGCCCGCCGAGGTGAGGATCGTGGACCCTGTCACTCTGGAGATCCAGATGACGGCGGTCAGCTCCGACGGTGAGCAGCCTCTGGACTTCTACGGGCTCGACGAGGAATACATCCTGCCCGGCCAGCGGGCCAGCTGGATCGCCTACTTCGGCGACACGGGCTTCGACGAGACTGCCATGCTGCTGCCGTACTTCGGGCTGGTCGAAGACATCGAGGTGGTGGACCCTGAGGATCTCGAGGATGAGCTGCGTGAGGGCTATCACATGCTGGAGGATCTGGAGCACCCGCCGGAGCGGCTCGAGGCCCGCACCTACCCGGGGGACGTCTACCGGGAGCGTGACGGCGGGGAGGTCTCCATCCGGGACGACGACGGCCAGGCCACGCTGACCATGGATTCGGACGTCCTGTTCGACATCGATGAGCATGAGCTCGACGACGACGCCGATGCGGCGCTGCAGGCGGCCGCCGAGGAGCTGGAGCGGCTCGAGGGTGGGGAGCTGTTCATCATCGGGCACACCGACGACGTCCTGGACGAGGACTACAACCAGGCGCTCTCCGAGCGTCGGGCAGAGTCGGTGCAGGACCGCCTGGATGAGCTCACCGACCTCTCCGTCTTCGACGTCACCGTGGAGGGCCGGAACTTCCAGGAGCCCGTGGCGGACAACAGCACCGAGGAGGGCAGAGCCCAGAACCGCCGGGTGGAGCTGAAGTTCGAGCTCCCGGAGATGGAGGACCTCAGCGATCTGGAGAGCATCGGCAGCATTCCCGATCCAGAGGGTCCGGTGGGCGGCGCCGATGACGTCCTCGTGGTCGGTGCCGAGGACGGCCGCGAGGCGGAGATCTCCGTCGAGGAGGTCTACCAGGCGGGCAACCTGCTGGTGGGGCGGCTGAGCGTGGAGATCACGGAGAACGCGCAAGGGCATGACAGCTCCGGCGTCCTGGCCTGGCCGTTCAGCTTCGGCGCGGACGAGGCCCGTGAGGATCAGGACGCGCTCGGCCAGGGTGGTCAGGCGGATGCGCTGACCCTGCTGATCGGAGACAGCCGCGTCTTCCCCCTGGAGATGAGCGGTCGGGGTTTCCTCGTGGGTGTGGACGATGACGGAGGGTTCATCGTGGAGGATCTGCCCTGGTACGCCCCGATGGCCGATGCGTACTTCGGGGGAGGCCAGGGGGCGGCGGAGGGTGTCCGCGGCACGGTGACGGTGCTGTGGCCGCTGGTCTCCAGCGAGGAGGTCACCATCGACGTCCCGGTGGAGACCGAACACGGCAGCCGGGAGGGCTATGACCCGTGGCGGTTCGAGGAGGTCCCGGTGGACGGCTGAGCGACGGCGGGGCGTCTCAGAAGCTCTGCGGCCGGTCGACCACCCAGCGCCATCCGCCGGTCGGCTGCCTTCTCGCCAGTTCGGACGTCACATTGTCCCGGGTTCTGGTGTTCACCAGGGCCACGTCGCCGTGGTGATACGTGGTGGCCGTGAAGTCAGCCTCGAAGGTCACGGACGCCTCCATCAGGGTCTGGTACGTCGACCGGATGGCGGTGTGTCCGACGGCCGGTGTCCCATCCGGCAGCTCCAGGACGGCATCGGGCTCATAGAGGTCCACCAGACCATCCAGGTCCTGGGCGTTGTATCGCTCCACCAGCAGGAGGCCGAGCTGCTCAGGGGACGAGGCCGGGCCCTGGGTGCCCGTGGCGAGGTGCTCGACCAGGACAGAGATGTCCTGGGTGCCGTGACCGGCCGCCTGCGCTCCGCGCATCACCTCGCCCATGGGTCCGAGCAGATCCCTCACTCCGGCGTCTCGAGCCGTGGCGCGGATGGCGTCAATGGCAGGAATCTGCATGCCGAGGGAGGAGGTGACGTCCTCCTGGAACTGACCGTCCTCCACTCGCTCGCCGAAGCTCGGCACGTAGGGGAGCATCGCCGCCATCCAACCGTGGAGCAGCGGCGCGAACTGCCTCGGCGGCATGTGGGTTCGGGCCAGCGCATAGGCCTGCAGTCCGCCGGCGAAGATCCCGTACATGCTGCTCAGCAAGGCTGCGTCGAGCAGCGAGGCAGATCCTGCGTCGCTGCCGACCCACTGGATCTCGCCGAGAGGGGACAGCCGCTCGCGGGCCTCGTGGTCGAGCGGCGCGAGCCCGCACAGCAGAATGCGGGCACTGGGAGTACCGACGAGCTCGGGTGTGGCGAGGATCGCCCCGTCCACATAGACCCCGTCATGGCCCATGACCAGGTCTGCCAGCGCTCGCGACTCGAACGGCGTGCCGTTGGTGAGGTTCACGATCGTCCGGCCGGCGAGGTCCGCCCCTGTGAGAAGGTCCTCGACGACGGAGTTGTCGCTGACGCACACCACGGTCATGTCGGCTGTACCGATCGCTGCGACGGCAGTGTCTGCGGCGTCTGCTCCCTGATCGACCAGGGGAGTGGCCCTGTGCTGCGTGCGGTTCCAGACGGTGACGGGACGTTCAGCGCGGAGCATGACGGAGGCCAAGACGGTTCCCATGGCTCCCAAGCCCAGGATTGCGGTGCGAGATGTGATCATGCGTCGATCCTCTGACCGCACCGCCACTGTGGCAAGTACCCACTTTGAAGTGGGGTACTTACCTCTTTGATAGTGTGCCGATCATGTCTGAGGATTCTGAGTTCAGCTGCGGCCTGGACGCTGCGGTGGCGGTGGTGGGCGGCAAATGGAAGCTCTTCATCATCTGGGAGCTTTCGGAGGGGGCGCGGCGTTTCGCTGAGGTGCGGCGTGGTCTGCCGGGCATCTCCGAGAAGGTGCTGACGAGTCAGCTCCGAGAACTCGAACGCGACGGCGTCGTCCATCGCGAGGTGTATCGCGAAGTTCCTCCGCGGGTCGAGTATTCGCTGACGCCGATCGGCCGCACGCTCATCCTGGCGGCGGGTCCCCTCGGCGAGTGGGGCGAGCAGAACAAGGCCCAGATCGCCCGAGCCCGTGCCGCCGGGGTCGGAGGCGAGACGGCGCCGACGTCGCAGAGGTCCGGCTGATCCTGACTCGGGGGTCCCTGCCGCCCGTCGCAGTCACTCGCCCCGGAAGGTGGGCTTCCTCTTCTGCTGGAAGGCGGCGAAGCCCTCGGCGTAGTCGGCGGAGTCGCAGAGCCGCCCCTGGGCGCGGTTCTCCTCGTCCAGGGACTCCCAGAGCCCGATGCGCTCATCCCGGATCCGGGCCACCAGGGCCTTGGACTCGCGGAAGGCCAGGGTGGCCCCCGACGACGCCCGCCGCGCCTTCTCGCGAGTGAACTGGAGCAGCTCGTCGTCGGCCACCGCGCGGGAGAACAGCCCTGAGGCCACCGCCTCTGCGCCGGACATGAGGTCGCCGGTGTAGATCAGGTCCAGGGTGCGGTGTGCGCCCAGGCGCTCGGTGAACAGGGCATGCCCGCCGGAGTCCAGGGTGGCGCCCAGCGCCGCGAAGGGAGAGCCGATCTTCGCGCCCTCGGCCACATAGACGACGTCGGAGGCGATGGCCAGCCCCAGCCCGACCCCCAGGCAGGGCCCCTGCACCGCGGCGAAGGTCGGGGCGGGGAAGTCCGCCATCCGGCGCAGCACCGGGGTGACCTTCTCCTGCAGATAGCCCAAGGCGTCGTCGGTGGCTGGGTCGACGGCGGAGATGTCCCGCCCGGCGCAGAATCCCTTGCCCTCGCCGCGCAGCAGCACCGCGCGCACGCCGGCCTCCTCGGCCTGCCGGTAGGCGGCGTCGAGGTCGGCCAGCGCCTGCTCGTCCAGGGAGTTCAGCTTCTTGGGGGCGTCCAGGACGATCTCGGCCAGGCCGTCGTCGAGGTGGGTGCGGATCACGGGGCTGCTCCTCAGGGCGTCGCGGGCAGGGTCAGGCGTCGTAGTCCACCACGAGCTTCTCCGCAGTGGGCCGGGTCTGGCAGGTGAGCACATAGCCGGCCTCGAGCTCGTCGGTCTCCAGGGCGTAGTTCTCCTCCATCTCAAACTCCCCGCGCACCACCTTGGCCCGGCAGGTGCCGCAGACGCCGCCTGCGCAGGCGAAGGGCACGTCCGAGCGGGAGCGCAGCGCCGCATTGAGCACGGTCTCCCCGGATCCCTTCGGGGAGGTCACCTGGCCGGTCAGCCCGTCGAGGGTGAACTCGATCTCCACGGTCTCGCCGTCGGCCTCCTGCTCCACCCGGCGGCCCTGATGTCCCTCGGGGCGGTCCGGGCGGCCGGTGGTGAACAGCTCGAAGCGGACCTTCTCCTCCGGCACGCCGCGGGCGGCCAGCTGGTCGCGGACCAGCTGGACCAGCTCGAAGGGTCCGCAGAGGAACCATTCGTCGGTCTCGGGCACACGGAGCACCTTGTCCAGCAGGTCGCCGAGCTTCTCGACGTCGATCCGGCCGGTCAGCAGCGGGTTGATGCGCTGCTCGCGGCTGAGCACATGGTGGATCGCCAGCCGGGAGGGGTGGCGGTCCTTCAGATCGCCCAGCTCCTCGGCGAACATGACGTCGCCGGCGGAACGGTTGGCGTAGACCAGGTCGAAGGTCGAGCTGTCCGAGGCGGCCAGCACAGAGCGGGCGATCGCCATGATCGGGGTGATCCCGGAGCCGGCGGCGAAGGCCACCAGGTGCACATCGGGGCGGCCGGCAACGGCCTCGGCGGCGAGCTCCTCGGGACGGTTCATCGAGGTGATGGCGGTCTTGGACACGAAGGTCCCGGAGGGGTTCATCACCTGCAGCGTGTCGCCGGGGGAGAGGTGCTCGTTAGCCCAGGTGGAGAAGGATCCGCCGAGGTCGCGCTTGATGGCGATCCGGATCTCGCCGCGCGTGGGCTCCTGACACAGCGAGTAGGAGCGTCGGATCTGCTGGCCCTCGATCTCGGCGCGCAGCGCCACGTACTGGCCGGGCGCGTAGTCGAAGTCGTCCTGGAGCTCCTCCGGCACGGCGAAGGTGACCTCCACCGAGTCGGGGGTGAGCCGCCGCACCTCGGAGACGGTCAGGGTGGAGAACTTCGCGCGGCGGCGCTTGGTGGTCTTGATCTGCATCAGTGCACCTTGAAGTGGTCGAAGGGTTCCAGGCACTGCCGGCACTGGTAGAGGGCCTTGCAGGCGGTGGAGCTGAAACGGGCCATCTCGCGTGTGTCCGGGGAGTCGCAGTGCGGGCACTTCACACTCAGCCCGACCCGCACAGGGCCGACGGCGGCCCGCCCCGTGGGCGGAGCGATCCCGTAGGCGCGCAGCTTCTCCTTCCCGGCCTCCGTCATCCAATCGGTGGTCCAGGCCGGCTGCAGCACCGTGTCCACGCGGACGCGCTCGTGGCCGGCGGTGCGCAGCGCTTCCCGGACATCGGAGGTGATGGTGTCCATGGCGGGGCAGCCGGAGTAGGTGGGAGTGATCACGACGACGGCGGTCCCATCCTCGTCGAGGCGGGCCTCGCGCAGGATGCCCAGGTCCTCGATGGAGAGCACAGGGATCTCCGGGTCGTTGACCGTGGCGGCGACCTCCCACACGGTGCGTTCCCTGCCGTCGTCGAGGGCTGGCTTCGTGCTCTGGTCAGTGGGCTCCAGTGACGGGTGGCCGGCCATCATGGTCTCGGCCACGATGCGGGAGGCCTGGCGAGGGTCAGATGTCTTATAGCGTGTGCTCATGTCGTCCTCCGTCCTGCCGGCACGGGTCCGGACTGCGATGCTCACCAGGTCGCCCCGGGGTGCTGCCGGGCGAGGACCTGCATCTCGGCGAGGATGTAGCCCCGCTGCTCGGAGAACCGTCCGGTGCGGTCCGAGCCGTAGGCCCCGGACATCTCCGGGACGGTGAGACCGGCGGCCTCGATGGCCTCCCGGAGCCGGTGCAGAGTGTCCTCGCGCAGGCTGGAGGGCAGGACCGCGACGTCGCCCAGTGCGGGGATCGGGTCGACGTCGAGGAACAGCTCCTCCACGTAGGACCACAGCGAGTCCAGCCCGTCCTGGATGCGGCGGCTGGACTCCTCGGTGCCCAGTCCGAGCCTCAGGGTCCACTGGGCGGCATGGTCCTGATGGTACTGGACCTCCTTGAGTGCCTTGTCCGCGATGGCGGCCAGGGTCGGGTCGGTGGAGTGGACCAGCCGGCTGTAGAGCTGGTGCTGATAGGTGCTGAAGATCAGCTGGCGGGCGATCGTGCGGCCGAAGTCCCCGTTCTCCTGCTCCACGAGACGGCAGGAGCGGAACTCCTCCTCATCGCGGAAGTAGGCCAGATCGTCCTCGGTCTTGCCCCAGGCGGTGCCCGCATAGGTGAGGAGGAAGCGGGCATGTCCCAGCAGATCCAGGGCGATGTTGGCCAGCGCGACGTCCTCCTCCAGCTCAGGGGCGCGGGAGATCCAGGAGCTGAGGCGCTGGGAGAGCATCAGGGCGTCGTCGCCGAGGATCATCGCGTAGCGGGCGGTGGCCTCGTCGGCGACGGCGTCGGAGGAGGCGATCTCCTCCGGGGTGATCGCCTCGCCCTGGGACTGGCGCGTGGCGGAGTCGTGGGATGCGAAGCTCACAGGTGCTTCACCCCTTCTGACTGCGTGTAGTAGGTGGCGTGACGGTAGCTCTTGCCCTGCGGGGACTCGAAGAACCCGCCCTTGGAGTCGGGGTCGGAGGCCATGATCGCCTCGGCCGGCACCACCCACACCGAGGTGCCCTCGTTGCGCCGGGTGTAGAGGTCCCGGGCGTTGCGCAGCGCCATGGTGGCGTCCGGGGCGTGCAGCGAGCCGGCGTGGACGTGGGAGAGTCCGCGGGAGGAGCGGATGAACACCTCCCAGAGGGGCCACGAGCCGGAGTCTGCGGGGTCGATGGAGGTCATGGGCCTCGCCTTTCCTGAGGGTGTCTCGGGAGTCGAAGGGTGATGGGATGTGACGAGCCGACGGATCAGGCGCCGGCGAGGGCGGCCTGTTCCTGGTGCTGGCGGCCGGCGTAGGCCGCGGCGGCCTCGCGCACCCACGCGCCCTCGTCACGGGCGCGGCGGTAGTGCTCCAGGCGCTGGCGGCTCAGCGGGCCGTTGCCCTTGAGCACGGAGAAGAACTCGTCCCAGTCCAGCTCGCCGAAGTCGTAGTGGCCGCGCTCCTCGTTCCACTGCAGGTCGGGGTCCGGCAGCGTCAGCCCCAGGGCCTCGGCCTGGGGGACGATCATGTCCACGAAGCGCTGGCGCAGCTCGTCGTTGGAGAAGCGCTTGATGTTCCACGCCATGGACTGTCCGGAGTTGGGGGAGTCGCTGTCCGGCGGGCCGAACATCTGGAGGGCAGGTCCGTAGAAGCGGTCCACGGCGTCCTGGGCCATCTGATGCTGTTCCTCGGTGCCGTGGGAGAGCGTGTAGAGGATCTCCCAGCCCTGCCGCTGGTGGAAGGACTCCTCCTTGCAGACGCGTACCATCGCGCGTCCGTAGGGCCCGTAGGAGGCGCGGCACAGGGGTACCTGGTTGGTGATGGCCGCGCCGTCGACCAGCCAGCCGATGGCGCCGACGTCGGCCCAGGTCCGGGCCGGGTAGTTGAAGATGGAGGAGTACTTCGCGCGGCCCGTGTAGAGCTGGTCGAACATCTCGTCCCGCGGAGTGCCCAGCGTCTCGGCTGCGGAGTAGAGGTAGAGTCCGTGGCCGGCCTCGTCCTGGACCTTGGCCATGAGGATGGCCTTGCGCTTCAGGCTCGGGGCGCGGGAGATCCAGTTGCCCTCCGGCTGCATCCCGATGATCTCCGAGTGCGCGTGCTGGGAGACCTGGCGGACCAGGGTCTTGCGGTACGGCTCGGGCATCCAGTCCCGCGGCTCCACTCGGGAGTCTGCGGCGATGAGCTCCTCGAAGCGCTCCTGACCGGCCCGCGCGCGTCCGCGGCCGCGGACGCGTCGGAGTCGTCCGCCAGGCGGAGCTGCGGTGCGTGGGGGTCCTGGGAAGGGTGCTCTGCCGACATGCTGGTCCTCGTTTCCGTCGCCTGAATTACCGACCGTTCGTTCAGTATAGCAGGGTAGGTGTGATGGTCAACACACGATGACCTGGGGATATCTGGTCCAGGACAGGTGCGGGAACGCACCGATCGGGCGATGCGACGGGCCTCGTCGGCCGTGAAGCCTTCGGTGGGCACTCGCATCGCCCGATCGGCGGCAGAAGGATGTGGTGGCGGCGTCAGCTCCGCGGGGAACGCAGCCCGTCCAGCAGCAGGTGGGTGACCGTCGCGGCCAGGGCGTCGTCGGGCTGCCCGTCCTGCGGGCGGTACCAGTCCACCAGGGAGTTGACCATGCCCATGGCCAGGCGCGAGGCGGTGCGGGCGTCGACGTCGTCACGCAGGTCGCCGTCGGCCTGGGCCTGACGGATCAGCTCTGCGATCCGCAGGGTGATCTCCCGGCGTCGCTGCAGGGCCTTGACCTCCATCTCCGAGTTGCCGCGCAGCCGCAGCAGCAGCGTCACGTACGGCAGGGAGGCGGTCAGGACCTTCACCGACTCCCGGATGATGGTCTCCAGCTCGTCCACCGCCGGGGCGCCGAGCGCCTCGGCCTCGCTGACCACGCGCTCCAGCTCCGCCAGCGACCGGTTCAGCGCGATGTCCAGGATCTCCTCCTTGGAGGAGACGTGGTGGTAGATCGCGGACTTGGAGATGCCCAGCTCCCGGGACAGCGCTCCCATGGAGGTGGCCTCGTAGCCGTGGCGGTTGAAGGCCTCCACGCAGACGGTCAGCAGGGCCTCGCGGTCATAGCCGGGCCGCCCGCGGCGCGAGGTCCCGGAAGAGGTGGGGGTGGTCGTCATGGGCATCAGGCTATCCGGCCTGCCGCGGGCGCTCGTCGTAGATGCGCCGCAGCTTCCCGGAGGAGCGGGCCAGCGATCCCGGCTCCTCCACCGAGACCCGGCAGCTGGTGCCGATGCGGACTTTGATGCGGCGGGCGAGCTCCGCGCCGGCGGATTCGGCGGCCGCGCCGTCGCACTCCGGCCGGCGCTCGATGTGGACCGTCATCTCGTCCATGGTTCCTGGGCGGCTCAGGCGCAGCTGGAAGTGCGGGGAGAGCTCCTGGATCTCCAGGGCGATCTCTTCGATCTGGGAGGGGAACAGGTTCACCCCGCGCAGGATGATCATGTCATCGCTGCGACCGGTGATCCGGGCCATGCGTCGATGCCCCGGCCGGTCGGTGCCCGGCATCAGCCGGGTCAGGTCATGGGTGCGGTAGCGGATGATCGGCAGCGCCTGCTTGGTGAGCGTGGTGAACACCAGCTCGCCGTCCTCCCCCGTGGGCAGCGGCTCCTCGGTGATCGGATCGATGATCTCGGGGCGGAAGTGGTCCTCCCAGATGGTGGAGCCGTCCTGCAGCTCCCAGGACTCGCCGGCCACGCCCGGGCCCATGATCTCGGAGAGGCCATAGATGTCGCAGGCCCGGATCGCGAAGGTCTCCTCGATCTCATGCCGCATCTGCTCGGTCCACGGTTCGGCGCCGAGCACCGCGATCTCCAGGGAGGTGGAGCGCGGATCGATGCCGGCTTCCCGGAACGTGTCGGCCAGGGCCAGCAGGTAGGTGGGCGTGCACAGGATGACGCGGGGCCGGAAGTCCTGGATCAGCTGCACCTGCTTCTCGGACTGTCCGCCGGACATCGGAATCACGGTGCCGCCGAGCCTCTCGATGCCGTAATGGGCGCCCAGGCCACCGGTGAACAGGCCGTAGCCGTAGGCGTTGTGGACGAGGTCGCCCGGCCGGACGCCCGAGAATCGCAGACAGCGGGCCAACAGCGACGCCCAGACGTCGATGTCGTCCTGCGTGTAGCCCACCACGGTGGGGCGACCGGTGGTGCCCGAGGAGGCGTGGATCCGGCGGACCTGTTCCATGGGCACGGCGAAGGCCTTGAACGGGTAGGCCGCCCGCAGGAACTCCTTGTCGGTGAAGGGGAACTTCGCCAGGTCCTCCAGGCTGCGCAGGTCATCGGGTCCCACGCCGTGGGCGTCGTAGAGCGCGCGGTAGGCGGGGACGTTGTCGTAGGCGTGCCGGACGGTGTGCTGCAGTCGGGTCAGCTGCAGCGTCTCGATCTCCTCGCGGGTGGCCAGCTCCTCAGGATCCGGCAGGGCGGGGTCGTGGGGCTGTGCGCTGTCACGGGTGGGTTCGTCGGCCAGGGTGTTCATGGCTCACTTCTTTCCGGGGGACGGGACGGTGCGGGAGCGGCCGCGGAAGACGGCGATGGTCTCGTCCCCGCGGGTGACGCTGACGTCGTAGACTCCGCTGCGTCCGGAGCGGGAGACCTCCACGGCCTCGGCGATGAGCTCATCACCCAGCCAGGCGGTCTTTAGGAAGTTGATGTCGGCCCCGGAGGCGACGGTCACAGTGGCGTCGTCGCCGTCGGGGTGGTTGCACGCCATGGCGAAGCAGGTGTCGGCCAGGGCGAAGATCATTCCCCCGTGGACGATGTCGAAGCCGTTGGTCATCTCGCGGCGCACCGTCATGCGCAGGCGGGCGTGCCCGGGGTCGGCCTGGAGCACCTCGGCGCCGAGCCAGCGGGTGCAGCGGTCCGTCTCCAGCATCCTGTGCCGGGGTCCGCCGTCGGGCATGATCACGCCTTCGTAGGCCAGCTGGGTGGGCTCGGTCATCGACACTCCTCGACTTATTTCCAGACCGATTGGTCGGTAAGTCAACTCAAGCATCGCCGTCATGTGATGTCAAGCACATCTCTGGGCGGCGGCCCGTGCGGCGGCCCGTGCGGCGGCAGAGGTCGGCTGACCGGCCCTCTCAGTCGTCCGCGGCGGGCTTCTCGAGCATCGGCGCATAGCCGGATCGGAAGTCCGGGTGCCTCAGCCCGCCCAGGAAGCGGTGCAGCGCCGCGCCGTCGACGGCCCGGCCGTGGGCCGGCGTCGCGCTCCACAGGGGGTCCTCCCGCCCGGTGTGGAGCACCTGGTCCAGTGCGACGCCCTCCGGGATGAGGTGCGGCCACGGACGCGGCAGGCCGAGCTCATCGGCCAGCCAGTCGTGCACCATCCCCACCGGCACGGGCAGCTCGTCCACGCCCAGCAGCACCGAGGGGCACTCGGATGCGGTGACCATCGCGGCGGCCGACGCGGCGGCGTCGTCCACGTGGATCCGGTTGGAGATCTTCCAGGGGTCCGTGCCCAGGCTTCCGGCGGTGGAGACCTGGGCGGAACCGGTCAGCTCAGCGGCGGCGCCGAACCCTCCGCCGAGCACCTGGTCGAGCAGCCGTCGACGTCCGGGCCCGTAGATCCCGGCCAGGCGCAGCACCACGGACTCCACCGAGTCGTCGCTGCGCAGCAGCTGCTCGGTCTCGGCCAGCACCTCGCCGGTCGGAGTGTTCGGGTGCAGGGGAGAGGTCTCATCGATCAGGCCCTCCTCCCCGCCATGGACCGCGGTGGAGGACACCAGCACCATCCGAACCCGCCGTCCGGAGCGGCCGCCCAGCCGATCGGCACGCTCCAGCAGCGCGCGCAGGCCGTCACGGTACACGGCTCGGTAGCGCGCTGCGGAGCGCGCCCCAGCGGTCGGACAGAACACGACGGCGGCGGTGTCCTCGGGCAGCTCGGGCAGCTCCGAGCCGCGGGTGAGGTCCGCCGGGACGCGGCCGAACCCCTCCGGCAGCGTCGAGGGGTCACGCTTCCAGCCGGCGACGCCGCGGCCTGCCGACCGCAGCAGTCGTCCGATCCGGGTGCCCAGGTCGCCCGCGCCCACGATCACCACCCGACCGACCTCGGAGGACTCTGCGGTGGGGCCGGTGCTCGCCGTGGGGGAGGTCATGGACTTCAGGCTACCGGCCCCGTGCTGTTCAGGCCCAGTGGAGTTCAGGGCCAGTGCTGTTCAGGGCTAGGGCGTGTTGCTAAACCCATTGCAGAGTCGCTGCGAGGCAGAGCCCAGCGTGGAAGTTCCGGGCAGTCTTATCCGTTCGTGCAGCGATCCCGCGCCACTGCTTGAGCCGGTTGAAGCATCGTTCGACGACGTTGCGACCCTTGTATCGGGCCTGCTGCTCATCGCCGAAGTCGATCGGCCGCCCAGGTCTGCGCCGACGATGAGCGACCTGATCG
>NZ_MDSS02000014.1 GCF_001758425.2 Nesterenkonia sp. PF2B19 | reverse complement strand
GCTGCGGGCCTGGCTGCGTCGCTACACCGCCACCCTGGACCCCGCCCAATACCAGGCCGACTGCGACCGTGCCCGGGCGGATCGATGGGTACGCCTCCAACACGACGACCACGCCATGAGCTACCTCGAAGCCCGACTGCCCACAGTGGCGGCCGCAGCGATCGCGAATCGACTCCGCGCGGTCGCCCGCGGCCACCAACACCACACCATCCCCACCCCAGCAGAGACCGACACGCACTGCACCACCCCCACCACCTGTGGAGACAGGAGCACAGGCGGGACCGGCTCACAGGCCACCAGCGCCCAGCAGGTCTTCCCCGTCGAGCACCCCCTGCGGCCCGTCGAGCACCCCGAGCTGCCCGCCCCTGACCCGATCACCAGCGGCGCCATCCCCGTCCAGGTCCAGGACGGTCCTGAGGTACTTCCCGGGGAGACTCCTGCCCCTGGAGACTCCGACCGCCTCGAAACCCCCGCAGACGGCGCGGATCCTCGGACTCTGGCTCAGCTGGAGGCTGATCTGTTCGCCGCTTGGCTGCTCTCCGGCCGGGTCGAGGGTGCCCCGGTGGAGGCGAAGATCGCGGTCATGATCCCTGAGACCACCCTGACCGGACACAGCGACGACCCCGGCATCAGTGCCGACCGGAACTGGGTGATCCCAGCCAGCGATGCCCGCCACCTCGCCGGTGATCCCCGCACCTGCCACGACTGGTACCAGGCCACCACCAGCCAGACCCAGCCCGGCCCGATCCAGCCCGGCGCAGGAGACGTCTCTCCGGACATCCTCTCGATCACCTACACCGGCCGCTACGCTCCGGCCCGGCTGCGGGATGCCATCATCTTCCGCGACGGGGTCTGCCAGGCCCCGGGGTGCACCATCCCGGCTCAGCGCTGCGATCTTGACCACCGGCTCCCCTGCCCGGCAGGCCCCACCAGCGGGGCCAACCTGCAGGCCCTGTGCCGCAGGCACCATCGGTTGAAATCCCACGGACTGCTGACCCTGCCCGAACCCGAGCAGGCAGCACCGGACACCACCGCCCCACCACCGCCGCGGGCTCCGGCGCCGCCCCCACCACAGGGGCCACCACCATCACAGCGGTCGACGTCTTCACTGCCGTATCCCGGGCTGCGCTCTCACCGACTGCCGCCTGCCCGACCCCCGGGACGACAGCGGCATATCCTCGCGCCACAGCGGCACAACGACCTCATCGCAGCCCGCCACACCACCCCGGGGTCCGGTGCGACAGTGGCCATCCTCTACGACGCCGACAGACGACACCACTGAGCCACACGTGAGCTGCCGACAGCCACGCTGCCGCCCTGACGCACTCCCCGTTGCCTGACCGCCTCAGCCGAGCATGTCGCCGCGCCGATCCTCCAGATACGGGTTCGCGCAGCGCGAGGCGACCAGCCGCTCAGCACTGATCCGACCGATCAGCAGCTCTTCTCCCGCCCCGGCCGCCACGACGGGAGCGCCGTCAGGCCCGGCGATGAGGCTCAGCCCGCTGTACTGGAACTCCGGGTCCTCACCCGTGTAGTTCGCGTAGGCCACATACATCTGGTTCTCCAGCGCCCGCGCCGGCACCAGCAGGCGCGAGACCGCCTCGAAACCGACCATGTTCGCCGTCGGCACCACCAACAGGTCCGCTCCGGCGAGCGCCAGCCGCCGCGCGGTCTCGGGGAACTCCACGTCGTAACAGATGGCCAGGCCGATGCTCCAGCCACGCCAGTCGGCCACCAACCCCTCGCCAGTCAGCCCCTCGTCAGAAAAGCCTGCCCGGTCAAACTGTCGCGCATCGACGTCGCCGAAGAGGTGCAGCTTCCGCCAGCGCAGCAGCTCAGTCCCGTGCTCGTCGATGAACGCCGCACTGTTGTACACGCGCTGTCCGTCGCGCTCGGGAAACCCATGGCAGATCGCCACGCCGTACGTCCTGGCGATCTCCGCCATCCTCGTCAGCGCCGGCCCACCCCACTCTTCGGCGAATTGCTCCACGGCGCCCCGACCGATCGCGTAGCCGCTCAGGTGCATCTCCGGAAGCACCAGCAGGTCCGCACCGGACGTCGCGGCCTCGGCGGCCAGACGATCCGTCCGAGACAACGCACGCTCGACGGCGTCGTCGCCGATCTCCACCGGCGGCACCTGAGCCAAAGCCAGGGTCAGGGACTCGGCCGTCGCGTCCTCAGCCAGCGCCATCTCGTCAGCCTCCTCAGTCCGGGAGCCGCACGGGCCGCAGCTCGTCGAACACATCACCGGGGCCCGGATTCTCCGGGGCGCTCCGCCCGCCGAAGTGCGTCATGATCCCCCAGACGGCGTTGAGAGCGGTCTGCACCGCGCCCTCCGCCCAGGCGGGGGTGAAGGAGATGTCGTCCCCGGCCAGGAAGATGCCGCGCTCGGACTCGGGGAGGTCGCGCTGGACGAAGTGGGAGTACATGCGCTCGTTGTACCGGTAATGTCCCGGCAGCGCCCCCTTGAACGCCCCCAGGAAGTACGGGTCGTTCTCCCAGGAGACGGTGATCGGCTCCCCCACCACGTGGGAGCGGATGTCCACGTCCGGGTAGATCCGGCTCAGGGCGTCCAGGGCGAGGTCCACGCGTCGCTGCACGGGATGCGGGAGCATCTTCAGGGCGTCGCTCATCCACGAGTAGCTCAGGCAGATCACGCCGGGCCGGTCGGGTCCGTCGTCGAAGAGATAGGTCCCGCGGGTCAGCCGGTCGGTCAGCGTCATGCTCATCGCCTCGCGGCCGGTCTCTGGGTCCACGTCCCGCCAGAAGGGGCGGTCCACCATCACGAAGGTCTTGGCCGACTGCATGTAGCGGGTGCGGTCCAGGGCCATCCACAGGTCCTGAGAGAGCAGCTCCTCCTCCACCTCCACCTGAGTGGTCAGCAGCCAGGACTGGCAGGTCGCCAGCACCGCGTCGTAGCGGCGCTCCTCTCCGGTGTGGTCGACGACGCCGAAGCGTCCGTCATCGGCCCGGAACACTCGGGTGACCGCGCCCCGGGGGTGGCCGCCGTGCAGATCCGCCAGGGAGGTGCCGGCCGCCAGTGGGCGGCGTCGTCCACCGGCTGGGCCCACAGGCCGCGCGGCACCTGCTCGACGCCGCCGCGGATGAGGTGCTGGTCGTCGTCGAACTCGCAGACCGCCACGCGGAGGATCTCCAACATGGTGTTGGGGAAGTCGGAGTCCCAGCCGCCGGTGCCGAACCCCACCTGGCCGAAGACCTCCCGGTGCCGGAAGGAGAGCCGGGAGAACTCCTCAGAGGAGGCGATGAACTCGTAGAAGCTGTGGTCGTCCCAGGCGGGCACCAGCTCGTCCCAGATCTGCTTGACCGCGGCGGCATCACGACGACGCATGGCCTCCTGCAGGGCACTCAGGTGCAGCACCGAGTCCAGGGCGCCGTCCCAGGCCTGGGCGATCTCCTGGAACAGCGCGGGCAGGTCCTCCAGGGTGCGGGCGTACCAGGCCTGCCCGCCCAGCTCGATGACGGTGCTGCCGGCCGCCTCGGTGAGCGGGTTCGGGAAGGGAGCGGTCTCCAGGCCCAGGAGGTCCACGTAGTGGAAGAACGCCGCGGAGGAGCGGGGGAACCGCATCCCGCCGAGCTCGGCGATCACCTGGGAGTCCTCCTCCCCGGGGACGCGGAACGCCTCGGAGCGCAGCCGGCCGCCGAGCCGTTCGGCCTCATGGACCACCGGGCGCAGCCCCAGGCGCATCAGCTCATGGGCGGCCACCAGACCAGCGATGCCGCCGCCGATGATCGCCACCTCCCGTCCATGGGCCTCGGCGGGAACCTGGCCCAGCCCCGCGGGGTGTTCCAGCCACCGGTCATAGGGGAACGGAAAGTCCGGGCCGAAGGCCGTCAACCGGTGTGCCGTCTGCGTCATCGCATCCTCCCTGGTCAGTCCGATGTGATGCTAGCAACACTGAAGGCATTGAGCCATGCGAGGTCGGAATCGCCCCCGCCCGGGACGGGATGGGTATTCTGTCCCCATGGCTATGGCTCAAGTGCGGGACGTCGCGGCACGTGCCGGCGTCTCGCCGGCCACGGTCTCCAACGCCCTGAACCATCCGGAGAAGGTCTCCGAGACCACCCGCGAGCGCGTCCAGGCCGCCATCGAGGAGCTGGGCTACGTGCGCAACGAGGCTGCCCGGCAGCTGCGTCAGCGGCAGAATCGCGCGGTCGGCATGATCGTCCTCGACGTCGCGAACCCGTTCTTCGCCGATGTGGCCTCCGGCGCCGAGAAGAGCCTCGGCGAGATGAACCGGCCCCTGTTGCTGGGCAACTCCGGGCAGGACCGCCAGCGGGAGCTGACCCACCTCCGGCTGTTCGAGGAGCAGCGCGTCTCCGGACTGCTCATCTCCCCGGTGGGCGACGTGCTCGCCCGGCTGCGTCGGCTCAAGGAGCACGGCACCGCCGTGGTGATCGTGGATCGCAAGTCCGGGGCCGACGAGTTCTCCTCCGTCTCCACCGATGACCGGCTCGGGGGCCGCCTGGCCGCCGAGCACCTGATCGCCCAGGGGCGACGACGGATCGCAGTGATCGGCGGTCCGATGGGCATTCGGCAGGTGGCCCACCGTCTGGCCGGCGCCGAGGCCGCGGCGGCGGAGCACGACGGCGTCTCGGTGCGGATGTGCGACACCGGCGCGATGGACGTCGGGTCGGGTCGGCAGGCCACCCGCGAGCTGCTGGACCTGCCCTCCGGGCAGCGGCCGGACGCGATCTTCGCGACCAACGACCTGGTCGCCTTGGGGGTGCTCCAGGAGCTGGCACGGACCGGCGTGAGCGTCCCCGAGGACATCGCGCTGATCGGCTACGACGACATCGAGTTCGCCGCCTCCGCAACGGTTCCGATCAGCTCGGTGCGGCAGCCCGCCGCGGAGATGGGTGAGCGGGCCGCTGAGCTGCTGGTCGCAGCGATCGACGACCCTGACTCCCCGGTCCAGCACCCGGTGTTCACTCCCACCCTGGTGCCGCGGGAGTCCACGGTCGGAGCCTGAGCTCAGCCGCCGGTCAGCCGAGGATGCCGGCGATGTAGCCGAGGAAGACCAGCAGCAGGAGTCCTACCAGCACGGCGATGACCGTCACGACGGCCTTCGCCCGCGGCGGCCGACGAGGCGCAGTCTCGGGATGGGCCTCCGCGGTGCTCCCCGACTCGGGCGGCGTCTCGCCCGGCGGCACACCGCCTCCAGGCTCCAGACCCGGAGTCTCCTCCGGCTCGGGACCGGGGCGACCTTTCTGGGGCGTCGAGGCTGGACTCATGATCTCCTCCATCCTGGTCGGGAGAGCCACTGTAGGCGGCCCCGCCCGTCGGCGTCACGGGACCAGCACCCCGCTGGAGATTCACCGTACTGGCATCGCGTCATGCACGACCGGCAGTAGTCATACAAGTAGTCGACTTGTACGATCTGTGGCATGGCTTACACTCCCGACACCATCCGCCACATCCGCCTCTCCACTGCCACCCTGCCCCTGGCCACCGCCATCTCCGACGCCAAAGTGTTCACCGGTCGGCAGAAGCCCATGACGGAGGTCGTCTTCCTCTTCGCGGAGATCACCACCGAGCAGGGCCACGAGGGCGTCGGCTTCTCCTACTCCAAGCGCGCCGGCGGCCCCGCCCAGTACGCCCACGCCCGAGAGGTCGCCGAGAACGCCCTCGGCGAGGACCCGAACGACATCGCCAAGCTCTACGACAAGCTGCTCTGGGCCGGCGCCTCCGTCGGCCGCTCCGGGGTGGCCACCCAGGCCCTGGCCGCGCTCGACATCGCTCTGTACGACCTGAAGGCCCGCCGCGCCCGGCTCCCTCTGGCCAAGCTGCTCGGCGCCCACCGAGACTCGGTGCGCACCTACAACACCTCCGGAGCTTCCTGCACGCCTCGGTGGAGGAGATCACCGCCCGGGCGGATGAGTCGCTGGCCGCCGGAATCGGCGGCATCAAGATCAAGGTCGGCCTGCCGGACACCGCCGAGGACCTCCGCCGAGTGACCGCCGTCCGCGAACACCTCGGCCCCGACACTCCGCTCATGGTGGACGCCAACCAACAGTGGGACCGGGCCACCGCCCTGCGCATGGGCCGCCGCCTGGAGGAGTTCGACCTCATCTGGATCGAGGAGCCGCTGGACGCCTATGACGCCGAGGGCCACGCCGCCCTGGCCTCCGCACTGGACACCCCCATCGCCACCGGAGAGATGCTGGCCTCAGTTGCCGAGCATGAGCGGCTCATCGCCGCCCGCGCCTGCGACATCATCCAGCCCGACGCCCCGCGCGTCGGTGGCATCACCCAGTTCCTGCGACTGGCCGGACTCGCCCACCATGCTGGGCTCACACTGGCCCCGCACTTCGCCATGGAGATCCACCTGCACCTGGCTGCCGCCTACCCCACCGAACCATGGGTGGAGCACTTCGACTGGCTGAACCCGCTGTTCGAGGAGCGCCTGGAGATCGCCGACGGCCGCATGATGGTGCCTGACCGCCCCGGACTGGGCATCACGCTGAGCGAGCAGGCCCGCGCCTGGACCACCGAGACCGTGGAGTTCGGCACCCGCTGAGGCAGAATCGGCCTATGAGCACCAACCGCACCGCCCGGCTCACCGAAACCCTGCGTCGCCAGATCCTCGACGGCGAGATCACCGTCGGCCAGAAGCTCCCCTCCGAGGCCGAGCTGATCACCGAGCATGGCGTCAGCCGCACCGTGGTGCGGGAGGCGCTCGGGCGGCTCCAGGCCGCCGGCCTGATCCGCACCCGGCGCGGCGCCGGCAGCTTCGCGCTCACCCCGCCTGCCGAGCATGCGCAGGGTTCCCGCCCCGCCCGACCCGGAGAGCGCGAGACGCTCAGCGAGTTCCGCATGGCGCTGGAATGTGAGGCTGCGCGCTCGCCGCCGAGCACGGCAGCCCCGCGCAGCTGGAGAACCTGCGGGCGGCCCTGGCCGCCTTCGCCGCGGGAGCGACCCATCCGGCCACGGCGGTGGAACAGGACTTCGCCTTCCACCGGGAGATCGCCGCCGCCTCCGGGAACCCGCACCTGCTCACCGCCGTCGAGCAGCTCGGGGCCTCCATGATCGCCATGCCGCGCCGCCGGCTGGAGGGCGGGGAGAAAGCACCACAGGGCGCCGAGTCGCCGGATGGCGAGGCCCCGGCCACTGCGGCGCTGGCGGAGCACCATGCGGTGCTCGACGCGATCGCGGAGGCCGATCCCCGGGCGGCGTCCTCCGCGATGCGCGCCCACCTCACCGCCTCCCGACGCCGGGTCCTGGCCTGACATCACTCCCGAACCACGCGTTCAGCACTGCGCGACGTCTCTTTCTGCACTGCGCGATGCCCCTTCGGCATCAGAGCCACGACGCCTTGAAGGGCTGTGACGCGCATGACACCATGATGCACTGAAGGGATCACTCACCACCTGATCAATACTTGGAGTGCATAGTGTTCACGCTGGACCAGATCCGCAGCTTCGTCGCCGTCGCCGAAGAGCTGCACTTCGGCCACGCCGCCGAGCGCCTCAACATGACCCAGCCGCCGCTGAGCCGACAGATCCAGAAGCTGGAGAAGACGGTCGGGGTGCAGCTCATCGAGCGCGACAACCGCAAGGTCGCCCTCACCACCGCCGGCAAGGCCTTCCTCGCCGACGCCCGCAAGCTGCTGGTCTCCGCGGAGCAGGCGCCTCTGACCGCCCGGCGCATCGCCCGCGGTCAGGCCGGCGTGCTGCGCATCGGATTCACCGCCGCGTCCGGATTCTCCGTGCTGGGCACCCTGCTCTCCACCCTCTCCGAGCAGCTGCCCGACGTCGACGTCGACCTGCGGGAACAGGTGACCCGGGAGCAGGTCGACTCGCTGGTCAACGGCGAGATCGACCTGGGCCTGGCCCGCCCGCCCATCGACCATGAGCTCTTCGAGTCCCGCCTGCTGCTCTCCGAAGCCCTCGAGCTGGTCGTCCCGGAGGGCCACCCGCTGGCCGCCCTGGACCGGCCCGTCGCCGGGGCCGACCTCCGCGAGGTCCCGCTGATCATGTACTCCCCCACCAAGGCTCGGTACTTCTACGACCTCGCCATCCGCAATGTGCCCATCCAACACGGCAATGTGGTGCACACCGTCAGCCAGATCCTCACCATGGTGTCCCTGGTCGCCGCCGGCCGCGGCGTGGCCCTGGTGCCCGCCTCCGCCCAGCGCCTGGGCGTCGCCGGCGTGACCCACCTGCCGCTGGCCGACCAGACCACCGACGTCGTCGAGCTCCATGCCATCTGGCGCAGGGGTCAGCGCAACCCTGCCCTGCACCGCCTCCTGGCCGCCCTCGACGGTCATGTCAGCTCAACATGAGCTCATGCCGAAGCGGCCTTGGACGCCCGGCTGACCGCCTTCCTACAGTGAAGGTCACGAGTCGCCCCCGGTGCTCGCCGCATCCCGATCCAGGAAGGTCCCCCGTGTCCCAGCACTCCATCCAGCAGTTCACCCCCTTCGAGCTCGCCGAGCACCTCAAGGACGGGCTGCTCTCCTTCCCCGTCACCGCCTTCACCCAGGACCTCGCCCTGGACGAGGACGCGTACCGTGAGCACCTGAACTGGCAGGCGCGCCAGGGCGTGGCCGGGCTGTTCGCCGCGGGCGGCACCGGCGAAGGCTTCAGCCTCTCCGGTGAGGAGAACGCCCGGGTCGTGCGGCTCGTGGTGGAGGAGCCGGCGCCCACGTGCCGGTGCTCGGCTCCGCCGGAGGGTCCACCTCCCAGGCCGTGGCCAACGCGCAGGCCGCCGAGGCCGCCGGCTGCCAGGGGCTGCTGCTGCTTCCGCCCTACCTCACCGAATGCGACCAGCAGGGCCTGCAGGCCCACGTCGACGCCGTCTGCTCCGCCACCGACATCGGCGTGATCGTCTACAACCGGGCCAACGCGGTCTACTCCGCCGAGACCGTCGCCCGACTGGCGGAGAAGCACGAGAACTTCATCGGCTTCAAGGACGCCACCGGTGACATCGAGGCCGTCACGAAGGTGGTCGCCACCAACGGCGACCGGCTCTTCTACCTGGGCGGACTTCCCACCGCCGAGACCTTCGCCCTGCCGATGCTGCAGCTGGGCATGAGCACCTACTCCTCGGCCATGTACAACTTCGTCCCCGAGTTCGCCCTGGAGTTCTACGCCGACGTGCGCCGCCAGGACCGCGCCGCCGTCACCGAGAAGCTCACCCGCTTCGTGCTGCCGTACCTGGAGATCCGGGACCGGGTGAAGGGCTACGGCGTCTCCATCGTCAAGGGCGGACTGAAGGCCGTCGGACGCGACGCCGGCCCGGTCCGCCCGCCGCTGCAGGACCTCACCGAGGCCGACCTGCAGGACCTCCGCGACCTGATCGACGCCGCCGGAGTCCGCCCCGCGAACCCCTCCCCCGCCCTCTCCGCCGTCTGAGAGGATCGACATCAGACGCCACGCACCCACAAGGAGCTGAGCATGACCGCACAGACCACCGCAACCGCCCTCACCGGGCAGTCGATCATCGCCGGACGCTCCGTGGCCGGCACCGGCCGCACCGTCACCGGCTTCGACCCCTCCACCGATGAGGCACTCGAACCGGGCTACTCGCTGATCGACGAGTCCCAGCTCGCCGAGGCCACCGGCGCGGCCGCCGAGGCGTACCCGAGCTTCTCCCAGCTCGCCCCGGAGACCCACGCCGCCTTCCTGGAGCAGGTCGCCGCGAACATCGACGCGCTCGGTGAGGAGCTCACCGCCCGCGCGATGGCGGAGACCGGCCTCCCGGAGGCCCGCCTGGTGGGCGAACGAGGACGCACCGTGAACCAGCTGCGGCTCTTCGCCTCCGGTCGTGCGTCAGGGCGACTTCCGGGGCGCCCGGCTGGACGCCCCGGACCCGCAGCGCAGCCCGCTGCCGAAGCCGGACGTCCGCCAGCGCCGCATCCCCCTGGGGCCGGTGGCCGTCTTCGGCGCCTCCAACTTCCCGCTGGCCTTCTCCACCGCCGGGGGCGACACCGCCTCCGCGCTGGCCGCCGGCTGCCCCGTGGTGTTCAAGGCCCACAACGCCCACCCCGGCACCTCGGAGCTGGTGGGCCGGGCCATCACCGACGCCGTCGCGGCCTTCGACCTGCACCCCGGAGTGTTCTCCCTGATCTACGGACCCGGCGCCTCCATCGGCCAGGCGCTGGCCTCCGACCCGGTCATCCGGGCGGTGGGCTTCACCGGCTCCCGTGCAGCCGGGGTGTCCCTGATGAAGGCCGCCGCGGCGAGGGAGGTGCCGATCCCGGTGTACGCGGAGATGAGCTCCATCAACCCGGTGTTCCTCTTCGACGGCGCACTCTCCGGCGGCCCGGAGTCCGTGCAGAGCCTGGCCTCCGCCTACCTGACCTCGGTGACCGGATCCTCCGGCCAGCTGTGCACCTCCCCAGGCCTGGTCTTCGTGCCGACCGGCGAGGCCGGTGACGCCTTCGTCGCCGCCGTCGGTGAAGCCGCCGCCGGGCACAGCGGCCAGACCATGCTCACCCGGTCCATCGCCGAATCCTGGAACGCCGGTGTGGAGCAGCTGGGTGCGCAGGCCGGCGTGGCGCTGGTCGGCCGCGGCAGCACCGGCGAGGGCGCCAACGCCCCTGCCCCGGTGGTGTTCAGCGCGACCACCGCGCAGTTCCTGGACAACCCGGTGCTGCACGAGGAGATCTTCGGCGCGGCCTCCCTGGTGGTCCGCTATGACGGCGTCGAGGACCTGCTGGCCGCGGCCGGTCGCCTGGAGGGCCAGCTCACCGCCACCCTGCACCTCACCGACGGCGACCACGAGACCGCCCGGCCCCTGGTGCCGGTCCTGGAGCAGAAGGCCGGGCGCATCCTGGCCAACGGCTGGCCCACCGGTGTCGAGGTGGGCCACGCGATGGTCCACGGCGGTCCGTTCCCCGCGACCTCCGACTCCCGGACCACCAGCGTGGGCACGCTCGCGATCGAGCGGTTCCTGCGCCCCCTGGCCTACCAGAACCTTCCCGAGGAGCTGCTGCCCGCCCCCGTGCAGGCCGCCAACCCGTGGCACCTCAACCGACGGGTGGACGGGCAGATCCAGCTCAACGGCTGACCCCACCCTCCCCACACGCAGAAGCGCCGAGCCGGTGATCCGGCTCGGCGCTTCCGTCTGTGCAGGTCAGCGCTGATCAGTCACGAGTGATCAGCCAGGGGTGGATCAGCCAGGGGTGATCAGAAGCTCTCCTGACCCTGCGGGTTCAGCTCGGGCAGGTCCCGGCGGGCGTCACCGTCGATGGACGGGTCCAGCTGGAACGTGTCGAAGCCGATGGACAGGTCCGAGGAGTACACATAGCCGTTGTAGTAGTACGACGACCAGGTGCCGCCGTCGCTGATGCCCTCACCGCAGTCGAACCAGGCGACCTCCTCCGGGTTCGCCGAGTCGGTGAAGTCGAACACCGAGATGCCGCCCTGGTACCAGGACTGCACCATCAGGTCCCGACCCTCCACCGGGATCAGCGAGCCGTTGTGCGCCACGCAGTTCTCGTTCTCCGAGTTGATGCGCGGGATCTTGTAGTAGGAGGCGAACTCCAGCTCACCGTCGACGATGTCATAGATGGCGTTCGCGCCGAGGGTCTCGCCGAACTCCTCGGTGCAGGTGGCCCAGCCGCCACCCCCGAGCTCATCGGTGAAGACGACCTTGCTGGCGTCGTTGTTGAACGTCGCCGAGTGCCAGAACGCGAAGTTCTCCACGTCGCGCACCTGACTGATGACCTTCGGCTGCTTGCGGTCCGAGATGTCCATCAGGATGCCGTCGCCCATGCAGGCGCCGGCGGCCAGGTCATGCTCGATGTAGGTGGTGATGTCGTGGCAGCCGCTGGTCTCGGTGTATCCGCCGCGGTCGTCACCCTCATAGCCGCCGTCGGGGAACAGCACCGGCTCGGAGGCCACCTTTGCGGCGTGCGGGGCGTTGACCGGGATCTGCACCACGGAGATCAGGTCGTGCGGGGGCTGGCAGTTCGCCAGCGCCGGGTTCGGCGAGTACGAGGAGACGTACACGTAGAGCATGTTGCCGTTCTTCGAGGGCGCCAGCGAGTTGGTGTGGGAGCCGCACTTGGTCTCCACAGCCTTCACGTACTCCGGCTCGGCAGGGTCGCTGATGTCGAAGATCCGCAGGCCCTCCCAGTACTCCTCGGTGTCGGAGGTGCGGTCGGCGCCGCAGGTGTCGTCCTCCATGCGGGCATCCACGGAGAGCACCAGGACGTCCTTGTAGACTGAGACGTCGTTCTGCGGGCCCGGACAGTGGACCTGCACCAGCTGCTCGGGGTTCGCCGGGTCGGCGAGGTCGTAGACGGTGAAGCCGTCATAGTTGCCCACATAGGCGTACTCGCCCTGGAAGGCGATGTCGGAGCCGGTGGACTGCAGCGGCCCATTCTTCGGGACGTTGCTCAGGTGCTCCATATTGTGGCTGGCCACCTCGCCGGGCCCGACGTCGGGCTCCCCGGGGCCGCTCTCCAGCTGGTTCAGCCGCTCGATGACCTCCTCCTCATCGAAGGCCTCCTCGCTGACCTCCTCCTCGCTGAAGAAGTCCTCATTGAAGGCGTCCTCGGGGACGGTGGAACCGTCGTCCGGAGTGGCGGCGGCGAGAGGGGCCGACAGGGACAGGACAGCTCCTGCCAGCAGCACGGACATGGTCGCCCCCGCCCCAGCCTTCGCCTGTTGTCGAGTGATTCGTGGAAGACGCACGGGCGTCAACACCTCCTAGATCGGATAGAGGTAGTATTACGAATCAACTGCTTCAGGTCTAGGGTTGACGACATATTTGTTCGCCTGATCACCTATCGATGGAGAGATTTCTCTGTGACACGCCTCGCCCGCATCACCCCAGGTCAGCGCGAAGGAACGGCCGTACGGCCGACATCTGACCGGCCGCGGACGGCCCTGTGCGCAGCGCTGCTGGGCGGCGCACTCGCCCTCGTCGGCTGCGGGAACGAGGGCCCGGAGCCCGAGGAGGCGGCCGCGCCGTCGTCCTCGGTCCTGCTGTCCTCCGGGCCCGGCGAGGACACCGAGCGGGTGGACCCGGAGGACTATGAGGGCGTACAGGGCCTCAGCGACGAGTGGAATGACGTGGACGCGGAGTTCATGACCATGATGATCGCCCATCACGCCCAGGCCCTCGAGATGACCGCCCTGGTCCCGGCCCGCGCAGAGTCCGAGCAGCTGAAGACCTTCGCCGAACGGATGCACCTGGCCCAGAAGGGCGAGATCGGCTACATGGCGGACTGGCTGGAGGCCCGCGACCAGCCGGTCCCCCAGGAGGCCCGGGAGGTCGCCGAGGGCGAGATCCCCTCGCCGGACACCCACTCCCACGGCGAAACCCCGATGCCGGGGATGCTCAGCCAGGAGGAGATGACCGCGCTGCGGCAGACCGAGGGCGAGGAGTTCGACCGCCTCTTCCTCGAAGGCATGATCGTCCACCATGAGGGCGCCCTGGAGATGAGCGAAGGTGCCCAGGCGCACGGCATCGACCTGGCCGTCCAGGAGCTGGCCGGCCACGTCCACTCCGACCAGACCGCGGAGATCTCCCGGCTGGAGCAGCTGCTCGACGAGCTCTGAGGTCAGGGCCGCCTCACCGTGGCATCAGAGTGAAGACACCCCAGCCCAGATGCTCCCGCTGGTGCAGCAGATCGCGCCGCGGGGCGACCGAGAGATCCTCCCGCATCTCGTCGGCCAGCGGGTGATGCGGATGACGGTCCAACCAGCGTCGCACCGAGAGCCACTGCGGAGCGGCGTAGCGGTCCCAGCTGTCCGGATCCGCCACAGTGGCGCCCACGACGTCCAAGCCCTCATGGTCCAGGAGATCCAGCAAGGCAGGAAGCTCCGCGTAGGACTCCACGGAACTCGCGTAGCATCCGTCCAACGCCTCCCGCGTCTCCGGGACCCTGCGCCACCAGGGCTCACCGAGCAGCAGCATCCCGCCCGGGGCCAGGCTGCGGCGCATGAGGGCCACCGTGCCGCTCACGTGGGTCTCCCAGCTCTCGCCACCGCCGATCCAGCTGGCCCCCAGACAGGAGACCACCTCCACCGGCTCCTCCGCGACGTGCTCGGCGGCGTCCCCGTGCACGAAGCGCACCGCCTCCGCGACGCCGAGCTCCTCCGCACGAGCCTCCGCGTCGGCCAAGAACGCCCGACTGATGTCCACGCCGGTGCCGGTGAACCCGAGATCACGCGCCCAGGTGCACAGCGCCTCCCCCTTGCCGCAGGCCAGATCGAGCAGGCGGCTGCCGGGCGGCAGACGCAGGGAGCGACCGAGCTGGTCCAGCTTGGCCGGGTCCAGAGGATTGAGGATGCGTGAGCCCGACTCGCGGATGACGAAGCTCTCCGGCAGGTCCATGGCGCCTCCTTGCGGCACTCGCGTGGCCGTGCCGGAACCTTAGCAACCCTCCGCGACGACGGCGACCTCCCCCGCCCGCACGGTGAGGTCTCCAGCCACCTCGGCGCCGGTGATCAGCTCACGGCCGTCGGCGCCGATGACGGCGTCCTGCGCCGTGTGATTGAGCACGAAGAGGTACGTCGCTCCGTCCTCGCCGTGGCGCCGCACGACGTCGACGCCCTCCGGCGCCTCGGCCTCAGCCGCCACGCCGGCCTCATCGAGCACCCGGCCCACGAGGGACTGCAGCGTCTCCGCGTCGGGGCGGGTGCCCAGATACCAGGCCGCACCCTGGCCCACCGGACGACGCGTGACCGCCGGCCGCCCGGCCAACGGGCCCTCGGCCCAGGTGTGCACCTCAGCCGCTCCTTCCAGATGGGTGTTCTCCGCCCAGAACTCGCCACGGCCGCCGCCGTGGAGGGCGTGGGACTCCGCGCCCTGCAACGGCCAGAACTCCTCGGTGCGGATGCCCAGCAGCTCACGGAACGCCCCGGGGTAGCCGCCCAGCCGGACGGCGTCGTGCTCGTCCACGATGCCGCTGAAGAAGCTGATCAGCACCGACGCTCCGGCCTCGGCGGCGTCGGCCAGCGCCTGCGCGTGCTCCTCCCGGACCAGATACAGGGAGGGCACCACGATGGCACGGTAGCCGGAGAGGTCGGCGGAGGGATGGACGACGTCGACCGTCATCCCGGCCAGCCACAGCGCCCGGTAGAGGTGCATGACCTCCTCCGGGTAGGAGAAGTCATTGCGCGGGTGCGAGTCCAGCTCGGAGGCCCACCAGGCCTCATAGTCGAACACCAGCGCCACCTGCGCCCGCACGGTGGACCCCTTCACCGGCTCCAGGGCCCGCAGCGCCTCCCCCAGCCGGACGGTGGTGCGGAAGACGTCGGAGTCCGGGCCGGCATGCGGGACCATCGCCGAGTGGTACTTCTCCGCCCCGGCGGCCGACTGCCGCCACTGGAAGAACATGACCGCATCCGCCCCGCGGGCCACATGCCCCAGCGAGTCCCTCAGCATCTCCTGCGGGGACTTGGTGCGGTTGTGCAGCTGCCAGTTCACCGCACTGGTGGAGTGCTCCATCAGCATCCAGGGACGTCCTGCGGCCACACCGCGGGTCAGGTCCGCACTGAAGGCCAGCTCGATGTGCCGCTCGTCGTCGTCGGCGATCGTGTAGTGGTCGGTGGCGATGACGTCCATCTCTGCGGCCCAGGAGAAGTAGTCCATGGTCTTGGACCGGGTGGTGCACATGAAATTCGTGGTCACCGGGACGCCCGGGGTCACCTCCCGCAGGATGGCCCTCATCTCCCGGAAGTAGGCCAGGAACTCGTCCGAGGAGTACCGATGGAAGTCCAGCTGCTGGGTGGGGTTCACGAACATCGGGGCCCTGCGCGGCGGCAGGACCTCCTCGAAGCTGCTGTACCGCTGGGACCAGAACGCCGTCCCCCAGGCGGCGTTGAGCTCCTCCACCGTGCCGTACCGGGCCTCCAGCCAGGCGCGGAAGGCCGCCGCGGCGTCGTCGGAGAAGTCATGGGCGTTGTGGCAGCCCAACTCATTGTCCACATGCCACAGGGCCAGGGCCGGGTGCTGTGCATAGCGTTCCGCGATCGCCCGGGTCATCCGTAGCGCATACTCGCGGAAGACCGGGGAGGACACGGAATAGGCCTGCCGTGCACCCGGCCAGAGGATCGTGCCGTCGGCATCCTGCGGCAGGATCTCCGGGTGACGGTGGGTCAGCCACGGCGGGGGCGAGGCGGTGGCGGTGGCCAGCGCCGCGGAGACCCCCTGCGCATGGAGACGGTCCAGAACGTCATCGAGCCAGCCCCAGTCATACTCGCCCTCGCGGGGTTCGAGCATGGCCCAGGAGAAGATGCCGACGCTGACCAGGTTCACCCCGGCCTGCCGCATGAGTTCGACGTCCTCCTCCCGGACGTCCTGCGGCCACTGCTCGGGGTTGTAGTCGCCGCCGTAGGCGAGGCCGTGCACGGCGGGCCAGCCGAGGCGGGTGGTGTCGCGGGCGGTGGCGTCGTGCTCCGAGGCGGTCATGCGTCGCATCTCCTGGTGGTGGGGACGGATGTGCGTCAGTCCCCGTCGTCTTCGCGTGTCCTCGTGGGATTCCACGGACACGCGAAGACGACGGGGACGAAACGCCTGATCAGCGAGGACAGGTCAGCGCGGAAGGGTCAGCGCGGAAGGGTCAGCGCAGCTCGTTCTCCATCTCGGACATCATCTGGGAGGCGGCGTCCTCCGGGGAGAGCCGCTCGAAGAAGACCTCCAGCTCGTAGCGCTGAAGGATCTGCTGCATCCCGGAGAAGCCCATGGCGGGGACCGGCTCGGGGTCGCCGATCTCGGCGTCGATCTCCTCGATGAACTCAGCCGAGGTCAGGTCGGCGCCGTCGATCTGGTCGACGACGGCGTCCCGGACGTCCAGGTTCGTGGGCAGACCGCGGTCGGTCAGATTGGCCTCGCCGGCCTCCTCGGAGTTGATCATGAAGTCCACGAACTGCTGGGCCTCCTCCGGGTGATCGGTGGTGGAGGCCACCGACATCAGCATGGTGGACTTGAACCACATGCCGTTGTCCTCGGCACTGCCGGTGTGGGAGGGCATGCGCAGCGGCACCATGTCCGCGCCTGCGGCCCCGGAGATCGCCGCCAGCTGGTTGGTCCACCACATGCCCATGGCGACCTCGCCGGAGGCGGTCATGGACTCGTCCGGACCGGGGGTCTGGTCCTCCGCGATCACCGAGGCCGGCGGGTAGCCGCCCTCCTCCATCAGTTCGAGCAGGTGCTCGAAGTACTCGGCGGCGTCGGACTCCTCGAAGCCGAGCTCACCGTCCTCGGTGGTGAGGTTCTTGTCCTGCTGCCGCAGCCAGATCTGCAGGTCCGCAGGCTGGCCCGGGCCGGTGGCGCCATAGACGCCGTCCACGTTCTCCGTGATGGTGGAGGTGATCTCCAGGTAGTCGTCCCAGGTCCAGGTGGAGTCGTCCGGCATCTCGACCCCTGCCTCGTCGAAGACGTCCGGGTTGGCCATGATCACCATGGCGTTGATGCCGGTGGTGATGCCGATCAGCCCGTCCTCGGTGCGACCGTTCTCCACCACGTCCGGGTCCAGCCCGGAGGTGTCCACCTGGTCGAGGTCCAGCAGGGCACCACGGTCGGCGTACTCGCGCAGGTAGGCGTCGTCCATCTGGACGATGTCGGGCATCTCGCCGGCGGCGGTCTGAGTAGCCAGCTGGTCCCAGTAGCCGGACCAGTCGCCGAACTCCGGGGTGACCGTGATGCCGGGGTTCTGCTCCTCGAAGGCGTCGATGATCTCCTGGGTGGCCTGATGACGGGAGTCGGAACCCCACCAGGCGAAGCGCAGCTCGACGTCGCCGTCGTCGTCGCCGCCTCCGCCGCAGGAGGTCAGGGCCAGGGTGCCGACGGTGGCCGCCGCGGCGAGCGAGGTGAAGCGGCCGATGCGGCCGGACAGGTGGGATCCGGTGAGGGGCATGGGATTCTCCGTCTAGGTGAGGGGGTGCAACTCGTCCCAGAGAATTGAAACGATTTTTTCTCACGATAGATGTGATCCCACTCACCTGTCAATACGCCCGGGAAAGCGCCGTCCGAGACGCCCCTCACGCTCGGGGAGCGATGAACGTCGGTCCGCCGCGGCCCACGACGACCCCCTCGGCCCAGCGCACCCGCTCATCCGGAGCCAGGGTGAGCTCACCGCCACCTGCTGCGCCGTCCGGGGCGCCCGGCGCGCCCGGTCCCGTCAGCCGCCCTGTCACCGGCCGCGGAGCGACCCCGACGACGGCGGTGAGCGTGCCGTCCTCGGTCAGCTCGGCCCGCCAACCGCGCGGGATCCGCAGATGCTCCGCCCCGTCGCGCAGCAGCACGGTGCCGGTGTCGTCGGACACGGCCTCCCAGGCCACCCCGCCCAGCCTGCGGGAGGCGGCCACCGCCTCGGCCGCGGCGCCGTGCTCCAGTCGGGTCGGCGCCAGGGAGGTGACCGCAAAGCCGCCGGAGGGCATCGGCAGGATGCCGCAGATGCGCTCGACGGCGTCGAGCAGCCACAGCGCCGCCGGGGAGTAGCGGGAGGTGTAGCCGGCCTCCCCGCTCCACGGGTCCAGGCACTGCGGATAGCGGTCCGCGACGGCCAGCGCGGTGAGCACGGGCTTGAGGAGCACGGCCAGCTCGGCGGGACGGCCGTGATGCTCGAAGGCATGCGGCGCCCGGATCATGGTGAGCATGTTCACCGGCCCGGCCCAGGAGTTGCGGGTGTGGTCGCCGTCGAAACGAGGGTCGTCCATGGCCAGGGAGGTCAGCCCGTAGTGGGACAGGAACCGGGAGGTGGCGAACAGGTGGCGGCGCAGCACCTCGGCGAAGAGGTCGTCGTCGCCGATCTCGCAGGCCATGACGCGCAGCTGCACATCGCTGAGCACCCGCACCGGCTGCCCCGCGGCGTCGAGGTCGTAGAAGGCGGCGTCCACGGCATCCCAGCAGTGGGCGAACAGCGCCTCCCCGCTGGCGGCGGCGGCCGCCCGCCACGGCGTCGGGTCCTCCCCGAGCTCCTCGGCGATCTGGGCCAGATAGGTCCGTTGGCAGGCCACGTTCGCCGTGAGGTCCGGGGCGATGTACGGCATCCCCGGCGCCTCGGGGTCGCAGCGGGAAGCCTCGCCGCCGAGGCATCGGTCCGGGGCGAACCAGAACCGCGGGGACAGGTCATGGCCGGCGTCGAAGGTGCAGAAGGCCTCCACCGCCCCGGTGCCGCGGGTGTCCCGGTGCGCGGCGAGCCATGCGTCGTGCGCGGACATCGCCTCATACATCCGGCGCAGCCACGCGGTGCTCTCGGTGTGCAGGCGGTGGTGGGTCCACACGGAGCGGGCCAGCGGGGTGACCATCTGGATCTGGCTGAAGACCGGACCGTCCCGCGTGACCTTATAGGGGATGAGCCCGTCGTCGCGCTGGTGCTCGGCGAAGAGGGCGAAGGTGTCGGCGGCGGCCTGCGGGGCGAACCGAGAGAGCACCTCGGCACTGATGGTGCCGGTGGACTCGACCCAGGCGCCGTCGTACGCCCCGCCCTCATGCAGCACGGTGACCCCACGCTGCTTCCGGAGGCAGGCGTCCAGGTCCGCGAGCGCCTGGCCCCACCTCTCCTGCAGCGGGCCCCCGACGGCGGCGAAGCCCGCCCCGGTGGCGGCCAGCCCCTCCGCGAGCGCGGAGGAGAGAGCGGATCGGTCAGCCTCGCGCAGGCAGGCGAGCGCCTGCGTCGCGGGCGGAGAGAGCTCAGGCACGGAGAGTTCAGGCACGGAGACTTCAGGCACAGACGCGTCAGGCCCGGACACCTCAGTCAAGGACGCCCTCCATCTCCTGATGGACGCGCTCGGCCGCCTCCTGCGGGGTGAGCCGCTCGAAGTACAGCTCGTCCTCGTAGCGCATCATGATCTCCTGGAGTGCGGAGAATCCCAGCGCAGGCACCGGTTCGGGCCCGGCGAGCTCGTCCTCGATGTCGGCGATGAACTCGGCTGAGACCAGGTCCTGACCGTCGATGGCGTCCAGGACCGCCTCGCGCACCGCCGGGTTGGCCGGCAGGCCCCGGTCGGTGAGGCCCAGCAGGCCGGCGTCGACGTCGCTGACCATGAAGTCGATGAACAGCTGCGCCTCCTCCGGGTGCTCGGTCTGGGAGGACGCGGAGAGGAACATGGAGGACTTGCACCAGAGCCCGTTGTTCTCCGCACTGCCGGTGAGGCTGGGGAAGCGCAGAAGCTCCATGTCCACTCCTGCGGACTCGGAGATCCCGGCCAGCGAGCTGGTCCACATCGGCGCCAGAGCCACCCGCCCGGTGTGGATGAGCTGCTGCTCCGGGTCGGCGCCGCGGTTCTCCGCCATGACTCCGGCCGCAGACATGGCCCCGGCGTGCAGGAGCTCCAGCCAGTAGTCGTAGTACTCGGCGAGGTCGTCGACCTCGAATCCCAGCTCTCCCTCGTCGGTGGTCAGGTGCTGGCCCTGCTGACGCAGCCAGACCTGAAAGCCGCCGGGCTCATTGGTCTCGTTGGTGCCGTAGGCGTCGTCGAGGTTCGCACTGAGCTCCTCGGTGATTGCGGCGAAGTCCTCCCAGGTCCAGGTCTCGTCGTCGGGCATCTCCACCCCCGCCTCGGCGAAGAGCTCGGGGTTCGCCCCCAGAGCCAGCGAGTTGATGCCCGTGGTGATGCCGAAGAGCCCATCCTCGGTGCGGCCGTTGTCCACGGCATCCTGGTCGATGCCGGAGGTGTCCACGTCGGTGAGATCCAGCAGCGCGCCGCGGTCGGCGTATTCGCGCAGGTACTTGTCGTCCATCTGGATGATGTCGGGGGCGTCGCCGCCTGCGGTCTGCGTGGCCAGCTGCTCCCAGTGGCCGCCGAAGTCCGAGTATGAGCCCTCGATGCTGATGTGCGGATGCTCCTGCTCGAAGGCGTCGATGATGGCCTCGGTCCGCTCCACGCGCAGGCCGCTGCCCCACCAGGAGAATCGCAGGTCGACGTCGCCGTCGGCGGTGCCGGCGTCCCCTGCGGAGCAGGAGGTCAGCACCAGGGCGCCGATTCCGCAGGAGGCGACGCTCTGGAGCCCGCGAGGTGAGAAGGGATGGGACACGTGCCGGGGCATGGCGGGCCTTCCTCGGGATTTAATCGTTCCATAAGACTATGAGTGGCCCATGTCACGGTCAACGCCGCCCAGCATGTCAGTCCGGCATGGAGTCATACCGCCGGCGATACCCGGAAGGCGAGGTGCCCGCGTCGCGCCGAAAGTGCACGTAGAAGCTGCTCTGCGAGGAGAAGCCGGCGGCGTGGGCGACGTCGGCGGCGGACCAGTCCGTGGTCAGCAGCAGGCGTTTGGCCTCCGCCAGCCGGCACATGGTCAGATAGTCGGCCACGGTCATGCCCAGCACCTTCTTGAACACGCCCATCGCATAGGTGGGCGAGAGGTGGGCGGCCCCGGCGGCGTCAGCCACGGTGACGGGACGGCGGTGATGGGTGGCCAGGAAGCGCGCCATGACCACCGCATGCTCGGCCGCACCCTGGCCCGGCGCAGACGGCGAGGGCTCCGTGCCCGCACGGTGGCAGGCGAGCACCCGGCGCACCAGAGCCTGCGCCTCCAGCAGGGCGATCTCGGCGTCGTCGCCGGCAAGCTCGGTGCGCCACACCTCGAAGAGGTCGACGGCGCGCACCGGCACGTCCTCCAGAGGCACCACCACAGGCTGCATCCGCAGCAGCATCCCGATGTCCCGCTCACCCAGCCCCCAGCTGAGCACGGTGCTCAGCGGCAGGTGCACCCAGCAGACGTCCGCCTCACCGGGGTCGATGAGCCGATGCGGGAAGGCCGCCCAGAACAGGGCGATCTGCCCGGGACCGATGCTGACCCGGCGTCCGCCCAGCAGGTAGTCGAGCTGACCGCTGACCACGATGTTGACCTCGAGATCATCATGCCGATGCGCCCGCTCCATCACCGGGGGACTGCCGCGCCGGACCCACAGCGCCGGAGGCATGTCCTGCACAGCTGAGGATCCAGGAGGATCTGGGGGGATATCCGGAAGTTTCTTCAACATCACCCGGTCTAGCGTAGCAACTATGAGCCACATCACAGCAGAAGCCCCCGCCCCCGTCAGCATCGAGCACGCACCTGCAGGACCCCGGATCGCCATCATCGGCGCCGGAGGATTCGTGTTCCCCTTCCGCCTCATCGGAGACCTGGTCAGCTTCCCCGCCCTGCGCGGCGCGACGCTGGCCCTGATGGACATCGACCCGCAGCGGCTCGACCGCGTCGCCGGCGCGGCCCGTCGCCTGGTGGAGCATCACGGGTTCCCCACCGTCGTCGAGCAGACCACCGACCGCCGCGAAGCCCTCCGAGGCGCCGACGTCGTCATCATCACCTTCCAGGTGGGCGGCATCGAGTCCTACCGGCACGACGTCGAGATCCCCCGCCGCCACGGCATCGACCAGGCGGTGGGCGACACCCTCGGCCCCGGCGGCGTGTTCCGCTTCCTGCGCTCCGTGACCGCCTACGACGCGATCGCCGAGGACGCCCTCGAGCTGTGCCCCGACGCGCAGTTCATCAACTACGCCAACCCCATGGCCATGGCCACCGCCTACCTGAACGCCGAGGGGCTCCGCACCGTGGGGCTGTGCCACAGCGTGCAGGGCACCACCCGGATGCTGGCCCGCACCCTGGGCGTGCCCTATGAGGACGTCACCTTCACCAGCGCAGGCATCAATCACCAGGCCTGGATCCTCTCCTTCCGCCGCGGGGAGGAGGACCTGTACCCGCGGCTGCGAGAGGTCATGGGCGCCCGGCACCGGCGCGGACGGGCGGCGGCATCGCTGACCGCCGACGACGGCGACCACAGTGGCGAAGCTGACGCCGCCAGCGACTACGAGGGCGGCAACGAGCAGGTCCGCACAGCGATCATGCAGACCTTCGGACACTTCCAGACCGAGTCCAGCCACCACGCCTCCGAATACCTGCCCTACTTCCGCAAGACTCCGGAGCTGGTGGAGGAGTACATCCCCAGCCGCTGGGACTACTACGAGATCTGTGCCGCCCATGACGAATCCGGGGATCTCAGCGATCAACTGGCCGAGCTGCAGGCGGAGCTGAAGCCGTCAGTGGAGTACGGGGCGATCATCGTCAATGCGATGGTCACCGGCCGGCCGGCCGTGGTGCACGGCAACGTCCCCAACAGCGACGCCGGATTCGCCCCCGGCTCCCAAGGCTCCGTGATCACGAACCTGCCGGGATCAGCCTGCGTGGAGGTCGCCTGCCTCGTGGACGGCGCCGGGGTGCGGCCCACCCGTTTCGGCGATCTGCCCCCGCAGCTGGCCGCGGTGAACCGGACCAACGTCAACGTGCAGGAGCTGGCCGTGCGCGCAGCTCTGGAGGGCTCGCGCGAGCACGTCCATCACGCCGTCGCCCTGGACCCGCTCACCGCCGCCCTGCTCACGGTGGAGGAGATCCGTGAGATGACCGAGGAGCTGCTCACCGCGCACGCTGCGCTGCTGCCGGATGCGCTGCGGAGCTGAGCGGCACCGGCTCCGGACGCTCCGTCGTGGTGGTCATGTCCACGGCCCGACCGGCCGTCGCCGAGGACAGCAGCCCCTCCATGACCTCCAGCACGTGAAGCCCCAGCTCTCCCTGGGCCCGCCCGCGCAGGGGGTCCCCGTCAAAGGCGCCGGACCAGAGCAGATCGGCGATCCCATAGCCGCGGGCGGCCTCCCGGTAACCGGCCGCAACCGGCAGCTCCTGCCAGCCGGCACCGCCGCGGAACAGGGACACGGAGCCGTCGAAGCGGTTGGGGTCGGGCACTGCGAGCGCGCCCGCGGTGCCCTGGATCTCGATCGGCGCGGCATGGGTGGCCGCGCCGTCGAAGCTCATCACCACGGTGGAGATGGCACCCGAGGTGTGGACCAGCGCGCCGGTCACGTGGCTCGGCGTGGTGACCGGGATGCGCTCCCCGGCTCGGGGGCCGGAGCCGATGACCCGCTCGTCCCGCAGCGCGCCGGCGGCACCGATGACCTGCCGGACCGGACCCAACAGGGTCACCAAGGTGGTCAGGTAGTAGGGGCCCATGTCCAGCAGCGGGCCGCCGCCGGGCTGGTAGTAGAAGTCCGGGTTCGGGTGCCAGGCCTCGTGCCCGGGGATGACCATGGTCGCCGTGGCGCTCATGGGGGTGCCGATCTGCCCGGCGTCGAGTGCGGCGCGGGCCGTCTGCACCCCGGTGCCCAGCACAGTGTCCGGGGCGCTGCCGATGACCACCCCGGCCTCGCGCGCCTGCCGGAGCACCTCGCGCCCGGAGGCGACGTCGGCGGTGAAGGGCTTCTCCGCGTAGACGCCCTTGCCCGCACGGATCGCCGCGGAGGAGACGTCGGCGTGGGCCTGCGGCACCGTCAGGTTGAGCACGAGGTCCACATCGTCACGCCCCAGCAGCCCGTCCAGGTCCTCCGCGGCCGCCCCGTGGGGCTCGGCCACGGCTCGCGCACGGTCCAGGTCAAGATCCGCGACGGCGACGAGCTCGAGGGCCTCCAGCCGGCTGATCGTCTCCAAGTACTGGCCGCTGATGTTCCCGGCGCCGACCATGCCGAGACGCACGTGCTCCGCTCCAGGCCGCACCTGGCCTCCCTGATCGCTCATCTCCTCGCTCATCGACTCGCCCACAGCATCCCCCGTTCGATGATGGTGCGGACACTGGGATGCTCCAGGACCTCCACCCGGTGGCCCGGAGTGGAGACGAAGACCCGCCCCTTCCCCCAGCGGCGAGTCCACACGGCCGGGTTGACGTGCGGGCGCTCCCAATCGTCGAAGTCCCGACGAGGCAGCGTGGTGGTGGCCAGCACGTCGATCAGGTCATCGTGCAGCACCCAGTACTGCTCGGTGACCAGGTCGAAGCTCTCGATGCCGCGGGTGATCGGGTGGTCCTTCTCCAGGACGTCCACCCGATACGGGATGTAGTAGTCGGACTGCTCACCCGTGCGCTCCTCCGGCGCCACCGGCGGGTGGTGGGCGAACTGGCCGCCGATCAGCTGCAGGTACCCGTCGCTGTTCCGGTAGGAGTCGGCGATGCCGCCGTGCCAGCCGGCCAGACCGGCCCCACCGGCGACGGCGGTGCGCAGGCCCGTGAGCTGGTCGGCCTCAATGGTGGACATGGTCATGCACTGCACGATCAGATCCACCTCCCCCATCGTGTCCGCATCGGCGTAGACCTCGGGGGAATCGTGCACCTGGCAGTCGTAGCCGTTCTCCCGAAGGAACGGCAGGAACAGCTCGGTGGCCTCCATGGGCTGGTGGCCGTCCCAGCCGCCGCGGACGATGAGCGCTCTCTTGGTCATGGATCTCCTCAGACGAAAACGTGGTCAGACGAAGGGGTGGTCAGGCGATCAGGCGGCCCTCAGCGGGTCACGGAGGTGTACCGGCTGGAATCCTCGGCGCTGCGCTCCACGGCGTCGAGCACGCGCTGGACGTCGAGGGCCTCCCCGAAGTCGGGCCGGGCACCCTCGGGGGCATCCAGGGCGGTCAGCACGTCGGCCACCTGGTGCACGAAGAGGTCCCCGTAGCCCAGGCCGTGACCCACCGGCCACCAGTGGTCGGTGTAGGGGTGGACGGCGTCGGTGACCTGGATGGTCCGGAATCCCTGGGTCTGCTGGGGGTCATCGCCGTCGAAGTACTCCAGCTGGTTCATCCGCTCGAAGTCGAAGGCCACCGAGCCTCGGGAGCCGTTGATCTCCAGCCGGTTGGCGTTGCGCCGGCCCAGGGCGAACCGGGTGGCCTCGAAGACGCCCACCGCGCCGCCGGAGAACCGGGCGGTGAAGGCGGCCGCGTCGTCGACCGTCACCGGCCCGCGCTCCCCGGTCACGTCCCCGGCGCGCCGAGCCCTTCCGCGGAGCCGGAGACCGGGCGGGAGGTGACGAAGGTGTGCAGCAGCGCCGAGACGCCGTCGATCTGCTGGCCGGTCACCCACTGGGCGGCGTCGATGGAGTGGGCGCCGATGTCGCCCAGGGCGCCGCTGCCGGCAGTCTCCTTGTCCAGTCGCCAGGTCAGCGGCGCGTCCGCGTCGGAGAGCCAGTCCTGCAGGTACTGCGCCCGCACATGCCGGATCTCGCCCAGCCGCCCCTCCTCCACGAAGCGGCGAGCCAGGGCCAGCGCCGGGGTGCGGCGGTAGCTGAAGCCGCAGAACGTGTGGACACCCCGCTCGGCCGCCTGCGCCGCGGCGGCGGCCATGGACTCCGCCTCCTGCACCGAGTTGGCCAGCGGCTTCTCGCACAGCACATGCTTGCCTGCGGCCAGGGCGGCCTCCGCGATCACCGCGTGGGTGTCACCGGGGGTGCAGATGTCGACGACGTCGATGTCCTCCCGGGTCACGGCGTCGCGCCAGTCGGTGGCGATCTCCTCGACGCCGAGCTTCTCGGCCGCCGCGCGGGTGCGGGCCTCGTCCCGTCCGACGAGCAGCGCGACCTCGGGCCGACGCGGGAGATCGAAGAAGCGCGGCGCGGTGCGCCAGGCGTGCAGATGGGCCGCACCCATGAAGCATGGCCGATGACCGCGATCCGGACAGGTTGAGACATCGTCTCTCCTTGAGGCATGGGAAGGTCTGGCATGAACTGGTGATCAGCATCACTGTATCGATATAGGCCCGACGTTGCCAGAGGACCGTCACCCCCGACGGGAATGACGGCCCTGGAATGCTTGACATGCAATCAGTCACTTGCGTAATGTGCGGGCATGGCCGACGTCTTCAAAGCCCTCGCCGACCCCACGCGCCGGGCGATCCTCGACGGACTCACGGAGAACGAGGAGCAGACGCTCTTCGAGATCTGCTCCCGGCTCTACGCGAAGCACCAGCTGAGCTCGTCCCGGCAGGCGATCTCCCAGCACGTGGACGTCCTGGAGGAGGCCGGGCTGGTGGAGACCTCCCGGCGCGGCCGCTACAAGATCCACCGCATCAACACCGCCCCGCTGCAGCCGATCGTGGACCGCTGGCTGATCCCGACGCACACCACCCCACCTGACCAGGAGGAACCCCGATGAGACTTCACCAGATGAGCGTGATGGTCGACGACCAAGACCGCGCACTGCAGTTCTACACCGACGTGCTGGGCTTCCAGGTCCGCCACGACATCCCGATGGGCGAGGCCCGCTGGATCACCGTGGTCTCGCCCGAAGACCCCGACGGCACCGAGCTGGTGCTCGAGCCCAGCGGCCATCCGGCCGTCCCTCCGTTCAAGGAGGCGCTGGTGGCTGACGGCATCCCGTTCGCCTCCTTCGCCGTAGACGACGTCGCCGCCGAGCACGAGCGCCTCACCGCCCGCGGCGTGGAGTTCACCCAGCCGCCCATGGACATCGGCCCCGCGATCATGGCGGTCTTCGACGACACCTGCGGCAATCTCATCCAGCTGCTCGAGCACAAGCGGTGAGCTCCTGGAGCTCCGAGTCATACCCGGTTATACTCGATTCATGAAGACTGCGATATCAGTACCCGACGGGACCTTCGAACGCGCCGAGCGCGTGGCACTGAGACACGGCATGAACAGGTCGCAGTTCTACGCGAAGGCCGCCGAGCGCTACGCGGACGAGCTCGATGCCCACGACACGACAGCGACCATCGACAGCGTCGTGGATGTGGTCAATGCCGACGAATCGGCTCGCTTCGCCGTCGCCTCCGGACATCGCATGGCTGACGGGGACGACGAATGGTGAGGAGGGGCGACATCCATTGGTGCCACCTCCCGCCTCCGACCTCGAGCGCCCCCGCCAAGCGGCGCCCCGTGCTGATCATCCAGGACGATTCATACAATGCCAGTCGGTTGGCGACCACGATCGTCGTGGCGTTGACCTCCAACACCGCACTCGCTGCCATGCCGGGCAACAGGTTCCTGCCAGCAGCCCTCACGGGTCTTCCTCGTGACTCCGTCGCCAATGTCACGGCACTCATGACCGTCGACCGTCGGGACCTCGATGCTCACCCTGTCGGTCAGGTGCCTGCTCACCTGATGGACGGAGTCGACGAGGGCCTGCGACAGGTGCTCGACCTGCGGGCGTGACCGGGTGGGTCACCCCCGTCACACCACGCGGCGGGCACCGGCGGCCGGCGGTGCCCGGAACACCTCCGGCTCGGTGAACCGGTCCGCAGCGAAGGCCTCCCTCACCGCAGACCGCACCCGCTCATGCAGCCCCACCGGAGCCAGGGCGATCACACAGCCGCCGAAGCCGCCTCCGGTGATGCGCGCGCCGTGCACGCCCTGGGCGGAGACCGCTTCGAAGGCCACATCGATCTCCTCCACCGTGACCTCATAGTCGTCCCGCAGGGACAGGTGAGACGCGCGCATCCTCTCCCCGACGCCGGCCAGGTCGCCGGCGCGCAGCAGATCGACGGTCTCGATCACGCGACGGTTCTCCGTGAGGACATGCCGGGCCCGGCGCCGCAGCACCTCGTCCTCCACCGGGGTGAGGATCTCGGCGACGTCGGCCTCCGTGTCGCTGAGCACCCGCAGCGACTCCACACCGAGGACGCGGGCCGCCTCCTCGCACTGCCGACGTCGGGCCGCATACTCCCCATCGACCAGACGATGCGGGGCCCTGGTGTCGATGACCAGCACCTCGGCGTCGCCCTCCGGGGCCAGCGGCACCGGGGTGGGCTGCAGGCTGCGGGTGTCGAAGAGCACCGCATGCCCGGCCTGCCCGAGCATGGAGATCATCTGGTCCATCAGCCCGCACGGCATGCCCACGTAGTCATTCTCGGCACGCTGGGCGAGGCGCGCCATCTCCAGGGGCCGCACCGCCGCGCCGGCGAGGTCGGCGACGGCCAGCCCCACGGAGCACTCCAGCGCCGCCGAGGAGGACAGCCCCGCCCCGTGCGGGACGTCGGACTCGATCAGCAGGTCCACGCCTGCGACGTCGACGTCCTCAGCGAGCAGACCTGCCTGGCCCGCGGTACGCAGGGACCAGCACATGGCCGCCACATAGGCCGCCCAGCCGTCCACGCCGCCGGGCCTCAGCTCCTCCAGCGCGAACTCGACGGTCTCCCCCGTGAACAGCGAATGCGCCCGCACGAGGCCGTCCGCGCGCCGGCGGGCGGCGACGAGCGTGGCCTGTGGCAGGGCGAAGGGCAGGACGAAGCCGTCGTTGTAGTCGGTGTGCTCCCCGATGAGGTTCACCCGCCCCGGGGCGGCCCAGACGCCGTCGGCGGCCTCGCCGAAGACCCTCCGGAACTCCTCCCGCACCGCCTCTGCGCGTTCCAGCAGCACCTCCGTCACCGGGTCTCACCTGCCTCCCGCAGTCGCTGAGCCATCTGCTCGGGCGGGATGTCATTGATGAACACCCCGACGCCCGACTCGGAGCCGGCCAGGTACTTCAGCTTGGTGTCCGCCCGCCGGATGGAGAACAGCTGCAGGTGCAGCCGGAAGTCGGTGCCCTCGGCGGAGGCCGGCGCCTGCTGCCAGCCGGAGATGTAGGGCAGCGGCGTGGCGAAGAGCCGATCCCCGCGCTGCAGCACATCCAGATACAGCGCGGCGAAGGCGTCCCGCTCGTCGTCGGTCAGCTCCGGCAGGGTGCGCACGCTGCGGTGCGGCATGAGGTGGATCTCCACGGGCCAGCGGGCCCAGGACGGCACGAAGGCGGTCCAGTGCTCGTTGTCGGCGATGACCCGCTCCCCGGCGGCCCGCTCGGCGGCCAGCGTCCGGGCGAACAGGTCCTCTCCGGTGGCCTCGCGGGTCGCTCGTGCCTGCTCCAGCATCCTCGAGGTCCGGGGAGTGGGGAACGGGTAGCCGTAGATCTGGCCGTGCGGGTGATGCAGCGTCACCCCGATCTCCTCGCCCCGGTTCTCGAAGCAGTACACCTGATCCACCTCGGGCATCGCCAGCAGGGCGGCGGTGCGGTCCGCCCAGGCGTCGACGACGGTGCGGAGGCGCCGCACGTCCAGCTGGGCCAGCGAGGTGGTGTGCTCGGGGGTGAAGCAGACGACCTCACACCGTCCGGCGCCGGGATGACGCACTGTGGTGAGGTCCTCTCCGGCGGCGATGGCCGCCTCCGCGAAGTCCGGGGGCAGGGCGGGCCCGCCGGCCAGGGAGGGGAAGCGGTTCTCGAAGACCACCACGTCATAGTCGGACTGGGGGATCTCGGTGGCCCGCTCCTCAGTGCTGGGGCACAGCGGACAGTCGTTGGTGGCAGGCTTGTGGGTGCGGTTCTGCCGCGCGGCCGCCACGGCCACCCATTCGCCCAGATAGGCGTCCCAGCGCAGCTCGGAGCCGCCGCCGGGGCGACTGATATCGCGGGTGTCATGCACCTGACGGGTGCGGGCGACGTCGTCGTAGAAGAAGATCTCGCGGCCGTCGGCGAGCGTGGCCTGGGTTCTGTTCACCGGTGTTCTCTCCTGAGGGGTGGGGCGAGGGGACGGGCCGATCAGCCGGCGGCACGCGCCGTACGCGGGCTGACGAGACGCACCTCGTCGATGTGGTCGCGCAGCGCGTCCGCCGCCTCCGCCGGCAGCGCGCCGTCCAGGATGACCATGTCCACCTCCGTCAGCTCGGCGAAGGTGGAGATGCCCAGCACGCCCCATTTGCTGTGGTCGGTCAACAGGATGCGTCGCTGCCCTGTGGCCAACAGGGCCTGGTTGGTCTCGGCCTCGAGGTAGTTCGGCGTGGTGAAGCCCTCCGGCACGGACACCCCGTGGGCGCCAAGGAAGGCCAGATCGGCGTGCAGGCTGCGCAGAGAGGCCGCAGCCAGTGGTCCGACGAGGGCGTCGGAAGGTGTCCGGACGCCGCCGGTGAGGATCACCGTGCGGTCTGCGCGCGGCTCCGCCTGGAAGACGTCGGAGATGCGGGTGGAGTTGGTGACCACCGTGAGGTCCTCGACCTCGCGGAGCAGGCGGGCCAGGGCCCACGTGGTGGTGCCTGCCGAGAGCGCCACGGACGTGCCCGGGCGCACCAGCTGGGCCGCCTCCTGGGCGATCGCGGCCTTCTCCGCCTCCATCTGGCCGGACTTGGCCTCGAAGCCGGGCTCCTCGGTGCGGCGGGTCTCGGCCCTCACGGCCCCGCCGTGGACCTTCACCAGGGCGCCCTGGGCGGCGAGGGCGTCCAGGTCACGGCGGATCGTCATGTCGGAGACGCCGAACTGCTCCACCAGAGCGGTGACGCTCACGGCGCCGTCGGTCTGGACGATCTCCGCGATGCGGGATTGGCGCTGGGCTGCCAGCATGGGACCTCACAGAGGTAGGTGGTTCACGTCACAGCCATTAAACCACCATGATCAAACAAGAATCAACATGGAGCGACGAGATGTCGTGCGCGGCGCACCAGCCACGCCCTCCTGAGATGCACGCCCGTCCGCACCGGACGCACGGACGGATGCACCCAGACCCCGCTCTCAGCGCTCCACGGCAGCAGCTCCAGGACCAGCGGAGCGGCCCGCAGCTCCTCCCGCCAGGCGGTCACCTCGAGCTCCCACACGCGCCCGTGCCAGTAGTGCTCGCTGACCAGCCTGTCACCGATCCAGGCCCTGCCGACATCTCCCGTCCAGTCGACACGCACTAGCAGCCGCCCGTCCTCCGCCAGATGCTCAGCAGGGACGTCCAACTCGACGACGGCGGCGCCGCTGAAGTCCTCGGGTGCGGCGAGCCGGCCCTCCGGGCCGCCGGCTCGTGGCACCGGGACCGCGGCCGGCGGGGCCAGGTCATCAGCAGCACCAGCTGGTCGCCGCGCGCGGAGCGTGGACGCGACGACGCCGCCACCGGGCCGCGGCGTCGTCGAAGACCGCGAGCTCCACCTCCGACTCCTCCGTGTGCACCACCAGCCCGCCCGGGGACTCCGGATCCGCGTGCACGGGTGCGGAGCTCAGGACCATCCGGTCAGCCAGCACACCCAGTCGATCGGCGTCGGTCTCGTCCAGGATCATGATGCGCACCTCTCCGCAGCGGACCAGGTCCTCCGGGCCCGGCACGGCGCTGAACTCCAGCAGCGTGTCGCCGGTGGAGGTCACCGACCTGCGGCCGGGGCCGGTAATCTCCGGCTCACCGGCGAGGAGCAGCTGGACGCGACGCGCGCCGCGCGCGGTCAGCACCAGCAGCTCGGCGGAGCCGCCCTCGATTCGACGCCGGGTCAGCACCTCGGCGGTGGCGCAGCGCAGCACAGGGCCCTCCGGCCCGCCGAGCGGGAGGTTCACCGGCCACACGGTGGAGACCCCCGCCGGGAGGTCGATCGGCCGGGCAGGAACGGTCTGGGGCCGGCGCAGCCCCTCCCGGGCACCCAGATGGAGCTGCAGCTGCGGCTGGGGGTCGAGGTGTCCGTGGGGGCGATAGGTGCTCAGGAAGAGCCAGCCGGACTCGCCGTCGGTGCGCACGCCCAGCGCAGGCTGCGTGGATCATCCGCGACCCCGCTCCCGACCGTGCTGCGCATGGGGGCCAGCCGGGAGCCCTCCGCGGCGAGCCACAGGTGCTGGCGGCGGAGCATCCCGTGGTGCGCCCGCACGGTGGCGTGCTCGCCGAGCGGCGCGCCGAAGTCATAGCTGATGCGGGGCACATCCTGGGGCTGCCCGGCCTCCTGGGACTCCTGATCCCCGTCCGGGGTGCTGCCTCCCGCGTACATGTAGTAGCCCTGCCAGACGGAGCCGCTGCCCACTGTGGCCAGGGCGAGAGCGGCGACGTCCTCGGCCGTGACCAGCGGGCGGCGGTGATAGGCCACATGCATGCCGCCGCCCAGCTCGCAGGTGATGAACGGGGCGTCGGCGGCACTGGCCAGCACCGCACTGGGCTGGATCTCACTGGGCTGGCCGTCGTCGAGGTCGTCGCGGACCTCCTCGTAGTGGAAGTGCGCGGCGGCGAAGGGCAGCTGCTCGACGGATGAGTCCGCCCAGAAGCCGTCGGCGTAGCCGCTGCAGACCGGCAGCAGGGGAAGCCCCTGGTCCCGCCGGGGCAGCAGGGTTCGCCCCCATCCGGTGGCGGTCCACAGCGGCACGCGGAGCCCGTGCTCCTCGGCGATGCCCCGCAGCGTGGCCAGGTGCTCCGGCTGATCCGCCAGCTCGTTCTCGATCTGCGCGGCGATGACAGGGCCGCCGTCGTCGTGGGTCAGCCCCTCCAGCTGGGCGATGATCTGCCATAGAGCCGCCGCACCAAGCGCAGGTACTCGGGGTGGTCCTGCCGGAGGGGGATGCCGGAGTCCACCAGCCAGTCCGGGAAGCCTCCGTGGCGCATCTCGCCATGGGACCACGGGCCCAGCCGGACGACGACGTCGAGTCCGTGGGCGGCGGCGAGCCGCACGAAACGCCGCAGATCCCGCGCACCGCTCCAGTCGAACTCACCGAGGCGGGGCTCATGATGCCGCCAGAACACATAGCTGGCCACCGACGTGAGTCCGCCGGACCGCGCCAGACCGAGCACATCAGACCAGTGCTCGGGCGCGATCCGGCTGAAGTGGATCTCCCCGGTGACGGGGAACCAGGGTTCCCCGTCCCGGGAGATCCACTTCTCTGCGGCGGTGATCCGGGGTGTCAGTTCAGCTCCGCTTCCATCTCCGAGATCATGTTCTCCGCAGCATCCTGGGGCGACTGGCGCTCGAAGAACACCTCCATCTCATACCGGTAGATGATGTCCTGCAGGCCGGAGAAGCCCAGGGACGGGACCGGCTCGGGCCCGGCCAGCTCGTCCTCGATGTCGGCGATGAACTCAGCTGAGACCAGGTCAGGGCCCTCGAGCTCGGGCAGGATAGCCTCGCGGACCGAGTTGTTGCCGGGCAGTCCGCGGTCCACCAGGTTCAGCATCCCCGCCTCCTCGGAGTTGACGAAGAAGTCGATGAACAGCTGCGCCTCCTCCGGGTGGTCCGTGGTGGCCGCGGCGGACATCAGCATGGAGGACTTGTACCACATGCCGTTGTCCTCCGCGCTGCCGGTGCTGCTGGGGAACCGGAGCAGCTCCAGGTCCACGCCGGAGGCCTCGGAGAGCCCGTTGATCTGGTTCGTCCACCACGGCGCCATGGCCACCTGACCGGTGCCCAGCAGGGACTGGTCCGGGCCGCTGGACTGGTTCTCCGACATCACAGCGGCCGAGGGAATCCCCTCACCCACCATGTCCAGGTAGTACTGGAAGTAGTCGGCGGCGTCGTCGGCGTCGAAGCCGAGTTCCCCCTCGTCGGTGGTCATGTGCTTGTCCTGCTGACGCAGCCAGACCTGGAAGCCCCCGGGCTCGTTGGGGTCGTTGGTGCCGTAGCCGTCGTCGAGGTTCTCACTCAGCTCGGCGCTGATCTCGGCGAAGTCGTCCCAGGTCCAGGTGGTGTCGTCAGGCAGCTCGACGCCGGCCTCGTCGAAGAGCTCCGGGTTGGCGATCAGCGCCAGGGAGTTGATGCCGGTGGTGATGCCGAACAGGCCCTCCTCGGTGCGGCCGTTGTCCACCGCGTCCTGGTCGAATTCGGAGACGTCGACGTCGCTGAGGTCCAGCAGGGCGCCGCGGTCCGCGTACTCGCGCAGATACTTGTCGTCCATCTGGATGACGTCGGGCATGTCATTGCCGGCGGACTGGGTGGCCAGCTGGTCCCAGTAGCCGGACCAGTCGCCGTACTCGGCGGAGATCGAGATGTGCGGGTGCTCCTCCTCGAAGGCGTCGATGATCTCCTGGGTGGTCTGATGGCGGGAGTCCGAGCCCCACCAGGTGAAGCGCAGCTGGACGTCCTCGTCCCCGCCGGCCTCCCCACCGCCGTCGGCGTCTCCGCCGCAGGCGGTCAGCGCCAGTGCTGACAGCGAGGTCACCGCCACTAGTTTGGACAGTCGTGTGAAGGTCGTCATGGAGTCCTCATTCATCGAGCGATACGGTGCGAGTCACCGCCGGCCCCCGAGCTGTGAGAGTGTGACCACCATCACTGGGCAAGCGGTTTCCACTGACTGTAGAGCGGTGTCGGAGACAGCGTCAACGGACTGACCGGCCTTCGCCGTTGCCCCTTGGACATGCAGTGATTCTCACCGCGTATGGGTGACCGCGCTCAGGTGAGCACCCGAGCATCGCGGCGTCAGTCTTTCCGCCCGATGAGCAGGCCCTCGTACTCCTGGGCGAAGTGCTCAGCAGAGGCCTGCATCCGGCACACGACGTCGGGGGCGCCGTCCGCATCCGCGGCGAGCTGGACCAGAACCTGCAGCTGGGCGAGCCAGTCTCCCACCACATGGGCGTGCAGGAAGAACGCATTCCCCTGCCAGGCCGCGGAGGTGTGGGTCTCGTAGCCGTAGCCGGGCAGCGGGTGCTCTCGGTGGCCTCCCACGCGGTAGGGGAAGACCCTGCGGTCGCCGTCGGCGGTGGTCAGCAGGAGCTCTCCGCCGTCCGTGCCGCAGGTCAGCTCCAGGGAGTCGAACTCTGCCGACGACGCCCCCTCCAGGCGGACGCGGACGCGGAAGCTCTCGGCGTCGCGCGGCGCGGACGCGGGCAGCGCGACGCCGGCCACCGGCGTGAGCCCCCGGGTCCGGACGGGCTCAGGCTCCAGTTCGGGAGGAGACTCAGGCTCGGGAGACCGGCCGCTGCGCGTCCACGCGGCCAGCGGCTCGAGAAGCTCGCTCCACAGGGCGTCGTGCAGCAGCTGCGCGTCGGACTCGAGGTGCTGGTTGTCTCCGGTCACGACGACGGCGGCGTCCAGCCAGGGCACCACCAGCATGATCTGACCACCCATCCCCCAGGCGGCGTAGCTCTCTCGCCGGCAGCGCCAGATCTGGTACCCATAACCCCACTGTGCCTCGGGATGCACGAAGCCGCCGGTGACCGTGGGCGTCTGCACCGCTGTGGCGGCCTGCAGGAACTCGGCGGAGACCAGCTGCTCATCGCCCCACCGACCGCGCTGGAGGCACAGCTGGGCGATCCGCGCCAGGTCCCGCGGGGCGGCGAACAGCCCCGAACCGCCATGGGCGACGCCACCCGGGTTCTCCACGACCTCCCGCCAGGTGGGTCGGCCGGCGAATGCCTCCTCCGGGAGCCCCAGCGGGCTGCGCAGGGCGCGCAGCGGCCCCATGCCCAGGGGGCGGCCGATGCGGGCGGCGAAGAACTCCTCGAAGGGCAGCCCGGTCAGCCGCTCCACCAGGGCGGTGAGCACCAGGGTGGCGGAGGTGTCATAGGCGAAGACGGCGCCGGGAGGCCGGGTCGGCGCCACCGTGAAGAAGGTGCGGACCCAGTCCGCGTCCGCCACCTGGGTGTAGGTGCTCTGCCCGTGCGCGGTGCGCATGGTCAGCAGGTCCTGAACCTCCATGGCCCGGATCCATGGGTGGGCGCCGTCGGCATGCTCGGGAAAGTGGTCGATGATGCGGTCATCCAGGCTGAGCGCGCCGTCGTCGAGGAGCACCCCGACCGCCAGCGCCACCAGTGACTTGCCCGCCGAGTAGAGCCGATGCGGACGGTCGGGTCCGTAGGGCCGCCAGTACGTCTCATGCTGCAGCTCCCCGGCGTGCACAACCACCACGCTGTGCATCACGAGACCTCGCGCCTGGAGCCGCGGAAGGAGGTGGTCCTCCACCTGCCGGCGGAACCATCCCGGTCCCGGGGCTGGCCTCACCGGAGGGTCTTCTCGAACCATGCGGCGGTGGCGGCCAGCGGCACGGCGATCTCCGGAATCTCCGGATACCAGGCGCGCTCCCACTCCAGGGAGATCCAGCCGGAGCCGCCGGCCAGCAGCCGCCCGATCTCCTCCAGCGGCAGGTCGCCCTCCCCGGTCACGGCAGGACCCCACCCGCGCTCCATCGAGGCGTCCTTGACCTGCACGTAGTGCGCGTTCTCACCCAGCAGGCGGGCGGAGTCTGCCGGCTCCTCTCCGTTGATGTACGGGTGCAGCACGTCCCAGATGACGCCGACTCGGGCGTCGTCGGCCAGCGGCCCCAGCAGCGCCAGGACGTCCTCGGCGGTCGGGTGGGAGTCGTGCGTCTCCAACAGCAGCTGCACCCCGGTGGCCTCGAGGTCCTCCAGCACCGCCTCGATCCTGCGCCGCGCGGCCGGGCGGCCGGCGGAGGTCCCGCCGGGGAACACGCGGATCGCCGGCGCCTCCATGACCTCGGCGAGCCGGATCAGTGCGCGCAGCTCCTCGATGACGGCGTCGTCGTCCCCATCCTCGCCGCCGCAGACCCGCGCATAGCCGGCCAGACAGGAGATCTGCAGTCCGGCGTCGGTGACGTGCTTCGCCGCCTCCCGGGCGGCCGTCTCCCCCATGCCGAGGGTGACCTCCTCATCGGGATGCACGCGCAGCTCGATCCCGTCGCAGCCGTGATCCAGCCCGGTGCGGACCGCTTCCACCACGGGCCGGCCGGGCATCCCCAGCGTGCTGAAGCTCAGCCTCCAGGTCATGATCCTTCTCCCTCGTCGTAGCGCCGGACCTCTGCGGCCTCGAACCGCACCGTGATGAGCGCCGGCTCGCCGGCCCAGCGGAAGGAGACCTCCTCCGGGGTCACGGTCAGATCCACGACGCCGACCGGGGCGTCAGCGTCGACCCTGCCGTCAGCGTCGACCCTGCCGTCGGCGTCGGCCCTCACGTCAGCGTCTCCCGTGGAGCCAGTGTCACCCTCGGCATGACCGGCGGCAACATCGGCCGTCCGGCCCGTCACGCGGGCGTGCGACACCAGCACGGCCGGCCCGGCCGTGACGGAGCCGCTGAGCGAGGCCTGCAGCGCAGGGATCTCGCACCATTCAGCGAATGCCGTGCCGGCGGGGGAGCTCAGCGTCTCCTCGCCGTGCCAGCCGTGCAGCCCCTGCAGGGTGGAGCGCAGGTGTCCGCCGGGCTGCACGGCCCAGCCGGTGTGCTGGACCTCCAGGGGGAAGCATGCACCGATGATCCGGTCGATGCGGACCTCGTCGGCTCCCCGGGCCACCACCCAGGACTCCACGCGGAGCCCGGGGATCGCCGGTGCACCCTGCGGGAAGATCGGCGTGTGCCAGGAGGCCGCCCACGCCCATCCGCCGCCCCCACCGGCCCCGATGCGGTGGATCCGACGGCGCACACTGGTGCGCCCGCGGAAACGGATGGCCACGTGGTTGTCCGGAACCTCGCCGCGCGGTGTGGGTCCGGTGGCCGTGGAGTACGCGAGCCGGGAGTAGAGCGGATCCTCCACGCCGGACTCCTCCCCCTGGTGCGGGCGGAGGTGGTCGCTGCCGTGGTTGTGGATCCGCACGACGCCGTCGTCACGGGTGGCCTGCACCGCCCAGCCGGTGGCGGACATGCCGAAGGCGACGTCATGGTCGTCCAGGGGTCGGCGCCCCTCCACGCTGCGCCACAGCGGTGCGTCATCGGGCTGCAGCAGCCCGACGAACGCCTTGGCGGCCCACAGCGGGGAGGCCGGCCCGGAGTAGCGCTGCACCGTGGCCGGATGCGGACCGTGCCAGCCGAGGCTCAGCAGCCCGTGCTCGGTGAGTGCGCCATGCTCCAGGAAGTGGCGCAGGGTGGCGTTCAGCAGCCGCTTGGACTCCCCCGGGGGCATCGGCGTGTCCCCGGTGACCGCCCCCAGCGCGACGGCGGCGACGGCGGCGAACCGGTAAGTCATGGAGCGGCCCTGGAACAGCGGGGCGCCGTCGGCGCCGAAGAGGTGCCGGTACTCCTGGAGGAACTCCTCCAGGCGGGAGCCGTGGATCCCCGACTCGCCCCGCAGGTGGTCGTCCAGGACCGGATAGAGGTGCAGCGCCCAGCCGATGTAGTGGTCGATGCTCTGCCCGTCGCCGTCGGTGTACCAGCCCTGCCCGAGGTTCCACTGCTCCAGCAGGTGCAGGGCCCGCTCCCGGGCGGCCGCGGTGAGCTCGTCCCCACGGCCCACGGACTCCAGGAAGCCGGCCACCGAGTAGGGGAAGAGGTACCAGTTGTTGGCCGCCGGCAGGGAGGTGATCGCTCCGCGCAGCCAGGACTCCACGGCGTCCTGGACGTCCTCGTCGAGCCGGTCCCACAGCCAGGGGCGGGTCAGGCGCAGACACAGCGCGATGGAGGCGGACTCCACCATCGGCTGCCCCTGGACGTCATGGTCCCGGATGGTCAGCCACGGCTCCGCTCCCGGAGACCCCGCGGGCGCGGTCCCTGCCCGCAGGCCCTCGGCGTAGCGGTCCAGCCAGCCGTGCGGGTCCGCACCGTCGGCCCCGCGGACCCGGAAAGCGGCGGCCAGGAACGAGCGGGCGAAGCCCTCCAGGCCGTCCGAGCGGACCCCGCTACGCGATGCGGGACCCGGCAGGTTCAGATGCGCCCCGGCCGGGCTGGCCCACTGCCAGGCCGAGCCGACCAGGTGGTCCGCCATCGCCTCCCAGTGGGCGCGCGTGTATCCCGTGTACGGGCTGGACTCCCAGTCCGGCTCGGGGAAGCGGATCCCTGAACCGGGGAGAATGTCGCCGGGACGGACGATGTGCTGGTGACCTGGGGTCATGGAAGGGCTCGCCTTTCTGTGGTCAGGCTTCATTGATCTCATGGACGACGCCGAGAGCGGAAGACTCGAAGCCTCACCCCAGCACTCGACCCGTGAGGAGGGCATGTTCCACATCCCTCCGTCCATGGTGGCGGGCCAGGGCGGCCGCCTGGTCCCAGTCATAGGCAATGGAGCGCAGCTCGACCCTCCACCGACCACAGACGTCATCGATGATCGCGTACTGGGCGTGCGGCGTGCCCGCCTCCATCACATGGGGGTACGGCGTCGAGGAGTCATAGGCCGGATAGCCGACGCTGCCCGGGTTCACCACCAGTGAGCCGTTGGAGAGCGTGACAGCCCGCTGCAGGTGCGTATGCCCGCACAGCAACAGGTCGTAGGAGAGGAATCCCCCGAGACGCTCCTCGACCTCGTGAGGCTCGGCCGCCCTGGCGCCGTCGGGAGTGATCGTGTCGAGAAGGTACTCCGTGTCGCTGGTGGGCGTGCCATGAAACGCCAGCACGTCGGGGCGAATCTCCACCGTCAGCGGCATCTCGGCAAGCCAGCGTCGGTGGTGGTCCTCCAGCTGATCATGGGCCAGTCGGTCGGACTCTCCCATGTCCTCGGGCGGCGTCTCGAGCACCTGCCGCTCGTGGTTTCCCCGGACATCGATCGTGGGGATGCCGACACGCATCAGCAGGTCCGCCGTCTCCGCCGGAGCGACACCTCCGGAGAGATGATCTCCGAGGTTGACGAGCACATCGGCTCGCTCAGCATCGAGGACCTGAAGGACGGCCTCCGCGGCGAAGCAGTTGCCATGGACGTCGGCGATGGCGGCGATACGCATGATCAGACGTTACCCGAGGGGTGTCGATCGAACGGGGCGGAGACGGCTCCTTCGGCCCACCCGCAGCCGCGGCACCGCCAGCAGCCCGGAGGCGACGTCGGCGAGCGCCAGCTCCAGGGCCTGCATGCCGAAGCGGCGGCCGTGATGCTCCCGGGCGGTCTCCACCATGCGGGTCAGGGCGTCGTCGGCGGCCAGGCGGTGGCTGGTGACATTGGCGACCTCCACGGTGAGCACATGGGTGCCCCCGGGGGTGACCAGTCCGGTGAGGTCCACCCGGTACGGGGTCCGCCAGACCACGCCGGCCTCGCGCCCGTCCACCCGAACCACCGCCACCACGCCCACCGGCGGAGTCACCTCGGCCCGGAAGGAGGCCTCCATGAGTCCGCTGGAGGCGGGATCGGCCAGCTCATGCGGCTCGGCGGCTCCGAAGTCGAGGATCACCTGCCGGGCGTCGTCGTCCACCCGGAGGGTGGTCGTGTACTCGGCGGCGCCGGAGTACAGCTCCCGCCCGGGCACCTGCTCCCACTGATGCGGCAGCGAGACGGGACGCGGCTCCGGCTCGTCCGGAAAGCGCACCTGCCAGTCGGTGAGCTCGACGGCGGCCTCGTCCCCGGCCGCCGAGGTGCTGCTCGGGTTCACCTGGTCACCCTCCTGAGGCTCGCCGTCGTGCTGGATCAGCACGGCGGCCTCATAGGCCTCCAGACGCAACGGCAGGTCGCCGCCCTCGCCGCCCGGATCCAGGTGATGGACGCTGAGCACCTCACCGGTCTCCGCATCCCAACGCTCCACCGTGGACCCGGCGGGGTCCCGCCCGGGGTCCTGTCGGAAGGACAGCGTCACCTCGGCAGGCGCGGAGCCGGTGTTCGCCACGAAGTGCACCCGCAGGGCCGATCGGCCCGCCCCCAGCTGCCGGGTGGTCACGGCGACGGTCTCATTCGGCGCGCCGTCGGCTCCGGCCAGGCGCACCGGGCCGGACACCCACCGGGTCGCCTCAGCGGCCGAGTCCACGCTCACCCCGAGCCGCGCAGTGCCGCCGAGGTCCAGCACCGCCCCGCCGGCCTCCACCACGGCGGCCAGCCAGGCCCGCGTGGGCTCGGGGATGTCGCGGGCGGACGGAAGCACCACCACGGGGAACCGCCCCGGATCCAGGTGGGCGACGGCGTCGTCGTCGAACAGGTCGAAGTCCGCCCCGGCGGTGCGCAGCGCATGCGGCAGCTCGTCGCCGATGTGCTGCCGGGTCTCCTTGTAGAGGTCGCGGCGGCCGGCGGCGGCGAATCCGGCATAGACGTCCCGGGCGGGCACGTAGATCCCGACGTCGGAGAGGCGGCGCCCCTGCCGCATCAGCCAGGACAGCCGGTGGACGGTGCCCCACAGGGCCGGAGCGGCGGCCCACCAGGTGTTGCGATCATCCAGAGCCCCGGAGGCGTAGAAGACCCGCCCCAGGCTGCCGTCCTCGGGCCGCGAAGAGTTCGGCCAGCCGTGGCCGATGAACTGGTTGATGCCCATCAGCAGGTGGTCCTGGGCCTCGGCCAGGATGTCCAGCGGGGTGGAACGGAAGGACGGCGAGTGCGTCCAGGTCCAGGCCTCGGAGGAGATCACCTGCTGGCCGTGGATCTGCCCGGCGGAGCTGGCCCACCGGCAGGCGGTGACCACGTCCCAGCCCCAGCCCTCGCCCTCATAGCGGTCCGCGTGCCGGTAGGAGCTCACCGTGGCGGCAGGCTCCCCATAGCCCTGGATCCGGAACGGCACACCCTTCTGCCGGGCCCAGTCGCCGATCACGCGGATGAAGTTCTCCTCCAGCAGCTCGGTGAGCGTGCGGTGGTAGTCCGCGCGGAACGCGGCGCCCTCCTGCCCGGGCAGGGGCAGCTTCCACAGGTGAGGCACGACGTCGTAGCCGCGTCGGGCGGCGAACTCCTCCGGCAGCCGCGGCGTCCAGTCGGCGTCGTAGACCTCGAGGCTGTCGCAGAACACGGTGCCGATCCGATCGACCCCGACGGCCTCGACCAGCGGCTCCGCGACGGCGTCGAGATGGGCGCGGGCAGCTTCGGCCGAGAGGTGGTCCAGCGCCCAGCCCTCGGCCCCGACGGCGGCACGTTTCAGCGCCTGCCGGGTCAGCCGGGACACTGCGATGAGGACCACCCGCGGCCCCCGGCCCTCCGGGATGAGCAAGTCCCCGCCGTCGGTCGCCAGCGGGGTGAAGGCCTGAGGCGTCTCGTGGGTGGTGCCGTCGCCGATGTAGCCGGCGATGAACTCGTCGCCGGGCCAGACGGCGGGGATCGGCAGCCGATGCGCGGCCATCGGGACTTCTTCGTGGGTCCAGCTGATCTTCCGGGCCGCCGTGGACTCGTCCACATGGGGCCCGCCGTAGGGCCAGCCGGAGCCCAGGGTGACGTCGAAGCGCAGGCCCCGCTGCTGTGCGGCCTCGGCGGCGAACCGAAGATCCGCCAGGAAGGTCTCCGAGAGGTAGCGGTCCGTCCGGGCGCTGAGCGGGTAGACCACGGCGACCTCGACGCCGCCCAGGCCGGCCTCGCGCATCCTGTCCAGGTCCCGTACCAGGTCGTCCCGGACGACGTCGGGACCGAACCACCACCAGCGCATCATGGGGCGGGCGGCGGGGTCGGGGGCACGGAAGCCTTCCAGCAGCTCCGCCCGAGCGACCTGGGCCCCTGCGGGAACCTCTGCGGGAGTCTGGGCGGGGGTCTCAGCGCGAGTCTGGGCGGGGGAAGCGGCCGGCGTCATGGAGTGCCTCTCAACGGTGTCGGATGGGTGGTCGTGCTGGAGGGGACGACCTCGCACCAGGCCGTCCCCTCCATGAGACCCCGCGGGGCCTCCGCCGCCGGGCGGATCACAGGGACCCGGCGGCGCGTCTTATGCCGGGCTGGCCCGGCGTCGGCCGTCCTCAGCCGATGGTGGACTCGAACTCGGCGTGCATGGCCTCGGCCGCCTCGGCAGGGGTCATGCGCTCGAAGAACACCTCGGCCTCATAGCGGTGGATGATGTCGGCCAGCTGCCCGAAGCCGGTGGCGGGCACCGGCACCGGCTCGCCGAGCTCGTCCTCGATGGTGTCCATGAACTCCGTGGCGGCCGTATTGGCCTCGTCCATGCTGTTCATCAGCTGCGGCCTGATCTCCGTGTTGGCGGAGAGACCGCGGTCGGTCATGTTGATCTCCGCCGACCGCAGGTCGTTGACGAAGAAGTCCAGGAATTCCACGACCTCCTCCGGATGTTCGGTGGTCGCCGAGGCGGAGACCATGCCGGTGTTGTACCACTGCTGGGCGTCGGCCACGTCTCCGCTGGGGCTGGGCAGGCGCAGGAGCTCGAGCTCCTCCCCGCCCGCATCGCGCAGGGCACCGAGCAGATTGGTCCAGCTGAACGCCATCGCCGCGCCGCCGGTGGCCTCCAGCGACTGGTCCTGCGGGGCCGTGAGCTCCTCCACCATGATCTCCGCCGGCGGGTAGGCCCCGGAACGGCGCAGCTCGTCGGTGAAGCGCAGATACTCCTCGAGGTGCTCGACCTCCACTCCGAGCTGACCGTCGGCGTCGGTGAGCTGCACGCCCTGCTGGCGCACCCAGGCCTGCAGAGACTGCGGCTCGGCGGGCCCGGAGGCGCCGTAGACGTCGTCGAGCTCCGCGCTGATCTGCTCCGCGATCTGCGCGAAGTCATCCCAGGTCCAGGTGGAGTCGTCGGGCATCTCGACGCCGGCCTCCTCGAAGAGCCGCGGATTGGCCACCACGGCCACCGCGTTCATTCCGGAGGCGAGCCCGTAGTACTCGCCGTCGACCGTGCCGGACTCGATGATCTCCTCCGGCATTGCGCTCAGGTCCACCGCCGAGAGGTCCAGCAGAGCGCCGCGCTCCCCGTATTCACGCAGATAGGGGGCGTCCATCTGGAAGATGTCGGGCGCCTGGCCTCCGGCGGCCTGGGTGGCCAGCTGGTCCCAGAACCCGTCCCAGTCGTTGTATTCGATGACCACCTCGATGTGCGGGTGGTCCTCCTCGAAGATCTCGATGATCGCCTCGGTGTTCTGCACCCGAGTGTCCGAGCCCCAGAAGGCGAAGCGGAGCGTGACGTCCTCGTCCGCCGCTGCGGCGTCCCCGTCGCCCGCACCGCCGGCGCCGCAGCCCGTGAGGGCCACGACGGCGGCGAGTGCGGCGCCGGTCAGGCGTGCGGTGCGGATGCCCATCACTCGAGGATGCGGTTCGCGGCGTCGACGAAGGACTCCGCGGCCTCATCGGCATCCATGCGGCCGAAGAAGACGTCCTGGCTGCGCAGGGAGAGCTCGTCGGAGATGCCGGTGAATCCGACGGGCGGCATGGGCTCGGCCGAGGTGATCTCGTCCCCGAGCGCGTCCACCAGCTCGGCGACCACCAGGTCCTGCCCGTCCACCTCCTCGACCACGGCCTCGCGCACCTCGTCGTTGGACGGCAGTCCACGGTCCATCATGTTGTGCATGCCCGCGTCCACCGAGTTGATGAAGTGGTCGATGAACAGCTGCGCCTCTTCGGGGTGGTCGGTCCCTGCGGTGGCGCCCAGCAGCATGGTGTTCTTGAACCAGAGGCCGTTGTCCTCGGCCTGACCGGTGGGGCTGGGGAAGCGCAGCGGGATCAGGTCCACTCCGGCCGCCTCGGTCAGGGCGGGCAGCTGGTTGGTCCAGGACATGCCCATCGCGGCGCGGTGGGTGGCGATCAGGGAGTCCTCCATGACGGCGGACTCCTCCTCGGCCATCTCCGAGGCGCTCGGCAGGCCGCCTTCGTCGATGAGCTCCTCGAGGAAGGTGAAGTACTCCTCGATGTCCTCGGACTCCGCCCCGAGCTGGCCCTCCTCGGTGAACAGCCCCTTGTCCTGCTGGCGCAGCCAGACCATGAGCGTCTGGGCGATGGGGTTGTTGGTGCCGTAGGCGCCGGTCTCCTCCTGGATGGTCGAGGAGATGTCGATGAAGTCGTCCCAGGTCCAGGTGGTGTCATCGGGAATCTCCACGCCGGCCTCCTCGAAGAGCTCCGGGTTGGCCATCATGACCAGGGCGTTGACGCCGGTGGGGATGGCGTACTGGACACCTTCGGACTGGCCGCCCTCCACGATCGTGGGGTCGATGCCGGAGGTGTCGACGTCGGTCAGCTCCAGCAGGGCGCCGCGGTCGGCGTACTCGCGGATGAACTCGTCATCGAGCTGCACGACGTCGGGAGCGTCGCCCGAGGCGACCTGGGTGGCCAGGGTGTCCTGGTAGCCCGTCCAGTCGTTGAACTCACCGTCGATGGTGATGTGCGGGTGCTCTTCGGTGAAGTCGTCGATGATCGCCTGGGTGTTGGCGTGCCGGTGGTCGGATCCCCACCAGGCCACGCGGAGGTGGACCTCTTCGTCCCCTCCGGCGTCGCCTCCGCCGTCTCCGCCGCCGCAGGCTGTGAGCGTCACGGCCCCGACGGCGGCCGCCGCGGTCAGCGTGACCAGCTTCGTGTGCTTCATGCGTGTCCCCTCGTGTATGCGGTGATGGGGCTCCGATCCCGAAGTGTAACGATTCAATCTCGCGCCCCGCCCCTGTGCGATCAGGTTGCTCATCAGGCTATGTATGATACACAGCACAGTCAATGAATCGATTCATATTCGGCGATGCCCGTCGCGCATCGTCCGATGCACCGACACGCCCCACCCAGATCGCTGAGCCCCGACCACCTGCCTGGGGATCGAGAATCTGGGTGGGGCGTGGGCAGCGCCGGCAGCGTCGCTCAGCCGTGCACCGGATGCTCCCCGGCGCCATGGCCCTTGCCGTTGTTGTTGCCCGGCCCGCGCGGCGGCGTGCGGTCGCCGTCGCCCGAACCGCCGTCACCCGAGCCGCTGCCGACCTCCGGCATCAGCTCGATGACCGTGGGCTCTTCGATGGCGCCGATGCGCGCGCCGGTGCCCTCGGGGGCGACGTCGGTCAGCTCCAGAAGACCGTGCATCTGCACCGAACCGTCCTCACCGATCTCGGGGCGGACGCCGTCGACGTCCACGGACTCGAACCAGTCCTCGGTCACCTCCGCCGGGCGGGAGTCGTCTTCACCGGCCCGCTGCCCGTCGAAGTAGTTGCTCGGGTCCTGCAGCAGCGAGGTGTCCTCCTGGCCCAGCTGCAGCGAGTCCTCGCGGCTGCCCCGCCAGGACAGCGCACCGGTGATCTCATAGGCCGTCTCCGGCGCGTTGGTGTGCAGCTGGATGCCGGACCCACCCATCTCCTCGGAGACCAACCCGTTGCCCACGGTGGTGACGTCCTGCAGGCGCACATCCGGGCCGGAGTTCGAGGTCACCCCGTGGGAGAGGTTGTTGTAGGCCACCGAGTTGCGCAGCAGGTGGTCCCCCGGCATGGACTCGCCGCCGAGCTTGAAGCCGTTGCCCTGGCGCAGGACGTCCAGACCCTGCTCCTCGAGCCAGCCGTTGCTGTAGGCCACTGAGTCCTCGATGGTCACGGTGCCGATCGACCCGGTGGTCGACTTCGCATAGAGGTCATAGCCGTCGTCGATATTGTGATGCGAGATCGTGTGGCGGAAGACGTTGCCCTCCCCCACGGTGAGCTTGGCGGCGAAGCCGTCGGCGTCGTTGACGTTGGGGTCCGCGTTGCTGTGCGACTCCGAGGAGACCACCAGGTTGTGGGAGGGCCACATCTCGAACGGCTCGTTGCCGTTGCCGGAGATCTGCAGTCCGGTGTCCCCGTTGTGGTGGGTCTCGATCCGTTCGATCACGTTGTGGTGGCCCTGGATGAGCAGCGGCTTCTGATAGCCGCGCGAGCGGGTGATCTCCAGGTCATGGAGGTGCCAGTGGTCGCCCCGCAGCACCAGGCCGCCGGTGGAGGACTCCGAGAGGTCCAGCGTGGCGCGGCCCTCGGGGGAGGACATCAGCGTGATGGGCTGCTCGGAGGTGCCGTCGCGGCCCCGCTCGACGACGATCGCCTCCTGCGGCCGATACGTGCCCTCGGCCAGCACGATCTGCTGACCCGGCTGGGCATAGGCGACCGCGGTGGGCAGGTCCAGCGGGTCCGCCTGGGTGCCGTCACCGTCGGCGTCGCCGTTCGGGGCCACGTGGAGGGACTCTCCCGGGTCGCCGTAGCGGGCCACATGGAAGCTCAGCTCCAGCTCCACCGGATCGGTGGAGGCCAGCTCCTCCCAGTTCTCGTAGTGCGGCTGCTCCTCGTGTGGGGTCAGCCGGGCGGTGAAGGAGTTGTCCCCGGGCTCCAGTCCGGCGAGCTCCACCAGCTCGCGTTGGCCGGGCTCGAGGTCCACCGTCTCGGTGGCCTCCTCGCCGTCCTCGTCGAGGATGACGGCTTCGCCGTAGGCGTCGGCGAGCAGCGGCACTTCGATCTCGGCGTGCGGGGTGGTGCTGGTGATGTCTGCGGACAGGGTCGGCGTCACCTGCTCGGTGGGACGCTCCAGCGGATCCTCGTCGTCGTCCGGGTGGATGGTGGTGAAGCTCCAGTCGGTGACGGCGGTGCGGATGTTGCGTGCGGTGAACAGCCCGACGTAGTAGCGCTCCTCGTCCTGGACCAGGAGCATGTTCGGGTCGTAGCTGATGGACTCGAGCTCTTCGCCGTCGCGGTGCCAGATCGCGTGGAACCCGGTGTTGGACTTCCGCAGGCTCAGCTCGTAGACGTCCCCGGCCTCGAACCGGGGCGGGTTGGTGTTGCCCCCCTCCACGAGGCCGTCCTTGTGGTGCCAGTCGAAGGCCCGGGAATCGGTCATGTCCCGGTCCGAGGAGTTCTGCGTGGGGGCCTCCGTATAGCCGTGGACGACCTTCCCGCCGGGGGTGCCGTAGCGGGTGCCGGTCTCGCCGTCGAGGCTGGTGTGGTACTTCGCGACCTGCGTCCCGGCGGAGTTGAAGTACCGGGCGGCGCCGGAGTTCGGAATGAAGTCGTCGACGGCGATCAGCCCGAACCCGGACTGATTGTCCTTGCCGGAGGCGTCCTCGACCTCGAAGGTCGCCTCCAGGGTGAAGTTCTCCGTCTCCGGGTCGACCTCGGTGTAGTGGTACCAGAAACCGTCCTCGGAGTCGGCTATCTTGCCGCTGTTGCCGACGGCGTCGAAGGTGAGTGTGCCGTCGTCGTGGGTGATGACCTCGCCGCCGGAGCCCACTCCGGTGTGGGCGGTGTGCCAGCGGTCGGCGTCTTCGGGGCCGGTGGCACTCTCCGTGGCAGCAGTGGCGCCGGTGATCGTGGTGGCCAGCAGCGCCGAGGCGGTGAGCAGCGCCAGCGGTGCGCGGCGGATGCGGCGGCGTGGGGAATCCATGGATCTCCTCAGGGAGTGGGCGATAGGACCCCCTGACCCTATGTGTGAGATGAGTCACTGCTCAATGCTGAGGAGAGCGTTTTCCGGTGCCGATGCGGCATGCGGCGATACAGCGCGGGAATGGCGCCCGCGCGCCCCGACCAGATTCTCGAGCCCCTCGCATCTGCGTGGGGATCAGAGATCTGGACGGGGAGGGCGCGGCGGAGCGGGACAGGTGCGACGGGGCGCGCGGGACAGGTGCGACGGGGCGCGCGGGGCAGGGCGACAGAGGCGCGCAGCCCGCTACCGGATCTCGGACTCCATCTCGGAGACCATCGCCTCGGCGGCGTCGGCCGGAGACATGCGGTCGAAGAGCACCTCGTCCTGGTACCGGTAGAGGATCTGCTGGAACGCGGACCCGCCCATGGCCGGCACAGGCTCGGAAGGACCGAGCTCGCCCTCGATCTCGTCGATGTATTCGGCCATGACCAGCTGGGCGCCGTCCAGCTCCTCGGTGACCACCTGGCGGATCTCGTTGTTCGGCGGGATGCCACGCTCGGCCATGTCGATCAGCGCGGCCTCCTCCGAGTTGACGAAGAAGTCGATGAACTGCTGGACCTCCTCCGGGTGATCGGTGGTCGCGCTGCCGGAGAGGAACATCGAGGACTTGTACCAGGGCATGGCATCCTCGGCACTGCCGGTGTGGCTGGGGAACCGCAGCAGCTCCAGCTGGGTGCCCGCCGATTCGGAGAGCGCCACCGACTGGTTGGACCACCAGGCGCGCATCGCCACCTGGCCGGCGGTGGTCAGCGACTGATCCGGCCCCACTCCCTGGTCCTCCGCGAGCGCGGAGGCCGACGGCGTGGCTCCGGCCTCCAGCAGCTCGACGAGGTACTCGAAGTAGCTCTCGGCATCCTCCGCGGTGAAGCCGAGCTGCCCGTCCTCATCGCTGAGATGTCCGCCCTGCTGGCGGACCCAGGTCTGGAATCCGCCGGTCTCGTCGAAGCCGCCAGCACCCCAGGCGCCGTCGAGGCCCTCGCTGAGCTCGACGGCGATGTCCCGGTAGTCGCCCCAAGTCCAGGTGGTGTCGTCCGGCATGTCCACCCCGGCCTCCTCGAAGAGGTCCGGATTGGCCAGGACGGTGAAGGCGTTGATGCCGATGGTCACTCCGTACAGGCCGCCCTCGGTGCGGCCGTTGTCCACCACGGTCTCGTCCATCTGCGAGGTGTCCACCTCGTCCAGGTCCAGCAGCGAGCCGCGGTCCGCGTACTCGCGCAGGTACAGCTCGTCCATCTGGATGATGTCCGGGGCGTCGGCGGCGGCGGTCTGCGTGGCGAGCTGGTCCCAGTAGCCGTCCCAGTCGCCGAAGTCTCCATTGATGCTGATGTGCGGGTGCTCCGCTTCGAAGGCATCGATGATCTCCTGGGTGTTCTGGTGACGGGCGTCCGAGCCCCACCAGACGAAGCGGAGGGTGACGTCGCCGTCGTCGCCCTCTTGTCCTCCGCAGCCGGCGAGCACCAGCGTGGCGGCGGCGAGGCCGGCGGTCAGAACCGTGGCGCGACGGCGGCGGCGCGGCACGGGCGTGGAACGGCGATGGTCCATGATGTCCCCCTGGAGAGTGATCGTTCACCTTGTCCTGACAATCTAAGGTGACTCACCTCACAGGTCAATGATGATCCCCGAAGGCAACCACCACGGGGCGGAGACGGCGTATCGGCGGGTCGGTGGGGCCTCAGGGCAGCCGGGTGCTCTCCCGGAGCACGGGGGCGCCCTCCACCACCATGCGGCGTTCGGCATCCCCGGGTGCCAGCGTCATCGACGCCGTCATCCGGCCGATCTCTTCCAGGGGCAGCCGGACGGTGGTGATCGAGGGGAACTGGTCGGCCAGCGTCGGAATGTCGTCGAAGCCGGCGAGCGCGACATCCTCGGGAACGCGCAGTCCCGCCTCGCGGATCGCCGCCAGGGCACCCAGCGCCATGACGTCGTTGACGCAGAACACGCACAGCGGCCCGCCCCCCTCAGACCCCTCCGCCGCGGAGACCGCACCGGAGCTGATGAGCTCGCCCATCATGAAGTAGCCGCCGTCGCGGGTGAAGGTGCCCTCCTTGACCACCTCCGGAACGACGCCGGCCGCCTTGAGCTTGGCGATGAACCCGTCGGAGCGCTGCGCCGAGGTGGACAGCTCCTGCTCTCCGCTGAGCACGGCGAAGCGCCGGTGCCCAAGCTTGAGCAGCTCGGAGGCCAGCGCGGCAGCCCCGGCCTCGTTGTCGATCTGCACACCGCCGGCGGTCGGGAAGGGCTGACCGATCATGGAGACCTTCCCGCCGTTGTCCTGATAGGTCTCCAGCACCTTCTGCAGCAGGGCGTCGTCCTCCATGCCGCGGGAGCCGGCCAGGAGTATCGCATCGGTCCGGTATGACATGAAGGCGCGCACCGCCTCTACCTCCGCCGCGGCCTCGCGTTCCGTGGAGGCCAGCATGAGCTGGACGCCGGTCCCGGCCAGGCCGCGCTGCGCCCCGCGGGCGATCGAAGAGAAGTACGGATCGGCGATGTCATGGACGATCAGGCCCATCAGGCCGGCCGAGGATCGGGCAAGCGCTTGCGCCTGCGCATTGGGGAAATAGCCCAGCTCCTCGGCGGCCGCGCGCACGCGGTCGGCGATCTCGGGCTTGGGCCGACGGGTGGATCCGTTGAGCACTCGGGAGGCCGTGGACTGGGACACCCCGGCGGCCTTGGCCACGTCGGCCAGACGGACAGCCATCTGAAGCTCCTGCCTGTGACAGTTGACACACTCTTTGGAGCGATACTACCGTGGAAAGCGCATTCCAACATCATCGCCCCGCCAGACCCCCTGCAAGGAGCCCCGATTCCATGACTGAGCCCCGCGTCCTCCGCATCGCCATGAACGGCATCACCGGCCGGATGGGCTACCGCCAGCACCTGCTGCGCTCCATCCTCCCCATCCGCGACCAGGGCGGCATCACGCTCGCCGACGGCTCCAAGGTCACCGTCGAGCCGATCCTCGTCGGTCGCAACGAGTCCAAGATCAAGGAGCTCGCCGCCAGGCACGACGTCGAGCACTGGACCACCGACCTCGACGGGGCCATCAACGACCCGTCAGTGGACATCGTCTTCGACGCCTCCATGACCTCCCTGCGCCCCGCCACGCTGTCCAAGGCGATCGCCGCCGGCAAGCACATCTTCACCGAGAAGCCCACCGCCGAGACCCTCGAGGAGGCCGTGGACCTGGCGCGCCAGGCCAAGACCGCCGGCATCACCGCCGGCGTCGTCCACGACAAGCTCTACCTGCCCGGCCTGGTGAAGCTGCGCCGCCTGGTGGACGAGGGCTTCTTCGGCCGCATCCTCTCCCTGCGCGGCGAGTTCGGGTACTGGGTCTTCGAGGGCGAGGTCCAGCCCGCCCAGCGCCCCTCCTGGAACTACCGTCTGGCCGACGGCGGCTCCATGACCACCGACATGTACTGCCACTGGAACTACGTGCTCGAAGGCATCATCGGCACGGTCAAGTCCGTCACGTCCAGGACCGCCACCCACATCCCCACGCGCTGGGACGAGAACTGCGAGCCCTACGACGCCGACGCCGACGACGCCGCCTACGGCATCTTCGACCTGGAGACCCCGCAGGGCGACCAGGTGGTCGGCCAGATCAACTCCTCCTGGGCGGTGCGCGTCTACCGCGACGAACTCGTGGAGTTCCAGATCGACGGCACCCACGGCTCCGCCGTCGCCGGCCTGAACAAGTGTGTGGCCCAGCAGCGCGCCCACACGCCGAAGCCGGTGTGGAACCCGGACCTCCCGGTCACCGAGTCCTTCCGCGACCAGTGGATGGAGGTCCCCGCCAACGCCGAGCTGGACAACGGCTTCAAGCTGCAGTGGGAGGAGTTCCTCGCCGACGTCGTCGCCGGCCGTGACCACCGGTTCGGCCTGCTCTCCGCCGCCCGCGGCGTCCAGCTCGCCGAGCTCGGCCTGAAGTCCCACGCCGAGCGCCGCACCCTCGACATCCCGGAGATCACCCTGTGAGCACCACCAGCACCACCAGCACTGCCAGCGCCCCCGCACAGCAGACCACGCCCCTGCCCACGCTGACGCTGCCGTCGCTCGACGGCGGCACCGTGGAGTACACCATGACCGGCCAGGCCGACCCCTCCCTGGGGCCGTTCACCCGCCCGGAGAAGCCCCTGACCTCCCGGAAGGTCTACGCCGCCGCCCATGTGGTGCCGGTGATGTCCGCGGACAACGTCCCCGGCGCGCCGGCCCAGCTGGACTGGGAGGCCACGCTGGCCTACCGGCACGAGCTGTGGTCCTACGGGCTCGGCGTCGCCGACGCATGGACACCGCCCAGCGCGGCATGGGCCTGGACTATGAGGCCACGAAGGAGCTCATCCGTCGTTCGGCGGCGGAGGCCGCGGCGGTCGTCGAGGCCGGCACCTACCCGGCACTGGCCGGCCGCACCGTGCGCGACCTCGTCGCCTGCGGCGCCGGCACCGACCAGGTGGACCCGGCCTCCGTGGAGCCGGGCGAGGCCGGGATCCAGACCGTGCTCGCCGCCTACCTGGAGCAGCTGGAGGTCGTGGAGACCTCTGGGGCGAAGGTGATCCTCATGGCCTCCCGCGCCCTGGCCAAGGTCGCCTCCGGGGCCCAGGACTACCTGGACGTCTACACCCGCCTGCTGACCACCGCCCAGGAGCCGGTGGTGCTGCACTGGCTCGGCCCCATGTTCGACCCGGCGCTGGCCGGCTACTGGGGATCCGACGACGTCGCCGAGGCCACCGAGACCTTCCTGACCCTGATCCGGCAGAACCCGGAGAAGGTCGACGGCGTGAAGGTCTCCCTGCTGGACGCCGAGCACGAGAAGCGCCTGCGCGCCGCTCTGCCGGAGGGCGTGCGGCTCTACACCGGCGACGACTTCAACTACCCGGAGCTCATCGACGGCGACGACACGGCGTACTCGGATGCGCTGCTGGGCATCTTCGCCGCCATCTACCCGGCGGCGTCCACGGCTCTGCAGGCCTACGACGCCGGCGATGCGGCCCGCGGGCGCGCCATCCTCGACTCCACCCGGGAGCTGGGGAAGCACATCTTCAGCGCCCCGACGTTCTACTACAAGACGGGCATCGCCTTCCTGTCCTGGCTCAACGGACACCAGTCCGGCTTCCAGCTGGTCGGCGGACTGCACGCGGGACGCTCGCTGCCGCACCTGGCGCACACCTTCGTCCTGGCCGACCAGGCCGGGCTGCTCCCCGACCCGCAGCTGGCCGCCGAACGCATGGCCAGCCTGCTGAAGACCGGAGGCCTCGCATGAGCTTCGAGCTGTCGCTGAACACGGGCACCACCCCACAGCTGTCCCTGCAGGAGGCCGTCGACGCCGTCGCCGCCGCCGGGCTCTCCCACATCGGCCCCTGGCGTCACCTGCTGGAGCAGGCAGGCGGGGCGGAGAAGGCCGCGCAGATCATCTCCGGCGCCGGACTGAGCGCCACCACGCTGTGCCGCGGCGGATTCCTCACCCCGGCCGACGCCGCAGGGCGGGCCGCCGCGCTGGAGTCCAACCGGGCGGCGATCCGTGAGGCGGCCGCCATCGGCACCGGTGAGCTGATCATGGTGGTCGGCGGGCTCCCCTCCGCCGCGCACCTGCTGGGCGGGGAGGGCGACCGGGCGGACAAGTCGATCGTGGACGCCCGCGCCCGCGTGGCCGACGGCATCGCCGAGCTGCTGCCCTACGCCGCCGAGCACGGCGTGCGGCTGGTGCTGGAGCCGCTGCACCCGATGTATGCGGCGGACCGTGCGGTGCTCTCCACGCTGGGAGAGGCCCTGGACCTGGCGGCCCCGCATCCGGCGGAGACGGTCGGCGTCGTCGTCGACACCTTCCATGTGTGGTGGGACCCCCAGCTGCAGGAGCAGATCGCCCGCGCCGGCCGCGAGGGTCGTCTCGCCAGCTACCAGGTGTGCGACTTCAACCTGCCGATCGCCGCCGACGCCCTGAAGTCCCGCGGGATGATGGGCGACGGCCATGTGGACTTCCCCACGATCTCCCGGTGGGTGGCCGAGGCCGGCTACACGGGACCGGTCGAGGTGGAGATCTTCAACGAGGAGATCAACGCCCAGGACGCCGCCGTGACGCTGGAGACGATGAAGACGCGCTACGCCGACCTGGTGGAGCCGTTCCTGACGGCCGCGTCCGCCCACACCCCGTCCGCCGCCGTCTGACCATCCCCACCCATCGAGTGGCCACGAACCACGGGATCTCCCGGCTGACACGCCGTGTCGGGGAAGCAGATGCCGGGATTCGTGGCCACTCGATGCGCCAGTCACTCCGAGGAGAGCCATGACCGCTGAAGGATCCGCCCCGACGTCGGTGCTGCTGGTCGGCCTGGACGGCTTCGGCCGCCAGCATCTGCTGAACCTGCAGCGCCTGGCCGCATCGGGCAAGGCTCGGCTGATCGCCGGCGCCAGCTACAGCGACCCCGGCCCAGAGGTCCGCGGGGACATCCCGGTGCACCGCACGCTCACCGAGGCGCGCGAGGCCGGGCACCGCCCCGACGTCGTCATCGTCTCCACGCCGATCAACACGCACCGGGACCTCGCACTGGAGGCGCTCGAGATGGGCGCCGACGTGCTGCTGGAGAAGCCGCCGACGGCGACCTTCGCCCAGTATGAGGAGCTGCTGGACGCCGCCGATCGGCTCGGCCGGCGCATCCAGGTGGGCTTCCAGTCGCTGGGGTCCCATGCCCTGCCCGCGCTGGAGGAGCTGCTGGCCGCCCCCCACGCCCCGGGTGCCATCGGACAGCTGCGCGCGGTCGGAGCCACCGGGCTGTGGCTGCGCCGGGAGGCCTACTACGCCCGCGCTCCCTGGGCGGGCCGACGGGTACTCGACGGCGTCCAGGTGGTCGACGGAGTGATCACCAACCCGTTGGCCCACGCAGTGCGCACCGCCCTGCACATCGCCGGCGCCCGGGACGCCGACGACGTCGCCCAGTTGGGCACCGAGCTGCTGCACGCCCACCAGATCGAGGCCGACGACACGTCCACCGTCTCGCTGCGCACCACCGAGGGAATCCCCGTGACCGCGGCGCTGACGCTCTGCGCGCCGGAGGACCACCGGCCGCCGTGGGTGACGATCTACGGCACAGAAGGCCACGCGGTGCTTTACTACACCGAAGACCGGCTGGAGATCACACCCAACCGGGAGGCGCCGTTCAACGCCGGGGAGGCCGGCAAGCCGCGGACGCTGGAGTTCGAGCGCAGCAACCTGCTGGAGAACCTGATCGACGTGCGCACCGGGGAGGCCGAGAGGCTGCTCTCCCCGCTGCGCGAGTCCGGGGCGTTCATGCGCGTGCTGGAGGCGGTCCGCACCGCGGAGGATCCGGCACAGATCGGCGAGGAGCATGTGGAGCAGGTGGATTCCGGCCCCGAGCGGCACCCGGTGATCCCGCATATCGAGGACTATGCCGCCCGCGCGGTGAAGGCCCCCTCCACGTTCTCCTCGCTGGGGGCACCCTGGGCGGCCCCCGCCGCCACGAGCGGTTCCCTGGCGCTTCCCGGCGCCGACGCGGGTGAGGCGCAGACCGTGGCAGAGCTGCGCACCGGCGACGACATCTCCCCCACCGACTCCCCACGGCCCTTCCTGGACCGGGTGCGCACGCGCGGCGGAGTGCTGGTCTCCGATCAGCAGCCGCTGGACCACACCTGGCACCTGGCGTCGGCGTCGCACTGCAGGATGTGGACGGCACCAATTTCTGGGGCGGGCGCACCTACACCCGGGAGGACGGCCGGTACATCTGGCGCGACGACCACGGCCGGATCGTCATCCGTGCGCAGCAGCTCGACGACGACGCGCACAGCCAGCGGCTGGCCCAGCAGCTGGCATGGATCGACCGCACCGGTGCCACACTGCTGCAGGAGGACCGCGAGGTCACGGTGACCGGCCGCGACGAACGGTCATGGATGTTGGACTTCCGCTTCGCTCTCGCACCGGCCGTGGACCGGGAGGTCTCGCTGGGCAGCCCCGGTTCCAACGGGCGCGCAGGCGGCGGCTACGGCGGCTTCTTCTGGCGGCTTCCCGCCCTGCGGGAGGCCGAGATCTTCACCGCGCAGGCCTCCGGGGAGGAGGATGTCCACGGCAGCGTCAGCGACTGGCTGGCGATCAGCGGGCGCTTCGACACCGCGCAGATCGCCCCCCATCTGGGGGCCGGGGAGGCCACACTGGTGCTGGCCTCCGCCGACGAGGACCCCTGGTTCGTGCGATACTCCGGCTATCCCGGAATCGGCAGGTCGCTGGCCTGGGACGCCCCCGTGATGGCTCGCCCGGGCGAGCCGGTGGCACGCCGAGTGCGGGCCGTCGTCGTCGACGGTCTGCTGGACCGTGCGGAAGCCGCCGCACTGGGGAGCAGACTGTCGGCAGAGCTGACCGCGACCCGCGTCTCACGATGAGTCCGCGCAGCGGGCCCGTGTGAGCGCTGATCGTCGCTCATCAGGGCCCACACCGCGGAGGCAACGCCGATCACCCCACCACGAGGAGGAGTATGACCCCCGAGCAGGAGTTCCACGCCAAGCACACACGGCTGACCGGAGTGCTGGAGGAGGTGGGCGCCGACGCCGTCGTGCTGGACACCGAAGGAGCGATCTCCTGGCTGCTGGCCGGGGCGCGGGTGCACATCAGCCTCGCCGGCGCCCCGATCCTGCGGGCCGTGGTGCACCGCGACGGCGTCTCGGTGGGGGTGTTCACCAATGAGCTCGCCCGCATCCGTGACGAGGAGCTGGCGCCGCTGGCCGCGCTGCTCGACGCCGGCACCGTGAGCCTGCACGAGCTGCCGTGGCACGCCGATGTGGACGACGTCGTCGGCGACTGCCGCAGGCCGCCGGCTGGACGCTGGTCCGGGAGGCGGGGGCGGCCCAGCAGCTCCGAGCGGTGAGAGCCTCGCTGCTGGACGTCGAGGTGGAGCGCTACCGGGCGCTGTGCCGGTCCTCCGCGAAGGCACTGACCGACGTGCTCTCCGAGGTCACCCCGGAGACCACCGAGCGGCAGCTGGCCGCCGCCCTGGCGCCGCGGATCATCGCCGCCGGCGCCGACCCGGTGGTGCTGCTGGTCAACGGTGAGTCCCGAGCGGCCCACCGCCACCCGCTGCCCACCGATGCGCCGCTGGGCCGCCGCGCCATGGCGGTGGTGTGCGCGCGCCGTCAGGGGCTGATCGCCGACGTGACCCGCTGGGTGGGCTTCGGGGGCGCCGTCACCGGGGAGGACGACCTGGATGCACGGATCCTCGGCGTGGAGGCCGACGTGTTCGCCGCGCTGCGCCCCGGAGCCCGTCTGGAGTCGGTGCTGGAGACGCTGCAGGAGTCCTATGTGCGGCATGGGTTCCCCGCCGACGAGTGGACGAAGCATCATCAGGGCGGGGCCGCCGGGTACCAGGGCCGGGATCCTCGCGTGGCGCCCGGAGTGCCGGACCTGATCCGGGAGAACCAGCCGTTCGCGTGGAACCCCACCGGTTGGAGCGCGGAGCTCGGCCTGGGCGCGAAGGTGGAGGACACCGTGGTGCTGCGCGCCGCCGGCGGCGGGGCCGCGGGACACGACAGCGGGCTCTGGATCGATGTGCTCAGCGTGGACGAGCGCTGGCCGACGGTGGAGGTCGCCGGGCTGGCACGGCCGGCCGTGCTGCGGCGATGACGCCTCAGTCGGCGTGCGCGCCGAGGCGATCCAGGATGTGTGAGTGGATCTCCTGCACGGTCGTCAGGAGAGCATCGACGTCGCCGGGCCGCTCTGAGAGCGCCGTGTAGTTCACCCACAGCTGGCCGTGGTCCGCGGTCACATTGATCTCGGTGCCTTCGTCCGTGGACCCCATCGCGACGCCGAGGAGCCCGTCCAGCTCCAGGTGTCGAGCGTAAGGATCCTCCTGGGCGTGGTTGATCACGGGCCAGCAGTCCACGGAGCGCTGATGCCAGGCCTCGTCGAGGTCACCGCCGACGACGGCCGGATACCCCTCCAGCGTGACCTCGATGACCTCCCCGTCCTCGCCCCGGTAGGTCTCCCAGACCCAGGAGTTCCCGGTGGCATCCGCGGCGTCGGAGGCTTCGAGGGCGTCGATCGTGTCGAGGATCGCCTGGCGGTGCTCGGCCATGGAGGCGGTGCACAGCGCCTCCTGCACGGGGTCGGCGTCGTCCGGAATGGAGGCCTCCCAGTCATCGAGGACGTCCTCCCCGGCGATCTGACTGCGCCAGTCCTCCCAGGTCCAGTCGGGGTCGTCCTCGGAGGCGTTCGGCTCCTCCAGGGTGTAGCCGTCCGGGACGTCCCGGCCCGAGGGGACCAGCGTCTCCAACGTCTCGACGTCCAGCAGGGCCTCCACCGTCAGGCCGTCGTCGCCCGGAGCGCGACCGTCGTCAGCAGGGTCCTGCTCGGCCGGTGCGATCGCGTCGGGATCGGCATCAGGGTCGTGCTCTCCCGGCTCCGACAACGTGACGCAGCCGGTCAGAATCAGAGGGACCGCGGCCACCAGCACCGCCGCCAGGCCGCTCGAGGAGCGCCCAACGTCAGATCCGTGGGGACCCCTCGTCTGTGTCATACCCATGGGAGGACCATAGCAACTTCACTCTCCCGGAGGCCTTTCGGCCGGCGCGACATGGGCGCCGTCGAAATCCCGGATCCGCGCGCTCTCCTGCGGCCGCGCCATGACCTCCAGCAGCAGGTCCGCGGAAGCGGTCCCGTAGGCCCGCGGCTCCAGCGCGACAGCGGTGATCCGTGGTTCACGCACTTCGTGGAGCTCGTCACCGGCGAAGGAGATCAGATCCACGTCCCGGCCGGCTCGAGCCCGAGGCCCTGCAGGATGCTCTGAGACTGGGCCGCGTACCCCTGGGCGCAGCAGACGATCGCATCAGCGCCGTCGCTCACCACGGAGCCGACCAGGTCGGACAGCTCCGGGATGCGCAGCTCCGGAGAGACCTCCACCACCCACGGCTCGACGTCATGCTCCTGACACCAGGCCTCATAGGCCGCGCGGGCCTCGAGCGCCCAGGAGGCGGGGAGCCCCTCGTCGATCCCGAGGAACACCGGGCGGCGTCGGCCGCGCGGAGGCAGCGTGGCCAGCGCCTCGCGCTGCAGCTCCTCATGACGCGCCCGGATCATGCCGGCCACCTGCTCCGCGCCGGCTCCGCGGTGACGGCCGACCGTGACCACCGGGACCCGGGCCCTCAGCAGAGCGGCGAGCACCGGATCCTCGGGCGTCGGGTCGAGCACGAGCGCTCCGTCGAGGTGGAAGCCACGCTCCTCGCCGCGGCCACGGTGCAGCAGACTGAGATCGAGGTCAGCCTCGCCGACGACGTCGCTGACGCCGAAGGTGAACTGCATGTAGAAGTCGAGCTCTCGCGAGCCGGCGGGCAGGTGGATGCCCACGGCCCCCGCTCGCTTCTGCCGCAGCGCACGCGCGGCCCGGTTGACCACGTATCCGGCCTCCTCAGCGGCGTCCCGTACCCGAGCCACCGTGGCCGGCGAGACCCGTCCGGTGCCGTTCAACGCATCCGACACTGTGGTCTTGGACAGGCCGAGCTGATGCGCGATCGCGACGATGGTGGCCTTGGACTCTGGCATCCCCCCATCGTAGGCGCGTCTCGCCCGGCCGCACGCGCGGCATCCCACGATGCCGCACCGGCACCGTCACAGCCTCCCCTGACCCTTGACTCCACCCGTCCCCCTCACTAACGTCGGGATCCAACAGCCATGAGAAACCGGTTTCTCAGCATGATGACGCGGATGGAGACCATGACGTTCACCCCCAGCTCTCGCCCTGGAGCACGTGCTCCCCGCGGACCCCGTCACCCCCGCGGCTTCGTCCCACGGGCCTCGCCCTGGCGGCCGTCGTCGGGCTCACCGCCTGCAGCGACGGCGGGAACGCGCAGGCGGACTCCGGGGACGTGACCCTGGAGTTCGCTTTCTGGGGATCCGACTACCGACTCCAGCTCACCGAGGAGATCATCGAATCCTTCGAGGCCACGCACCCGGGGATCACCGTGGAGACGGCCTACGGGGACTCCGGCTACTGGGATCAGATGGCCACCCGGACCGCCGCCGGGGACATGCCCGACGTCGTCCAGATGGACGACAAGTACCTGCGGGAGTATGCCGACCGCGGCGCCCTGCTGGAGCTCTCCGCCGTGGACGTCGACGGCCTGGACCCGGACATCGTGGACAACGGGCGCACCGGTGACGGTCTCTACGGCGTGACGATCGGCATCAACTCCTTCGCCCTGGTGGCCAACCCGGACCTCTTCGAGGCGGCCGGTGTGGACATGCCGGACGACACCACCTGGACCTGGGACGACTACCACCACCTCACGGTGGAGCTCAGCGACCACCTCGACGACGCCTGGGGCGCGGTCTCGCTGAACCAGCCCGGCGCCTTCCAGGTGTGGCTGCGCCAGCACGACGCCCACCTGACCACCGAGGACGGCGAGCTCGGCTTCGACGAGCAGCACGCCGCCGACTACTTCCAGTACGTCCTGGACCTCATGGACGACGGCGGCATGCCGCCGGCCGACGCGCTGGCCGAGGACATGGAGCTGGGCCCGGAACAGTCCCTGGCCGGGCTGGGACAGGTCGCCCTGAGCGGCTGGTGGACCAACGAGCTGCCCACGCTGGCCAATGCGAGCGGCGCCGAGATGCAGCTGCTGCGCTTCCCCTCGCAGACCGGACAGGCCGAGGACAGCGGCATGTGGTTCAAGTCCGCCATGCTGCTCTCCGCCTCGGCCGACACCGAGCACCCCGAGGAGGTCCGGGCGTTCATCGAGCACGTCATCAGCTCCGAGGAGGCCGGCCTGATCTCGCTGACCGACCGCGGTCTGCCCGCAGACGAAGACGTCCGCGCTGCCGTGCTGCCCGAGCTCGACGCCGCCGACGCACACTCTGCGGAGTTCGTCCAGGAGATCGAACCGGAGCTCGGCGAGCCGGAGCCGGTGCCGGCCATCGGCTTCTCCACGATGCGTGAGACCCTCTTCCGCTATGAGTCCGAGGTGTACTTCGAGCGTCTCACCCCGGAGCAGGCCGCCGCGGAGATGATGGCCGAGATGCAGACGGCCCTGCAGTGACCCCCGACCTCCAGTGACCCCCGAACCGGGGCGAGGCGCCTGAGCGGTGCGCCTCTCCCCTGGGCCGCCCCTCTGGTGCGAGAGGGGCGGCCCACCGTCCCGCCCGTACGATCCTGCGCGGTCCGGCCGACCTGTTCCGTCCGGCCCGGCAGGAGGAGAAGGACTCCATGGACCACCCCCGCCTGACAGCCCAGCTCGTCGAGACAGCCCAGCCCCCGACGCCCGCCGCGACTCATGAGACCTATCGCAATCCGATCCTCAACGCCGACTGGCCGGATCCGGACGCCGTCCGGGTGGGCGAGGACTATTGGATGATCGCCTCCAGCTTCAACCGGGCGCCGGGCCTGCCGGTGCTGCACTCCCGGGACCTCGTGAGGTGGGAGCACGTCACCAATGCGCTGCCCGCGGTGCCGCCGTCGGAGCATTTCGCCGTGCCGCGGCGCGGCGGAGGAGTCTGGGCGCCGAGCCTGCGGCATCACGACGGCGTCTTCCACATCGTCCACCCCGACCCCGACCATGGTCTCTTCGTCACCTCCGCGGAGGACCCGCGCGGCCCGTGGAGCACGCCGCATCTGCTGCTGCCGGGCCGCGGACTCATCGACCCGTGCCCCGTGTGGGCCGAAGACGGGAGGGCTTATGTGGTCTTCGGCTGGGCGCGCAGCCGCGCCGGGGTGAAGAACCGCATCAGCCTGGTGGAGGTGGACCCGCAGCTGCGTCGGCCGCTGAGCGAATCCCGGGTCATCATCGACGGCGACGCCATCCCCGGCTGCACCACCCTGGAGGGCCCGAAGATCTACCGCCGCGACGGCTGGCACTGGATCTTCGCTCCGGCCGGAGGGGTCGCCACCGGGTGGCAGTATGTGTTCCGCTCCCGGGACATCGCCGGGCCCTATGAGCACCGCGTCGTCCTGGAGCAGCACGACACCGACGTCAACGGCCCGCACCAGGGCGCCTGGGTCACCACGCCGGCCGGGGAGGACTGGTTCCTCCACTTCCAGGACCGCGGCCCGTTCGGCCGGGTGGTCCACCTGCAGCCGATGCGGTGGGACGACGACGGCTGGCCCCGGCTGGGAGAGCCCGTGGACGAGGTCAGCGGACGTCCGGTCCTCGAGCATCCGGTCCCCCACCCGGTGCCGCACCCTGGCTCCCTCGCGCAGCGCGAACCGTCCCGCAGCGACGAGTTCCGCAGCGCCGTGCTGGCACCACGCTGGCACTGGCAGGCCAACCCCGAGCCAGACTGGCTGCACCTGCCCGGAGACGGCACCGCGAGGCTGCGCGCCCTGCCCGCAGCCGGGGACGACCTCCGTCGCCACGGCGCCGTGCTGGGGCAGCAGCTGCCCGGCCGGGCGGGCCGGTGGACCACCCGCCTCCACCTGGAGGATCCCAGCCCCGGCGCCCAGGCGGGCCTGGCGGTGCTGGGAGACACCTATACCTGGCTCGGCCTGGAGCATCGCGAGGACGGCACCTGGCTGGTCTGCCGCACCGGCGGCGCGGCAGTTGACGCCGCCGTATCGGCAGACGCCTCGCCAGACGCCTCCGCAGCGGGCCCAGCGGAGGCGACCGTCGCCGAGCTGCGCGCCTCCGATGCCGCCGAGCTGGCCCTGACGCATGACGACGACGCCCGGATCACCTTCTTCTGGCGCCATCACCCTCAGGACCCCTGGCGCCAGGTGGACCCGGGCTTCACGGCCACGCAGGGCCGATGGATCGGGGCGGAGGTGGGACTCTTCGCCCGGCGCCCTGCTCCGCTGACCGGCGGTGCCCGCTCCGCGACGGGCACCGTGGGCCACGGGGTATTCTCGGCCGTGACGGTCTGCATGGACGGCAGGAGAGTGTGATGGGACGGGTGCTGAAGGACGGCCCCAAGATCGGCGAGGTCGCCGCGGCCGCCGGTGTCTCCCGGGCCACTGTCTCCCGGGTGATGAACGGGCAGTCCACCGTCGCCCCGGACATCGCCGACCGTGTGCGGGAGGCCGCCGCGGAACTGAACTACCGGCCCAGCACCCTGGCCCGCAGCCTGTCCCTGGGCCGCTCCAGCACGGTGGCAGTCGTCGTGCCGGATCTGCGCAATCCGATGTTCCATCAGGTGCTGCGTGGCGTCATGGACGCCTCGGAGGCGGAGGACTACCGCACGCTGGTGGCTGAGACGGCCGACCGCACCGCAGACGAGTCCGCCGTCGCCCAGGAGGCCCGGGCCCGCTGCGATGCGGTGATCCTGGTGAACCCGCGGATGCCGCAGGAGGCCCTGGAGGAGCTGCTCCCCCAGCTGCGCCCGGTGGTTCTGGTCAACCGCACCACCGCGCATGAGGACATCCCCAGCCTGGTCATCGACCACGCCCAGGGGATCCACCGGCTGGTGGACCATCTGGCCGGGCTGGGCCACCGGCATCTCGCCTATCTGCGCGGACCGGCCGGCAGCATCTCCGACATCCCTCGCCGGGAGGCGCTGGCGGATGCCGTGGCCCGCCGCCCCGAGCTGCGGGTGGACCACCTGGCCGGAGGGTCGACGATCGACGCCGGCTTCGAGGCCGCCGACCAGGTGCTGGCCTCTGAGGCCACAGCGGTGGTCGCGTTCAATGACCTGACTGCCTTCGGGCTGCTGGCGCGGCTCAACGAATCCGGGGTGCGGGTGCCCGACGGCCTTTCGGTCACCGGCTTCGACGACATCGAGCTCGCTCGCTTCGCCAACCCTGCGCTGACCACGGTCAACGTCCCCCACGCGGAGCTGGGCCGCCGGGCCTGGCAGCTGCTGGCCGAGGTGGTCGCCGGCGGGCCCGTGCCCGCCTCCGGCCGGCGCCCGAGACCTTCGTCCCGGAGCTGACGGTGCGCACCAGCACCGGTCCCGTGCCGCCCCCGCGCGCGCTCACCGCTCCCTCCACGGACCTCTCGGGCCGGGCCCACCGGCACGCTGACGACGACGGCGGGCCCCGCTGGTCCGCGCGCGGTGCCAGCTGGCAGCTGGAGCTCGGGGAGCTGGTCCTGGCCCACAGCATGGGCGGCGAGCGGATGCCCACGGTCCACAGCCCGCGTCCCCACCTGCACCCGGTGCGGAGCCTGCGCGGGCGCCTGCTTACGGACCGCAGCCCGGACGACCACCGCCACCACTACGGCGTCTCGCTGACCATCCCGGATGTGGACGGCACCACCTACTGGGGAGGCCGCACCTTCGACCCGGAGCACGGCCCGATGCTGCTGCCCAACCACGGGCACCAGCATGTGGACCACGCCCAGATGCTGCACCGCGGGGCCACGCTGCGTCAGGAGATCCGCTGGATCGACCAGGACCAGCGACCGCAGCTGCACGAGCAGCGCGAGGTCACCGGCGCCGGACTGGAGGAGACGGAGGCCTGGGCGCTGCGCTGGTCCTCCGCGCTGCGGGCCGAGCACGCTCTGACCATCTCCAGCCCGGCGGTGCGGGGCCGTCCGGGGGCGGGCTACGGTGGATTCTTCTGGCGGCTGGCCTCCGGGGACGAGGTGGAGGTCCTGAACTCCGCCGGCGCCCAGGACATCCACGGTGCGCCGGCGAGGTGGGTCTCAGTGGCCGTCCGTCACAGCGAGGACTGGACGAGCCTGGTGCTGGCCCAGCAGTCGGCGGACCCGGTCCCGTGGTTCGTCCGGGCCTCCGACTACATCGGCCTGGGCCCAGCACTGGCCTGGGACGCCCCGCTGGAGCTGGCATCCGGTGAGGTGTACCCGGTGGAGATGCTCGCCGTCGTCGTGGACCGCCGGGTCAACGCCGACGAGGTGGATCGGCTCCTGGAGCTCGGCGAGGGACGGGTGCAGGCGGCACGCAGCGCCTGACCCTCGTGGCCTCGGGGCGGCTCAGCCGCGCCGCAGCTCCAGGGTCATCGGGGCCTCGGTCAGCTCCACGGTGCGGCTGCTCGCCGCCGTCGGCGTGCCGCCACCCGCGCCCTGCGACGATGTTCAGCCACGGTGACGGCCAGGCCGCCTGGGAGCCGGGGCGACGGCGCAGAGTCGCCCGGGCCCGGTCCGCGTCCCATGCGAGCTCTTCGAGGGCCAGCCCCTCCGCCCCGCACAGGCCGGTGACGGCACCAGTGGGCCACCGCTCGGGCAGGGCAGGGAGCAGCACGGCCTGGCCGGGGCCGCTGGTCAGCAGCATGGCGGACACCACGGCGGGGAACCCGCCGGAGGCGTCGGCGTTGAGGATGGATCCGGGGTCATGGGTGGACATCATGCTGGGACGCCAGTAGTTGCCGGCGAGGGTGTGCACCACCCGCAGGGCCAGGTCAGCGTCACCGAGTCGGGCGGCCACCACGCCGAGTTCGCACAGGCCGAAGGCCATCTCCATGCTCTCCGGCGGGTCCGACTCTCGGTAGGCGAGCCGCTGCCGCACCGTGGTCAGGGCCGCAGCCCGCATCTCCTCAGCGGCGAAGGCCTCGTCCCCTTCCGTCCCGAAGGGGTACAGGTGAGAGGTGTGCCGGTGGTGCGGCTCATCCGGAAAGCCGGGGTGCGCCCACTCGGCGAGCGCACCCTCGGAGGTCAGCCGCGGCACCGGGAGGCTCTCCCGCAGCCCAGCCCAGTCCGCGGCGTGCGACTCGTCCCCCATCAGTCGGCCGATCCGCGTGGCCACGACGGCGGCATCGCGGATCGCGGCGATGTCGGAGGTGGCGTCCACGGCCAGCGGGTTCGCCGCCCCGCGCGGGGTGTTCTCCGGCGAGTAGCTGGGCACCAGGTGGGCGACGCCGTCGTGGTGGTGGACGGCGGTCTCGCAGCAGCGCATGACCTCCTGGGCGAAGGACCACAGCCACGGCAGAAGGGCCGTGTCCCCGGTGGCGGAGAACAGGTCCCAGCCCTGCCGCAGCACCCAGGGGCCGCCGCCGAGCCAGAACAGATGCGGGAATCCCACCGAGAAGTGGCTGGCGTGCCCGTGGGTGCTCAGCCGGGCGGGCAGCAGCACTCCCTCCGCCCCGAAGATCCGGCGGGCGTTCTCGCGGAACGCCGGAAGGTGCCGGGAGACCAGGCGCAGCAGACTCAGGCGCAGCTCCGGCATGCCGGTGGAGATCATCGAAGCGGTGGCGCCCAGCGTGACGTTGCCGTTGAGCGTGTAGTCCCCGGACCAGGCGGGCGTCCAGGTGCCCTGCCACAGGCCGGTCAGGTTCGGCGGCAGCATCCCCGTGGAGGAGATGACCGTGTGCCGGGAGGCGGCGTAGACGAGCTCCACCAGCGCGTCCTCGGCGGCGAGGTCGCCAGTGCGGGCGGCGGCCAGCAGCTCCTCCGTGGGCTGTGCGGACCACGGCCGCTCCCCCGTGTCCTGCCGTTTCCCAGCACCTTGCGGCTCCCCCGTGTCCCGCGTCGGCCCGAGCCGGAAGACGCTGCGGGCCGCCAGCTCCTCCCGTGGCGGGCTGGGCAGGGTCGTGCCGTCCAGCAGCGGGTCATGGGCCGGGGCGCCGTCCACGGTGACGCGCAGCTGAAGCCTGGCCGCGGAGCCCGCCGGCACCGGCAGCCGCGCGACGAGGCTTCCCTCACCGTGCAGCTCGGCGGCCGGCAGCGGGCTGACAGTGGTCTCGGCGGTCTCGTGCTGGTCCGCGGGGCGGCTCCGCC
>NZ_MDSS02000013.1 GCF_001758425.2 Nesterenkonia sp. PF2B19 | reverse complement strand
GATGAGCTGATGGCTGATGATGCGTTCCTGGATGAGGATGGTCTGCTGGACCATGACGCGATCCAGCAGCGTGTGGATGAGCTGACCCCGGAGCCGGAGCCGGAGCCGGAGCCGGAACCTGAGGCCGAGGATGAGGCCGACGCTGACGACGAGGCCGACGAGGCCGACGAGGCTGACGAGGCTGAGGCTGACGACGACGAGGTTGATGATGAGGTCGAGGCGGCCGGGTCGGCGCACAGCTTGGATCAGTATCGGCCGGGGACTCGTGATCTGGTGGAGCAGCTCGCACAGCTGGAGGACACTGAGGCACAGCAGCTCTTCGATGAGCTGATGGCCGATGATGCGTTCCTGGATGAGGATGGTCTGCTGGACCATGACGCGATTCAGCAGCGTGTGGATGAGCTGACCCCGGAGTCGGAGCCGGAGCCGGAGCCTGAGCCGGAGCCGGAGCCGGAGCCTGAGCCTGAGCCCGAAGACGAGCCTGAGTCTGTGGTGGCCGGCCACACCCTGGACGACTACCAGCCCGGAACTCGCGGCCTCGTCGAGCAGCTGGCGGAACTTGAGGGGGAGGACCTGCAGAGTCTCTTCCAGACGTTGATCGGGGACGACTCCTTCACCGACTCATCCGGTGTGCTCGACCACGCCGCCCTGCAGGCTCGCGTCGACGAGCTGACGCCGGAGCCGGAGCCTGAGCCTGAGCCTGAGCCTGAGCCCGAGCCTGAGCCCGAGCCGCAGCCTTCGGGGTCGCCCTCGTACAACTCGGTCTGGGACCGCTTGGCGATGTGCGAATCCTCCGGTGACTGGAGCATCAACACCGGCAACGGCTACCTGGGCGGCATCCAGTTCTCCCAGCAGTCCTGGGAATGGGTGGGCGGCACCGGGTCCCCGCACCAGGCCTCCAAGTATGAGCAGATCGCCCGCGGCTACGAGCTCTGGAAGATCCAGGGCTGGGACGCCTGGCCCGGCTGCAAGGCCAAACTGGGGCTCTCCGGCGACCCGGGCGGCGTCGAGAACTACGAGATGGGCAGCAACGCCCGCACCGCCTCCAGCTCCGCGAACATCTGGAACGCCAGCTTCAGCGTCCCACTGCGCGAGGAGGCCGACTCTTCCAGCGAGAAACTGGCTCAGATCCCGCGCGGCGCCGACGTCGAACAGCTCGGCACCGACGGGGACTGGATCCACGTGCGGTTCACCGACGACGGTGAGGCGCTCACCGGCTGGGTGAACACCGGCTACCTCTCTCACGCCTGAGAGTGCTGACGGTGTACGCTGGGACCGCTGAGTTCTCAGCGACATCGTCTGCCCTCCGCGGCATCCCCTGCTCCGGCTGCGGCACTTCGCGTGCCGCAGCCGGAGCAGGGAATCCTGTGCGTCGCTGACCACAGTCCTGCATGACGGCGTACGGCGCCGGCACAGCTCTTCAGTTCGCGGGAAGAGCCGTGCCGGCGCCGTCGTCGTGTCAGGGTGAGCGCACCACCAGCTCCGGAACGACCAGGACGTGTCGCCCTTCGGAGAGCTCGGTCTGCGGGCGCACTGAGGTGCCGTCCGGGCCCATGAGCTGATCCAGGACGGCGGAGGCCACACGCTCGGGCTGCTGCTCCACGCTGCTGATCCCCAGCGCGTCGGCCGTCGGTGTGTTGTCGAAGCCATAGATGAGAAGCTCTGGCCGTCCCGCATCCAGCCCGGCAAGGTGCGCGCCGATAGCCAGCACGTCGGAGGCGCAGACGACGGCGTCGGTGCCGTCCCCGGCCAGGACTGCCGCCACCGCCAGGCGGGCAGCGGTGACGTCGTCGTCCACGGCGAGCCGCTCTCCAGGGGCCACGCCGCCGGCTTCTTCCAGTGCGCGCAGCCAGCCCCGTTCCCGATCGTCGCCGGTGCCGGAACCGGCGGGCCATCCGAGGAACGTGATACGTCGAGCGCCGTTCTCCAGGGCGTGACGGGTGGCCAGCTCGGTACCGACCGCGGAGTCCACATCCACCCACGGATGGGCGTCCATGCCGGCGGCGTCGCGGGTCGCACCCCAGGGGCGGCCGAAGCTCGCGAAGGGGATGCCATGGGCATGCAGCCAGGTGGTGCGGGGGTCCTGATGCCGCGTTCCGGAGAGGACGACGGCGTCGATCTCTCCTCCGTCGACGAGGTCCTCGATCCGGCGGATCTCCTCGTCTACGTCCCGGGCGGTGTAGACCAGCACTCGCATGGCCCGGGCGGTGGCACGTTCGGTGAGCGCATGGACGAAACGGTCCAGCATGACCCCGGAGATCCCACCGCGGTAGGGGTCGAGATGCACGCCGATGGCGGAGGAGCGGCGGGTGCGCAGTTGTCGGGCAGCGGTGTGCGGACGGTAGCCCAGCTCCTTGACGGCGTTGAGGACCTTCTCCTGGGTGCTCCGCCGGACGATCCCGGGGTTGTTCAGGACGTTCGACACCGTCTGCCGGGATACGCCCGCGGCGCGGGCGACGTCCTCCACCGTGGGGGTGCGCGCCATGGGTCCTCCTTTGATCGCTGCCCGTGCGTTCGGGGTGGCATGCCGGTGATGCGCGTCATCCTACACAGCATGCGGAAGACGTCTTGACTTCCGCCAGACGTGCTGAGTAATCTACGTCACGCCAGCCTTTGAACGTTCAAAAATGGCGCATGGTCACCGTACCGCATGCGCCTGAAGGAGACGATCCCCATGAGGCAGCCTCAGACTGCACCCCGCTTCCCTACGGCCCGTCGCACCCGCTGCGCCCTGCGCGGCGGCGTCATCCTCGGCGCCACGGCCCTCGCGCTCACCGCCTGCGGCAGTGGATTCGACGACGGTCCCGCTGCTGGGGACGACGCCGGCGACTTCACGTCCGGGGCAGACCCTCTGACCGTGCTGATCGGATCCTCCGGGGACTCCGAGACCGCCGCCGTCGAGGACGCCGTCGCCGCGTGGTCCGAGGAGTCCGGACTGGAGGCGTCCGTGCAGATCGCCAACGACCTCACCCAGCAGCTGTCCCAGGGATTCGCCTCGGGGGATCCGGCGGACCTGTTCTACCTCTCCACCGATGCGATCGCCGGTTATGCCGCCAACGGCAGCCTGCAGCCCTACGGCGACCACCTGGAGAATCGGGACGACTTCTACCCGAGCCTGGTCGAGAATTTCACCGTGGAGGATCAGTTCCATTGCGCGCCCAAGGACTTCTCCACCCTGGCGCTGATCATCAACGACACCCTGTGGTCCGACGCCGGCCTGACCGACGACGACGTCCCGGCGACCTGGGAGGAGCTCGCCGGCGTCGCCGAGCAGCTCACCACCGAGGACCAGGTCGGCCTGACCTTCAGCCCCGAGTACCAGCGGCTGGGGGTCTTCATGGCCCAGGCCGGCGGCGCCCTGGTCGAAGACGGCGCTGCCGTCGCCGACAGTGCTGAGAACGTCGAAGCGCTGGAGTACGTCCAGGAACAGCTCGATGCGGGCTCCTTCGCCTTCTCATCGGACATCGGTGCCGGGTGGGGCGGCGAGGCCTTCGGCACGGAGGACGCTGCGATGGTGATCGAGGGGAACTGGATCACCGGGGCGCTGGCCAATGACTTCCCGGACCTCGACTACACCGTGGCGGAGCTTCCTGGCGGTCCCGCGGGGCCGGGGACCCTGCAGTTCACCAACTGCTGGGGCATGGCCGCTGACAGCCCCAACCAGGAGGCCGCCCTTGACCTGGTGGAGCATCTGACCAGCACCGAGCAGCAGCTCGAGTTCTCCGAGCGCTTCGGCCCGATGCCCTCGGTGGAGTCGGCCGCGGCTCAGTGGTCGGAGGAGAATCCCGAGCTGACCGCGTTCCTCGACGGTGCCGAGTACGCCCAGTTCCCACCGCACCAGGCCGGCGCGGCCGACGTGATCGCCGACCTCAACTCCCAGCTGGAAGACCTCGACTCCGCCGATGCCGAGTCACTGCTGGACTCGGTGCAGGCGAACCTTGAGCCGATCACCGAGTGAGGACCAGATGAGCACTGTCACGCGGGCCGGAGTCGGCCGTGGAGAGGCGGCCGCGGGGTGGCTGTTCACCCTGCCGGTGATCATCATCCTGGGGCTGTTCCTGCTGGTTCCGGTGGTCATGGCGCTCTGGGTCTCGTTCTCCGACTGGACCGGCCGAGGCTCGCCCTTCTCGGCCGACGTGGGACTGGTCGGGGCCGAGAACTACGAGGCCGTCACCACCGGAGGCGGTCTGGCGGAGCGGGACTTCGGGCTCGCCATGCGCAACAACGCCTGGTATGCCGTGCTGGTCATCCCATTGCAGACCGCGCTCTCGCTGTTCCTGGCGGTGCTGGTCAACCGCGCGGTGCTCCGCGGCCGCGGCTTCTTCCGCACCGCGTTCTACTTCCCTTCGGTGACCAGCTCGGTGGCGATCACCGTGCTGTGGCTGTTTCTGTTCTCCTCCTCGGGCGCAGTGAACCGCATCCTGTCCTGGATCGGCGTCGCGGGCCCCAACTGGTTCAATGACCCGACCGGCGTAGTGCACGCGGCGCTGCGTGGGATCGGGGTCGACCGCGGGCCCGAGGTGCTCACAGAGAACAGCTTCCTCAGCGTCTCCTGGTGGGAGTGGCTGGCCGGACCGTCCTTCGCGATGAGCGCCTTCATCCTGATGGCGATCTTCACCACCAGCGGCACCTTCATGCTGCTGTTCCTGGCCGGACTGCAGAACCTCGGCCAGGACGTGGACGAAGCCGCCGTCATGGACGGTGCCGGAATCTGGCAGCGGTTCTGGCATGTCACGCTGCCTCAGCTGAAGCCCGTGCTGTTCACGGTGCTGACCCTTGGTCTCATCGGATGCTGGCAGGTGTTCGACCAGATCTACACAGGAACCCAGGGAGGCCCCGGCAAGACCACCCTCACCCCGGCCTACCTGAGCTACCAATCGGCCTTCATCTCGCAGGAATGGGGGCAGGGTGCGGCCATTGCGTTCATCCTCTTCCTCATCATCGTGGCGATGACCCTGCTGCAGCGCTGGATCCTCCGGGACCGGCCCATCTCCGGCCGACGCCGGATGCTGCCCGCAGACCAGGACTCGCTGTCCGCGCAGCCGAAGGGAGGACGCGGATGACCGCCGTCGCGCTCCGTCACCGAGGGAGGCCTGCCTGGGGACAGATCGGACTCTACGGGGTCCTGTGTGTCCTGGCTCTGGTCTACATCTATCCCTTTCTGGTGCAGCTGGCGACCTCGTTCAAGACCGACCCGGACGCCGCCGCACAGCCGGTCTCCCTGGTGCCGCAGGCGTTCACCTGGCAGGCCTATGAGCGGCTGTTCCTGCACTCGGACTTCCCGGTGTGGTTCATGAACTCCGCCGTGGTGACCCTGCTGGTCACCCTGGGCCGGGTCTTCTTCTGCTCCCTGGCCGGGTATGCCCTGGCCAGGCTGCGATTCCGAGGCCGGGCCGTCATCTTCGCGGCCCTGGTGGCGGTGATGTCCGTGCCTGCCGTGGTGCTGCTGATCCCGAAGTTCCTGGTGATCAACTCACTGGGCATCTACGACTCATACGCGGGCATGGTGCTGCCTCTGCTGGTGGACGCCGCCGGGGTCTTCATCATGAAGAACTTCTTCGAGTCCATCCCCCGGTCTGTGGAAGAGCAGGCGCGGATCGACGGTGCCGGCATCTTCCGTACCTTCTGGTCGGTGGTGCTGCCCATGGCGCGGCCGGCGCTGATCACCATCGTGATCCTGTCGTTCCAGGGCTCCTGGAACGAACTGAGCCATTTCATCGTGGCCACGCAGTCTCCGGAGCTGACCACGCTCACCAAGGGAGTGGCGTCCCTGGCCAGCGGACAGCTGAGCCAAGGCAGCGAGTACCCCATCAAGTTGGCCGCCGCGGTGATCATGACCATTCCGGTGGCCGTCATGTTCTTCATCTTCCAGCGCCGCATCATGAACTCCACCGAAGGAGCCGTCAAAGAATGACTGAAACACCCAATGCCCCGCTGCAGCCGTTGCTCAGCGATGCGCTCGTCGCCTTCCGCGCTCCGACCCAGGTGTGGTCCGGGGCCGACGGCGACATCGGCGGCTCTGCCGTCGAGGGCATCTTCCATGGGGACGTTCGGCATGTGCGCCGGATGAGTCTGCTCTGCCCGGACAGCCAGGTGGAGACCATCTCACGGTCCGTGGAAGGCCCGGATGAGCTGACCTTCCAGGCGCTGCTGCGGGAGGTGGATGATCCCACTCCAGACCCCAAGGTGAGGCTCCGTCGTGACCGGCAGGTCAGCCCTGGGGTGATGACGGAGACCTGGCGGCTGAGCTCTGCAGTGTCCGAGGAAGTCACGGTGCGCTTGGGCGCCATGCTGGTGCCCGAGTTCGCCAGCATGCATGACGTCAAAGCCGGTGTCGCCGCCGACGAGGCGTTGAGCATCGAGCAGCAGGACGGGGGGATCGTCGTCACCAGCGGTGCACGCCGTCTGCGTCTGGAGGCCGACGGTGCTGCTCTGTTCGTCGTCGACGGGTCCGTCCACTGCTCCTGGACGGTCACGCTGGCGCCGCGGGGGCGCTGGGAGTCCACGCTGCGGATCAGCATGGAGGACCCCGGTCTGGTGGTCAGGGCTCCATCCGATGACCTGCCCACCGCCGTGGCCGAGCAGCCGCTGCCTGCCGACCCGCGCGCCGGCCGGTGGCTGCATCGTGCGGTGGCTGACCTGGACGCGCTGCGCCTGGCGCTGCCGGAGAGCCCGCAGGACGGCTTCTACGCCGCAGGAGCCCCGTGGTTCTTCACCCTCTTCGGGCGGGACTCACTATGGGCCTCTCGGCTCGCGCTTCCGGTGGTTCCGGGATCGGCGGCGCCCACGCTGCGCACGCTGGCGCGTCTTCAGTCCACGGACGACGACGCCGAGGCTGCTCGGGAGCCCGGGAAGATCCTCCATGAGCTACGCTCCGGCACGTTGAGCATCCCCGGGGAGGCTATTGAGCTGCCCCCGCTGTACTACGGCAGCGTGGACTCCACCCCGCTGTGGATCTGTCTTCTGGCCGAAGCCCGGGAGCACCTGACCCTCGAGGAGCTCCGCGGACTGCGTCCGGCCCTGCGTGCGGCCCTGCGCTGGATCCTGGTGCACGGCGACGGCGACGGCTTCCTCGACTACATCGACCGGACGGGACATGGTCTGGCCAATCAGGGATGGAAGGACTCCGGGGACTCCATCCAGTGGCGCGACGGCAGACTCGCCGAGGGGCCGATCGCGCTCTGCGAGGTCCAGGGGTACGCCTACGAGGCGGTGTTGGTCGGGGCGGAGATCCTGGAGGTCCTCGGCGAGGAGGCCCCGAACGGCAGCGATGTCAGGGAAGGAGATGACGACGTCGACCTCTCGCTGGAGTCCCTGCGCCGATGGGCGGCCGAGCTCCGTGAGCGCTTCCACCGGCACTTCTGGGTGGAGACCGAGGAGGGTCGGTATCCGGCGATCGCCCTGGACCGGCATAAGCGCCCTGTGGACACCCTGACCTCGAACATCGGGCATCTCATCGGCACCGGGATCCTGGATCCTGAGCAGGAAGCGCAGATCGCCGAGCTGCTGCTCGGGGAGTCGATGTCCAGTGGGTACGGCGTGCGCACCATGTCCACCGAGGCGGCCGGCTACTGGCCGCTCTCCTATCACGGAGGCAGCGTGTGGATGCATGACACGGCGATCATCGTCCACGGTATGCTCCGGGCCGGGTTGACCGGGCCTGCCGCGCGGATCGCCGAGCAGATGCTCGACGCCGCTGAGGGCTTCGCCTACCGGGTGCCGGAGCTCCAGAGCGGCGACCCGGTGGCCGACGTCGGCGCGCCGGTGCCCTACCCCGCGGCGTGCCGGCCGCAGGCCTGGTCCGCGGCCGCCGCCGTCGTCTGTGCTCAGGCGCTTGCAGGCGCCGAGGAGGCCTGACCCTCCCTTCATCCAGTGGCCACGAATCCCGCTTCTCGCCCTCATCGACCGCGTGTCATGAGGGAGAAGCCGGGATTCGTGGCCACTGACGTCAGATCTGCTGTCCGATGAGCTCGGCCGCTCGCAGCACCTCGGGGATCCTGCGGCGCAGCGTGTCCACGCTGACAGTGTCGTCGTGGGCGACGATGTTCAGGACGCCTGCTGCCTCGCCGCGAGCACTGCGCACCACAGCGGCGACGCTCACCGTGCCGAGCACGCGTTCGGAAACGCCCAGGTGGTACCCGGACTCCCGGATCTCGCTCAGCTCCGCGCGCAGGCTCTCGGACGTCTGGTGCTCCCCTGAGGCGAGCCGCACTCCGGGGTAGTCCTCGAGGTACTCCTGGAGTTCCTCATCTGTGAGGTGCGCGAGCAGCGGCTTGCCGGCCCCGACGTCCAGGGGGAGGCGCCGGCCGATCGGGAACTGGTAGCGCATCGGCTCCGGCGCCTCCACGCGTGCCGTCAGGATCCGGTCGAAGCCGGAGCGCACGAAGATCGATGCCGTCAGGCCGGTCGAGTCCGAGAGCTCGGTCAGGACGGGGCGTGCGGCCTTGACCAGGGGGTCCTGCAGCACGAAGGCGTGAGCCTGAGCCAGCGCCACGGGGCCGAGCGTGTAGCCGTTCTCCGAGGTCTGGGCGTAGCCGCTCCCCACCAATGTGGCCATGATCCGCTGAGCGGTCGCGATGTGCAGGCCCGTCTCGCGGGAGACCTCGCTGAGCCGGATCGGTGACCGCGCATTCTCCAGAGCTCGCAGCACGTCGAACGCACGCTCGAGCGTGCGTCCCTTGTTGCCCGACGCGTTCATGTCTCTCCTGTCGTCTTGACCGATGCGCCCCTTCATTCTCCACGAGTGTGCCTCCTGATGGAGGGGTGGTTGACAACACACTCGATGCCATGTGATGGTAAGCACACTCATAAGATGAGAGCAACTATCACTCAGTGAGAGGCATTGATGACTGTAGCAGTTCTCGGGCTCGGTGAGGCGGGTCAGGTCTTCGCCCGGGCCTTCGCTCAGGCGGGAGACCACGTCGTGGGATTCGATCCTGGTCCGGCCAGGACTCCCGACGGCGTCGTCCGTGCTGACACAGCGGCCGAGGCCGTGGCGGAGGCGGAGATGGTGCTGTCGCTGACCACCGCGCGCTTCGCCGTCGCGGCGGCGGAGCAGTGTCGGGCCGCTCTGTCTCCTGGTGTGCTGTACCTGGATCTCAACGCCTCCTCGCCGGAGGTGAAGAAGTCCGTCGAGACGGTCCTTGAAGGTGCCGCGCAGGTCGTCGACGGGGCAGTCATCGGCTCGGTGCGTGCCTTCGGCGCCACCGTGCAGGTCCTCCTCTCGGGAGCTTCCAGCGGTGAGGTCGAACAGCAGCTCAGCAGGGTCGGCACGCGCACCGAGATCCTCGGCGCCCAGGTGGGAGATGCCTCCCGGCGGAAGCTGCTGCGCAGCATCTTCATGAAAGGGCTCAGCGCGCTGGTCCAGGAGTCCCTGGAGGCCGCGGCCGGCGCAGGTGACGAGCAGTGGGTGCGCCAGCAGATGGCCGAGGCGCTGGTCGGCGGCGAGTCCACAGTGGACCGTCTGGACAGCGGCATTCGGATCCATGCTCGTCGGCGCAGCCAGGAGCTGGCCGACAGCCTTGAGCTCATCCAGGACCTGGAGGGCACCTGGCCGATGACCTGGGGCGCACGGGAACGGCACCTGCTGCTGGCCCGACGGGCCGAGGACGTCTCACCGGCTCTCGAGGTCCTGCGGCGTACGCCCACCGCGGCCCTCGGGGACGGCAGCGACCGTCTGGGGTTCGTCGGCGCTGACCTGCGTCCGGTGTGGGACTGCCCGCAGATCGCGGGCCCGGCGCTGACGGTCCAGACCCAGGCCGGCGACAACTTCGCCATCCATCAGGCCCTGGCCCGGGTGAAGCCCGGGCAGATCCTCGTGGTCTCCGGGGAGCGGGGCCGCGAACGTGCCCTGATCGGAGATCTGATCGCTGAGCGGGCGAAGAAGGCCGGGGTGGCCGGAATGATCCTCGACGCCCCAGTCCGTGATGCCGCCGGCATCGCCGAGGTGGGCCTGCCTGTTTGGGCGGCCGGCGTCTCTGCTGCCGGTCCCTACAAATCAGGACCCGCCCGGCTCGGGCGTCCTGTCGCTGTGGGTCATGCTGTATGCAACCCCGGTGACATCGTGGTCGCCGATGCCGAGGGCATCCTCTTCCTGCCCCCAGAGGAGGCCACCGCCGCAGCAGAGGCCGCCGAAGCAGTCCTGGCCGAGGAATCCGCGCGGCGCGAATCCATCCGAAGCACCACCTAGACCACGACGACGTCATTCCACCACTTGGGAGGAACCATGAAGAAGACCCACAGCCGCACCACACTCATCACCGGACTGCTGGCCCTGCCGGCCCTGGCCCTGACCGCCTGCGGCGGACAGGCTGACGGAGGGGACGCCGAGAGCTTCCCCGACGAGACCATCACCTTCATCACAGCCTTCGCCGCCGGAGGGGCGAACGACTCGCTGGCCCGCATGCTGGCCGAACACACAGAGACTGTGGCCGAGGACTACGACTTCGTCATCGAGAACATCGACGGCAGCTCGGGCTCCGTGGGTCAGGCTGAGGGGGCCCAGGCGGACCCGGATGGGCACACCCTGCTGCTGGTCACGCCGTCGATCATCACCAATCCGATGTTCAACAACGTGCCCTACACCCACGAGTCCTTCGAGCCGGTCATCCTGATCAACAGTGAGCCCCACGTGCTGCTCGTCAACGCTGACGCTCCCTTCGACGACTTCGCCTCCTTCGTCGAGCACGCCGAAGAGAACCCCGGACGGGTCAGCATCGGCGTCTCCGGGGCCGAGACCACGACAGCCTTCACCAGTCGCGACCTTGCGACCGCCGCAGGGATCGAGACCACCACCGTGCCGCACGACGGCATGGCCGACGCCCTGCTGCAGGCCCAGGGCGGGCACATCGACGGTGCCGTCGCAGGAGGCCTCACGGAGGCCCAGTCCGCCATCGACGAGGGCAGTCTCAAGCCGATCCTGGTGTTCGACGACGAGCGGCTGGAAGGCCTCCCGGACGTCCCCACGGCGAGCGAGGAGGGGCTGGACACCATGCACAGCTCCTGGCGGGGAGTGGCGGCGCCCGAGGGCACCGATCCGGAGATCATCGAGCTCTGCACAATGTCTTCCAGGAGGCGCTGGAGACGCCGGGCTACGAGGAGGCCGCACAGAACCTGAACCTCTCCATCGACTATGCCGGACCGGAGGAGTTCCAGGAGCTGATCGACGCCACCTACGAGACCTACTCGGCATATGAGGACTGACCCCCATCCTGCGTCTCCTCGACCAAGGACGGTGATCCATGAAGGTCAGATCGGTTGAGCTGATCGTGCTGCTCGGTCTCGCAGCCGCGGGAGTCTGGTACCTCGTCAGCGCAACGAGCTTCCTGGAGGCCGGGGAGCCGGACTACTACCTGAACCCCGGCTTCTTCCCCACGATCCTGGGGTGCGCACTGCTGCTGTTCATCACGGTGAGTCTGGTCCAGACGCTGTTCAGGACGTCCAACAGGGAGGCGTTCCCGGCAAGGAACACCCGCCGGGTGATCCTGGTCATCGGGCTGACGGCCGCCTACCTCCTGCTCTGGAGCATGATCGAGCCGCTGTTCTACCTGTTCACCGTCCTGTTCTTCCTGGCGGTCTCCCTGGTGCTGACCCTGAAGAGAGGAACCCCGCTGCTGCCGGCGATCGCCAGGCTCGGGCTGGTCGCCGTCCTGCTCACCGGACTGGTCTACCTCATCTTCGATGCCACGTTCGGGATCTCCCTGACATGACGGCCGCCTCGCCGCCTCGAAAGGACGTGTTCACATGGGCTTGACGGAATTCGACGTCTCGGTCCTCTTTGATCCGCTCAACATCGTCGCCATCCTGGTCGGTTCTCTGGCCGGCATGTTCTTCGGTGCCATCCCGGGTGTCGGAGCGATGGTGGTGCTGGTCCTCTTCCTGCCCATCTCGTTCCTCCTGCCGCCGCTGCCTGCGGTGCTCCTGTTGCTGGCCGTGTATCAGTCGAGCGAGTACGGCGGGTCGATCTCCAGCATCATCCTGGGGATCCCCGGTTCGCCGTCGAATGTGGCGACGATCCTCGACGGGCATCCGATGGCACAGAGCGGAATGCCGGGCAAAGCCTTGGGATACTCGCTGTGGGCGAGCACGATCGGCGGACTCGTCGGTGGTCTGGCGCTGCTGTTCCTCGCAGTGCCGATCGCGGCCTTCGCGATGACGCTCAGCTATCCGGAGTACTTCCTGCTCGGCATGTTGGGCATCCTCGCCGTGGCAGTGATCAGCTCCCACGATCTGATACGCAGCATCATCTCGGCCATCCTGGGGCTCATGGTCGGCACCGTGGGAATGGACCTCATCACCGGGGATCCGCGGTTCACCGGGGGCCAGATGGAGCTCTACAGCGGATTCACGCTCGTGGCGATCATCCTCGGGATGTTCGCCTTCTCCGAGGTCATCACCATGATCAGGGACAAGGGGAGCCAGCCGGCGCCCGATACGCTGACGGTGAAGACGAAGGTCCCGTTCGCGGAGCTGAGGACCACAGCCAAGGCGACCACGGGCGGAAGCGTCATCGGCTCGCTGATCGGCATCTTCCCCGGCACCGGCTCCGGGACCGCATCCTGGTTCGGCTACAGCCTGGCGAAGAAGCTCTCCAGGAACCCGGACCGGTTCGGCAAGGGGAGTCCTGAGGGCATCGCCGGTGCCGAGTCAGCCAACAACTCCTCCGTCGGCGGCTCACTTCTGCCGCTCCTGACTCTCGGGGTCCCCGGGTCTCCGGCCATCGCGATCGTGATGGGGGCGTTCCTCATGCACGGCATCGTGCCCGGCCCCAACATCTTCGCTGAGGAACCCACCCTCACCTACGGAATCCTCTTCGGCTTCCTGCTCACCTCGGTGGCGATGTTCTTCTCCGGGAAGCTGGTGACGCCCATCTTCTCGCGGGTGCTGAAGTTCCCCAGCGAGATGCTGATCCCCGCTGTGCTGCTCATCTCGATCGTCGGCGTCTATGCGGCGAACACCTCGAGCTTCGAGCTGTGGGTCGCACTCACCGTCGGTGTGATCGCCTACTTCATGAGGAACCTCGGTTTCTCCCTCCCTGCCTTCGTTCTGGCGTTCGTGCTCAGCGGGATCATCGAAGAGAACTTCCGCCGTGCCCTGCTGGTCTCGGGCGGGGACCTCACGATCTTCGTGACCAGGCCCTTCTCTCTCGTCCTGGTCCTGATCATCGTCGGCCTCGTGAGTCTGGGAATCTGGGGCAAGGCCCGAGGCACCCGGCGTGAGAAGATCCTCGCCGAAGTGCAGGGGACCGACGAGCAGAAGTCCAAGGCCTGACATCTCATTGACCTGCATCCAGTGGCCACGAATCACGGGATCTGCCCGATGACACGCCGGTCAGGGGTCCGAGATGCCGGGATTCGTGACCACTCGATGCAGTGAGGGCATGTCGTCACCGGCGAGGCCGCAGCGCCTCACGCCAGATCCGCTCGTGCGCACGCACGTAGGAGGTCACCGCGGACCAATGCGCGCCGTGGCCCGTGAGGTACATGCTTCCCCACGGCTCGCGGCCACTTGCGTAGGACTCGCACAGCAGCCGGTGCATGGCCGCCGTGCGGTCGCCCATGGCTTCGGGGAGGGCGGATCGCAGCGTGCAGTCCGCGCCGTATCCGTCGACGAACGCGGCGAGTCGGGCAGCCGCCGCCTCCGGATCCTCCGCAGGGTCGTTCGCGGTGAAGGCCTGTGCGGAGTAGGCCAGGTCCCAGAGCCGACTGCTCGGTCCTGCGCCGTCCCAGTCGATGAACACGAAGCGCTCGCCGATGACCAGGTTCCAGGGGGCGAGGTCGTTGTGACAGATCAGCTCGTGCTCCCGGGCTGGGATGACGTTCTCCCAGGGCGCACCCTCGGCAGGACGGTGCTGTGCGGCGACGTCGTGGATGCGCCGCACCAACGCGCCCACTCTGTGCAGCTCGTCACAGGTGAGTCGACGAGCCTCGACCGTGGGACCAGGGATGAACTCCAGGATCTGGCGGCCTCTGCTGTCCCGGCCCAGCACCCGGGGCACGTCGACGCCATGGTTCCCCAGATGGGTCAAGAAGGCGTGGACGCTCGCCGTCGCAGAGCGCCACGGTTTGCGGACCGTGTCACCGATCCGGACGACGCCGTCGCTGACATTGCCGCCGGTCAGCGGCTGCTCAAGATCCACAGCACCAGGCTAGTGCGTCGCCCCGACCATCTAGTGGCCACGAATCACGGGATCTGCCCGATGACACGCCGGTCAGGAGCCCGAGATGCCGGGATTCGTGGCCACTCGATGCGGAGGTGTCAGCGGAAGCGGACCTCCACGGCCTCGCCGTGGGCGGGCAGACCCTCAGCCGCGGCCAGCGCGGTGACGTGGCCTGCCACCTGGTCCAGTCCGTCCCTGCCGTAGTGGATGACCTGCTGGGAGCGCAGGAAGCTGGTCACATTGAGCCCCGAGCTGTAGGCCGAGGCGCCGCCGGTGGGCAGCACGTGGTTGGATCCGGCGCAGTAGTCGCCCAGCGACACCGGAGTGTAGGCGCCCAGGAACACGGCACCGGCGTTGTGGATCCGGTCGGCCAGGGCGGCGTCGTCGCCGGTCATGATCTCCAAGTGCTCGGCTCCGTAGGCGTTGGCGACGTCCACCGCCACGTCCAGGGAGTCGACCACCAGCACCGCCGACTGGGAACCGGCCAGCGACTGCTTCACCCGGTCAGCGTGCGGCGTGCGGGCGGCCTGCTCCTCGACGGCGGTCATCACCCGCTCGGCGAACGTCATCGAGTCGGTGACCAGCACCGCGGCGGCGAGCTCGTCATGCTCCGCCTGGGAGATCAGGTCCGCGGCCACCAGAGAGGGGTCGGCGGACTCATCGGCGAGCACCATGATCTCGGTGGGACCGGCCTCGGCGTCGATGCCGACCACGCCCTGCACCGCCCGCTTGGCGGTGGCGACGAAGATGTTCCCCGGACCGGTGATCAGCTTCACCGGCGGGCACACCAGGTGCCCGGCGGCGTCGCGCGCGCCGTAGGCGAACATTGCCACCGCCTGGGCCCCGCCGACGGCATAGACCTCCTCGACGCCCAGCAGGTGGGCGGCGGCCAGGATGGTCGGGTGCGGGTAGCCGCCGAAGTCCTTCTGCGGCGGGGAGGCGATCGCCAGGGAGCGGACGCCGGCCACCTGGGCGGGCACCACGTTCATCACCACCGACGACGGGTACACCGCCTGGCCGCCCGGCACATAGAGGCCCACCCGCTCGATCGGCACCCACCGGTTGGTGACGCGAGCATCCGGTCCGGGGGACACCATGGAAGCGGCCGGCAGCTGGGCGGAGTGCACCTCGCGGGCTCGGGAGATCAGCGTCTCCAAGGCGGCGCGGACGGTGCCGTCCAGGTGGTCGAGCGACTCCTCGAGCTTCCACTGCGGCACCCGCAGCGCCGGCGGGCGGACGCCGTCGAAGCGTTCGGAGAGCTCGGTCAGCGCCTCGACGCCCCCGTGCCGGACCTTCTCAAGGATCGGCGCCACGGTCTCGACCGTGGCCGAGATGTCCTGCTCGGCGCGGGGCAGCACGGTGCTGACATCCGCGGCGCTGCCACGGAGATCCTTGAGGGTGAGCATGTTCCTCCTTGGGACCGGTCGGATTCTCCGCCCATTCTCCCCCGGGGAGGCGCAGGACGCAGAATCTCATGACGATGACGGCGGACGACGACGGCGTGCAGGCTGTCACACCGGCTCACGTCCGGTTGCACTCCAGGTGTCGGTGACACCATGCTGGATGATCGCGGTCCGGCAGTCGCCGACCGCCCACCATCCGACGCCCCGAGGAGTGCCGTGACTGCGGAAGAGACGCTCGAGCCAGCACCGGACGAGGATCTGAACACCATCGTCGAGGACAACGTCCCGGACGGGGTCCAGTCGCTGATGGCCGATGCCGGACCCATCCTGGGGATCTTCATCGGTGTCGCGGTCACCCTGGTGGTGGCCCTGGCGATCACCGTGGCCTCCTCGGTGGTGATGAAGCAGATCTTCCGTCGTACGCCGGAGGCCACCCGGGCGATCAACCGCACCCGGCTGCCGCTGTTCCTCACGCTGACGGTCTTCGGCGCCCGGGTGGCGGTGCGGATAGCGGCCACGGAGGAGTCCTGGCAGCCGGCGGTGTCGTTCGTGCTGTTCATCCTCATCGTGGCAGGCATCGCCTGGTGGGCCATGCGTGTGGTGCGCATCGTCGAGGCACTGGTCCTGGCCCGTTACGCCGGCGACGGCGAGATGGAGGACCGCCGGGGGCGCCGCCTGCGCACGCAGGTCTCACTGATCCGCCGCATCCTCACCGCGGTGATCATCACCCTCGCGGTGACCGCCGTGCTGCTGATGATCCCGGAGGTCCGGGCGCTCGGAGCCGGGCTGCTGGCCTCGGCAGGTGTGGTCTCCGTGGTGGCCGGCCTGGCGATGCAGTCCACGCTGAGCAACGTCTTCGCCGGAATCCAGCTGGCCTTCACCGACTCGATCCGCGTCGGTGACGTCATCGTCATGGAGGACACCTTCGCCACCGTTGAGGACATCACGCTGTCGGTGGTGGTGCTGAAGGTCTGGGACGAGCGCCGGGTCATCTACCCCTCCAGCTACTTCGTGGCCACCCCGTTCGAGAACTGGACCCGAGTGGGCACCGAGCTGTTCGGCACCGTGGAGCTCGACGTCGACTGGCGCGTGCCGATGGACCAGCTGCGTGCCCGGCTGAAGCGCCTGCTGGAGTCCACCGACCTGTGGGACGGCAAGGACTACTCGGTGCAGGTCACCGAGGCCACCGGCGGCATGGTCAAGGCCCGCGTGGTGGTCTCGGCACGCAACTCCGGCGAGCTGTGGGATCTGCGCTGCCTGGTGCGGGAGGACCTGGTCAACTACCTGCGCGCCGAGCACCCCTACTCGGTGCCCACCCAGCGCATGCTGCTCTCCCACGAGGAGGCCCTCGACGGTGCGCCCCACCATGTGCGCACGGGCCAGTTCAACCAGGTGGGGGACGACGACGGCGCCCGCCGCGGCGACACCCACGAACAGCCCGTGGTGCCCGGCGCCCCCGAGCGGCGCCCCGAGGATCACGCCGGCGCCTGGCGGCTCAGCCCGGAGGAGCAGGAGCTCCTGCGCCGGTACGGCTCCGCCGGCCACCAGGCTGAGGAGACGGCACAGGAGACGACCCGGGAGGCGACCGGGGCGACGTCCGGAAGGGCGGATGCCTCGCACGCCGCGGAGTCGGAGCATACGGAGGAGACCCCGCTGACGCAGGCCGGCGAGGGTGCCTCCGTGTTCACCGGCTCCATCACCGCCGTCGAACGCAACCGCGAATTCTCCGGCCCCGGTGAGGAGGCGTACCGGGAGCGCCGGGAGCGTCAGGAGGACGGCGCCCTGGAGGAGGACGGCACGGAGCCGCGCGAGAAGCACAGAGCCCGGCCCGACGACGGCGACTGAGCCGCCGCGGACGGCCGTCCGGCTGCGGCGAGGCCTCGGGTGTCGCCCCAGGTCACGTGGTGGTGTCGACATGGCATCAAGCCGATGACGGCGGGCGCTGGGCGGTTCCCGCGCGTCGCGACATCCCGGTACGGTGGCCGGACCTGTGCCCCCGACCTGGAGCTGAGTGATCACGATGGTTCCCCGAGGACCGGACGCGCGCCGCACGCCATGGCACGACCGCCCCGCCGCTCTGCTGGGAGCGGGCCTGGTGGCACTGAGCCTCGCAGCCTGCGGCCCCGGCGACGAGACTCCGGATGAGGACCCCGACTCCGTGGTGGAGGAGGAGACGGACCCGGACGAAGCCCCGACAGATGACGCTCCCGATCCTGATGACACCGCTGACGACGTGCCCGAGCCGGAGGAGGTCGAGGCGCCTGACGCAGTCGAGAGCCCTGATGCAGAGGCCCCTGAGGCGGAGTACCGCGAGCACCGGGAGGGGCTCAGCGACGACCGCTTCGACACCGAGCCGCGGGAGAGCGCCGGATTCCCTGACGCCCTGGTCCCGCCGCCGGAGGATGAGGACCTGCTGCTCGGTGAGGTCCGACTGGGCGCGCATGACGGCTACGACCGTGTGGTCTTCGACCACGCCGGCACCGGCTTCCCGGGGTGGCGGACCGAGTATGTGGACGAGCCCACCCAGCCGGGCAGCGGGCACCTCATCGAGATGGACGGGGACGCCTACCTGGCGGTCCACGTCACCGGGGTGTGGCCCGGCAACGCGGGAGAAGACCAGGGCCACCTGGTGATGGAGACCGACTGGGCGCACCTGGACACGCTCGTGGAGGGCACCGCAACGACGATCGTCTTCGAAGGCGCCGCCAGCTACTACATCTCCCTGGACCAGGTGCGCGACTACGACGTGTTCGCCATCGAAGACGGCTCACGCCTGGTCATCGACATCCTGCACTGACAACGACGCCGGCCCGGCGCCGGACCAGCGTCGGACCAGCGCCGGACCAGCGCCGGCCCAGGTCACTTCTTCAGCGGATTCCGTCCGTTGAGCTGCATGCTTCCCGACGGCGCCGACGTCCGCCCGTCGGAGCCCTGCCCGCTGGAGCTCCGCCCGCCGGCGTCGGGCAGCGGAGTCCTCGGCACCTCGGAGGTCGGAGTCTCCGAGTCGGCCACCTCCACGGCACCGTCGGACGCTTCGGCGCTCTCCTCGCCGCGACCGCGGCTGTCCTGGGCCTTGGCGGCCTTGTAGGCGTCCACGGTCCGGATGGCTTCGGTGGTCGGCTCGGCGGTGCGTCGTGGTCGCGCCGCGGGCCGCGCTCCAGTTGGGCGATCGCCTCACCTTCGGTGGGCGCGCCCACCCGCCGCTCCATGGCCCAGCGGACCATCGAGTCCGGGACGAACTTCAACGAGGCGGTGAGCATCTGGTAGCTGCGCGAGGGCACGCACGTGGACGCGCCCTGGGCGTTGGCTGCCAGCGCCTCCCGGACGACGTCGTCGGCGTCGAGCCACATCCACCGCTTCGCGCCCTTGACCTTGATGCCGGAGCGTTCGTGGAACTCGGTGCGCACCAGGCCCGGGCACAGGGCGGTGACGGTGATCCCGCGGCCGCGCATCTGCTGGTGCACGGCCTTGCTGAAGTTGATGACCCACGCCTTGGCCGCCGAGTAGGTGCCGGTGGGGGTGAAGCCTGCCACCGAGGCCACGTTGATGATGCGGCCCCCGCGACGCCGGACCATGGCCCGTGCGGCGGTGTGGGTGAGCTCCATCGTGGTCTGCACGTGCAGGCGCAGCAGGTCCCGCTCCTCGTCGAGGTCGGACTCGAGGAAATCTGTGGGGAGGCCGTGCCCGGCGTTGTTCACCAGCAGGTGCACCGGGTTCCGCGCGTCCGCCAGGCGCTCCTGGACGGCGCCGACGCCGTCGTCGGTGACCAGGTCGGCCACCAGGACGGTGGCGCGCACCCCATACTGGGAGGCCATCGATTCGGCCTGGGCCCGCAGGCGGTCGGCGTCGCGGGCCACGAGCACGAGGTCATAGCCCTGGGCGGCGAGCTGGCGGGCGAAGGCCGCACCCAGCCCGGCGGTGGAGCCGGTGATCAGAGCGGTGTGGGAACTCATGTCAGTATCCTAGATCGACAGGCTCCACGGGTCGGACCCACACGTTCAGCCGGTGTTCAGCTCCACCGGCCGGGAGCCTGTGATGGCCGTCAGCGGCGGCCAGGCCGCTCACGACCCGGACAACATGACACGAGATCGGGACATTGTTACCGCAGCACCGTGCTGCGAAGGAGGGGTTCACCGTGCGTTGGCGACAGAGGACCGAGTGGGGGCCGAGGTCGCTCGGAGACGACGAATGGGCCGTGCTCGAGGCGCAGATCGACGCCGACGACCTCGAGGCCGTGGAATACGCCGTCGAAGAGCTCACCGGATTCATGGACGCGTTCCGGGAAGACGTGGACGGCCATCCCATGGTGGGGGTCACCGACGGGCAGCTCAGCGTCACTCAGGAGTACACCGAGAACCGCCGGGGGCGACGGGTGCTGCAGGTGACCTTCTACGCCTCGGGCCCCGTGGGGGTGGCCCAGCCGCACGCGTTCGACCGGCTCGGCTCCGCGGCCGGCTCGTTGGTGGACCACCTGCAGGCGGACGGCATCGTCGTCTCCGAGATCCGCTGGTCCGAACACCCCTATCGGAAGCGCGCATTCTGAGCGCCCGTGCCCCTGTGCCTCTGAACCCCTCAGCCCCTGCCGCTCAGGCGCCGTCGTAGGAGGGGGCCGTCGGCCGGCCCTGCTCCACCATCTGCGCCAGCATCGGGCAGACCAGCACGGTGATGGCCCCGCCGGTGACCATCACGGAGGCGACCGCCTCGTCGATCAGCCCGGAGGAGACGGCGATCTGCGTGACGGCCACGATGATCGGCAGACCCGTGGAGGCATAGAGCGCCAGGGCGAGGCGCTCGCGGACGGTGCGCAGTCCGGAGTGCGTCTCGGTGAGCTGTTCGCGCAGGAACACCGGCAGTCCGCGCACCGCGAGGATGGCGGCCACGAAGCCCAGCAGCATGGGCCACTGGGTGACCACCGACCCCAGGTCGATCCCCATGCCGCTGGTCACGAAGAACACCGGGATCAGGAAGCTGAACCCGATGACCTCCACCTTGTGCACCAGCGTGTGCCCGTGCTCGGGGGCCATGCCGGAGAGCACGGCGCTCAGCAGCATCCCGGCGGCGAAGGCACCGAGCGCGACGTCGAGCTCGAGGACCGCAGTCAGCAGCATCAGCGTCAGCAGGACCAGTACGGTGAAGCGCAGCGTGGTCTGCATGGTGGTGTTCGCCCCCACCGCCATGGCCCGCCCCAACAGCGGGATGCGGGTGAACAGCCGGTGGGGCACCAGCACCACGACGACGGCGGCCACCGCGAACCCGACCAGCACCATCGCCGCACCGAGCGTGCCCCGGGTGGAGAGCAGCAACGACATGGCCACGATGGGTCCCAGCTCGCCCAGCGCCCCGTGCAGCATGGTCGCCCCGCCCAGGGGTGAGCCGGCGGCGCCCGAGTCCTTGAGGATCGGCAGCAGGGTGCCCAGCGCGGTGGAGGTGGAGGCGATGGCGAACACGATCGCCACATGGATCTGCCCCTGGGTGACCAGCAGGCCTGCCCCGATGCCCAAGGCCAGGCAGATCACCCAGGTCAGGGCGGCGGCGCGCCCCTGCCGTCCGCGCATCTGGCCGGTGTTGATCTCCAGTCCCGCCAGCAGGAACAGGAACCCCATGCCCAGTTCGCGGAGGAAGCCCACCGCCTCGGTCTGCTCCGCCAGTTGCAGCCCGAAGGGGCCGATGAGCATCCCGAGCAGCAGCAGCCAGACGACGTCGGGGATCTTGCGGCGCGTGGCCAGCGCCAGCAGCGGGGCGAGGAACGCGGCCACGACGATCCACCAGGTGGAGAGCAGATTCTCCACGAGCATGTGTTCACCCATGCAGCAGAGCCTACGCGCGGATGCGTCCGTGGGCCTGCGTCGGCGCCGCGGAGGTCAGATCTCGCCGAGCCTGCGCAGGTGGTCCAGCTGGGCGGCGGCGATCCGTGTGGTGACCCGCTGCGGGACCGGGCTGTCCTCGCCGTACAGCATCCGGCCCAGCTGCTCCGGGTCCTCGGGCGCAGCGGGTGAGGAGGCCGTCGTCGTGCCCTGCCGGGCCTCCGCGATGAGCGCCCGGACCTGATCCAGCCGTTCGTGGCGGTGCGCCAGGTACCGGCGGGCGGTCTTCGCCAGCGACGGCTGGGCGGGGCCGTGGGCGGGCAGCAGGAGCGCATCGCCGTAGCCGATGAGGCACTCCAGGCTGGCCAGGTAGTCGGTGAGCGTGCCGTCCGGGTGGTCGAGCATAGTGGTGCCGCGGCCCAGGAGGGTGTCGCCGGTGAGCATCATCGCGGCCGGTCCGGCGGGCCCCGGGCCGAGACGTTCGTCCCCGGACTCGGCGACGAGCTGCGCCTGCGGCAGGAACAGGCTCACGGAGTCTGAGGTGTGGCCGGGGGTGTGCACCAGCTCCACCGCCGCCCCGCCCAGGTCGATCCGCTCGCGGTCGCTCAGCGGGTGCGGGAAGAGGCCGTCGGCGCCGGGGAGGCCTTGCTCGGGGTCGAATCCGCGGACCGGGGCGCCGGTCCGTTCCGCCAGGGCCGGTGCGGCTCCGGTGTGGTCCCGGTGGCGGTGGGTGACCAGGATCTGCGCCACGGGACGCCCGGCGACGGCGGTCAGGACCGCCTCGACGTGCTCCGGGTGGTCCGCCGGCCCCGTCGACGACGGCGACGCGTCCCGGCCGGCGAGCACGTAGGTGGTGGTCCCCTCCAGGGTCATGGGGGAGGGGTTCTCACAGAGGAGCCGCTGCACGGACAGCGGCGCAGCGGCAGGTCGGGACGTCGTCGTCGAGGTCATGGCACCACTGTAGGACGGCAAGGGCGTCCGGTACGCCAGGTGACGGTGACTCTGTGGCCTGTTCCACCGGCTGGGGCCGCGTCGTAGGCTGGCCCCATGGCACCCGCACAGGAGCGCACCACGGAGAGCGCTGACACCGCTGACCCCCAGCCCACCGCCGGCACGGAGCATTCCACCGCCGGGGCGTATGTGACCGGTGAGGAGTTCACCCGGGACACGAACTACATCGAAGACCGCGTGGTGGCCGACGTCGACGCCGTCCGGGCCGCTGCCAAGGAGGAGAGCTCGACCATCGGGGACCCGCGGATCGCCGGGCTCACCGAGGGGGCCGAGGCCTGGCCGGTGGAAGCCGGTCGGTACCGGCTGGTGGCGGCGCGGGCCTGCCCGTGGGCGCACCGGTCCATCATCGTGCGCCGGCTGCTGGGGCTGGAGGACGTCATCTCCCTGGCCACGCCGGGGCCGGTGCATGACGTCCGCTCCTGGACCTTCGACCTCACCGAGGACGGCCGCGACCCCGTCCTGGGTACCGAACGCCTGCAGGAGAACTACTTCGCTCGGTTCCCCGACTACCCGCGGGGCATCACTGTGCCCGCCCTGGTGGACATCCCGTCCGGCGGCGTGGTCACCAACAACTACCCGCAGCTGACGTTCGACCTCTCCACCCAGTGGCGAGCACACCACCGCGAGGGTGCGCCCGATCTAATCCCCTCAGACCTGATCGAGGACATGCTGCCGGTGATCAAGCGGATCTTCACCGAGGTCAACAATGGGGTCTACCGGTGCGGATTCGCCGGCTCCCAACGTGCCTACTCGGAGGCCTACGACCGCCTGTTCACCGCCCTGGACTGGTTGGAGGATCGGCTGGCCGACCGCCGGTACCTCATGGGCGAGCACATCACCGAGGCCGATGTCCGGCTGTTCACCACGCTGGTGCGCTTCGACCCCGTCTACCACGGGCACTTCAAATGCAACCGCACCAAGCTCACCGAGATGCCGAATCTGTGGGCCTACGCGCGGGACCTCTTCCAGACCCCCGGCTTCGGCGACACGGTCGACTTCGACCAGATCAAGCGCCACTACTACGTGGTCCACGAGGACGTGAACCCCACGCAGATCGTCCCGGAGGGACCGGAGCTGGGGAGCTGGCTCTCCGCCCACGGGCGGGAGCGGCTGGGAGGGTCTCCCTTCCCCGAGGGCGCGACGGCGCCCGGCCCGCTGGCCGCCGAGGAGGTCCCGCCCGGGGCGAATCCGCTGCACGGCTGACCGGCTGAGGAGCGCGCCTCAGCGGTAGGTGCGGATCACCTGGGAGTCGTCCTGGCCGATGAGCCCGGCTGCGGCGGCCTCGGCGTACTTCGCCTGGGCGGCACGCAGCAGCGGGGTGTCGAGGTCGTGGGCGGCGGCGATCTCCGCCACCAGTCCGGAGTCCTTGACGAAGATCCCCACCGCGCTGCGCACCTCCGGCTCGACGCCGGCGAGGCCTTCGAGCATGCGCGGGCCGCGGTCAGCCAGCATCCACGATGCCGCGGCCCCGGCGGAGACCGCGTCGAGGACTGCCTCCGGCTCCAGGCCGAGCGTCTCCGCGAGGGCCAGGGCCTCGGCGGCGGCGACGATGTGCACCGAGCACAGCAGCTGGTTCACGGCCTTGAACGCCTGCCCGCGTCCGACCTGCTCGCCGCAATCGACCACGGTGCCCATCGTGCCCAGCAGATCACGGTTTGCGGCGACGTCGCCGGGTGCGCCGGAGGCGAAGAGCCGCAGCGCGCCCTTCTGTGCCCCGGCCACACCGCCGGTCACCGGGACGTCCAGCAGCCGGACCTGCCGCGCGCAGCCGGGTCCGCGAGGGCCGCACCGCCTCGGGGCCCACCGTGCTCATCACGATCAGGCTGGCTCCCGGGCGCATGCGCGCCAGAAGGCCGGGTGACGCCTCGTCGTCGCCCAGAACGGCCGCGTCCAGCTGCTCCGGGGTGGCCACCATGACGACGACGGCGTCGGCGTCCTGGGCGGAGTCGGGAGCCTCCTCCGTGGCCAGGCCGAGCTCAGCGGCCAGTGTGCGGCGGGCGGGGGAGGGGTCCACTCCGGTCACCTGATGGCCGGCGCGAGCGATCTGTTCGGCCATGGGCAGGCCGATCGCGCCGACACCGACGAAGGTGACGCGCAGGGCGGGCTGGGGAGAGGTGGTGGGCGTGGCGCTCATGGGTCGCTCCTGACAGATGGTGGGCGTGATCCGCTTCACAGGACGGCACCCATGATGTTAGCGTATGTGAACCCAGCGTGCGAGGTTCACAGATCGCAACATCCGGTGTCCGCCGAGGCGGCGCCGCGGAGTTCACCAGAGAGCAGAGTTCACCAGAGAGGGGCGCAGGATGCCGCTTCGACTCGGCGTCATCGCCGATGACTTCACCGGCGCGACCGACATCGCCGGTTTCCTCGTGGCCGCTGGGCTGCGCACCGTTCAACTGAATGGGCCTCTGCAGCTCAACGAACCTCTGCAGCTCAACAGTCCTGTCCAGCCCGACGGGTCGATCCGGGCCCAGACCCCGCAGGACGCGCACGGCTCGGCGGCGGATCTCGCCGCCGCCCTCGGGCTGCCGGCCGACGTCGATGCGGTGGTCATCAGTCTGAAGTCGCGGTCCATCCCGGCGTCCGAGGCCGTCGCGCAGAGCCTGGACGCGTGCCGTCTGCTGGAGGCTCTGGGAGCCGAGCGGATCCAGTTCAAGTACTGTTCCACCTTCGACTCCACCGCGGAGGGCAATATCGGTCCGGTCACGGACGCGCTGCTCGATCACCTGGGGGAGGACCTCACCGTGCTGGTGCCGGCCCTGCCCGTCAACGGACGCACCGTCTACCAGGGGAATCTCTTCGTCCACCACCAGCCGCTGCACGAGTCCGGCATGCGCGACCATCCGGTGACGCCGATGCGGGACTCTGATCTCCTGCGGCTGATGGAGGCGCAGAGCGCCGGGCGTGCGGTGAAGGTGCCGCATGCCGTCGTCGCCCGCGGAGCCGCGGCGGTCCGTGAGGCGCTGCAGGAGGCCCGGGTCGACGGGGCCCGGTATGCGGTGATCGACACGATCGACATGGATCAGCTGGACATCATCGGGGCGGCCGTCCGGGATCTCCGATTCGTGACCGGCGGGTCCGGGATCGGCTCGGGCCTGGCCCGCAGCCTCACTGGCGCGGCGTCCGGAGTGTCTGGTGGCGGCTCCGGTGGCACGGAGGCCTGGGGCTTCACCGGCGGCGCCGCCGTGGTGCTCTCCGGGTCCTGCTCGGAGATGACCAACCGGCAGGTCGAGGCCTACTGCGCGCAGGCGCCGAGTCGAGGCGTCGACGTCGACCAGGTCATCGCCCGCGGCGCGGCCTACGCCGCGGAGACCGCCGCCTGGGTGCAGCAGACCCAGCACGACGCCGAGACTGCCCCGCTGGTCTACGCCACCGCCCCTCCGGAGGAGGTGCGCGCCTGGCAGGACCGCCACGGAGCCGCCCGGGTCTCCGCCGCCGTCGAAGAGTTCTTCGGCCGTGTCGCCGCCGCCGCGCGCGAGGCCGGCACCACCCGGTTCATCGCCGCCGGTGGGGAGACCTCGGGGGCCGTCACCCAGGCGCTGGGCGTGGACGGCTTCGAGGTCGGCCCGCAGATCGCCCCGGGCGTGCCCTGGACACGGACGCTCGCGGACGGCCCGGACCGTCTCGACCTCGCGCTGAAATCCGGAAACTTCGGGGACGAGGACTTCTTCGCCGCAGCTCAGCGGATGGTTCCCGCGACCGCCGCTGACCCCACCCCTGACACTGCCTCCGGGAGTTGACATGACCCGCTTCGCCGCCAATCTGAGCATGCTGTTCACCGAGCTGCCCTTCCTGGACCGTTTCCAGCGGCCGCCGACGCCGGCTTCACCGGCGTGGAGTACTTGTTCCCCTACGACCACGACGCCGCCGTCGTCGCCGCGGCCCGCCGCGCCGCGGGCGTGGATCAGGTGCTGTTCAACATGCCTCCGGGCGACTGGTCCGTCGGAGAGCGCGGCCTGGCGACCCTGCCGGGACGGGAGGAGGAGTTCCGCGCCGGCGTGGAGACAGCCCTGCAGTACGCACAGGCCCTCGGCTGCGGCCGGCTGCACGTCATGGCCGGGGTTCCCGGAACGGATGCGGGGTCTGCACAGCAGATCCGTGAGCGGTACGTGGCCCGTCTGCGGTACGCCGCGGAGCAGGCCGCCGCCCACGGGGTCACCGTGCTCGTCGAGCCCATCAACACCCGTGACATGCCCGGCTATCACCTGGATTCGGTGGAGCTGGCCCGGGAGATGATCGCCGAGATCGACCACCCCGCGGTGGCCCTCCAGCTGGATCTCTACCACGCGCAGATCATCCAGGGTGACCTGTCCGAGCTCATCCGGGCCACGGCGGACATCACCGCGCACGTGCAGATCGCCTCGGTGCCGGACCGCCACGAGCCCGACGGAGGGGAGCTGGACCTGCAGCACCTGCTGGGCGTGCTGGACGAGGTCGGCTACACCGGGTGGATCGGAGCCGAGTACCGGCCCGCCGGAGAGACCACAGCCGGGCTCGGCTGGCTCCACCGATTCCAGGGGGAGGCCCGATGATTCCCGACGAACGCCGCCGTCGCCTCCTGCACCTGGTCGAGGAGGAGGGCTCGGCCAGCATCGCCGCGCTGACCCAGACGCTCGGGGTCTCCCATATGACGGTCCGCCGGGACATCCGGCGCCTGGAGGAGGCCGGGCGGCTCGTCTCCGTGGACGGCGGGGTCGCCCTGCCCTCGCGCATCGCCCTGGACGCGACCCACCAGACCAAGCTCGGACTCCGGCCCGCGGAGAAGGAGGCCATCGCGGCGCGAGCCGCCGCCTTGGTCGGCGCTGGCGACGTCGTCTACCTCGATGCCGGGACCACCATGCTCGCCCTGGCGCGCCGACTGGTCCGGATGGCCGCCGACGGCGCCGCCGGTCCGGGCGACATCATCACCAATGACCTGGCCGTGGCCGCCGCCGCGGGGGAGCACCCGCAGGCCCGGGTCCATGTGCTGGGCGGCCAGCTCGACAGCGCCAACCTCTCCACGCAGGGCCCTGTGACGGCCGCGGAGATCGACGACTACAACATCGACATCGCCTTCGTCTCCGCCTCCTCCTTCGACCTGCGGGGACTCTCGGTCCCCTCGGATGCGAAGACCGTGGTCAAGCGCGCGCTGGTGGAGAACGCCGCCCACAGCTACCTGGTCACCGACAGCAGCAAGTACGGCCGGGTCGCCGCCTTCAAAGCCGTGCCCCTCGGCGCCTTCGACGGCCTCGTCTCCGACCCCGAGCTTCCCGAGGCCGCCCGGGAGCGTGCCCGCGATCTCGGCGTGGACCTGCTGCTGACCGACCCGCCCCACTGACCGACCCGCCCCCACTGATCGACCCGCCTTTGAAAGGACCACCCATGAAAGCCCTCGTCACCGGAGGGGCCGGCTTCCTCGGAAGCCGTGTCATCACCGCCCTGCTGGAAGCTCACGACGCCGGCCACCTCGCCGTCGAGGTGGACGAGGTCGTCTCCCTGGACCTCGCCGAATGCCCCGTCGACGATCCCCGCGTGCGCTCCGTGGTGGGCGACGTCGGGGATCCCGAGACCTTGGCCCAGCTGGTCGACGCCGAGACCTCGGTGATCTACCACCTGGCCGCAGTGCTCTCCGGCGGCTCGGAGGACGACGTCGACCTCGCCCTGGAGGTCAACGTCGACGCCACCCGGAACCTGCTGGAGGCCGCCCGCGCTGTCGGCACCGCCCCGCGGTTCGTGTTCACCAGCTCCATCGCCGTCTTCGGCGGGGAGATGCCCGACGTCGTCCCCGAGACTCAGGGGGTGCAGCCCGAGTCCACCTATGGGGCCACCAAGGGGATCGGGGAGCTGCTGGTCAACGAGTACTCCCGCCGCGGCTTCGTGGATGCCCGCATCTGCCGTCTGCCCACCATCTCGGTGCGACCCGGTCGGCCGAACACCGCCGTCTCCTCCTTCGCCAGCGGCATCATCCGCGAGCCGCTCCAGGGTGAGGAGGCGGTGTGCCCGGTGCCGCGGGACACCCGGCTGTGGCTGTCCTCCCCGGACACGGTGGTGGCGAACCTGGTGCACGCCGCCCGGCTGAACCCCGAGCACCTGCCTGCCTGGCGGGTGCTGAACCTGCCCGGGGTGACCGTCACGGTCGCCGAGATGCTGGACGCCCTCGAAGCGGTCGGCGGTGCTGAGGCCCTGGCCCGGGTCTCCCATGAGCACGACGAGCGGATCAGCCGCATCGTGCGCTCCTGGCCCGGAGCCTTCGACGTGGACCGGGTCCTGGCGCTGGGCTTCCGCCCCGACGCCAGCTTCGAGGACGCCGTGCGGCAGTATCACGCCGAGTTCGTCGACTAGATCGAGGCAGCCGAGTCCATCGGCTGAGAACAGGACTCCGTCCCGGTCCCGGGACGGTCGTGTGTCAAGGAGGACACCATGACAGAAGAAGCTGCAGGTCTCACGGAGATCACCGCCGTCGTCGGCCTCGCCGCCGCCGTCGCGCTGCTGATCTTCCTGGTGCTGCGGACCAAGGTGCACGCGGTGCTGGCCCTGGTCATCGCGGCCTCGATCGCCGGACTGGCCGCGGGGATGGCCCCGGCCGCCGTCGTCGAGGCGATCACCACCGGATTCGGTGCGACCCTGTCGACCATCGGTCTGGTGATCGGACTGGGCGTGATGATGGGCCGGGTGCTGGAGGCCTCCGGCGCGGCCGAGAAGCTCGCCGTGACGCTGATCCGCTGGCTGGGGCGCAAGCGAGAGGAATGGGCGCTCGCCGGGGCCGGGTTCATCATCTCGATCCCGATCTTCGTGGACAGCGCCTTCGTGATCCTCACCCCGCTGGTGAAGTCGTTGAGCCGCACGTCCGGGCGGTCTCTGCTGACCCTGGGCATCGCGCTCGCCGGCGGCCTGACCGTCACCCACCACGCGGTGCCGCCCACGCCGGGGCCCCTGGGCGCGGCCGGGATCTTCGGCGTCGGCGTCGGGGAGATGATCCTCTGGGGTGCGATCCTGACCATCCCCTCGCTGCTGTGCGTGGTGATCTACGCGAAGGTCATGGGTCCGCGCATCGAGGCGATGATCGAGGCCGACACGGGGGACAGGCTCTCCCCGAAGGAGGCGTTCGCGGAGTTCGAGGAGCGTGCCGCCGAGCGGGAGAAGGAGCTGCCCTCGCTGGCCATCTCGGTGATGCCGATCTTCGCGCCGATCATCCTGATCTTCCTCAACACGTTCTCCACCAACCTCACCGAGGCCGAGGTCATCTCGCTGCCGGACTGGTTCGTGCAGACGGCGGCCTTCTTCGGCAACCCGGTGATCGCGCTGCTGATCGGTGTGCTCATCGCCATCTATGGTCTGACCCGCGGCCAGGACCGACAGGGCACCATCGCGGACCTGGAGAAGGGCGTGGAGTCGGCCGGCATCATCCTGCTGGTCACCGGTGCCGGTGGTGCCCTCGGGGCGGTGCTGCGCGAGTCCGGCACGGGCGACGCGATCGGCCAGTGGGCGGCCGGGCTGGCGCTGCCGGCGGTGCTGATCCCCTTCGTCATCGCCACGCTGGTGCGCGCCATCCAGGGATCCGGGACGGTCGCGATCATCACCGCCGCCTCCATCTCGGCGCCGATCATGGCCCCCATGGATGTGAATATGGTGCTGGCCGCGCAGGCCGCCTGCCTGGGGTCCATGTTCTTCAGCTACTTCAATGACAGCATGTTCTGGGTGGTCAACCGTATGCTCGGCGTCACGAACGCCAAGCACCAGATGCTCACCTGGTCGGTCCCGACGACGATCGCCTGGGGCGTCAGCCTGGTCACCCTGCTGACGGTGAGCGTCTTCGCATGATGACTGAACCGCATCGAGAAGGAAGGACCAGTGCGTGAGTGACTCTGAGCTGCGTCGACAGCTGGTGGAGATCGGAGCCAGCCTGTTCGACAGGGGGTTCTCCGTGGGCAGCGCGGGGAATCTGAGCGTGCGCACGGCCGATGGGTTCCTCATGACGCCCACCAACTCCTCCCTGGGGCGGCTGAGCGTGGATGAGCTGGCGGAGCTGGACCACCAGTGGCGGCATATGGGAGGGCCGCGGCCCTCCAAGGAGGTGGTCATGCACCGGGCGATCTATGAGACCCGCCCCGAGGCGCAGGCCGTGGTGCATCTGCACTCCACCTATGTGACGGCGGTCAGCTGCCTGGCCGAGGACGGCCCGGCGATCCCGGCACTGACGCCGTACTTCGTGATGCGGGTCGGGCGCGAGGTGCCCAAGGTGCCGTACTACCGTCCCGGATCGGCCGAGGTGGACGCGGAGCTGCGCGCCGCGGCATCCCAGGGGCCCGCCGTGATCCTGGCCAACCACGGGTCCATCGTGGCGGGGGAGACGCTGGAGTCGGCGTCGAACGCGGCCGAGGAGCTGGAGGTCTCCGCCCAGCTGGCCTTCCTGGTCAAGGACCGGCAGGTCCGGCCGCTGACCGAGGAGCAGATCCGAGAGCTGCTGGACTGAGCTCGGCTGCGGCTCATCGATCGGGGGATTCCTCGTGGTCCCAGGCCCGGACCAGCCCTGGGACCACGAGAAATCCCCCGATGGATGCTGCAGATCGCGGCGCGCGATAGTGTGATGGGTGGTGTCCCATCGTCTTCCGAGGAGCTCGTGCATGTCAGCGTCAGATGAACTCGACGGCCCGTTCGAGAAGCGGTTCGTGGCCCTGGGCGATTCGTTCACCGAGGGTGTCGGGGACATCGACCCCTCCAGCCCCAATGACTGCCGGGGATGGGCTGACCGGGTCGCCGCCCAGCTGATCGCCAACGACTCCTCCTGGGGGTACGCCAACCTGGCGATCCGCGGCAAGAAGCTCACGCAGGTCATCGAGGAGCAGCTCGAGGCAGCCCTGGCCATGGAGCCGACCCTGGTGACCCTCTACGCCGGGGGGAACGACATCCTGCGGCCCGCGGTCAACATCGACGGGCTCATGGCCAGGTACCGCCTCGCGGCGCAGAAGCTGGTCGACACCGGGGCCCGGGTGGTGCTGTTCACCGGATTCGACTCCGCCAAGGCGCCCCTGTTCAACATGACGCGCGGGCGCACGGCCATCTACAACGAGCACGTCCGCAAGATCGCCGACGACTTCGACACAGACCTGGTGGACTTCTGGCACATGAAGCAGTTCCAGGACTGGCGCTACTGGGACGTGGACCGCATGCACCTGGGCATCGCCGGGCACACCGAGATGGCCAAGCAGGTCCTGGAGGTCCTCGGCGAGACCGATGAGATCGAGGACCCCGAGATCGACGAGCTGCCGCCCCAGACGCTGGTGGAGCGGACGGTGGACCACGTCAGCTGGGGCCGGGAGCACCTGCTCCCGTGGGTGAAGCGTCGGGTGACCGGCCGCTCCTCCGGCGATGACATGTCCCCGAAGTACCCGGAGCTGACGTCCCGCGTGTGGTGACCCCCTGCCGAGGAGTCCGGGCATCGTGTCCGGGTCTCCTCAGGGTCGTCTCCGGGTTCCCTGTCGCCCGGAGGCGATGTCCTCCCGCCTGCGCCGGCGCCTAGCGTCGGAGGTATGGAAAGACATGACTCGGGCGGGCCGCGCGGCGGCCTCGCCCTGACCCTGCGGTGGCTGTTCTCCGCCGTCGTGATCCTGCACGCGCTGATGGTGCTGGCCCAGCCGTTCCTGGCCGGCGGATCCCTGGACGGCCACGCCGTGCCGCTGCTGGCCCACGCCGCCGTCGGCGGCACCCTGATCCTGGTCTCCATGGTGCTGGTGGTGCTGGGCGTCCTGGCCTGGATGCCGGGCGGAGGCAGCGCCTGGGCGCCCGTGATGGCCCTGGGGCTGGTGATCCTGGAGATCGCACAGGTCGCGCTCGGACACCTGCACCTGCTGAGCATCCACGTGCCGTTGGGCGTGGTCATCACGTTGCTGGCCGCTGGGCTGTGCCTGGTGGCGCTGCGAAGGCCGCGTCCCCGCTCCCGGCGCACCCGGACCACCCTTCCCGCCCGGCACGACGTCGACCCGGTGAGCCACCCCCTGGCCCGCCCGGTCCCGACGGGAGGTCCCCATGGTTGAGATGGACCGTCGCCACCTGCTGCGGTGGGGAGCCGCCGGCGGGGGCACCGTGGCGCTGGCCGTCGTCGCGAGCCTCTTCGGCTGCGGGTTCGCGGAGATCCGCACCCCGCGCAGCACCGCCGGCCAGGTGGACTTCCGGAACCCGCTGCACATCCCACCGTTGGCGGAGCCTGTGATCGATGAGCAGAGCGACGACGGCGCTCACCGGATCTTCGAGCTCACTGCGCAGACCGGAAGCTCGCAGATCGTGGATGCCGGGCCCACCGAGACATGGGGGATCGACGGCGACCACCTGGGTCCGACCCTGCGGGCGAGCCGTGGCGACACCGTGGAGATCCGGTTCGCCAACGCGCTGCCGGAGGCCACCAGTCTGCACTGGCACGGTATGCGCCTGCCGGCAGAGGCCGACGGCGGCCCACACCAGATGGTGGAGCCCGGTCAGACCTGGGAGCCGTCCTGGCGCATCGACCAGCCGGCGGCCACCCTCTGGTACCACCCGCATCCGCATGGGCAGACGGAGGCTCACGTGCACCGGGGGATCGCGGGGATGTTCATCCTCGACGACGACGAGGAGCAGGCGCTGGACCTGCCGCGGGAGTACGGGGTCGATGACGTGCCGCTGATCCTCCAGGACCGCAGCTTCGACTCCCGGGGCCGACTGGTGGAGAGCGGGCGCCGGAACAACGGCATGCTCGGAGACACCGTGCTGGTCAACGGGACGGCGGAGCCCGTCCTGGACGTCACGGCTGCGCGCACCCGGCTGCGGGTCCTCAACGGCTCGGGGGCGCGCAGCTACGCCGTCGGGTTCGCCGACGGAAGGCCCGTGACGATGATCGCCTCCGACGGCGGCCTGCTTCCGGCTCCGGTGGAGCTGGAGAAGATCATCCTCACTCCGGGGGAGCGCGCGGAGATCCTGGTGGACATGGAGCCCGGGGAGGAGGCGGTGCTGCGCTCCTTCCCGCAGGAGCTGGGCATCACCCGGGGCATGGCCGACACCACGGGATCCCGGGACGAGCTGGATCTGCTGCTGCTGCGTGCCGCGGCGACGCTGCGCCCGGCACCGCCGATGCCGGAGCGTCTGGTCCCGCTGGAGTCGTTGGAGGAGCGCGAGGCGGGCACCGTGCGCGGCTTCGAGCTGCGCACCAACCGGATCAACGGGCGGCTGATGGACATGGACCGGATCGACGAGGTCGTCACGGCCGGGACCATCGAGATCTGGGAGGTGTGGAACAGCCACGGCCAGCCGCACAACTTCCATGTCCACGACGTCCAGTTCCAGGTGCTCACCGTGGGCGGGCAGGCCCCGCCGCCCGAGCTGGCCGGCTGGAAGGACACCGTGTACCTGCCTCCGCATGAGCCGGTGCGGCTGATCATGCGTTTCGGCGAGCACACCAGCACCGAGGTCCCGTACATGTACCACTGCCATCTCCTCTGGCATGAGGACCAGGGCATGATGGGCCAGTTCGTGGTGGTGGACCCCGGAGATGAGGACGACGTCGACGTCGCGCCGCGACTGGATCAGCCGGACCTCGGCTCCGCTGAGGAGCACGGGCACTGAGGTTGCGCGAGGGGCGCCTCAGCGCACCCCGCGCATGAGCCGTACCAGCTTCGGCGAGGCCACGGCCAGAGCGGCGCCCAACACCACGCACACCCCGCCCAGGGTGATGAAGTAGGCGACCTCCTGGCCTGCGGTGTAGAAGCCGGCCAGGATGCCCGCCAGCGTGGTGCCCAGGGCGATGGACAGGTAGAACAGCGCCAGCATCTGGGTGGTGAACGCCACCGGGGCCAGCTTGGTGGCCACGGACAGGCCGATGGGACTGATCAGCAGCTCCGCCCAGGTGACCAGCAGCAGGATGCCGCCCAGCGCCAGCAGCGGGGTCCGCTCCAGGGACTCCAGAGGGATGAACAGCAGATAGGCGATGCCGATCACCACCAGCGCGCCGCCGAACTTCAGCGGAGTGGAGGGCTGCCGGTCTCCCATCGTCGTCCACAGGGCCGCGAAGACTGCGGCGAAGAGGATGATGAACAGCGGGTTGATGGACTGCACCCAGCTGGCGGGCATCTCCCAGCCGAAGATGCTGCGGTCCAGGCGCTGCTCCGAGTACACGGCGATGAAGGTGAACTGCTGCTGGAACAGGGCGAAGAATGCGGTGGAGGCGATGAACAGCGGGATGAAGGCGACCACGCGGCTGCGCTCGTCGCGGTCGACCTTCGGAGAGGTCAGCAGCACCACGAAGTAGACCACCGCGGCCACGATCACCACCCCGGCGATCACCGTGGCCAGGTTGGCCGCGGTGAGCACGCCGGTGGCAAAGAGCCCGGAGATCAGCACGACGGCGGCCAGCGCGCCGAAGCCGTACCGGCGGCGCAGCGCGGCGGGCAGCGGATTGACCACCGCATGGGCGGAGTCCGGGAGCCGGCGGCGGCCCCGCGTGTAGACCACCAGACCGATGACCATACCGACCGCGGCGGCGCCGAAGCCCCAGTGGAAGCCGATGCGGTCCTGCAGCAGCCCGGAGAGCAGCGGGCCGATGAGCCCGCCGATGTTCACCCCCATGTAGAAGATGGAGAACCCGGCGTCGCGGCGCGGGTCCTCGCGGGTGTAGAGGGTGCCCACCAGGGAGCCGGCGGCGGCCTTCACCCCGCCCGAGCCCACGGCGACGCAGACGAGTCCGACGGCGAGCCCGGCCGCGCCGGGCAGCACGGCCAGGGCGATGTGGCCGATCATCACCAGCACCGCCGAATGGAACAGTGTGCGCTCGGCACCGATCAGTCGATCCGCGATCCACGCGGTGAGGATGGTGGAGAGGTAGACGGAGCCGCCGTAGGCGCCCACGAGACTCAGGGCCAGGCCCTGGTCGATCCCCAGGCCGCCGTCGGCGACCGAGAAGTACATGTAATAGGCGAGGATGCCCTGCATCCCGTAGAAGGAGAAGCGCTCCCACAGCTCGACCGAGAACAGGTTGAACAGCATCCGCGGATGCCCGAAGAACGACTTCCCCTCATCCGCCGCAGGGACCGGCGACGGGTTCTGATGAATGGTGGTCATTTTTCCCATGGAATCGCATGCTGAGCTAAAGCGCTAATCCGGACGTTTCCTGGATGCTCGCTCGCCAGGGGTGATGTCGGCACGATCGCAGGTCAGAGGCGATCAGGAGGGGGTGGACGGCGCGACGGCGTGACGTGCGAGACAGCTGTGGCCGGCCTCGTCACCCGAGGCCGGCCACAGCTGCTGCGTGGGGGAGAGGCAGGGGGGATGTGCTCAGCCGAGCACGGCGGCCAGGGTCTCCTCCCAGAGGCCCAGGGCCTCGTCCACCTCGCCTCGGTGACCACCAGCGCGGGGATGAGGCGCACGTTCTGCCCGTACATGCCGTTGTTCAGCAGCAGCAGGCCGCGCCGGGCGGCCTCCTGCTGGACCGCGGCCGACGTCGCCCCGTCCGGCTCGCCGTCGGCGTCGACGAACTCCACGGCCAGCATCAGGCCGAGTCCCGTCACCCCGGCCACCTGGGAGTGCTGCTCACCGATCCGCTCCAGTCCGGCGCGCAGCTGGGCGCCGCGGGCGGCGGCGTTGTCCACCAGCCCCTCCTTCTGGATGACCTCCAGGGTGGCGGCGGCTGCGGCGCAGGCGACCGCGTTCGCCCCGTAGGTTCCGCCCTGGGAGCCCGGGCGGGCCTTGGCCATGAGCTCTTCGGAGGCGGCGATGCCGGAGATCGGGAAGCCGGAGGCGATGCCCTTGGCGAACATCATGATGTCTGGGGAGACGCCGAAGTGGTCCTGGCCCCAGAATTCGCCGGTGCGGCCGAAGCCGGTCTGCACCTCGTCGAGGATCAGCAGGATGCCGTGTTCGTCGGCCCGCTGGCGCAGGCCCTCGAAGAACCGGCGGTTCCCCGGGACGTAGCCGCCCTCGCCGAGCACCGGCTCCACCAGGAACGCCGCGGTGTCCGCGGGTGCCGACTGGGTCTGCAGCACCAGGTCCAGCTCCCGCAGCGCGAAGTCCGTGGCCTGCTCCTCGTCGAAGCCGTAGGCGCGGTAGTGCGTCGGGTTGGGGAAGGGGGAGACCACCACGCCGGGCATCAGCGGCGAGAAGCCGGCCTTGAACTTGGTGCCGGAGGTGGTCAGTGAGGCCGCGGCGACGGTTCGCCCGTGGAAGCCGCCCTGGAACACCACCATGTTCGGCCGTCCCGTGGCCTGGCGGGCCAGGCGCAGTGCTGCCTCCGCGGCCTCGGAGCCGGAGTTGGCGAAGAACAGGGAGTTCAGCCCCGCCGGCAGCACCTCGCCGAGGCGTTCGGTGAGACGCTGCAGCGGCTCGTGCATGATCGTTGTGTACTGGCCGTGGATGAGCTTCCCGACCTGGGCCTGCGCGGCCTCCACCACCTTCGGGTGGCAGTGGCCCGTGCTGGTCACCCCGATGCCGGCGGTGAAGTCCAGATGGCGCCTGCCCTCGGCGTCGTAGAGGTTCACGCCTTCGCCGTGGGTCGCCACCACGGGGGTCGCCTGCTTCAGGAGGGGGAGAGAGCCGTCACCGGTGCACCTCATTCTGATTGTTGACAATCCGTCCGTGGCCTAGGCTACTCGGTGGGGGTGCGGATGTCAGCCCGTGGCCGGGATGGCCATGGTCGGCGTCGTCGCACCCGTGACCGGCCCCGCGGGGCGGGCGTATCGTGAGCACCACGTCGAGAGACCGCGTGTGAGGCCAGGCGAGAGGCCTGGCTGCAGATCTAGCGTGAGAAGGAGTCCAGATGACAGGCACCACCGCTGAGACCGTGACGCCGCACCGGGAGGCCGACGTGGTCGCCCAGGCGCCGAAGCAGCTGTTCATCGACGGCCAGTGGGTCGACGCCCGGGGAGGGCGCACGCTCGACGTCGTCGACCCCTCCACCGGAGAGGTGCTGTGCGCCGTCGCCGACGCCAGTGAGGAGGACGGCTGGGACGCGCTGAAGGCCGCCGAGCGCGCACAGGCCGAGCTGGCCGCGCTGCCCCCGCGCAAGAGGGCCGACATCCTCATGCGCGCCTTCGAGCTGATGCATGAGCGCATCGACGACCTCGCCCTGCTGATGACCCTGGAGATGGGTAAGCCGCTGGCCGAGGCCAAGGGGGAGGTCGCCTACGCCGCCGAGTTCTTCCGGCACTTCGCCGAGGAGGCCACCCGCATCGACGGCGGCTACCAGACCGCCCCCGCCGGAGGCTCTCGCTTCCTGGTGACCCGCCAGCCGGTGGGGCCCTCGATCCTCATCACCCCGTGGAACTTCCCTCTGGCGATGGGTGCACGGAAGATCGGGCCCGCGATCGCGGCCGGCTGCACGTCAGTGACCAAGCCCGCCGCCCAGACGCCGCTGTCCATGCTGGCGCTGGGGGAGATCCTCTCCGAGGCCGGCGCGCCGGCAGGGTCGGTGAACATCCTGGCGACCTCCACCTCCGGGAAGGTCATGGAGCCGCTGATCCGCTCCGGGATCGCCCGCAAGCTCTCCTTCACGGGCTCCACCTCGGTGGGGCGGAAGCTGCTGGAGCAGTGCGCGGGCCGGGTCCTGCGGACCTCCATGGAGCTCGGCGGAAACGCCGCGTTCGTGGTCTTCGAGGACGCGGACCTGGATAAGGCCGTCGACGGCGCCATGCTGGCCAAGATGCGCAACTCGGGCGAAGCCTGCACGGCGGCCAACCGGATCTTCGTCCACCGCAGCGTGATCGAGGAGTTCGGCCGCCTGCTCACCGAGCGGATGTCCGAGCTGACGGTCGGCCGCGGTGTCGACGACGGCGTGAAGGTCGGTCCGATGATCGATGCGAACCAGCGGGACAAGGTCGACGAGCTGGTCCAGGACGCGATCTCCGGCGGCGCACGTGTGCTCACCGGGGCCGAGGCGCTCGACGGCGGCGGGTTCTTCTACCGGCCCACTGTGCTCACCGACGTCCCGGAGTCCGCGCGGATGCGGGACGAGGAGATCTTCGGGCCCGTGGCGGCGCTGACTCCCTTCGACAGCGAGGAGGAGGTCGTCGCCGCGGTCAACTCCACTGAGTACGGCCTGGTCAACTACGTCTACACCGAGTCCCTGCGGCGCGGGCTGCGCGTGGCGGAGTCGGTGGAGTCCGGCATGGTCGGGCTCAACCAGGGCGTGGTGTCCAACCCGGCGGCACCCTTCGGCGGGGTCAAGGAGTCCGGGCTGGGCCGCGAGGGCGGGCCCACCGGCATCGACGAGTTCCTGGAGACCAAGCTCATCGGCATCGCGATGGACTGATCGGATCCCATCACCGCCTCGAGTGGCGGATTCACTGCGGCTGTCGGGCGCGATCGGCGATCCAGCAGCAGTGGATCCGCCACTCGACGTGTGACGGGGGCGTGGATCGGGGCCGAGGGTGTGGAGCCGCGTCGAGAGGGGCTCGCCGTCGTCGGGAATGGATGCCGCAGCACCTCTGTTGGACAGGACATGAAAAGTTGAGTCGAGTCGACTCAAGTCAGTTTGACACCACGATTCCCGAGGTGGAGACTTGAGCCTGGTTCACTCAAGCAGACCTGCGCTCCACCCCGGAGCGACACCGTCCATCGAAGGGAGTCCCCTCATGTCCCGTGCAGTCGGCATCGACCTCGGAACCACCAACTCCGTCGTCGCCGTCCTCGAAGGTGGCGAGCCCACCGTCATCGCCAACGCCGAGGGCGCCCGCACCACCCCGTCCGTCGTCGCCTTCTCCAAGGACGACGAGGTCCTCGTCGGCGAGATCGCCCGCCGTCAGGCCGTCAACAACCCGGACCGCACCATCGCTTCCGTCAAGCGCCACATGGGCACTGACTGGAAGAAGGAGATCGGGGAGAAGACCTACACCCCGCAGGAGATCTCCGCCCGCACGCTGATGAAGCTCAAGCACGACGCCGAGTCCTACCTGGGCGAGGACGTCACCGAGGCCGTCATCACCGTGCCCGCCTACTTCAACGATGCCGAGCGCCAGGCCACCAAGGAGGCCGGCGAGATCGCGGGCCTGAAGGTCTCCCGCATCGTCAACGAGCCCACCGCCGCCGCGCTGGCCTACGGTCTGGACAAGGGCAAGGAGGACGAGCTCATCCTCGTCTTCGACCTCGGAGGCGGAACATTCGACGTCTCGCTGCTCGAGGTCGGCAAGGATGAGGACGACTTCTCCACCATCCAGGTGCGCGCCACCGCCGGTGACAACCGCCTCGGCGGCGACGACTGGGACCAGCGGATCATCGACTGGCTGGTCCAGCAGGTCAAGAGCAAGGAGGGTGTGGACCTCTCCAAGGACAAGATCGCCGTGCCGCGTCTGAAGGACGCCGCCGAGCAGGCGAAGAAGGAACTGTCCTCGGCCACGTCCACCGACATCAACCTGCAGTACGCCGCCATGACTGAGAACGGCCCGGTGCACGTCAACGAGACGCTGTCCCGCGCGAAGTTCCAGGACATGACCTCGGACCTGCTGGACCGGACCAAGAAGCCGTTCCAGGACGTCATCACCGAGGCCGGCGTGAAGGTCTCCGAGATCGACCACGTCATCCTGGTCGGCGGCTCCACCCGTATGCCCGCCGTGGCGGACCTGGTCAAGGAGCTCTCCGGCAAGGACGCCAACAAGGGCGTCAACCCGGACGAGGTCGTCGCCGTGGGTGCGGCCCTGCAGGCCGGTGTGCTCGCCGGTGAGCGCAAGGACGTGCTGCTCATCGACGTCACCCCGCTGTCCCTGGGCATCGAGACCAAGGGCGGTGTGATGACCAAGCTCATCGAACGCAACACCGCGATCCCGACCAAGCGCTCCGAGGTGTTCTCCACCGCCGAGGACAACCAGCCCTCGGTGGCCGTCCAGGTCTTCCAGGGCGAGCGCGAGTTCACCCGGGACAACAAGGCCCTGGGCACCTTCGAGCTGACCGGCATCGCCCCGGCTCCGCGCGGTGTGCCGCAGATCGAGGTCACCTTCGACATCGACGCCAACGGCATCGTCCACGTCTCCGCCAAGGACAAGGGCACCGGCACCGAGCAGTCCATGACCATCACGGGCGGCACCTCCCTGGACAAGGAGGACATCGACCGCATGGTGGCCGACGCCGAGGCCCACGCCGAGGAGGACAAGAAGCGTCGCGAGGCCGCCGAGCAGCGCAACGCCGCCGAGACCACCGCGTACTCGGTGGACAAGCTGATCAAGGACAACGAGGACAAGCTCCCCGCCGAGGTCAAGGACGAGGTCCAGGCCGACGTCGACGCCCTGAAGAAGGCGCTCGAGGGCGAGGACAACGACGACGAGATCAAGTCCGCCTTCGAGAAGCTGCAGGCCTCCCAGACCAAGCTGGGCGAGGCGCTGTACTCGCAGGCCGGTGCTGACGCCGCCACCGACGGCGCGCCCGCCGGCGACGCCTCCGGCGAGGACGAGGACATCGTCGACGCCGAGGTGGTCGACGAGGACGCCGACGAGAAGAAGTGAGAGGTCGTCCCTGATGGCAGAGCAGGACCAGAACCCGGAGCGGGACGGCGTGGACCGTCCTGAGTCCGAGGAACCGATCCGCTTCACCGACAAGCGCCGGATCGACCCGGAGACGGGCCGGCCGCGCCACGTGGAGGGAGAGACCGGCGCCGAGGAGAAGGAAGCCGCTGCGGGCTCCGGCACAGCACCGGCAGACCCGGTGCAGGACCCGCTGGCCCAGGCCGAGCAGATCCTGCGCGACCTGCCGGCCGAGGATGCCGAGGACTCCGAGGCCGGGGATCCGGTGAGCGTCGCCGACGCCGCCGGAACCCCCGACCCCGGTGCGGATCCCCTGGTGGCTGAGGAGCCGGAGCTTGAGGAGGTCCCCGCGGACCAGTCGAGCGCCGGTGACCGCGAGGCCGAGCTGCAGGCCGACCTGCAGCGTCTCCAGGCGGAGTACGTCAACTACCGGCGCCGCGTGGAGCGGGACCGGGCCGTGGAGCGGGACCGCACCGTCGGTCACGTCATCACCGGCCTGATGCCGGTGCTGGACGACATCCACGCCGCCCGGCAGGCCGGTGACCTGGACGACGGGCCCTTCGCGGCCATCGCCGCGAAGCTGGAGTCGCTGCTGCAGCAGCAGGGCCTCGAGCGCATCGACGAAGAAGGCGTGCCCTTCGACCCGTCGGTCCACGAGGCGCTCATGCAGCAGCCGCACCCGGAGATCCCCGCCGACCACGTGGCCGCGGTGCTGCGGGCGGGCTACCGCCACGGCGACCGTGTGCTGCGCGCGGCCCAGGTGATGGTCTCCACCGGCCCGGCCGAGTGAGCCGAGCCTGACTCTCCGTGCCGACGGCCCGCACCGGGCCGTCGGCACGGATCGGCCGACGCCGTCGTCGCGGAGCGTCGCAGCCCACGACGTCGGCACACAGACAGCGCACCACGCACAGGCCCCGCCCGGCGGGGTCGCAGAAGAGAAGCAGGGAGGGAGGCGCCGTGGCCTCGCAGGATTGGATCAACAAGGACTTCTACGCCATCCTGGGCGTCTCCAAGGACGCGTCCGAGGAAGAGATCAAGAAGGCCTACCGGAAGCTCGCCCGGACGTACCACCCCGACAAGAACCCGGGGGACGAGGCCGCTGAGCAGAAGTTCAAGGACGTCTCCGAGGCCCACACCGTGCTCTCCGACAAGCAGCAGCGGGAGCAGTACGACGCGATCCGCGCCATGGGTTCGGGCGCCCGCTTCTCCGGAGCCCCGGGCGGCGCCGGCGGCGCCTCCGGATTCGAGGACATCTTCGGCGGGCTCTTCGGCGACGCCGGCGGCTTCGGCCGCGGGGGTCGAGGCGGCCCCGACTTCTCCGACATCTTCGGTGGCATGGGCGGCCGGTTCGGCGGCGGCTTCAGCGGGGGCGCGCCGGCCAAGGGCGCCGACCGCACCGCGAAGACCACCATCTCCTTCGCCGGGGCCGTCCGCGGCACCACGGTGGGGCTGCGGGAACCGGACGGCAACGTCATCGACGTCCGGATCCCCGCCGGGGTGAAGGAGGGCCAGAAGGTCCGCGTCAAGGGCAAGGGCCAGCAGGGACCCGGCGGCGCCGGCGACCTGCTGGTGGAGGTGGCGATCACCCCGCACCGGTTCTACGAGCGCGACGGTGACGACATCCGCATCCACCTACCCGTCTCCTTCGACGAGGCCGTGCTGGGCACCACCGTCCAAGTGCCCACCGTGCACGGGGAGAAGGTGCGGATCAAGGTCCCCGCCGGCACCACCTCGGGCCGCACCCTGCGGCTGAAGGGCCACGGGGTCCGCCGGAAGTCCCACCAAGGGGACATGCTCGTCGTCGTGGACGTGCAGGTGCCCCAGGACCTCTCCGAGGAGGCGGTGGAGGCCGTGAAGGCCTACGCGGAGGCGACTCGCGACGTCGACCCCCGCGGCGACCTGGAGGCCCGGGCCGCCCTGTGACCGGGCCCGCCGCTGCGGGATGATGGAGAGACGAGACCGACCCGCCCCGCCGCGGCCGGGCGGGAACGGAGGAGGTGAGCAGCAGTGGCCAGGAGACGTCGCTCCGAGATCGGCGGGGAGGACCCGCGGCTGATCGAGGCGGAGCACCGGCATGCTCCGCTGTTCGTCATCTCCGTGGCCGCCGAGCTGGCGGACATGCACCCGCAGACGCTGCGCCAGTACGACCGCATCGGCCTGGTCACCCCGCGGCGCCAGGGCGGCCGGCACCGTCGGTACTCGCCCTATGACATCGAACAGCTCCGGCAGATCCAGCAGCTCTCCCAGGAGGCGTCTCCCTGGAGGGCATCCGGCGGATCATCGAGCTGCAGAACCGGGTGGAGGAGCTCGAGGAGACCGTGGAGGAGCTGCGCTACGAACTCCGCGAGGCTGAACGGCACTCCACCAAGCCACGGGTCTTCGCCGTCGGCCCGCACGGCGACGTGGTCACGGTGGCCCGAGGCCGCCGGGCCCGCACCAGCACCCAGGCGCTGGTGCTCTGGGACCCGCGCCGCCGCTGACCGGGTGTGTTGCCCGAGTACCCGCCCCGCACACTCTGTCCCGCACACCCCGTCGAGCGGTGATCTGTGCGTCAGGAGGGGTCAGGGGCGGGCGGCGACGTCGGCGAGCAGTCCCGCCAGCAGCGCCGTCTGCGGCGCGATCTCCGAGACCAGGATGTGCTCATGGACCGCATGCGGCCCTTCGCCGACGGCACCGAGGCCGTCGAGGACCGGCAGCCCCAGGGCGGAGACGAAGTTCGCGTCGGAGGCTCCGCCCACCGCGGCCGGGGTGATCCTCCGCCCCAGACCTGCGGCCAGGCGCTCCACCCGGGCCATGGCCGCCCGGGAGGCCCGGGTCGGATTCATCGGGGGCCGATTGGCATCCACCGCGATCTCCAGTCGCAGCCGAGGGTCGGCGGCATGGGGCTCCGGCAGCCGCAGGGCGCGCAGACCCTCGGCCACCCGGTCCTGCTCGGCCGCTTCGGTCACGCGCACATCCACCTGGCAGGTGGCCTGACCGGCCACCACATTGCGGCTGGTGCCCCCGTGGAAGGTGCCCACGGTGACGGTGGTCCCGTGATCCGGGGAGGCCAGGGCGACGACGTCGGGCACGACGGCGGCCAGCGCGTGCACCGCACTCGCTCCCTTCTCCGGTTCCAGCCCCGCATGGGCCTGCACGCCGTGCACCGTCAGATCCGCGAAGACCATGCCTTTGCGGCGGTCCTTGGGCTGACCGGCCGCACTGGGCTCCGGCACCAGTGTCAGCGCGGACTGCGCCGCGGCGGCCTCGATCGCCGGGCGCCCCGCCGTCGACCCGATCTCCTCGTCACCGGTGAGCAGCAGCCGCAGCGGAGCGTGCGGCACACCGAGCTCGCGCAGCGCACGCACCGCCCAGAGGGTCTGGACGATCCCGAACTTCATGTCCAGCACGCCGGGGCCGGTGAGTCGGTCGCCGTCGGCGGCCAGCGGCCAGTCGGTGATCGTGCCGGCCGGCCACACGGTGTCGTAGTGGCACACCGACAGCACCGAGGCTCCGAGGTCGGTGACCTCGCCGCCGTCGATGTCGCGTCCGGGCCAGCGCAGATCCAGCACGTCGCCGTGGACGCCGCCGTCGGTGCGGGCCTCGGCCAGCGGTTCGCCCAGCCGCTCCACGGCCAGGGTGCGGACCTCCTCCAGCCCGGCGTCGAGCAGCGCCTTGTCATGGCTGGGCGTCTCCGCGTGCACGATGCGCCGCAGGTCCTCCAGGAGCTGCTCCTGGTGGGCGGCGGCGTGGTTCCGCAGCGCCGGCATCGGGATGCCGGCCACGGAGTCGGGGCGGGCAGACGTCGTCGGGGTGCTCTCCATCGGGTTCCTCTCCATCGGGGTCCTGTCTCTCCTGGGCATGGTCGTCTCCTCAGCGCACCGGCACTCCGGGCCCGAGCGGGATCCCGAGGGCCCACCACAGCACGAAGAACAGGAACCAGGCGCACAGCAGCGCCACGGAGACCGGCAGCGTCAGGGACACCAGGGTGCCGATGCCGGCCTTCGGGTAGTACCGCTGCAGATACCCCAGCACCAGGGCGAAGTAGGGGCTCATCGGGGAGATGATGTTGGTGGGGGAGTCCCCGATGCGGAACAGCATCTGAGTGACCTCCGGGGAGGTGCCCACCAGCATCAGCATGGGCACCAGGACCGGGGCCATGAGGGTGTACTGCGCGGACCCCGAGGTGATGGTCAGGTTGAACAGCGCGACCAGCAGCACGACGCCGGCGAACATCACCACCACGGGCAGGTCCAACCGCTCCAGCAGGTGGGCGCCCTCGATGGCCAGCACCATCCCGATGTTCGACCAGCTGAAGTAGGCGATGAACTGGGCGGCCGCGAAGAACAGCACCACCACGCCGGAGAGCTCCTTGATGGAGCGTCCCATCAGCTCCGGGATGTCCCGCGGGCGGGTGATGGTGCCAGCTGCGACCCCGTAGGTGATGCCCACCGCCAGGAAGGCCAGCGCGATCGGCACGGCGATGTCGGTCAGCAGCGGGGAGTCGAGCACGTCTCCGCTCTCGGCCTGGAACGGCGAGCCGGGCAGCAGGAGCAGGGAGAAGTACACCGCCAGGAAGCCTGCCAGCGCCAGCAGGGACGCGCGCAGCGCCGCAACCTCTCGGCGGGTGTAGGTCAGCAGGGAGACCTCATCGGTGATCGCCTCGCCGCGGCCGCCGTCGTCAAGGTCTCGGCCGGCCGCCAGCACGGCGGTGGCCGCTCCGCCGGTGGCGTCCTCCTCGTGCTTCATCCGCTCGGTCATCCGGACCAGCAGCAGCTCGGTGACCAGCGTGACCACCAGGGCGAGCACCACGGCGGAGGCCGCGGAGAAGAAGTAGTTGGCCACCGGGGAGACCACATGGTCCGGGTCGATCAGTTGGGCCGCCGAGGTCGAGATCCCGGCCAGCAGGGGATCGCTGGCGGTGATCAGCAGGGACGCGTTGTAGCCTGCCGAGGCGGAGCCGAAGGCGACGACGGCGCCCAGCACCGCGGAGCGGCCGCTGGCCTTGAACGCCGCGGCCGCCAACGGGATCAGGATGACGTAGATGGCGTCCGAGGCGACGGACCCGGTGACCCCGGCCAGGGCGACCGTGAAGGTCAGCCAGCGGCGCGAGACCCGGGAGACCACCACCCGGATGGCCGCGCTGATCAGACCCGATCCCTCAGCCACTGCGACGCCCAGCATCACGGTGATGATCAGACCCAGCGGCGGGAACGTCACGAAGTTCTCCACCGCATCGGTGACCATGCGCTGGAAGCCCTCCGGTGTGAGCAGGCTCTGCACGGCGATCTGCTCGCCGTCGGCCGGGTTCTCCGCACCCACTCCCAGGGCCTCCAGGATGGCGGAGAGCACTACCACGACCACCGCGAGGATGATGAACAGCCAGAACGGGTGTGGCAGCAGGTTGCCGATGCGTTCGACGACCCGCAGCGCCCGGACCAGGAACCCGGGGCGATCGCCGGCGCTGCGCGATCTGCGGGAGCGGCGGGTCGGGGTGACGGTGCTGGGCTCTGACATGGCGATTCCCTTCCGCCGGCCCCGGGGTCCAGGGGCCTTTCGGCGTGACGACCTTGCAGATCGCGCCAGTCTAGTCAGAAGGTGGTGATTCGGTAAACGAACCATCTCTGCCTGTGGTGGGCCCTCCGGTGGGGAATTCCTCGAGGTCGCCGCGTGGATCAGCGCGATGCACCTCGAGGAACTCCCCACCGGATGCCGGGCGGCGCCGGGATCAGCGTCGGGGAGCGGGGTCCTCCTCGGGCTCGACCGCCTCGGAGCGCCCCCGGCGGTGCCGCCGTCGCCCTCGCCCGGGCGCCGACCTCCGTGCTCGCCCTCGGCCTCGGCATCCGCCGGGACCACCGGGATCGAGGAGGTCGCCAACGACGTCGCCGGGGAGTAGTTCTCCATGTCCCCGTGCCAGTCCTCATCCTCCTCCGGAGTCCAGCCGTCCTCCCACTGGCCAGTGGTGAAGTCGTAGCCGATCGGATCGCCGTTCTCGTCGGTGCGCTGGTACCACTCGGTGTACATGTCGTCCTCCGAGTCCACCCCGGCGCCGGCGCCCAGCCCCGGCTCGGTGGGTGCCACTTGCAGGGTGAAGTCGTCGCCGTAGCGGTCGACGCCGTCGATCACCGCATCCCGCAGCGCCTTCTCCGCGTACTTGGTACGCAGGGCCCGCGGGTCGGTGCGCACGTCCCGCAGCCAGGCGACCATGATCAGCAGCATGATCACGGCGAACGGCACCGCCGTCACCGTCACCAGTGACTGCAGCCCCTGCAGGGCGGTGTCGCCGCCGGTGAGCAGCATGACGACGGCGACGCCGGTCATCACCAGCCCCCAGAAGACCACCACGGACTTCCGCGGGTTCAGGTCGCCGCGGGTGGAGAAGATGCCCATCACCACGGAGGCCGAGTCGGCGGAGGTGATGAAGAAGATGGCCAGCACCACCATGATGACCGCCGGCAGCCACTCCACATACGGCAGGTGGTCGATGATCGTGAACAGCACCTCGGCGGCGGGCATCTCGTCGCTGAAGCCTTCCAAGCCCTCGCGGTACATCCAGATCGAGGTCCCGCCCATGATGCCGTAGGCCACGAACAGCAGGGAGCTGGGGATGAGGATGACGCCGAGGATGAACTGTCGGATGGTGCGGCCCCGGGAGATGCGGGCGATGAAGACCCCGACGAAGGGCGACCAGGAGATCCACCAGGCCCAGTAGAACACCGTCCAGGCGGACTGGAAGTCCATGGTCTCGGTGCCCCAGGACGCGGAGCGGCCCATGAGCTCGAACAGGGAGCCGAAGTACTCCACGAAGGAGGAGGGCACCAGGTTCAGCAGGAAGAGGGTGGGGCCGAGGAGGAACACCAGCGAGATGATGCCGATGGTCAGCACGATGTTGATGTTCGAGAGGTAGCGGATGCCTCGGGCCACGCCGGAGACCGCCGACAGCACGAAGCCGACGGTCAGGATCCCGATGATCAGGATCAACAGCGTGTTGGTGACCTCGTTGCCGGAGACGATGGTCCAGCCCTGGCCGATCTGCATGGCCGCGATGCCGAGCGAGGCCGCCGTGCCGAACAGGGTGGCGATGATCGCGAAGATGTCGATCAGCTTGCCGGCGAAGCCGTCGGTCTGGCTCTGGCCGAAGAGGTTGCGGAAGATCGAGGACATCAGCGGGACCCGCCCGCGGCGGTACGCGGCGTAGGCCACTGCGCCGCCGACCAGGGCGTACATGGCCCAGGCGTGGACGCCCCAGTGGTAGTACGTCTGCGCCATGGCGCCGTGCAGCGCCTCGATGGTCTCGGCCTGGTTGGTCAGCGGGGCCGGGGAGTGGAAGTAGGTGAGCGGCTCGGAGGGGCCGAAGAACAGCACACCGATGCCGATGCCTGCGGCGAAGAGCATCGCCGTCCAGGAGAAGGTCGAGAACTCCGGCTTCTCCCCGTCCTTGCCGAGCGGGATCCGACCGTACTTGGAGAAGGCCAGGCACAGCAGGAAGATCAGCACCACGATGGCGACCACGTTGAACAGCCACCCGAGGTTCTCCATCGTCCAGGTGAACGAGGTTCCGGCGACCTCGGCCACGCTCTCCGGGCTGGTGACGCCCCAGATCACGAAGGCCACGGTCAGCAGTCCGGCCAGGGCGAAGACGATCCGGTCCAGCGAGTAGCGCCGCCGCTGCTCGTCGATGCCGATGCCAGGCACCAGTGCCGGGTGGATGTTGTGCGGGTACTCGCCCTGGGAGTAGACGTTGAGCCGGTGCAGCGCGGCCCCGGCCCTTCGCGTCGCCGCTCCGGCAGCCGCTGCGGTCTTCTCGGCGGTCGCCTTGGGGGCCGGCGAGCGGCGGGTGTCGTCTTCGGGCTGGGATCCGCCGTCTCGGCGGGAGTGGGGTGGCTGAGAGTCAGCCATGCTGATCACACCTTGTGTGGGTCGGGGTCGGTTGTCTCGTCAGGCAGAGCGCTGCGTCTGGGGGGCGTGGGCGTGAGGTGCTCAGCTCACCGGGGTGCGGACGAAGGTCAGGTCGAAGACCCTCCGCCCGGCCGTCAGCGCCTTGGTCTCGAAGTCGGTCTGGATGCGGCCTTCGAATCGCGGCGCCCAGCCGCCGACGTCGTCGATGGCCTGGTCCAGGGGGAGCGGTTCGGGAGTCTTGCCCATGCTGCGGGTGTCGAGGTCCTCCAGGCGGACGGCGGTCAGTGGGGACTCCTCGCCGGCGCGCTGGCCGGCGTGGACATTGGTGAATGCGGGGGAGGCGGAGATCGTGTCCCGCATCTGGACTGCGTAGCCGGACCAGTCGGTGGCCAGCCGCCAGAGGCCGCCGTCGGGCAGCACGCGGGCGACCTTCTCCACGAAGGAGTCCTGGACGAGGCGGCGCTTGGTGTGCTTCTTCTTGTGCCAGGGGTCGGGGAAGAACACCCACACCTCGGACACCGAATCCTCGGGGAGGAGCTTGTCCAGGACCTCGGTGGCGTCCACATTGGCGACCCGCACATTGCGCAGGCCCTCCCGGCGCAGCCGACTGACCAGCTGCGCGACGCCGGGGCGGTACACCTCCACGGCGAGGAAGTCCTTCTCCGGGTGCTGGGCGGCGGCGTGGGCGATCGCCTCCCCGGACCCGGTGCCGATCTCCACGATCAGCTCCGCGTCACGGCCGAACTCGGCCTTCCACTCGATGCGGAAGTCGTCGGCGACGGCGGTGTCGCGCTCGCCATGCGGGATGTCCAGGAGCTCCTGGCCGAGGGCGGCGTCCCAGGCGCGCTGGCGACGCGGGGTCAGCCGGTTGCTGCGGCGCACGAAGGACAGCGGGTGGCGCATGTGGCTCCGAGCGACGGTCTGCTCAGGCTGCTGGCTCTCAGGGGACACGGTCTCAGGCTCTCTGTTCGGGTGCAGGTGCTGCCGCGGGCAGCCGGAGTGCTGGCACTCCTGGCGTTCCGCGGCATGACGACGACACGCCATCGTAACGGACCGGTCCCCGCCGACTCAGGGGTCAGCGGGCCGCGGTCCGTGGTCGAGGCAGTGGTCGCCACGAGGCGCCGACGCTGAGCATATCGCAAAATCTGACTGAAAGTCAGGGTGCTTGCGATTTTGGGAGGGGGCTCAGTACGCTGAGCCGCATGTCCTCCACGACGACGGGCCGCCCGTCCGCCGACCGCATGCGACGTGCCATCCGCGCCAGCGGACGCTCACAGCGTCAGGTGGCCGCCGAGATGGGCATCGACGAGACCAAGCTCTCCAAGTCGCTCTCGGGCCAACGACGGTTCACCGACGACGAGCTCGTCGCCCTGGCCCGCGTGACCGGAGTGGCGGTCAGCGCTCTGGTGGGCTCAGCCCCCGGCGCGGACCCCGTCTCCGTGACCCCGCCTGACGCCGACCCCGCCGGTGCCTCACCTGCCACACCCGAGCAGGCGCGCCGTCGCCGGGAGATCGTCGAGGCGGCCTGGGGGCTCTTCGCGCAGACGGGATTCGAGGCGGTCCGCGTCAGTGACATCGCCGCCGCCGCGGGCGTCTCCAGCGCCACCGTGCACTACTACTTCCCGACCAAGCCCGACCTGTTCGCCATGGCGCTGAACCATTCCGTGAAGCTGGCCTATGACCGGCAGATCGCCCGGCTGACCGGCGTCGACGATCCGGTGGAGCGGCTGTGGAGGCTGCTGGACATGCAGTCCCCGCACGGTGAGGCCGGTCGGCTCGACTGGTCCATCTGGCTGCAGTCCTGGAACCGGGTGGCTCTCAAGGGCGGCCAGGACGTGGAGTACGTGGAGATCTACCGGCGCTGGTTCGAGACTGTCCGCGCCGCCGTCGCCGCCGGTCAGCAGGTCGGAGTGTTCCACTCGGGCGCCAGTGAGGAGCTCACCGGAGAGCTCACCGCGCTGGTGGACGGGCTGGGGGTCCAGGTGCTCACCGGAGTGATCACCGAGGAGACCATGCAGCGCCGCGTCCGCGACCACCTGCGGCGACGCATCCTGCTGCCGGACGTGGAGCTTCCGGAGGTGGAGCTGCCGTCCACGGATCTTCCGGTGGAGCGCCCGGTGCCGTCCTCGCAGGGATCGCCGCCGGCCGGCGTCTGAGCCCGCGCCCCACAGACCCCATCACGAGAGGAACCCCTCCCATGTCACGTCCCGTCATCCTCACCTGCGCGCTCACCGGCGCCGGCGACACCGCCGGCCGCAGCGAGCACGTCCCGGTCACCCCGGAGCAGATCGCCGCCGACGCGATCGCCGCCGCACGGGCCGGCGCGTCCATCGTCCACATCCACGTCCGCGACCCGGAGACCACCCAGGCTCCCGCGACGTGGCCCACTACCGCGAGGTGGTGCGGATCGTCCGGGAGTCCGACGTCGACCCCGTCCTCAATCTCACCGCCGGGATGGGCGGAGACCTGGTCATCGACCCGCAGCGGCCCACCGACCAGCTCGACGGCACCGACCTGGTCAACGCGGTCGACCGCCTCCCGCATGTGGAGGAGCTGCGCCCGGAGATCTGCACGATCGACTGCGGCTCGCTGAACTTCGGCGAGGGCAGCAACCTCTACGTCTCCACCCCGGACATGCTCCGCGAGGGGGCGGCGAGGATCCAGGAGCTCGGCGTGACGCCGGAGATGGAGATCTTCGACACCGGGAACCTGTGGTTCGCCAACGTCATGGTGGAGGAGGGGCTGATCGATCCGCCGCCCCTGTACCAGCTGTGCATGGGGATCCCCTATGGGGCCCCGGCCGACCCGCGCCTGCTGCGGACCATGGTGGACATGCTTCCCGAGGGTGCCGAGTTCACCTCCTTCGCCCTGGGCCGGAACCAGCTGCCGTGGGCCGCCCGCTCCGTGCTCGCCGGCGGCCACGTCCGCGTCGGCCTGGAGGACAACCTGTACCTGTCCAAGGGGGTCAAGGCCACCAACGCTCAGCTGACCGAACGTGCCGTGGGGATCGTCGAGTCCCTGGGCGAACGGGTCGCCACCCCGGACGAGGCACGCGAGATCCTGGACCTGACGGTTCAGATCCCCTCCGCAGGGAAGGGGGCCTGAGCATGGCCCCGGCGCTGCGCAGCATCGACGACGTCGGCACCATCGCCTGTGTGGGCGCCGGCACCATCGGGGGCGGGTGGGCCGCCTACTTTCTGGCCCGCGGCCATCGGGTGAAGGTCTGGGACCCCGCCCCGGACGCCGAGGAACGCCTGGGCCGGCTCATCCGCGCCGCCTGGCCGGCCCTGGAGCAGCTGGACATGCTCGACGGCGCGGACCGGCACGCCTGGAGCGTGCACACCGACCTGGCAGAGGCCGTCGACGGCGTCGGCTTCGTCCAGGAGTCCGCCCCAGAAGACCTGGCCCTGAAACGTCGGCTGCTGGCGGACCTGGATGCGGTGACCGCGCCCGATGTCGTGATCGGCTCCTCAACCTCCGGATTCGGCATGACGGACATGGCCGCCGAGGTGGTCCGCCCGGAGCGTTTCGTGGTGGGCCACCCGTTCAATCCGCCCTACCTGATCCCGCTGGTGGAGGTGGTCGGCGGGGAGGGCACCGCCTCCGAGGTGGTGGACTGGGCCGCGGAGTTCTACACCGCGTCGGGCAAGTCGGTGATCCGGATGGACCGCGAGGTGCCCGGGTTCATCGCCAACCGGCTGCAGGAGGCCTTGTGGCGCGAGGCGCTGCACATGGTGGACAACGGCGAGGCCACCGTGGAGCAGATCGACCGGTCCATCAAGGACGGTCCGGGCCTGCGCTGGCCGATGCACGGGCCCATGCTGACCTTCCACCTCGCCGGAGGGGAGGGCGGCATGGCGCACATGCTCGACCACTTCGGCCCGTCCTTGAAGTCCCCGTGGACCCGGCTGGAGGCGCCCGAGCTGACCGAGGAGCTGCGCGCCGGCGTGGTGGCGGGATGTGACGAGGCCAGTGCAGGCCGCAGCGTCGCGGAGCTGGTGGCCGAGCGCGACGCCGGCATCATCGCCATCCGTCGTCTGCTCGGTGGCGCCCAGCCGCTGGGTGACGCTCGGTCGCCGGGTGACGCAGGGCAGGGGGCATCATGACGAGCGCCGCGCTGCCGGTCTATGAGACCCAAGTGGCCGCCGAGTGGATCGACTACAACGGGCATATGTCCGAGGCCTTCTACGTGCTGGTCTTCGGGTACGCCACCGACCAGGCGATGGAGCACCTCGGCATGGGGCCCGCCTACCGGGAGGCGAGCGGCTGCTCGCTCTACACCGTGGAGGCCCATGTGCGGTACCTGCGCGAGGTCGGCTTGGGGGCGCCCCTGACGGTGCGCACCCGGGTGGTCGGGGAGGGCCCCAAGAAGCTCCACCTGGCCCATGAGATGCACTCCGGCGCAGAGCTGGTGGCCACCGAAGAGATCCTCGGACTCCACGTGGACCAGGCCGCCGGTGGCACCGTGGGCTTCCCCGAGGACGTGTCCGCCGCCATCCGGGTCCACGCCGAGGAGCCTCCGGGGTGGTGCGGCCGCCGGGTGGGCTGAGGCGGCGCATGCGACCGGCTGAGGGCGATCCTCGCCCTCAGTCCAGGATCTCGGCAGCGCCGGTGAGGAACTCCTGCAGCAGCGGCCCGTTGGTGGAGGAGCCGTACTCGCCCTCGTCCACGAAGATCGCCACCGCCAGGTCACCCTGGAAGGCGATGACCCAGGTGTGGGCGTACATGTCGTCTCCGGCCCCGGCCTGAGCGGTGCCGGTCTTGGCGTAGACGTGCTCCCCGGGCACGTCGATCAGTCCGTCCAGCGTGCCGAACTCGACCGTGCCGTGCATCAGCTCCCGCAGGTCCTCGGCCTCCTCCTCGGTCAGCCCGGATTCGGCGTCCGAAGCGCCCTCGTCGTTCTCTTCGCCGGCCTCCTCGGAGTCCGCCGGCTTCACCAGGTGCGGGTGCACCGTCTCGCCGGCGGCCACTGAGGCGGCCACGGTGGCCATCCCCAGGGAAGAGGCCTCCACGACCCCCTGGCCGAAGAGGTTGGCCGCATGCAGGTTCAGCTCCGAGTCGTCCGGCACGGTGCCGAAGCTGCTGGCCAGGCCGATGTGCTGCGACTCATCGTCCAGGCCGAGGTCATAGGCGGCCTGCTGCAGCTCGGCGGAGGTGACCTCGTCCCAGGCGTTGACGAACAGCGTGTTGCAGGAGGTGGCCACGGCCTCGGTGAACTCCACCGAGCCGGTGTATTCGGTGGGGAACCCGACGTAGTTGCGGAACACCTGGCCGTGCACTCGGGCGGAGGCGGGGCACTGCACGGTGGAGTCGGGGGAGAGGCCGTCACGTAGCATCGCCAGCGAGGAGACCACCTTGAAGCTGGAGCCGGGTGCATAGGTGGACTGCGTGGCGGTGGAGACCCAGGAGTCCTCCGGGTCGTGGCTGGCCGCGGCGAGGATGCCGCCGTCGGAGGGGCGCAGGGCGACCATCGAGGCGGTCACGTCCTCGTCCACGCCGTCGACGATGTCCTGGGCGAGGTTCTGCAGGCGCGGGACGAGCGTGGTGTCCAGGTCCTCACCGTCGACCGGGTCCGTGGAGAACAGCGTCTCACCGTCCCTGTGGATCCGCATGCCCGGCGATCCGCGCAGCGTGTCCTCGAAGGCGGCCTGCAGGCCCGAGGTGCCGATCTGGTCGCCGGCGCTGAGGCTGGGGTCCTCCTCCAGGTGCTCAGCCGTGACCGGCCCCACCCGGCCCAGCAGCAGGGGTGCGAAGTCGCGGGACTCCGCCAGCGGCAGCTGATCGTCCACGATGGTCACGCCGGGGATGCCCTCAAGGTCCGCGGCGGTGACCTCGTCGGAGTCCCGGCGGTGGACGATCGCCTCCACGAAGGCCTGGTCTCCGTGGGCCACCACCCGGTCAGCGTAGCTCTCGGCGTCGATGCCGAGCACCTCGGCCAGCTCCTCGGCGGCCTCCCGCTGAGTGTCCTCATCGGCGGCGTCGTCTCCCTCGGCGAGCTGGGACTTGTCGATGCCGATGCGCACCACGTCCCGGTTGTAGACCATGGCTCGGCCGTCGTCGTCCATGATGCGGCCCCGTTCGGCGGGCACGGTGGAGATCCCGATGCCCTCCTGGCCGGTGAAGTCGGGCAGCACCACCTCGGTGTCGGGCTCCAGACGCCACTGGTCCGCTTCAGCGCTGTAGGTCAGCTCTGCCTGGGTGTCATAGCTCCAGGTCTGGTCCTCGACGCCGATCTCGTCCAGGTCCCAGGTATGGGTCAGTTCGACGACCGCGGTGGCCGGCCGGGGCGAGTCCTCGTCAGGCTCGTCGACGGTGATCTCTGAGACGCTGACGTCCGGGCTCAGCTCGCCGAAGGGCTCATGGAGGGTGGCCACGGCGTCGGCGAGCTCCTGGGCTCCGGCCTCGGTGCGCACGGCCACCTCGGTGAAGTCCCCGCTCTGCAGGGCGGCGGCCAGGGCCTCAGCCTGGGATTCGGGGCCGGTCGTCTCGTCTCCGCAGCCGGTGAGCAGCGCCAGGGTTCCGGCGGCCACCACGCTCAGGCCGAGGAGGCGTCGGGGGTGCGAGGTGAGTGACATGGACCCAGTATGCCCGCAGGCAGTGACACGACGGCGGCATATGTCCTGCTAGGGGCGTCCCCCTCCCGAACGACGGCGCCGGGGCGCATGGCATCCACCGCGCGGGGGGACTCACCGCGTCCGGAGCCGCACCCGCACGGCCGTCGCCGCGCAGGCCACCACGGCGGCGCCGCCGATGACGGTGGCCGGCGTGATCGTCTCGCCGAGCAGCAGCGCCGCCCAGACCAGCGTCATCACCGGTTGAGTGAGCTGGATCTGGCTGACCTGTGCCATCGGGCCGAGAGCCAGTCCGCGGTACCAGGCGAAGAAGCCCAGGAACATGCTCACCACGGCGAGGTAGCCGAAGCTTGCCCACTGGACCGGGGAAGCCTGAGGGGCCTGGCCGTCGAGGCTGACGGCGGTGAGCAGCGCCGTCGCCGGCAGGGCGAGCACGAGCGCCCAGCAGATCGTCTGCCAGGAACCCAGCTCGCGGGCCAGCAGCCCGCCCTCCGCGTACCCGCAGGCCGCGGCGACCACGGCGGCGAAGAGCAGCACGTCCGACCAGTGCAGCGGTCCCAGCCCGCCGTGTGCCAGGGCGAAGACGACGGCGGCAGCCGCCCCCGCCGTCGTCGCGAGCCAGAACAGCGGGCCCGGTCGCTCGCCGGTGCGCAGGGACGACGACCACGGCGGTGGCCGCCGGCAGCACGGCGATGACGATCGCGCCGTGGTTCGCCGTCGTCGCCGTCAGGGCCATCGAGGTCAGCACGGGGAAGCCCAGCACGACGCCAAGGCCCACCACGCCAGTCGCCACCACTGTCGGCCGATCGGAGCCCGCGGCGGGCCAGCAGCAGGGCCACCGCCGCCAGGAGGCCGGCGACGACGGCGCGTCCGGCGCCGACGAACAGCGGGTCCAGCGCGCCCGCCCCGGCGCCTGTCTCTGCGCCGGTCTCCGTGACGGCGATTCGGGTGAACGGGACGGTCAGTGAGAAGGCGGCGACGCCGAGCAGTCCCCACCACAACCCCGCTCGCCGGACCAGTAGCGCAGTCGGGCCATTGGCAATAGCGGTATCATGAGGTCTCATGACTGATAGTAGCAGTCGAGTGGAGCAGCATCTGCGCCGATGGATCGAGCAGGCCCCGGTGGGAGCGCGCCTGCCCAGCAGCCGTCGGCTGGTCTCCGAGCTGCAGGTCAGTCCCGTCACCGTGCAGACGGCGGTACGGCGGCTGGTCGGCCTCGGGCTCGTGGAGAGCCGTCCCGGGGTGGGCACCTTCGTCCGTCCCCGACGGCCAGCGGCGAGCCGCGACCATCGGTGGCAGACCGTAGCCCTGAGTCTGAGCGACCCCGTGGCCGCCGCCGCACCGGCCACGCTGCGGTCAGCCTCGCCCGAGGCGATCCCCCTGCACGTCGGGTATCCCGAGCCGGGGCTGCTGCCGCGTCGGCTGCTGCAGTCGGCCTGGTCCCGGGCGGGCCGCACCGACTCGTCGCTGCAGCGGCCGCCGGCCGCCGGGCTCCCGGAGCTCCAGGCCTGGTTCGCCCAGGAGCTGATGGCGGCAGAGGCCGGGGGATCCGGAGTCTCGGCGCGTGATGTGCTCATCGTTCCAGGGAGCCAGAGCGGACTGGTCGCCGTGTTCCGGGCCCTCATCGGTCGGGATCAGCCGGTGGTGATGGAGTCGCCCACCTACTGGGGTGCCATCCTCGCCGCTCGGCACATCGGTGCGCGCATCATTCCCGTGCCCACCGGGCCGCACGGCCCCGATCCCGAGCAGGTGCGCCAGGCGCTCATCCGCTCCGGGGCCCGGACCTTCTACGCCCAGCCGACCTTCGCCAACCCCACCGGAGCTCAGTGGAGCCCCGCCAGGGGGCGCGAGATCCTCGACGTGGTCCGGGGTCAGGGAGCCTTCCTCATCGAGGACGACTACGCCCACGACTTCGGGATCGACGGCGCCGTCGCGCCGCTGGCCGCCCAGGATCCGGACGGCCATGTGGTCCATCTGCGCTCGCTGACCAAGAGCGTCTCACCCTCGGTGCGCGTGGCCGCCGTCGTCGCCCACGGCCCGGCGCGCGAGCGGATTCTGCGCGCCTGCCAGGCGGAGTCCCTGTACGTCAGTGCGGTGCTCCAGTCGGTGGCGCTGGATGTGGTCACCCAGCCGGGATGGAGCACCCACCGGCGCGGGCTGCGGGAGGAGCTGGGCCGCCGTCGGGACCTGCTGGTGCGCGCGGTCCACCAGCACCTGCCGGACGCACAGCTGGAGCACATCCCTCGCGGCGGGCTGCACCTGTGGCTGCACCTGCCCGGGCTGCCGGAGGCGGGAGCCTTCGTGCGCCGCTGTGAGGAGAAGGGCGTCGTCGTCGCCGGCGGAGACGAATGGTTCCCCGCCGAGGCCCCTGCCAGCCATGTGCGGATCAGCTACTGCGGGCCCCGCACGGAGGAGTTCGACGACGCCGGCCGGCTCATGGGGGAGGCGCTGCGGGAGTGCCTCGAGGATCAGGGCTGACCTCAGGGCTGACCTCAGGGCTCACGCCCGAGGCCCGCCAGGATCCGCTCGGCCATCCCGCGTGCGCGCCGCAGGCGGTCCGGGCCGCCGTCGAGGCCCGCTCGGCTCATGGCCCCTTCCAGGAGGAAGGAGAGCTGCTCGGCGGTCTCCTGCGCGAGGGGGCGAGGGGCGAGGCGCTCGAGATGTGCGGCGAGGACCTCCTCCACCTCCTCCTTGTGGCGGCGTACGGCCTCCCGCCCGCGTGCCCCGGCAGGCAGCTCCGCTGCGGCGTTGAGGAGTCCGCATCCACGGAACGCGTGGACGTAGGCCGCCTCCGCATGGTCCAGGTAGGCGTCGAAGACGGCGAGCACGCCGTCCTCCGGACTTACGGCGCCCTGGGCGCGGTGCCGGTACAGCTCCATCCACTCCTGGTGCCGACTCTCGAGGTACGCCAGCACGAGCTCCTCCTGGGAGGAGAAGTTGTTGTACAGGCTCATCTTGGCCACGCCTGCTTCCGCGATGACTGTGTCGATGCCGGTCGCCGCGATGCCCTCGGCGTAGAACAGCCCGGCGGCGGCCTCCAGGAGGCGGGCCCGGGCGGAGCCCCGTCGCGCTGCGGACGGCTCGGCGCCGGTCATGACGCGCCGCCGTCGACTCGGCCTCGACGGCATCGGCGAACTCCTGCATGGAGCGGAACTCGGCGTCATAGGTCCATGGTTCGGCAGGCTCCGGGGTCGCGCCCCAGCCGGGCTGCGCGTGACGGCGGTTGATCCACACCGAGTCCAGCGCGTGCCGACGGGCCGGCACGTGGTCGTGGAACAGGCTCTGGGCCACGTGGAGCACGTCTGAGCGGGGAGTGCCTCGTTCCGCCAACCAGGAGTCCAGGGCCTCGAAATGTGGGGCGGCAGGTTTGTAGGCGCCCACGTCCTCAGCAGTGATGACGGTGGCGAAGTCGGCGCGCAGGTGCGTGTTGCTCCCGGTGAAGCCGGCCCGGTGGACGTTGGACAGGATGACCAGGTCGTACCGGCGGTCCAGGGCGGCGAGCGCCTCGGCGGAGTCAGGGAAGGCTGGCCACTGGGGCACGGACGTGCCGAGTCGTCGCGCCCACTGGTCGCTGACGGTGACGCCGAGGTCCTCGCCGGTGCGGCGGAACGCCTCGGCGAGGATCTCCGGGTAGAGCCAGGTGGGATGCTCGCGCATCACGGCCGCCTCCTGGGCCGAGTAGGCCTGCAGGAGGTCTTCGGGGCTCCTCTCGAGGGTGTGTTCGCGCGCCCAGTCGGTCAGCACGGCGGAGAGGCCCGCCTCCCAGTCGATCAGCGTGCCGTAGCAGTCGAACGTGAGGACGGAGTAGTCGGTCAGGTCCTTCATCGCGTCTCCTCAGCCTGTAGTAGGCAGATCTGTCTACCTCGTTCCGTCACGAGTGTGCCACGCGGCGGGCCGGGGTCGGCCTGATGAAGGACTGAGGGCGCGACCTACGTGCTGTTGCCCTGTCTGTCAGCGAAAATGCCAGCGACATGGCAGAGGCCGGCTGAACTGTGAGCGTGTTCAATCCAGCCGATGAGGGGTCGCAGCCTCAACCTGCCGTGCGTCGTTCAGTCTGCGTAGCCACTCGATGAGGAGCTGAGTCTCTGTCCTGCCAAGGACGTCCGGGTGGGCGGCGGCATGCTCGATGGCGCAGGTGAGCGGGTCGTCGGCTCGCGAGCCTTTGCCGGTGATCGCTGAGATGGCGCCTTCGCGGACGGCTCGAGAGAGTGCGGGGTCCGGTGCAGCCAGGATGATCTGGCGAAGCGTGACGCCGATGTTGGTGACGAGGATATGCGCGGCGGCCTGCTCGGAGGGTACTGCGAGCCTGCCCTGTTCGGCGGCCCGCGCCGTGAGTGCGCGCAGGATCTCGCTGGGACGTGACTGGGCTTCGGGGGAGTGCCCAGGGCGGACCTTCCCGTACATGAGCGTATAGAACCCGGGGTTGGCCAGGCCGAAGGCGACGTGTGCATCCCATCCGGCGCGGATGTCCTGGATGGGGTCGCCGGATGACTCCATCGATGACTTCTCGTCCAGGTAGAGGTCGAATCCGCGTTCGATGACCGCGTCCATCAGTCCCTGCTTGGAGCCGAAGAAGTGATACAGGGTCGGCATCTTGACTCCGACCGCATCGCACACCGCGCGCAGCGAGAACTCCTCCCCAGGGGAGGCGGCGATGAGGTCGGCTGCGGCCGCAATCATCCGCTGACGTGTATCGCTTGTCGGTGTCGCTGTCATGATGCTATGTTACCGCATATATCGAAATAACATTAGCGCATACAGTCGATATACAGGGGATCTCATGACCGAGCACACACTCAAGGACAAGAACGTTCTCATCGCGGGCGGCGCGAAGAACCTCGGTGGGTTGATCGCTCGCCAGGCGGCCGAGGCGGGAGCGAACGTCGCGATCCATTACAACTCCGACTCCAGCCGTGCCGACGCCGAGCGGACACTCGCCGCGGTCGAAGCTGCTGGAGGCAAGGGGGCGACCTTTCAGGGAGATCTCACTGTCCCCGCGAATGTGACCCGCCTGTTCGCTGACGCGGAGGCGGCCCTGGGGAAGATGGACATCGCGGTCAACACAGCTGGCAAGGTGCTGCGCAAGCCGATCGTGGAGACGACCGAGGACGAGTACGACTCGATGTTCGACATCAACTCCAAGGCTGCCTACTTCTTCATCCAGGAGGCCGGCAAGAACCTCGCCGACGGTGGCAAGATCATCACCATCGTCACCGCTCTGCTGGCGGCATTCACCGACGGCTACTCCACCTACGCCGGAGGCAAGGCTCCGGTCGAGCACTTCACCCGAGCCGCGGCCAAGGAATTCGCCGATCGGGGCATCTCCGTCACTGCTATCGCCCCCGGCCCCATGGACACGCCGTTCTTCTATGGCCAGGAGACCCCGGAACGGGTCGAATTCCACAAGTCCCAGGGCATGGGCAACCAGTTGACTGAGATCGACGACATCGCGCCGATCGTCCGCTTCCTCGCCTCCGAGGGGTGGTGGATCACCGGTCAGACGATCTTCGCCAACGGCGGTTACACCACCCGCTGAGCTCGACCCTACGAAATGAGGAACACCCCATGGCAGAACCCACCATCCCCGAACCAGTCGCCTCGTTCATCACAGCGGTCAACGACCACGACGAGCAAGCTTTCCTCGATGCCTTCACCGCGCAGGGGTCCGTCGACGACTGGGGCCGTGACTTCACCGGGCGTGACCAGATCAAATCGTGGAGCGACACGGAGTTCATCGGTTCGCGCGGGACACTTGAGGTCGAGGAGGTCGACGTCGCGGACGACACCATCACCGTCATCGGCGATTGGCGCTCCAACCATGCCAATGGCCGGTCGAAGTTCGTCTTCGCCATCGACGGCGACAAGATCGTGAAGATGACGATCCGCGAAGGGTGAAGGTCGGCACTGGTCACTCGAGCGGGCGTCCAGCCAGATGGGCGCCCGCTCAGTGCTGCCGCATTCGATACTCACGCACGACACGAGCATGCGAGGTTCGCCACCAATGACTGCCGTCCCGTTCGCCCGCACCGGCCACCGTCGGTCCGAGGTGGGCCCAATAGAGCTGTTCTTCGACCTGGTCTACGTCTTCGCCATCATCCAGCTCTCGCACTTGCTCATCGAGCATCTCTCCTGGGAGGGTGCCGCACAGACCATCGTGGTGTTCGCGGCGGTGTGGTGGGGCTGGAACTACACCGCCTGGGCGATGAACTGGCTGGATCCGAGCCGTACCCCGGTGCAGCTTCTCTCTGGGGTGCTCATGCTTGCCGCACTGGGCATGTCGATTGCGATCCCCAGTGCCTTCGACGGCGGAGCCTGGCTGTTCGTCGGGTGCTACCTTTTCATGGGCATCCTTCGTCCGGCCTTCATGATGATCACCTACCGCGGCCACCAGCTCGCAGCCAACTACCGCATGCTGCTGCTGTGGACCCTGTTGGCCGGCATCTTCTGGGTCCTCGGCGCAGCACTGCCCCTCGAGTGGCGGTTGGGTCTCTGGCTGATCGCGGTGCTCGTCGACTACGCGGCCCCGTTGACTCAATACCGGATACCCGGCATCGGCGCAGCCCCCATGCACCAGTGGGATACGGACGCCGAGCACCTGGCCGAGCGCAACCGTCTCGTCTTCATCATCGCCCTCGGCGAGTCCATCCTGCTCATGGGTGGCACCATCGTCTCCCACGGCCAGCTCACTCTGTCGCTCGCTCTGAGTCTGATCGTCGGCTTTGCCTCCCTGTTCGTGCTCTGGTGGAACTACTTCGCCCTTGCCGGCCCTGACACCCACGGTGGGAACTCGTCCACCGGGGCTCTCAGATCGGCTTACGCATACGCGCATGCCTTCATGGTCCTGGGTGCGATCCTTGTCGCCGTGTCGATCGAACTGCGGCTCTCCCACAACCACCTCACGCCCGCCATAGTTCTCGTGACAGCAGCAGGTCCGCTCGTCTACCTGGTGGGGAACCTGCTGTTCCTCCGGTCCCGCTTCGGACGCCTCGCACGGTCCCGGTTCATCGCAGCCGCTGTGCTGGTGGTGATCGCGATCGCCGCGATGCTGCTCATGGACCACCTGCCGGTGATCGTGCTGAGCGTCGCCGTACTCGCCGTGACGGCTGCTCTTGCCGCCCACACCGCGTACACGACGTCGAAGCCGTCAACGCACCGTCGAAGCGCGCAGGCCTGACACACCGTTGCCTGGAGTTTAATCTCGCCTCCCGTTGTGGGCGGCGGCTTCGAAGCGGAGTCACCGGCGGGCCAGTCTTCTCCGCAAGTCCCGGCCCATCAGGGCTCAGCGATAGTGCCGACCGGGACTCCAGCGGTTCATCTCCCGCCGACGGACGTCGCGTCGGGTCTTGTGCGCCCCTCCCACGGGCTCCTTGATCTTGTCGACGATCATGTGTTTCTCCCACGTGGGATTCTCATACCAGTAGAGCTCTCCCATCTTCAGACCGTGGCCGACCAGGTCGGGCGTGCCGTCACCTGTGACATCGGGGGCTTCCAGCCAGTACCCGTCATGGAGATAGTCCGTGACAGTCGTACTCTGAAAGCTGGGCGGGGAGATCGTGCGGGGGTCTGTGGGGTCTGCTGAAGGTTCGGTTGACTTCAAGACTGCTGAGAAAGCAGGAAGGATGGAAGTCATGCCGAAAGTCGTCTACACCGAGGAGTTCCGCCGCACCGCTGTGGAGCTGGTTGCTGGAGGGATGAGTCAGAAGCAGGTCTGCGCGGATATGGGCTGCTCGAAGTCCGCGCTGCAGTCCTGGATCCGGGCTGCGAAGCTCGAAGAGCAAGGGATCGAGCCGGCCAAGGACGCTGAGGAGTCCCGGGAGCAGGCGAAGATGCTGCGCCGGATCCGTGAGCTTGAGCAGGCGAATAAGGTCTTGCGCGAGGCTGCGGCGTATCTCTCCCAGGCGAATCTGAAGCTGGGTGGCACCTCCCCAAAATGATGTTCCCGCTGGTCCGTGACCTTGCCGCTGCCGGGGTGCCGGTGGCGGTGACCTGCCGGGTTCTGGGCTTTTCTAAGCAGGCCTTCTATAAATGGGCAGCAGCGCCGATCTCTCAGCGGGATTGGGATGAGGCCCACCTGCTCAACGCCGCGATAGATGTTCATGCTGATGATCCTGAGTTCGGACACCGGTTCATCGCCGATGAGCTCACCGCCGCCGGGTACCAGGCCTCTGAACGGCGGGTGTGGCGGCTGTGTTCACACCAGCAGCTCTTCTCAGTCACTCAGCGCAAGGGCAGGAAGAAGTATAAAAAGCCGAGCCCGCCGGTCTGTGATGACCTCATCGACCGGGACTTCACCGCTACCGGAGCTAACCAGAAGTGGTTAGTGGACATCACCGAGCACCGCACTGGTGAGGGCAAGCTCTACCTGTGCGCGATCAAGGATGTCTTCAGTAACCGGATCGTGGGCTATGCCATCGATTCCAGGATGAAATCCCGCCTGGCAGTGACGGCTCTGCACGATGCTGTGGCTCGTCGCGGAGGCCCCTCAGAAGTAGCCGGGTGCATTGTTCACTCGGACCGTGGGTGGCAATTTCGTTCACGGAGATTCCAGCGGGCCCTGAAGGGGTACGAGCTGGCCGGGTCCATGGGCCGGGTGGGAGCTGCTGGGGACAATGCTGCGATGGAGAGCTTCTTCTCCACGCTGCAGAAGAACGTGCTCAACAGGGCCTGCTGGGCCACTCGCGCTGAGCTGCGGGCCCGGATCATCCATTGGATCGAAGCGACCTACCATCGCCGCCGCAGACAGCGGAGGCTGGGTAAGCTGACCCCGGTCGAATACGAGACCGTTCACAAAGAAGCCGTCGCCCTGGCGGCATAAACCCCACGGTCAACCAGACCTTCAGCAGACCCGCAACACGTTTCTGACCTATAACGGCTCTTCCCAGATGAGGGTGTAGGTCGGCCGGGCGCGTCGGTCCGCAGGTAGACGTCGAGGTCTCCCGACGATGGAGGTTCCTACGCCATCCATCCGAAAGACCTCGACGTGACCGACGCTACCCCGCCGGCCGGCTTCGGCCGCCCTGACCTGACCGCCTTCGCGTCTTATCCCAATCGGCTCTGATCGGGTCTGCTGATCCTCTCGACGAGAACGCAGCGACATCACAGCCACCCAACCCCGACCGTCCGGGAAGCCGGGACACGTCACATGGCCTGTGCTGCGGGCGTGTCGAGTGGGTCGTCCAGGGGCGACGCAGGAGCGTCGACGCGACGTGCTGAGAGGTGGTTCCAGTCGAGCACTAGGACACCGGCTACAGGCATGGCGATAGGTCAGGAACGGCGTCGCTCCCTACGCAGGAGGGAGCGCAGAGTCTCGGCGTTCGCGTAGCCGACCCGTAGCGCGATCTCGGCGGAGGTGAGGTCCGTGGTTGCTGAGAGGTGCCGAGCTCGTTCGATGCGAAGCCGTTGGACGAAGCCGAGCGGAGTGAGGTTGAGCGCCGCACGGACTCGTCGTTCGAGGGTGCGCCGGCTGGTGCCGAGCGACTGCGCGACGAAGGCGACGTTGAACGGTTCGTCCAGGCGGGCGCGCACGAAGCGTTCGAACTCGACGACGATCGGGTCCTCGTGCCGGAGATGTTCGTAGGCGACGAAGGCCGCCTGCGACGGACGCTCGTCGATGATGAGGAGCTTGGCGACATGTTGGGCCAGGTCGGGGCTGATCGATCGCACGAGTGAGAGCGCGAGGTCGATGTGGGCGAACGCGGCGCCGGCGGTGACGAGGTTCCCGTCGACCACGACCATGGTGTCGAGATCGAGGGCGACGGTCGGATAGCGCTTCAGGAACTCCGGCCCCAGGAACCAGCTGGTCGTCGCCCGCCGATGATGCATCCGTCCGGTCTCGGCGACGGCGAACACGCCGGTGCACGCTGCGGCGATCCGGGTGGTCGCCTCGTCGAGGCGCCCGAGCGAGGCGATGACCGAACGAGCATCTCGGCTCTGGAGGGCGTCGTTGGTAGCGGCGGCCGTAAGGGTTCCAAGCGCAGGGACGACGACCACGTCGAACTCTGCGGACTCCGACAGTGGGTGGTCCACCGACAGGGTCATCGATGCCGTCGTGGTCACTCGCCGTTTCGGTCCGAGGATGGCGAGTTTGATCGGGTCGATCCGCGGGTCGACATCGCGGCGGGCTCCGTCGGCCACCCGCACGATGTCGATGATCGACGCGATAGCCGAACCGAAGCAGCCGTCGATCGCGATCAGTCCGATACGCATGACGTAAACAATAGCAATACTGCCGTATGCGCCACTTCCCACCGGCCCTCGCTCGTCATACGCTGAACTCGTCCCACGAAGAACCCCGATTTCAAGGAGAGTCCCTCATGTCCACACCCGCATCACTTCCGTATGCCTTCGTCGCCAAGATCGTCGCGGCCGATGGACAGCACGACGCGCTCGCCGATCTGCTCGCCGGCGCTGTCGCGCTCGCCAACGAAGAAGTAGGAACGATTGTCTGGTTCGCGGTCAGGACCCACGCCGACACCTTCTGGATCTTCGATGCATTCCCCGACGAGGCCGCTCGCGACGCCCACGCCAACGGCGCCATCGTCGCAGCCCTGATGGCCAACCAGCACCTCCTCGGCGCAGCACCCGAGATCCTGGCGGCCGACGTCCTCGCGTCCAAGCTCCCGTAGTCCGCCAACGCACGAGACGGTCGCGCCCCGCCGAGCCGTCGCCAGGTCGCGACGCAACGCCATGCTGCGTTGCCGAGCGGTGCGAGGCCTATCGGCACACGGACAGGATGCCGGCCGCGAGCGCTCAGCCGGCGAGGGGTCCGTCGCAGAGGAGAGCGACGTCGGTGTCGGGCAGAGCCGTGAGGCCAGCGCATCGCGCGACCACCAGGACCGAACCGCCCCTGCCCTGCGTTTCCGCAGGTCAGGGGCTGTTCGCCGGAGCCGCCTGTCGGAATCGAACCGACGACCTAATCACGTCGGCTTTGCGTCTATCGCTTGATTGCGCCCACTGGGCGAACGAGCCGCTGACCTGCGCAAACGCCGAGCGTGGGGGACGCCGCCATCCGGTGGTGACCGACGACGACCGACCAGTACCGACCGTTTCACCGGAGCTTGCGGCGGCGTCGAAGCCGAGCAAGCTCCATTCCTGTAGCTCACCGCGCCCTCCTCCTCGCCGGTCCCGTCATCGTCGAATACGTTTCAGGGGTCTTCTCAGATGAGGGTGTAGATCGGCCGGGCGCGTCGGTCCGCAGATAGACGTCGAGGTCTCCCGACGACGGAGGTTCCTACGCCATCCATCCGAAAGACCTCGACGTGTCCGACGCTACCCCGCCGGCCGACTTCGGCCGCCCTGACCTGACCGCCTTCGCTCGACTCGACGGCCTCGGTCTGAGCGTGACCGGGCAACGACTTGAACCGGATGGGGCTGCCGCACGGATAGGTGACATTCGATCTGGCTTGCCCGCAGGGCGGCCTGGAAGGATGTGCACCATGCCCGCTCCCTACCCCCAGGAGTTCCGCGAAGACGTCGTGCGAGTGGCCCGGTCCCGTGAGGACGGCGTCACGATCGCGCAGATCGCGAAGGACTTCGGCGTCCACGAGATGACGCTGCACAAATGGATCCGCCAAGCCGACATCGAGTCCGGCAGCCGCCCCGGCAAGACTCGGGAGGAGTCGACGGAGCTGCGCGAGGGGCGAAAGCAGATCCGGCTGCTCCAGCAGGAGAACGAGGTCCTCCGCCGTGCCGCCGCCTACCTGTCCCAGGCGAACCTGCCGGGAAAGGGTTCTACCCGCTCGTGAGCGAGCTCGCCGCCGATGGGATCCCCGTCGCGGTGTCCCTGCGGGTCCTGAAGCTCTCTCGCCAGCCCTACTACCGCTGGCGGCATCAACAGGTCACCCAGGCCGAGCTGATCGAGGCCTACCGCGCCAACGCCCTGCTGGACGCCCACCGCGACGACCCCGAGTACGGCTACCGGCTCCTGGTCGACGAAGCCGCCGAGGCCGGCGAGGTGATGTGTGAGCGGACCGCGTGGAAGATCTGCCGGGACAACCAGTGGTGGTCCGTGTTCGGGAAGAAGCGCGGCAAGAACGGGAAGCGTCCCGGGCCACCGGTCCACGACGATCTCGTGAAGCGGGACTTCTCCACCGATGACATCAACGAACTGTGGCTGACCGACGTTCCCCCGCAAGCGGGAGGTGCCCCCCACCGAGCACTGGACCGACGAGGGCAAGCTCTACCTCTGCGCCATCAAGGACGTGTTCTCCGGCCGCATCATCGGCTACTCGATCAGTGACCGGATGAGGGCCCGTCTCGCGGTGAACGCCCTGGATAACGCGATGTCTCGTCGTCGCGATGCTGCTGGATGCATTGTGCACTCGGACCGCGGGAGCCAGGGCGGATTCAACTGATCGTCGCAACACCTTGATCACGGAGAGGTGTTTGACGATGGCAACATCAGACTGGAGCAAGAAGGCCAGCGACGCACCGGAGGG
>NZ_MDSS02000134.1 GCF_001758425.2 Nesterenkonia sp. PF2B19 | reverse complement strand
GCGCCCTCGATCGCGCCCACCGTGATGTTGGTGACCTCTTCCATCAGATCATGGACAGTCTCCGCGATCATCGGATAGATCTCATCATCGATCAGCTCAGTGTTCGGGTTCTGATTATTCATCCCCGTGGGCTGACCAGGACGCAGCTCACCAGAGAGCAGCTGATCCAGATGCAGCTGCGCAGTACCGGTGGAGAAGTCCACCGTGAGCACCTGATTATTCGTGGTGATCGGCTCCGCGAGAATCGCCGCGAAGATCTCCTCCTGCATATTCGAGGACACCTCAGCAGAGAGCGAAGCACCCGGAATCACCGAGATCAGATCCGCAACATCGAGCAGATCATTGACCGTGTCCTCCATCGTGGAGTCAATCTCACCGATGGTGTCATAGATCATCGCCGCAGCCTCTTCGACCGCCGGAGAAGTCAGCAGCACACTGGCCTCACCCACCCGGTACTGGCCCAGCCCACCGACACCATCCTGATCCAGGAACACGCCATCCTCAGCGATGACCTCAGCACCACCAAGACCGAACAGCAGAGTCGCCTCCGAGACGATCTCCTCCGTGATCCCATCAACACCAGCAGCATTGAACAGCGAGAGCAGATCCAACTCCGCAGCCCCGAAGCCAGCCTCATCACCATCCAAGGTGACAGACCCATCCCCACCAGCAATGCCCGAGATCGCTCGAGCATCCACCGGCGAAGTGGTCTCCGACTCCGACAGCAGAACCCCGGCCTGACCGAAGTCCAGGATCTGATCCACCGGGATCTCGATATTGCCGATCCCGATCAGCTCATTGCCGAACACGTCAACATTGAGCGCTTCATCATTGGGCCCAGGATCTCCGTCCCAGAACGCCGTGGACCGACCCGCCCCAGCCAGATCCAGACCAGCCAGCGTGGAATCGACATTACTGGCCTCAGCCTCAGCCGGAGCCTCTGGAAAATTATCGACAGCCGCAGCCGCCGGCAGCGCATAAGCACCGACCGAGATCGTCGATGCCGCACCGACCGCGAGAGCACGTTTCAGAACGCCTCTCCATGG
>NZ_MDSS02000133.1 GCF_001758425.2 Nesterenkonia sp. PF2B19 | reverse complement strand
CCCGCCGACGGCGCGTCGGCTCCCCGGCCACGTCGCCCCGGCCGGCGGCTCCGAGCCGCTGGTCCAAGCCGACGGGACCGCGCAGCTGCCCGGCGCCCTGACCACGACCACCGTCCACGAGCTGCGACTGGACCACCTGGACGACCTCAAGCCGCTCGGCTGGACCGTGGGGCACCTGGTGGACTTCGGCTTCGGCTTCGAGCCGCAGCGGCTGGAGACCGGGGTGGTCGACGGCGTCCGCACGGTGGAGCTGCAGCTGGCCGACGGAGCGGACCGCATCAGCGTGGCGGAGACCCGCCCGGAGTCAGAGGACGTCGGTCTCACCTCGCTGCGGGAGAAGCTGGCCCCCATCCTGGACGAGGATCTGGTGGAGCACCATCGGGTCACCCTGGGCACGGGGGAGGGCTGCGACCTCTTCGTCTCCCGGGCCGGGGACCGCTGGACTGCGGCGGTGGAGACGGACGACGCGCAGTATGTGATCACCTCGAATCTGGCCGAGTCCTCGGCGGAGCAGGTGGCGGACTGGGTGATGGCCTCCGACCGGGCTCGGGTGCAGATGCTGCCCACCGACCCTTCCGCCAGGGACCGTCTGGCCCGGGGCCTGGACGAGCTGTTCCGATGGAACGACTGAGTTCACGGTAGATTTGGTCTGTGCTTGGTATCAACGGTTACGAGCTCATCATCCTGGTGGTGCTCGCTCTGGTCATCCTCGGCCCGGAACGGCTGCCGCAGTATGCCCAGACGCTCGCTGAATGGGTCCGCAAGGCCCGGGGCATGGCTGAGGATGCCAAGAAGCAGTTCAAGGAGGAGACCGGGACCGACTTCGACGACGTCGACTGGAAGAAGTACGACCCCCGGCAGTACGACCCCCGGCGGATCATCCGCGAGGCGCTGGCTGAGGAGGTCGACACCACCCGTCGCGCCGTGGGGGAGGTGCGGGACGCGGCCCGTCTGGAGCCGCCTCGGCGCCCCCGGAACGGTGCAAGCGGTCCCGCAGCAGCGGGTCCGGGGGCAGCGGCGCAGGAGCCCGCAGCACGACCGGGTCTGGCC
>NZ_MDSS02000132.1 GCF_001758425.2 Nesterenkonia sp. PF2B19 | reverse complement strand
ATCGCGACTCGCTATGACAAGCACGCGCTGACCTATCGCGCTGCTGTCGTCCTCAACGCGGTGATCGCCTGGACCGCACATTTGTCAGACATGCCCTAGCGTCAGAACCTCACCGTTCGCACGCGCTGTTCATGCTGCCTCTGGCCCTGACTGGCTGCGGGAACGACGACTGCAATGCTGCTGAGCTCTCGTGCGCAGCCAGTGCCGCGCTCCGGCAGTCAGGGGTCCGGGCTATTCGTTCGTTTCGCAGAGACGCAGGACATTGCCGAAGGGGTCCGTGATCTCGATCGTGGGTCCGCCGGGAGTGTCGCGATCGATGTCGGGGTTGAGGCGTGGGTGCGTTCGTATGGAGATCTCGGCGAGGAAAGCGGCGGCGTCGGCAACGGGCACCCAGACCACGGTTCCCGGTGTGCCATCGCCGTGATGCTCGGAGAGATCGAAGGCCGTCTCGTCGCGGCGTACTCGCAGGTATAGGGGCATCCCAGGCTCGAAGCGGTGCTCCCACTCGACGGTGAAGCCCAGGTAGTCCAGATAGAACTCCCTTGCGAGGGCCTCGTCGTGGATGCGGAGCACCGGGACCGGTGCGCCAGTACCAGGACGCACGGCGGATAGTCGAGCCGATGCGATGTTCCAATCCGCGTAGCCGAGTTGTTGCGAGACGATCTCCAGAGCGCGACTATGGCTGATGGAGACCTCGATCGCGGCCAGGCTCCGTCGCAGCGTTCGTGCGGCCGTCTTGGCATCGTTCAGAGTGAGGTGCATGAGTTCATCGCTATCTCGGCGCCGTCCGCATGGTCGGTGCCCGCTTTGCCGTCCGGGGCGCCGTGGCAGTCACGAGAACCTCTGGCAGAAGATGCAATCGATGTGTTCACCAAGCCGACAATCTCGGCGCGGGCGGCAGGCTCATCGAGAAGCCCCGCCCAGAGTACCAAGAGCTGGGGCCGGCATCCAGACCTCGACGAGACTCATGGAAAGTCCCCGCGTAGCAAGGGGCCGTGCCTCAGATGAAAGTCCCCGCCAAAGGTAGAGGACTCTGCAGGTGAGGATCGGTCACG
>NZ_MDSS02000131.1 GCF_001758425.2 Nesterenkonia sp. PF2B19 | reverse complement strand
CCCGGCGCGGGCTCCGGCCCCGGCCCGCAGGCCGGCGAGGGTGCGGGAGACCAGCTGCGGATCGGCCTGCTGCGCGGAGATCAGTCCGCACCGGCGACTGCTGCCAGGGCGACTGCGGCAGGGTCCAGGCCTCGGCGGTCTCGGCCAGCTCCGCCTCCCGACGGGAACCGGTCGGTGTCGTCGCATGGGCGGCGTCGCGGCCCGGCTATCGGCCTGCGCGACTCCACCCCGGCCTCCGCCAGGGCGCGGGCCAGACGCTCGGCGTCGACGTCGCAGACCAGGACCTCGGTGGTGAGCTCCCGCAGGCCCAGGCTCCGCAGGATCGGGTGCTGCAGCAGCGTGGCACGGCGCGCAGGATCCCGCTCGATCAGCCAGCTGGAGGCCGCGCCGATCGTCACCCCCTGCCAGGTGCGGGCGGCGTCGTCGATCAGCGTGGCCAACGACGACGGGATCTCGGCCAGACTGTGCGCGGCGAGGAACTCGCGGATCCTCTCGGCGGTCCAGCCGGCCGAGATGCCGCGGCGCAGCGAGGCGGCCGTGAAGCGGAAGGTCGGCACACCGCCGCGGGTCTCCTTCTGTGCGATCGCCTCCAGCCCGGCGGAGACCTCCGGAGCCAGGGCGCCCACCGCGACGGCGGTGAGGTCGGACTGTACGTGGATCTGGTCGACCTGCGGCGGCAGCGCCTCGGCAAGATGGTCGGCAGTGCGCGCCAGCCGTTCGGCCAGTCCGGTGGAGGCTGAGCCGGCGTCCGGGCGGTGGTCTTCCCCGCGGCCGGGCACGGCGGGCGTCTCGGGCGCGAGCAGCCGCCCCACCTCGGTGAGGGTCCCCATGGCCAGCAGTCCCAGGCGCTCGGCCTCACGGACCATCGGTGGCAGCACCTGACCCACCCGGGCCAGCAGGACGGGGCGGTCCCACGTCATGCGATCCGGCAGCGTCCCGGTCAGCGCCTCAGGGCCCGGCTCCTGGTCGTCGGGAAGCTGCAGGTGGTACAGGGCCGGCGCGGCGGAGCCGGCCCAGGTGCTCGGCCAGCTCCGCCCCCAGCGCGGCGGCGTGCCCAGCAG
>NZ_MDSS02000130.1 GCF_001758425.2 Nesterenkonia sp. PF2B19 | reverse complement strand
AGGTGGCGCTGGCGGTCGGCGTGTCGGTGCCGGTTGGGTCTCGCTGGTTTCGCCACGCTGGCGGCATGCCGCCGATCTCACTGAACGAACCCACGGGCCGCTACCTGAGTTTCGAGGAGCGCGAGGAGATCGCGATCCTGCGCGCCAAGGACAAGGGTGTGCGTGAGATCGCCGCCGCGCTGGGGCGCGACCCGTCGACCATCTCTCGCGAGCTGCGCCGCAACGCCGCCACGCGTGGCGGGAGGCCCGAGTACCGGGCCACGGTCGCCCAGTGGAAGGCGCAGCAGGCCGCAAAGCGGCCGAAGCCCGCCAAGCTCGCCACCAATGATCGGTTGCGCGAGTACGTCCAGGACCGCCTCGCGGGGAACGTCTGTCGACCTGACGGCACGACGGTCGAGGGCCCTTCCACGCCCCAGTGGAAGGGGCGCAACAAGCCCCACCGGGCTGACCGGCGATGGTCGACGGCGTGGAGTCCGGAGCAGATTGCCTATCGGTTGAAGGTCGACTTCCCCGATGATGAGTCTATGCGCATCAGTCACGAGGCGATCTACCAGGCTCTGTTCATCGAGGGACGCGGAGCGCTCAAGCGGGAACTGGTCGCGTGCCTGCGCACCGGCCGTGCACTGCGGCAGCCGCGAGCACGGTCACAGAGCAAGCCTCAAGGACACGTCACCGCCGAGGTCGTGCTCAGGGAACGCCCGGCCGAGGCCGATGACCGTGCCGTTCCTGGCCATTGGGAGGGCGACCTGATCATCGGGACCGGTAGGTCCGCGATCGGCACGCTGGTCGAACGCAGCAGCCGCTCCACGATTCTGGTCCACCTCCCACGCTTCCAGGGGTGGGGTGAGAAGCCGTACGTGAAGAACGGGCCCGCGCTCGGCGGCTACGGGGCCGTCGCGATGAACGCGGCGCTGGCAGCGTCGGTGACCACGTTGCCCGAGCAGTTGCGCAAGACCCTGACCTGGGACCGCGGCAAGGAACTCTCCGGCCACGCCCAGTTCGCGATGGAGACCGGGACCAAGGTGTTCTTCGCCGACCCGCACTCACCATGGCAGCGACCCACGAACGAGAACACCAATGGCCTGCTGCGCCAGTACTTCCCGAAGGGCACCGACCTGTCTCGCTGGTCCGCCGAGGACCTCGAAGCCGTTGCTCACACGCTCAACAACCGGCCACGCAAGGTCCTCGGCTGGAAGACACCCGCCGAGGTCTTCGAGGAGCAGCTACGCTCACTTCAACAGGCCGGTGTTGCATCGACTGGTTGAACCCAGGCA
>NZ_MDSS02000012.1 GCF_001758425.2 Nesterenkonia sp. PF2B19 | reverse complement strand
TCCAGCACGCTGGAGCAAGGTACGGATCATATACTCCGCACGCTCGGTGCCATGGACCTCCACCAACTGATCAAAAGACTCCAACCATTCCTGAGTCTCCTCCGGATCCACATCCGGCAACTGGTTGGTCAGACCGCTGCGAATATGTGAGATCTCTTCACCAGCGCTCACAACATACCTCTCTCAAAGGGTCGATGGTCAGCACTGAGAACCCGGACACAAGGGGTCACGCCCGGCAGCGCTGTCGAGGTCGTACGCGCCCGTCAGGGTGCGGGCACGCGTCGTCATGGCAACTCTACCCGGAACACCCGGTGTCGCACTTCCCACCCGGTGCTCCGGCGACGTAACGTTGCCTGTGAGAGGCGCGGCACATGCCGTGGTCCTCCACCCGATGTCACGAGAGGAAGGGACACCCCAGGTGAGCCAGGCAGCCCCTGCCGAGGATCCGTTGAGCGCCGAGACCGGACACGCCTACGACGCCGCGACCAATGTGGTCGACACGTCGGGCCTGTTGGAGGAGCTTGGTCTCTCCGCTGATTCCCTCGTCCAGGAGATCGGGGTCGACGATGACGTCGACGACGGTTTCCGGGACGCTCTGGAGGACCTCCTCGACGATCCGCTGATCGACGAGGACGACGACGAGGTCGTGGACGCCGTGCTCCTGTGGTTCCGTGACGGCGATGGTGACCTCACCGATGCACTGGTGGACTCGCTGACCACGCTCGACACCGGCGGCGTGGTGTGGCTGCTGACTCCGCGATCCGGGCGTGACGGCTACGTTCCGCCGGTGGAGATCCAGGACGCCGCGCCGAACGCCGGGCTGCACGTGACCTCGTCGGCCGGCGTCTGTGCGGACTGGGCCGCGGCCCGCCTCATGCCGCGCAAGTGAGTCCGACCGACGTGGCGGGGGATGGCCGCCCACTGCGGCCGGGGCAGCGGATCCCCGGCGTCGGGGGGCGGACCCATCACGGCGAGGAGTTCGCGCTGCATGACCTCGCCGGGGCACCTTCACTGGTGATGTTCTACCCCTACGCGTTCAGCCGTGTCTGCGGCACGGAGCTGTCCGCCGTGTACGCCGCGGCCGGCGAGTTCGAGAGGATCGGTGCGCGTGTGGTGGCGATCAGCTGCGACTCCCTGCACGCGCTGCGTGCCTATGCGCAGGAGATCTCTGGGGGAGAGGGGCTCCCCTTCGACCTGGTGAGCGACTTCTGGCCCCACGGGGAGATCGCCCGAGCCTGCGGGGCCTTCGACGCGTCCCGGGGGGCGCCCACGCGGACCAGCTATGTGCTCGACCCCCAGCTGGTGATCCGTCACGTCCATCACGTTCCCTCGGACCGATCTCGCGATCTCCAGGAGGCCCTGGCCGAGCTCGCTGGTCTCACATGACAGCGTCGCAGGACGACGCGCGGGGTCCGACTCGCGCCCTTCTGCTGGTCACCGTGCTGCTGGTGGCGGCCAACCTCCGTCCGGCCATCACTGTGGTGGGGCCGCTGATCGAACGGATCGGTACCGACACCGGGATGAGCGCGAGCGCATTGGGCCTGTTGGGTGCACTGCCGGTCCTCAGCCTCGGGGTCTTCTCGCCTGTGGTGCATCGGCTCTCCTCCCGGTTGGGCATGGAACGCAGCATCCTGCTGGCGCTGGGCGTGCTCGCCGCAGGCACGGTGCTGAGGTCCCTCCCCGGCGGCCCGCTGCCGGCCGGGGTCTGGACGTTGTATCTGGGCACCGTCATCCTCGGGGGGGCCATCGCGGTGGGGAACGTGCTGGTGCCGGCGGTGGTCAAACGGGACTTTCCCGATCATGTGCCCCTGATGACGGGCCTCTACACCGCCACGCTCGTCGGCTGTGCGGCGGTGGCCTCCGGTGTGGCGGTCCCGGCCGCCGCCTGGATCGGCTGGGAGCTCACTCTGGCCTCAGCCTCGGCGTTGGCCGTCGTCGCCGCAGTGGTCTGGTCCCGCCGCGGACGGCCGCAGGAGCAGGCGGTCGTGGTGCTGCCGACGGAGGTCTCGGACAGCCCGCGCCCCCGAAGACGCCGACTGACACGGTCACCGGTGGCGTGGCAGGTCACGGCCTACTTCGGTCTGCAGTCGGCCGTGTTCTACATCATGCTCACCTGGCTGCCGTCGATCCAGACGTACCACGGGATCTCTCAGGCGGCGGCGGGATGGTGGCTTGCCGCTTACCAGGCCGTCGGGATCATCGCCAGCCTCCTGGTGGGTCCGCTGATGCAGCGCACGCGGGATCAGCGCGGCATCGCCGTCGGACTGGCGGTGCTGATGGGGTCGGGGGTCGCCGGCATGGCCTTCGTCCCGCAGCTTCTGCCCGTGTGGTGCCTCATGGCCGGTTTCGCCTCCGGGGCCACGCTTCTGGTGAGCCTCACCGTCGTCTCCCTCCGGGCCAGGACGCCGCATCAGGCGGCGCGGCTCTCCGGCATGGCCCAGGGGATCGGGTACCTGCTGGCGGGCTCCGGGCCGCTGATCGCCGGTGCGTTGGTGGACGTCACAGGTTCGTGGGTGCCAGTGCTGCATGTGCTGCTCGGCGTGATCGCCGCCCAGGGCGTGGCAGGCTGGTTCGCCGGTCGGCGGGTGTTCGTCGACGACGGCGGCGGGGCCTGAGGGGCTCGGATCGCCTAGAGTGGGGCCTCGTGAGTGTACAGAGTTCCCAGCGGGCGCGGCACGGCGTCCTCGATCGCTATTTCCACATCTCCGAGCGCGGCTCCAGCATCGGGCGGGAGGTGCGCGGAGGCCTGGCCACCTTCCTGGCCATGAGCTACATCATCGTGCTCAATCCGCTGATCATCGGCGCGGCGGCCGACTCGACCGGTCACTACCTGGGTGGCGGCACCGAGCCGAACCTGCCTGCCGTGGCGGCGGCGACGTCGCTGATCTCCGGGCTGATGACCATCCTGATGGGGGTGGTCGGCAAGTTCCCGATGGCCGTGTCCTCGTCCTTGGGCCTCTCGGCGTTCATCACTTACGGCATCGTGGTGCTGCCGGGCATGACGTGGGCCGACGCCATGGGCCTGGTGGTCATCGAGGGCTTCATCCTGCTGATCCTCGTCCTGACGGGCTTCCGGCAGGCGATCTTCAACGCCGTCCCGGCCCCGCTGAAGAATGCCATCAGCGTCGGCATCGGACTGTTCATCGCCCTGATCGGGATGATGAACGCCGGATTCATCCAGAACTCCGGCGGAGTGGGGCTGGAGCTGGGAGTGGGCGGCTTCCTGTTCGGGTGGCCTCTGCTGATCTTCCTGGTGGCCCTGTTCGCCCTGTTCGTGATGTGGGCCGCCAAGGTGCGCGGCGCCATCCTCTATTCGATCATCGGCGCCTCAGTGCTGGCGCTCACTGTGGAGGCGGTGTTCCGCGTGGGGCCGCAGGTCGGCGCGGACGGCGAGGAGAACCCCTACGGCTGGGGCCTCTCTGTGCCGACCCTCTACCAGAACTGGTTCACGCTGCCGGACCTGTCCCTGATCGGCGAGTTCAACCTGTTGGGGTCCTGGCAGAACATCGGGATCATCGCGGCGTCGTTGGCGATCTTCACCTTGCTGCTGGCGAACTTCTTCGACCTGCTGGGCACCATGGTGGGTGTCTCCAACGCGGGCGGCATCAAGGACGCCTCAGGCGAGATCCCCTACTCGCGGCGCATCATGATCTCTGACGCCGTGGGGACCATGGGCGGCGGCCTGGGCTCCACCTCGGTGAACTCGGGCTTCATCGAGTCCACGGTCGGCGTCGGCGACGGCGCCCGAACCGGGCTGGCCAATGTGGTCACGGGCGTGCTGTTCCTGGCCACGATCGTGCTGGCGCCGCTGGCGGCGGTCATCCCCACCGAGGCCGCGTCGGCGACGCTCGTGCTCGTCGGGTTCCTGATGATGCAGCAGATCACCCGCATCGACTGGACGGACGTGGAGATCGCCATCCCGGCCTTCATGACCGTGGTGATGATGCCGTTCTCGTACTCGATCACCAACGGCATCGGCGCGGGGTTCATCACCTTCGTGGGTATCAAGCTGCTGCGTGGCAAGGCCCGGGAGGTGCATCCGCTCATGTACGTGACCGCGGTGCTGTTCATCCTCTACTTCGTCTCCGGCCCCATCCAGGAGGCTCTCGGCGTGAGCTGACGGGCCTGTCGGCAGTCCGACGACGTCGGCCCCGGCCCCGGTGCACCTGCACAGGCCGGGGCCGACGTGTCTGTCGGCCTGCCCTCGTCCAGGAGTGTCGAGGAAATCGTCACATAGGCCTCACCTGGCGCGCTGGCATCCTCACTGACGCGAGATACCTCCGGGGAAGGGATGCCTCACCTTCACCTGGTCCCGATCTGGGCTATTAGCCAAGGCTTCTGTTGCGTATACTGCTGGACGGTGCCCGTGCGGGACGCGGGCCCGCTCTGTCGTATCCCAAGGGCCGCCATCGGCCACAACGCACCACCGACAGAGACGCAGCCCGGACGGCACAGCGGGCCCCCAGGGCATGTGCCGGAGGGCCCGCGGCACAGCCCCATGAAAGGACCCCATTCGATGACTCGCACTCTCGTGCCGGCCGCCGTCGCGCTGCTGGCCCTGACGCTCACCTCCTGCGGCGCCACCGACGGCGACCAGGACGAGGCCGCCGGAGAGCAGGCCGGAGCCGACCAGGACAGCGTCGTGCTGTATTCGGGACGCAACGAGGAGCTGATCCAGCCGCTGATCGACCAGTTCAGCGAGGACACCGGCATCGACGTCGAGGTCCGCTACGGAGACACCGCCGAGCTGGCCGCCCAGATCCTCGAGGAGGGGGAGTCCACACCCGCTGACATCTTCCTCGCCCAGGATGCCGGGGCGCTCGGTGCCGTCGCCCAGGACGGGCTGTTCGAGGAGCTTGACGAGGAGCTCCTCGCCCAGGTGCCGGAGGCCTTCCGTGACGCGGAGGACCGATGGGTCGGAGTCTCGGGCCGGGCCCGCACCCTGGTGTACAACACAGACCTCGTCGACGAGTCGGAGCTGCCGGAGACCGTCTCGGATCTGACCGATCCCGAGTACGCAGGGCGCTACGCGGTGGCTCCGACCAACGGGTCCTTCCAAGCGTTCGTGACCGCCTACCGTGAGATCGAGGGCGACGAGACCGCCGAGGACTTCCTGACCGGGCTGGCGGAGAACGACCCGCAGATCCGGGAGAAGAACGGCGAGATCGTCTCCGACGTCGCCGACGGCGTCGTGGAGATGGGCCTGGTCAACCACTACTACCTCTACGGCCGTGCGGCCGAGCTGGGGGAGGACCCCGCAGAGCTGAACATCGCCAACCACCTCTTCGGTGACGGCGACGTCGGCGCGCTGATGAACGTGGCCGGCGTCGGAGTGTTCGACGCCGACCATGAAGGAGCCCATACGCTCGTGGAGCACCTGCTCAGCGACGAGGGCCAGCGCTACTTCGCCGAAGAGACGGCTGAGTACCCACTGATCGACGGCCTCGACGGGCCGGAGGGCATGCCGTCGTTGGAGGAGCTCGACGTCCCGGACATCGACCTCAACTCTCTGGAGGACCTGGAGACCACCGTGCAGATGATCACAGATTCCGGCTGGTGGGCTGACCCATCACCCCCACCACGGCCGGTCGGTCTCCGGCGCACTGGACGGCTCCGCCCCTGCCGGGGGCGGAGCCGTCGGCGTGCCCTGGTGGCTGCGGCCGCAGCTCTGATCGGCACCGCGGTGGCCCTGCTGCCGCTGGTCTACCTGGTGGTGCGCGTCGCCCAATACCCCCTGGGCGACTTCGCTGATGCTGTCCTGAGCCCCCGCAGCGCGCGGCTGGCCGTCACGTCCCTCGCCCTGACCGGCCTGGTGACTCTGCTGTGTGTGGCCCTCGGAGTCGGGTTGGCCGCGTTGGTGACCCGCACCCGGATCCCGGGGCGCGTGGCCCTGGGGGTGGCGGCCGCCCTGCCATTGGCGGTTCCCTCTTATGTGGCGGCCTTCGGCTGGCAGTCGATGAACGCGCTGCTCAGCCCGGGCACGACGTTCGAGGGCTTCGCCGCCGCCGTCGTGGTGATCACCTCCGTCACGTACCCGTACGTATACCTGCCGGCGGTCGCCGCCCTGGTGGCTGTCGATCCCGCGCAGGAGGAGGCCGCACGGGCACTGGGCCGCGGGCCGCTGTCCACGTTCTTCACGGTGACGGTGCGACAGGCCGCCCCGGCGATCACCGCTGGGGGCCTGCTGTGCGCGGTCTACGTGATCGCGGACTTCGGAGCAGTCTCGATCCTGCGGGTGGACACCTTCACTCGGGCGATCTTCACCAGTTTCTCCATGGGATTCGACCGACTCGGCGGCATCGCACTGTCCTCCGTGCTCCTGCTGCTCACCCTGTGCGTCCTCACCGTCGAGGGGCGTCTGCGTCGCACCGGGACCAGGTATGCGAGCCTCTCCGGCTCGGGAGGTGGACGCCTGCTGCTGCTCGATCTGGGGCGCTGGCGTGGTGCGGCCGTGATGCTGGGGTGGGCGCCGATCGTCGTCGCGCTGGGGGTGCCGCTCTCGGCACTGGCATCTGGAGCGTCCAGGGGGTGTCCCGCCCGGGATCCCTCGCCGAGGTGATGGGTGCCCTGGGCAACTCGCTGTGGGCCGCCGGCCTGGCGGCGGCCGCGACCACGCTGATCGCCGTCCCGCTGGGGCTGTGGCTGGCCCGACGCCCCAGCGTCCTGGCTCGAGGCCTGGAGAGGGCCGCGTATCTGGCGCATTCGCTGCCCGGGGTCGTCATCGGACTCTCGGTGGTGATGCTCGGCATCACGGTCCTTCCGGCGCTGTATCAGACGATGTGGCTGCTCACACTGGCCTACTGCGCCTGATGCTGCCGCTGAGCCTGGGGCCGGTCCTCTCGGCCGCGCTCAGTGCGCCGCCGGAGCTGGAGGAGGCGGCGCGGGCGCTCGGCAGGAGTCCGGTGCAGGCCTATCTGCGCGTCACCCTGCCGCTGATGCTTCCGGGCATCGTCTCCGGGGCGCTGCTGGTCCTTCTCACGGTGATCAAGGAGCTTCCTGCGACGCTGATGCTGCGGCCCACAGGCTTCGACACTCTGGCCACGCGGCTGTGGACCTACACCGGCAACGAGTCCTACGCGGCCGCCGCTCCGTTCGCGGCGCTGCTGGTACTCGTCGCCGCCGTTCCGGCCTGGATGATGATCTCACGACTGCTCAAGGAGGTCCGATGACCACTCCGGCATTGACCACGAGTCCCGCGGGCGCACCAATCGATGCGGCGAGACAGACCGCCGTCTTGGGGGCCGGTGCTGAGCGGCCGGGACTGCAGGTGGTGGGCGCCTCGGTCGGCTTCGGGCGGGGCACCCCGGTCCTCCAGGGCGTGGACCTGGAGGTGGCGCCCGGCAGCACCACCGCGATCGTGGGACCGTCCGGTTCCGGCAAGACCTCGCTGCTGCGGGTGATCGCCGGGTTCCTCCGCCCCGCAACCGGCACGGTGTCCCTGCGCGGGCAGGAGGTCACCCAGGTGCCCGCCCACCGGCGCAGCATCGGTCTGGTGGCACAGGACGGGGCCCTGTTCCCGCATCTCGACGTGGCAGGAAACATCGCCTTCGGACTGCCGAAGGGCATCCGGCGCGGGGAGGCGAGGCGCCGCGTCGAGGAGCTGCTGGACCTGGTGAGCCTGGACCGCTCCCACGCGCGACGGCGGCCCGATCAGCTCTCCGGAGGCCAGCGGCAGCGGGTGGCGTTGGCCCGCGCACTGGCCCGGCGTCCGGAGGTCATCCTGTTGGACGAGCCGTTCTCCGCCTTGGACGCAGGTCTGCGGGAGATCACTCGGCAGGCCGTCCGTGAGATCCTCGCCTCGACCGGGACCACCACCGTGCTGGTGACCCACGACCAGGACGAGGCCCTGTCCTTCGCCGACCAGGTGGCCGTGCTGCGGGACGGGCGGCTGGCCCAGACGGGCACCCCGGAGGAGATCTACCGCCGCCCCCGTGATGCGCGCACTGCCAGGTTCCTGGGCGAGGCCGTGCTGCTGCCGGCCCGCCTGCGCAGTCCCGGCGTGGCGTCCACTGTGCTCGGAGACGTCTCGGTGGTGCGTTCCGAACCGGAGGAGTCGGCCGAGGATCGGAGCTGGCGCACCGCGGACGCATCGGCCACCGTCATGCTTCGTCCGGAGCAGATCGTGCTGGCCGACGAAGGCGTCCGTGCCGAGGTGCTGACCTCGCAGTACTTCGGGCATGACACCACGGCTGTGGTGTCGGTGGACGGACTCGAGGAGCCCATCCGCGTGCGCCGGCTCAACGCCGATCCGCTGCCGCCGGGCGCGGTCGTGCGGCTGGCCGTCGCCGGGCCCGGGGTCGCCTATCCGGAATCGGAGCCTCAGCACTGAGTTCGACCACCTCGGGCCATCTCGGTCCAGGGGAGGTCTGTGACAGAGGTGTCCTCCTCAGAGGGCCATGACATGGCCACGACGACCCGGAGAGGCGCCCGGGCGGCAGGTCACGAGGACGTCGGCGCTGAGGTCCGCACCGTCAGGCCGGGCCATGTCGCGGTCGTGGTCCTCGGAGCAGCAAGGAGCGGCTGTCAGGACCATCCCCCGGGCTCTGAGGGAAACCTCGCGCTGATGGATCGGCAGCTGCGCTCCGCGGCTCATCGCATGAACGCCCAGACGGGAGATGCGGTCGTGCCGCTGGAGGAGGTCACCGACCTCCGCCTCGGCTGGACGAGGATCGCCGGAATGGTCCCTGTGGTGCCCAACGCTGTGGTCGTCGACATCCGGGACGGCTACGAGCATCGCTTCGTCGTCCATGGTCGTCAGGCGTGGCAACGAGAGATCATCCCCGCCGTCGGCCTCTGAGGGGCGAGCCGGTCCGGAGACCGGCCGTTCGGGAGACCGCGAGCCCACGGTCGGAGCCCCCTCGTCTCGTCAGGTGACCGCCGGAGACTCGACGCCCTGAAGACGACGCCGCAGGACCGGCGTGTGAGCGTGGCCCACCCGCTCGTAGATCGCCAGCGCCTGGCCCCATGCCTCCCGCGCACCGTCTGGGTCCTGAGTCGCGGAGCATGTCTCGCCCAGACTGATCAGGGTCAGCGCCTCCAGGTCCCAGTGCCCGCGCGCCTGCTCCAGAGAGATGAGCAGGTGGGACCTGCTGTGCTGCAGCGCCCGGGCCTCTCGCGTCAGGCCGCCGAGCGCCAGGTGGGCGGTGGCGATGATGTCCCGCTGCCCCAGATCTCGGCCTCGGTCAGGGCCAACCGCACGAGCCGGTGACCGACCTTGCGCCGGCCCACGCCGTGGAGCGCCTCTCCGGCGCTGACCAGGGCCTGGCAGGCGCGAGCGCGACGCCCCAGCCTGGTGGCCAGTCGCAGCGTCCGCCGGGCGAGGTCCAACGCAGCCTCATGCTCTCCGGTGCTCGCGTAGGTCAGGGTCAGGTTCAGCAGGGCGACGGACTCGCCGTAGGGCGAGCCGCGCTGCCGGCTGATGTCGACTGCTTCGTGGAGGAGCCTGCGGGCCTCGTCCGCCTCACCCAGCAGATGGTGGGCCAGCCCCCAGTTGGCCAGGGAGAAGCACACCGCCGGGTCGTCGAGGGCCCGCAGCGTGTCCACGGAGGATCGGTGCTCGCGCAGGGCGCCGCGGATGTCTCCGCGATAGGCGTGGGCCCCTCCCAGCAGCCCTCGGGTGACGGCGGCCTCACGCTCCTCTCCGGCTCGGAGGTGACAGTCCACGGACCGCTCCAGCAGCTCACGCGACTCCTCCAGCTGCACCCGCAGCAGGGCCACTCGCCCCAGCATCCGCAGTGAGTGGCCCTGTGCGGCCAGGTCCTCCAGGCGGCGGCCGGCCAGGAAGGCTGCGGTGTGCAGCCGGTGGGCGCTGTGCAGATAGGGGGAGCGGTCCAGGTGGCGACGCAGGAGCTTGGACAGCACGACGGCGAAGCGCGGCTGGCCGCCATCGGCACAGTGCTCCGCGGTGACGAGCAGATGGGGCAGCTCCTGCTCGAGCCATTCCGCTGCGTCCGTCTTCCGGCTGAACGGCCGGACGGTGTCGGCGTCGAGGAGATCCCGCGCCTCGGGGATGGTCATCTCTTCGGGCATGAGGATCTCCAAAGCGGCCGCCACGCCCCGAAGGTAGTGGCGGGACAGACGGTCGAGACACGCCTCCCGGACGGTGTCGCCCTCGTGGTCTTCGGTGAGCTCGATCGCGTAGCTGCGGAGGAGGTCATGCAGGCGGTACCGGTGAGGCCCGCAGCTCTCCACCAGATGGGCTCGGCGCAGCCCCTCTACCCCCTGCCGAACGATGCGGAGCTCGAGCCCCGCCAGGGCGGACAGGCCTTGGAGGCTGAGCTCATGGGCCGGTGCGACGCCGAAGCAGCGGAACAGCCAGGCTGGGGTCGGCTCGAGGCCCAGATACGACCAGGAGAACACCGCTCGCATGGAGGACGCCTGGTCCCCGGTGGCGTGGAGGTCGAGGACGTCGAGTCGATCCTGCAGGTCCTCGAGATCCTCCAGGACCGTCGGAAGGTCCTCAGATCCGATCCCCCGGACACGTTCGGCGGCGACACGCAGGGCCAGCGGCAGATGCGCACACCGGTCGGCGAGGGTCTCCAGCTGATCAGCGCTGGGCGCCGGGCCCAGCAGCTGTCCGAGCAGGCGGCGTGAGTCGTCGTCGCCCATCGTGCTGAGGGCGATCTGGTGCGCGCCCTCCTGCAGCACCAGCCCCGTGAGCGCGGTCCGGCTCGTCACGATGACCAGGGAACCGGAGCCTCCGGGCAGCAGCGGCCGCACCTGGGACACATCGCGGGCGTTGTCCAGCAGGATCAGCAGGCGTCGTTCCGCCGTCTGGGACCGGAAGGCCGCCGCGCGCTCGTCGAGTCCGTCGGGGACGTGTTCGACGTCCGTGCCGAGAGCGCGCAGGAACCCGGCGAGGGCCTGTTCTGCAGGCACGGGATCCTCGGGACCGTACCCCCGCAGGTCCACCGCCAAGTGACCGTCGGGGAACCGGTGGGCGATCTCGTGGGCCCAATGCAGAGCCAGGGCGGTCTTGCCGACGCCGGCGCCGCCGATGAGTGTGAACAGCGACGCCGGACGATGGTCATCGTCCAGCCACGTCCAGAGCTCACTCTGCTCGGCGTCGCGTCCGATGAATCCTCGCGGCCGGGCGGGCAGCTGAGCTGGGACCTCCACAGCCGCGCAGGCCCCGTGGACGCCGGCCCGCTGGCGTGACAGCGCCTCGAGGGCCGCGGCAGGCGGAAGACGGTCATGGTCCAGTGCGGCACCGGAGAGGATCCGCGCCTGCAGGTCCTGCAGTCCAGGGCCCGGTTCCACACCCAGTTCCCGGCGCAGCACCGAGCGTGCCTCGTGGAAGACAGCCAGGGCGTCGGCCTGACGGCCCGCTGCGGCGTGGCTCATCATGAGCAGCTCGCGGAGGCGCTCACGCAGCGGGTGCTGATCGACGACAGGTGGCAGTTCGTCGGCCACGAGCGCATGATGCCCGCAGGTCAGCTCAGCGGCGTAGAGCTCCTCCCACGCGGTGACCCGCAGATGCTGCAGGCGCACAGATGCCGCCGCGGTCTCCTCGGTCTCCAGGCCGTGGAACGGTCGTCCGCGCCAGAGGTTCAGGGCTTCACGGGCGAGTGCCGCGGCCTGGGCTGGCTGCTGGGCGGCGACGTCGGCCGCCGCGGAGACCAGGGACTCGAACCGTCCGGCGTCGGTCTGTTCCGCGGTGATCTGAAGCCGGTACCCACCGGGGTCCGCGGCCAGGGGCAGGTCGCCGACGGCGGAGCGCAGGCGATGCACGTGCGTCTGCAGGCGATGGACCATCCGCGGATCCGCCGGGCATCCCCACATCGCGTCGGCGAGCCGGTCATGGGTCAGCAGGCGGCCGGGGTTCGCCAGGAGCAGCCCCAGCAGCTGGGACTGCAGACCTGTCGGGGTGAGTGTGCTGCCGTCATCGCGACGAACGCGTACAGGCCCCAGCACCTCGAAGATCGGCATGTCATGATCCCCGGCAGACTCCGGAGCGGTGCCTCCGGATGGCGGCGCCCGCGACCGCCGGGGCGATCCTCCCCTCCCGTTGCGACGACCGTGCCCGACGATGACACGGTACCGTGCCGCAGCGCTCTCCGAGAACTCTTCGGCGCCGATGGAGAGGAGACGTCCCAGGTCAGCGGCTGAGCGGACCGCTGCAGAAGGGCGTGTGAGGCCCGTGTGAGGAGACTGTGAGGCGGTGTCGGCACAGTGGAGCCATACGAGGAGGGGACCTGCAGCCGGAGACATGTCTGCGTGAGGAGAACCATGACCAGCATCATCGATGTCCACAGCATCCCCGCCGCGCGGCGGCTGGCCTACGAGCTGGGCGCGCGCCTGGTGCTGTGGGCCAGCCGCTGCGAGGAGATCTGCGTCGTCCGACGCGAGCGGCCGGGGCCCCAGGAGATCCACCGGCGCCGACTGGTCGGCTGGGAAGCGCGGCGGCGGCACGACGACATGGTCGCCCGGGCCACGGCTGCGCCTACGGGTATCTGCCGTGAGGGCGAGCGGCCGGGTCCGCGGAGGCTGACCCCGTGCGGCCCAGCTCGGCGCTGATGTCCCCGGCGCTCACGGAGCGGGTCCGCCCGCCGCCCGTCGTCGCAGCGCCTCGGCGTCAGGATGATCGACAGCCGTATAGATCTCCGCGGCCCGCCGCCAGGCCTCCGTCGCTTCGTCGACTGAGCCGAGCGCGTCGAAGGTCCGGGCCAGCCCCCTATGGGCTTGGGCCAACTCGTACCAATACTGGTCCGAGACGTCGAGGGCCGCAGTGAAGAGGCCGACCGCACGGTGGAGGTCCCCGCGGTCAAGAGCGATCTCCCCGAGACCGAACCGGGCCTCCGACGCCAGGTCCTCGATCACAAGTCGCTCTGCCACGTCGAGCGCCTGGTCCAGCAGGTGCTGCCCTGTGGCGGTCTCACCCGACAGCCATGACGTCTTGCCCATCTCCGCCCGGGCGAAACCTTCGAGGTCCGCGGCCGCAATGTCCTGTGCCAGGGCAATGGCCTGCTCGGCGCATCTCAGAGATGTCTCGAGTTCGCCCCGTTCTCTGTGCACCAGGGAGAGGGACGCACAGGCGGAGCATTCATCAGACGTCTGGTGGTGCTGGTGGCTGTAGTCCAGTGCCTTCCCCAGCCAGAACAGGGCATCGTCCAAGCGCCCCATCCGCTGATGGACCAGACCGGCATTGGCCATGGCGCAGCCCCCTCGCGGATCTGCCAGCTCCTCGTGAGCGTGAGCCGAGGATTCGAAGTGCGCACCCGCGTCGGCCGGACGACAACGGTAGAAGCTCAACGCACCGAGCGTGTCCCGGTCAGCGGCGATCTCCTTGAGGGCATCGGCCGTCGCGTGGAGCTCCAGGGCGCGTGCGGCGTGATGCTGGGCCTCGTCGAGACGCGCACGGTTCACCGCGGTGATGGCAAGACGTCGATGCGCAGTGCCCTCCCCAGAAGCATCGTCGACATGGCGAGCCGCTCGGAGCGCAGCGCCATGCAGTCGCTCCGCCAGCACATGGGCCTCATCATGGTACAGATCGCGCCAGATGATCTCGGAGAGGTCTGTGGAGAAGGGATGGCCCCCGCGGCGGGCGGCCTCCTCCGAGGTGAGGACGAGATTCTCACGTTCGGTGGTGAGCCAGGTGATGGCTGACCGGACGTCGACGTCGGCTCCTGTCGCCTTCGCCCTGCCTGCCAGGTCCTGGATGCTGGGATGGTCGGTCTGGTGGGGCATGCGGACCACCATGGCCAAGGCGCCCGCTCGAGATAGTGATCGCACAGCCGGGCGAAGGCTCGCTGCCGCGCCGACTCCGGATCGTGATTCTCGGAGAGCTCGATCGCGTAGACCCGAAGCAGGTCATGAAGCCGGTAGCGCCCCCGGGACACCGGCTCGACCAGATGAGCACGCCGGAGCGTCTCCACGCCGCGCCGGGTGGCGCGTTCATCGAGGTGGGCGAGCGCTGAGAGCGGACCCAGGCTCAGTTCAGCGGACGGTGAGATGCCGAAGCATCGGAAGATCCATGCGGAGTCATGGTCCAGGTGACGGTAGGACCAGGAGAAGACGCCGCGAACGGACGCCCGGTCCTCTCCGACGTCCAACACGTCCAGCCGAGCCCCGGCGTCAGGAGGGACGTCCTGGGGCGAGGCGAGGAGCGCGTCCAGTTCCTGGGCGCCTCCTGACCGCATACGCTCGGCTGCGATACGCAGGGCCAGGGGGAGGCGCGAGCAGACTGCTGCCAGGGAATCGGCCTGTGAGTCATCCAGCGGCAGGCCCAGGTCCGCGATGAGCTGCTGAGTCTCCTCCGGGGAGAGCGGACCCAACGGGAGGCGATGCGCACCTTCCTGCACGACCAGTCCGGTCAGCTGCGAACGACTGGTCACGACGGTGACTGACTCCGATGTCCCCGGGAGCAGAGGCCGGACGTGGTCGGCGTCCTTGGCGTTGTCGAGCACCACCAGCATCCGACGACCTGACATGGCCGATCGGAACAGGGCTGATCGTTCGTGCTCGCCATCAGGAATCTCCGCCGTCGGGACGCCCAGAGCAGTGAGAAGTCCGGGCAGTGCTTCCGTAGGGTCCCGAGGCTCATCCGGGCCGAAGCCCCGCAGATCGATGTACAGCTGTCCGTCCGGGAAGTCGCCTGTGACCGCATGTCCCCACGAGACGGCCAGCGCCGTCTTGCCAGTGCCGGCGCCACCGGTCAGGCAGAAGATCCTGACCGGATCGACAGCACGGCTCCTCCCCTCGTCAAGCTCCCGAAGGACGTCCGTGCGGCCGACGAAGACACGGGGACACACCGGCAGCTGGGCGGGAACCTGGCGGGACGGCTTCGGGACGGACGTGCCCGGGTCGACGAGTATCGCTTCCTCGGCGAGGACCATGCGATGCAGCTCTCGCAGCCGGGGTCCGGGCTCGACGCCGAGCTCATCCAGAAGCCATGTCCTGGCGCGTTCACAGGCCCCCAGCGCGTCGGCGTGGTGACCGGAGAGGGAGAGGGCCGTGACGAGCAGTTCGTGGAGGCGCTCGCGGAGCGGGTGCTCACGGACCAGCGGCTCGATCTCTCGCGCCACCGTCTCGTGGTTTCCCCGGGACAGCTCCGAGGCCAGCAGCAGTTCCCAGGTGGACGAGCGAAGGTCGTGGAGGCGCCGCGATGCTCCGGCCAGACGTGTGGTCTCGATGGTCTCGAACGGTGCGCCCCGCCACAGGGAGAGAGCGTCGCGACACAGCGTCACCACCTGGTCATGGTCGCCGATCTCGGCCGCCCTCCGTGCCTCCGCGAGGAGCTTCTCGAAGCGGACCGCGTCGACAGCCCCGCCTTCGAGGCTCAGACGGTACCCGCCGCCGTCGGCCTCGATCGTGGCACCGGTGTCGAGTGTGCGGCGCAGCCGGTGGATATGGGACTGCAGGCGATGAGCAGCACGATCATCCGGGGCAGCGCCCCACATGACGTCGATCAGCCGATCCGTCGTGACGATCTGGTCTGCGTCCACGACCAGCATGCTCAGCAGCAGCGCCTGCAGGCCTGGCGGACGGACGACGGTGCCGTCGTCGCGTCTGACCTGCACCGGCCCCAGCACCTCGACAACCACCATGATCTGCAGACGGCACGCCCGTCCCCGCCGACCGGCCAGGACCGGGCCCTGTGCGACTGTGTCCTCCCCTCAGAACCAGAGATGCGTCTCAGGATCCGTCCACCGTACCCGGTGGGTGCTGTGGTGAGGATGGCTGCTCGACCGTGAGGCGCGGTCTGTGGCCGCGCGGCATGGCCGGAGCGGAAGCTGCTGCGGGAACGACGATGCCCGGCACGGAGACCGTGCCGGGCATCGGTGGGCCCTACCGGGATCGAACCGATGACACTCGCGGTGTAAACGCGATGCTCTACCAGCTGAGCTAAAGGCCCGGGCACGGCGGCCGCGTTCCCGTGACAGGCGCAATGACGTCGGGACGGGCGCGCCGGCCACAGCACTATACCAAAGGGCTCAGCGCCCGCGACGGAGGAAGCCCTCCTGCAGGGCGGCCGCTCAGGCGTCCGCGCTGATCTTCTCAGCGGCCTCCTGCTGCGGGTCCACGGCCGCGGAACGCCGCGCCAGGGCGCGCTGCTCGGCGCCGAAGAGCGCCGCGCCGACGATGCCCGCGTTGTTCTTCAGCTGGGCAGGCACCACCGGCGCGCGGGTGCTGGTCACGTGGGGGAGGAAGTCCTCGCTGCGCTTGGAGATGCCCCCGCCGATGATGAACTGGGAGGGGGAGAACAGGCGCTCGACGTGAGTGAGGTAGCGGTCCAGGAGCCGCCCGTACTCGTCCCAGGGCATGTCGACGCGTTCGCGGGCCGCGGCCGAGGCCTTCTGCTCGGCGACCTCTCCTTCGAACTCCAGGTGCCCCAGCTCGCTGTTGGGGACCAGCACCCCGTCATGCACCAGGCAGAGCCGATCCCCGTGCCCAGAGTGACGGTGAGCACGCTGCCCGCGCGTCCAGCGCCAGCGCCGTACCGTGCCTCAGCCAGACCGGCGCCGTCGGCGTCGTTGAGCGTGGAGACGTCACCGGGCAGCGGGCGCAGCAGCTCACCGGCGTCGCATTCGATCCAGGAGTCGTCGATGTTGGCGGCGGAGAGCACGACGTTGTCGATCACGATGCCGGGCACCAGGACGCCGACGGCCAGCTCATCGCGGGAGGGCGCCTTCTCGCGCCCCAGCAGCTCCTCCAGGATGGTGCTGATGACCTCCGCGACGGCCTCCGGCGTGGCCGGCCTCGGCGTCGGGATGCGGAACCGCTCGCCGGTCAGCTTGCCCTTCTGGAGGTTGACGATCCCGCCCTTGATGCCGGTGCCGCCCACGTCGATGCCGATCGCCCGCTTGGGAAGGTCGTCGACGGCGAAGCTGGCAGGGGCGACCGCCTGGGCGGCCAGAGGCTGAGACTGGTCAGAGTGGGTCATTGCTCTCCAAGGGGTGAGGCGAGAAGAGCGAGACAGCGGCGATCGACGACGCGCTGCCGGCTCTGCTCGGGGGCCACAGGACTGGACGTGCGTCGTCGCACCGGGATCGGACGGCCAGACCCTGCGGGGTCGGCCAGAGAACAGGATAGCGGGTCGGAGCGATGCAGGTCACGTATGTCACGATGCTTGACGCGCCGCGGACGCGGGCGTGCGGAGCCCCACGGGAACTGCGCGGCCGCCCGGCGCCTGGCTGATCAGGCGTCTTCGTCGGCCGAGGGGAGTGTGAGGACGTCCGCCCCGTCGTCAGTGACGACCAGCGTGTGCTCGAACTGTGCGGTGCGGCGCCGATCGCGGGTGACCGCGGTCCAGCCGTCCTCCCACATGTCCCAGTGCCGCGTCCCCAGGGTGAGCATCGGCTCGATGGTGAACACCATCCCGGGCTCCATGGGACGTGAGTACTCGGGTGCGGCGTCGTAGTGGGGGATGACCAGCCCCGTGTGGAACGCCTTGCCCACTCCATGGCCGATGAACTCGCGGACCACGCCGTAGCCGAAGCGTTTGGCATAGGACTCGATGGAGCGGCCGATGACGTTGATGGGGCGGCCGGGCTTCACGGCGCGGATCCCGCGCATCATGGCCTCGTGGGTCCGCTCCACCAGCAGCCGGGAGTCCTCGTCGACGTCGCCCACGAGGAAGGTGCGGTTGTGGTCGCCGTGGACGCCGTCGAGGTAGGCCGTGATGTCCAGGTTGACGATGTCGCCGTCCTGCAGGGTCGTGGAGTCGGGGATGCCGTGGCAGATGACCTCGTTGACGGAGGTGCAGATCGCCTTGGGGAAGCCGCGGTAGGACAGGCAGGAGGGGTAGGCCCCACGGGACACGAGGTACTCGTGGGCGAAGGCATCGAGCTCGTCGGTGGTCACCCCGGGGCGGATGAGTCGGCCGGTGGCCACCATCGCATCGGCGGCGAGCTGTCCGGCACGGCGGATGCGCTCCACCGTCGCGGCGTCGTAGACGTCCTCCCCGGTGTACTCCGGGGGCGCGTCCAGCCCGACGTAGTTCGGCTTCTCGATGTGGTGCGGCACGGGCCGCATCGGAGTCACGGTGCCCTTGGTGAGCGTGCCGATCGGGGCGGTGGAGGAGGGAGCGGAAGCCATGGACCCCATCCTAACGTTCCGACAGGGGGCGTTCACCGGGCGACGGGGCGCAGCTGCAGCACCAGGCGACGACGGCGATGAGGGTCACCACGGTCAGGGCGATCGGCAGCGAGGTGCTCTGAGTCATGGCGCCGATCGCCGGCGAGAGGCTCAGCGTGACGGTCCGCATGGTCCAGCTGATCCAGGTGACGCCGCTGTGCGGGGGCAGTCCGGGCACCGCGTCGGCGCGAGCGAACGCGATCGGGACGGTCACCGCACAGCCCACTCCGGCCAGGGCCAGTCCGGCGAGGGTGAGGGGGACGGTGGGCGCCCAGGCGGCCCCGAGGAGACCCAGCACGACGGCGGCGAGGCTCAGCAGCAGAGCCCGACGGTCGCCGAGCCGATCGATCACCCTGTCTCCCAGCAGGCGGCCGATGAACTGGGCGGTCAGCAGGACGGTGAGGCCGATGCCGGCGGAGGCCGCGGCCATGTCGCGTTCGCTGGAGAGCAGCACGGCGGACCAGTTGTTGCCCACGTCCTCCACCGAGATCCCGGCCAGTGCCACCAGCGCCAACGGGATCAGGATCTTCGCCGTGGCCCAGCCGGTGGCGCGGGTGGTGCTCTGCGGGGTGCCCAGCACCGGTTCCGGCTCCGGCAGGAACGCCCGGGCGGATGCGGCCATCGCGGCCGCGCAGACCACGGCCCAGACGGCCATATGGGTCAGAATCGGCACACCCAGCAGTGCGGCGAGCGTGCCGACGGCGCCGCCCAGCGCCGCTCCGACGCTCCACCCGGCGTGCATGGAGTTCAGCAGGGACCGGCCGTAGGCCTCCTGGACCCGCAAGCCCTGGGAGTTCTGCGCCACGTCCACCACGGCGTCTCCGAAGCCGGCGAGCAGCAGTCCCAGCAGGACGAGCCACGGGCTGGCCAGTGCCACGCCGGAGGTGGCCACCACCAGGGAGCCGCCCACCCAGGCCGTGCCCACACCGGCCGACCAGGCGACGCCGAAGCGACGGGAGATCACTCCCGGCAGGTGCACGGCCAGCGTGCCGCCCAGACCGATGCCGACGACCAGCAGTCCGAAGAGCGCCGGACTCAGTCCCAGGGCCTCCTTGACCTCCGCATACCGGGCCAGCAGGGAGGCCGGCAGGGCGCCGTTCGTGGCGAAGGCCGCCATGGTCGCCATCCGGCTGCGTCGCAGGGAGGGCGGCGGCGGAGTCGGCACGCGGTCCGCTGGGCTGGGCATTTGCATGGCGAGCAGTCTTCCGATCAGATCGAACACATGCAACGTGCGAACAGACACAGAACGATCATCGCAGCCGTGCGGGGCGGCGACGAGGTGCGCGCCTCCGATCTGGTCCGCGCCACCGGGGCCTCTGCGATGACCATTCGCCGGGACCTGAGCGATCTCGAACGCCGCGGGGTGCTGCGGCGCACTCATGGGGGTGCCGTCGGGCTGCCCGCACGAGGCGCGCAGCTGCCGTTCCAGGTGCGCAGCGAGACTCATGTGGAGGAGAAGCGCGGGATCGGGGAGGCGGTGGCCGCCATGATCCCGGACGGCTCCAGCGTGATCCTCGACGACGGCACCACCTGCGGAGCGGTGGCCCGAGCGTTGGCCGGGCGGGAGCTCACCGTCCTCGCGCTGTCGGTGCATCTCGCGGCCGTGCTTGCGGAGGGAGGGGACGCCTCAGGGAGGGGGATCCGGGTGCTGACCCCCGGAGGCGAGCTCAACCCTGGCGAGCTGTCCTGGAGCGGCCACCGGGCGGTGCGCGACATCGAGGACTTCCGGGCGGACATCGGCGTGCTGGGGGTCTGCGGATGGGACGAGGAGTCCGGGATGACGGCGTCCACGCTTCAGGACGCCGACGTCAAGAAGGCGCTCATCGGGTCCTCCCGTCAGGTGGTCGCCGCCGCGGCGGCCGAGAAGATCGGGCTCTCGGCGGTCTTCTCGGTGTGCCCCTCCTCGGCGGTAGACACCCTCGCCACGGGGCGTCTGTCTCGCGAGCGACGGCTCTGGCTGGAGCAGGAGGGGGTCGACGTCGTCTGCTGTGCCTGATGTCGCGCCTTCGCGCTGTGCCTGCGAGGGCGTGCGGCGTAGGCTGGAGCCATGAGCACGCAGTACTGGTACAACGTCCGCACCGGCGAGGTCGAGCAGGGCGCCCAGTCCAGCTGGAAGCACCTCCTGGGTCCCTACGACTCCCATACGGAGGCGGCCCGCGCCATGGAGAAGGTGCGGGCGAACAACGAGCGATGGGACGAGAGCGACTCGGCGGAGGACGCCGAGGGCTGACTCAGAACCCGTGCTCCTCCGCGGGGAACGTGCCCGAGCGCACGTCGTCGGCGAAAGCCGTCGCGGCCTCGGAGATCACCCCGCGAAGGTCGGCATAGCGCTTCACGAAGCGAGGCACGCGGCCCTGGGTCATGCCGAGCATGTCCTGCCACACGAGCACCTGCCCGGTGGTGGACCCTCCGGCGCCGATGCCGATGGTCGGGACCTCCAGAGCGGCGTCGACCTCGGCGGCGACCTCCGAGGGGACCATCTCCATGAGCACGCAGAACGCGCCGGCGTCCTGCATGGCTCGCGCGTCCTCGAGCACTCGGGCGGCCGCATCGCCGCGGCCTTGGACTCGGTAGCCTCCGAGCGCGTGCTCCGACTGCGGAGTGAATCCCACATGCCCCATGACCGGGATCCCGGCGGCGACCATGGCGCGCACGTGGGGCGCCATGGCGGCATCCCCCTCGACCTTCACCGCGTGGACGCCGGCCTCCTTCAGGAAGCGCACGCCGGTGGCCACCGCCTGCTGCGGGGAGGCCTCGTAGCTGCCGAACGGCACATCGGCCACCACCAGGGCGCGCCGGACGCCGTTGACCACTGATCGGGAGAACACCAGCATCTCGTCCACCGTGATCGGCAGCGTAGTGGTCCGGCCCATCATGACATTGGCGGCGGAGTCGCCCACCAGCAGCACCTCGACGCCGCCTCGTCGAAGATCGAGGCGATCTGGGCGTCATAGGCGGTCAGCATGGCGAAGCGGCGGCCGTCGTCCTTGAAACGTCGCAGGTGGACCGTGCGGATCCGCGAGGGGGAGTGCGGCGTCGCCCCGGCCTTGCCTGCGGTGCCTCCGGCCGCCGCGCCGCCTGACCCCCCATAGGGGGCGGACGCGGGGGAGGTGGCCTGGGTGTCTGTCTCGCTGCTCTGATTCTCAGCTGGCATGGCTCCAGGCTAGCGCCTTCTGCCGGCGAGCCGGCATGAGGGTCGGCGAACCCCGAACCGCACCCCGGATGGCCCCGACGTGGGCGAAGACTTGGGTAGAGTGGGAGCGGCGAGACACCCACGCACGGCAGAGAGGCTGCAGCGAGCATGGATCGACAGCAGGAATTCGTACTGCGCACCATCGAGGAACGGGACGTGCGCTTCGTGCGTCTGTGGTTCACCGACGTCGTGGGCGCGCTGAAGTCGGTCGCCCTGGCGCCCGCCGAAGTGGAGGGCGTCTTCAGCGAAGGGCTGGGCTTCGACGGTTCCTCCATCGAGGGACTCTCCCGCGTCTTCGAGTCGGACATGCTGCTGAAGCCCGACCCTTCGAGCTTCCAGATCCTGCCGTGGCGGGGCGAGGATGAGCCCACCTCCCGGATGTTCTGCGACATCCTCACGCCGGACCAGGAGCCGGCCGCCGCTGACCCGCGCTCCGTGCTGCGCCGACAGCTCGACACCGCCGCGGAGATGGGCTTCACCTGCTACACCCACCCGGAGATCGAGTTCTACCTGCTCGACTCCGACGAGGTCGACGCGGACGGCTACCCCGTGCCGGTGGACCGGGCAGGATACTTCGACCACGTGACCGGCAGCGTCTCCCAGGACTTCCGCCGCCATGTGGTCTCCATGCTGGAGGCCGTGGGGATCTCGGTGGAGTTCAGCCATCACGAGGCCGGACCCGGCCAGAACGAGATCGACCTCCGCTACGCGGACGCGTTGACCACGGCGGACAACATCATGACCTTCCGCACGGTGATCAAGGAGGTCGCCGTGATGCAGGGCAAATACGCGACCTTCATGCCCAAGCCCTTCGCCGAGCACCCCGGCTCGGGCATGCACACGCACTTCGGGCTCTTCGAGGGCGACACGAACGCGTTCTTCGCGCCGAACGCCGAGTTCAACCTCTCCACCATCGCCCGGCAGTTCATCGCCGGTGTGCTCACCCACGCACCGGAGTTCACGGCGGTGACCAACCAGTTCGTGAACTCCTACAAGCGCCTCTGGGGCGGGGGAGAGGCGCCGTCGCACGTCTCCTGGGGGCACAACAACCGGTCGGCCCTCATGCGGGTGCCGCTGTACAAGCCCACCAAGGGCGGCTCTGCGCGGGTGGAGTTCCGTGGCATCGACTCCTCCGCCAACCCCTACCTCGCCTACGCGGTCGTGCTGGGTGCCGGGCTGAAGGGCATCCAGGAGGAGTACCAGCTGGCGGAGGCGATCACTGAGGACGTGTGGTCTCTGACCACCCCGGAGCGCAAGGCACTGGGCATCAAGCCGTTGCCCGGCACGCTGCACGATGCGATCCGCCAGATGGAGGACTCCGAGCTCGTGGCGGAGATCCTCGGCGAGCAGGTCTTCGAGAACTTCCTGCGCAACAAGCAGCAGGAATGGGACGAGTACCGGATCAACGTCTCGCCCTTCGAGATCAACCGATACCTGGGCATGATCTGAGACCGGCCGGACGAGCATGAGCACACCGTCCACACGCGACCTGATCGCCGCCGGCTTCGACGAGCTGGACCGAGCTGCGGCCTTCCTGCAGGACGATCAGCTGCGGACGATCGGCAGGCCGGAACTCCTGGGCACGCTGAGGCGGGCCCCCGATGCCGATCAGGCCCTGCTGCTGCTCATCCGGCTGCTCGAGCAGGCACCGGACGTCCTCGCGCTGTTCGAGGAGGTCAGCGACGGCCACCATCCGCAGGCGGTCCCGCTGATCCGGCTCCTGGGCGCCTCGAGGGCGCTCGGCGAGTTCCTGGTGCGCCGCCCTGACGCGGTGCGCGTGGTGTTCGATCACCGGGAGGAGGCGGATCTTCCATCCCCCGATGGTCGGCCGCGGGTCGACGACGCTGAGAACCTCCGGCGGGTCCTGCTCGAAGAGGTGCGCGCGGACCCCGGGTCAGAGACGCCGGTGGCCCGCCTGGATGACGGGTTCACGGCCCGCGACGCCGCGGTCGCCCTGCGAGTTGCCTATCGTCGCCTGCTCACCGCCGTGGCTCTGCGTGACCTCACCGCGGCGGACCCGCTGGCCTATCAGCCGCTGGTCTCCCAGCAGTTGGCAGACCTGGCGGCCGCGGCCGTCGAGGCCGCCCTCGCCGTGACTCGGGCGGAGCTGGTGGAGCGTCACGGCCCGATCGCCCAGCAGGTGGAGCTCGCGGTCATCGGGATGGGCAAATGCGGGGCCCGCGAGCTGAACTACATCTCCGACGTGGACGTCGTCTTCGTCCATCGCGGGCCGGAGGACGTGGACGACGCGCAGGTCAGCTCGATCGCCGGAGGGCTGGCCGGAGGCATCTCCAAGGTCATCAACTCCTCGGCGCCGGAACCAGGGCTGTGGGAGGTCGATGCGAATCTGCGGCCCGAGGGCAAGGACGGCCCGCTCACCCGCACCCTGGAGTCCCATGTGGAGTACTACAAGCGGTGGGCCCACGGCTGGGAGTTCCAGGCGCTGCTCAAGGCGCGCCCCATCGCCGGCAGCCAGGCATTGGGCGAGGCCTACATCACCACGCTGTGGCCGCTGGTGTGGAGCTCCTCGCAGCAGCCGGAGTTCGTGGAGAACGTCCAGCGCATGCGCCGGCGGGTCTTCGAACACATCCCTGCCGAGCATGTGGACCGGGAGATCAAACTCGGCCGTGGAGGGCTGCGTGACATCGAGTTCACGGTGCAGCTGCTGCAGCTGGTCCATGGACGCGTGGACGAGGAGCTGCACGTCCGGGACACGCTGACCGCCATCCGAGCGCTCGGAGAGGGCGAGTACATGGCCAGCCGGGACCAGGAGGCCATGTCCCGCTGCTACCGACAGCTGCGGCTCTACGAGCACCGGATCCAGATGTCGAACATGCGACGCACGCATCTGATGCCCAGGAGGGAGCCGGAGCTCCGCGCCCTCGCCCATGCTGTGCGGCCGCCGCAGGCTGACCGACGGGATTCCGCTGAGGACCTGCTCAAGGCGTGGCGCAGCGTGGTGCGTGAGGTGGCGAGCTTCCACGAGACGATCTTCTACCGTCCGCTGCTTTCGACCACTGCGGTGCTCTCCGACGAGGAGGTCCGCCTGTCGTCCCAGGCCGCACAGGACCGGCTCGCCGCCTTGGGGTACTCGGACACCTCCGGCGCTATGCGGCATATCGAGGCGCTCACCGCGGGAGTCACCCGGCGTGCGACGCTGCAGCGCCGCATCCTGCCGATGATGCTGGGCTGGTTCGCCGAAGGGGTGGATCCCGACGCCGGACTGCTGGCCTTCCGGAGGCTCAGCGAGTCCCTGGGCACGAGCCCCTGGTATCTGACGATGCTGCGGGACTCCTCGGTGGCCGCCGAGCGGCTGTGCCACATCCTCACCAGCTCCCGCTTCATCTCCGACCTGTTGGAGCACTCGCCGGAGTCGAGCCGGTGGCTGGGTGACGACTCTGCGCTGCGACCGCTGAGCTTCGAGTCGCTGTGGACGGAGATCCGAAATCAGCTGGCCCGGCATGAGGGGGACGCGTCCACCGCGGTCCGGCTCACCCGACTGGTGCGTCAGCGCGAGGTGCTTCGGATCGCAATCGCCGACGCCGCCGGGCTGCTGGAGCTGAATGAGGTGGGCCGTGCGCTCTCCGACGTCGACAGGGCCGCGACCCTGGGCGCCCTGCACGTGGCCGAGCGGGAGGTCTTTGCCGAGCAGGGCGAGCACGTCAAGTTCCTCGTGGTCGCCATGGGACGGCAGGGTGGCCAGGAGATCTCCTACGGGTCGGACATGGACGCCATGTTCGTGCACCGCGCCGTCGAGGGGGCGGACCCGACCGTCGCCGATGAGCAGGCCCGGCGTCTGGCGACACGGCTGACCGCTCTGCTCTCCCAGTCGGTGAAGCCGCCGGTGCGTGGGGAGGACCCCCTGAAGCTCGACGCCGATCTCCGACCCGAGGGCAAGACCGGCCCGATCTCCCGGACCCTGGAGTCCTTCCGCGAGTACTACCGGCGGTGGATGGACATCTGGGAGCGCCAGGCGCTGCTGCGAGCCCGTCCCATCGCCGGCTGTGACGAGCTGGCGGCCGACGTCATGGAGCTGGTGGATGAGGTCCGCTACGCCCCGGCCCCCTCCGAGTCCGAGGTGCGGGAGATCCGGCGGATCAAGGCCCGGGTCGAATCGGAGCGCCTTCCCCGTGGCGCCGACCCGTCCCGTCATGTGAAGCTGGGCCGCGGCGGTCTCTCCGACGTGGAATGGCTGGCCCAGCTGCTCCAGCTGCAGCATGCCTATGAGCACCCGGAGCTCCGGGTGACGAACACGCTGGACACCCTCGAGGTGCTGGTTCAGCATGAGCTGCTGGCGGCAGAGGACGCCGCCGTGCTGGCCGAGGCCTGGAGGCTGTGCACCCGAGCCAGGGCCGCCATGAAGGTGTGGAGCGGACGGACCTCGGACGTACTGCCCTCATCGCGCCGGGACCTGGAGGCCGTGGCCCGCTGGTGCGGCTTCGACGCCGGTTCCGCAGCCGCCTTCGAGGAACACTATCTGCGTACGACGCGGCGCTGCCGGCAGGTCTACGAGAGGCTCTTCTACGAAGACGTCTGACGGACCCCGAGGGTCGGACGTCGAGAACCCGGCACCGTCATGCGGTCGGGGAGAGGAGCTCCAAAGTGCGGTGCTGGACGTCCTCCTCGGGTGCGAGGTTGACCAGCATCAGCTCGTCGGCCTGGACCTCCTCGGCCAGGCGGTCCAGCCAGGCGATGACCTCTGCTCCTGTGCCGGCCACGGTGCGTGAGAGCATGTCGAGCACCTGCTGACCTGCCGGATGGTCACGGAGCATGATGACGTCGTCGTCCGTCAACGTCCGGTTTCGGCCGAGCATGCTGCGGATCCAGGAGTCTTCGGCGGCCCGGCGCTGGGCCCGGGCCGCGTCGGCGTCGTCGTGGGCGATCACATTGGCCGCGGCGATGAAGTGCGGGCGGGCCTCGGGGCCGAGCAGCGACCGGGTGGCGTCGAAGGTGGACCGGTAGAGATCCGCGGCCTGGGTCAGCATCTGCGGGGCGAAGTGGGAGGCGAAGGCATAGGGCAGCCCGAGCTTGGCGGCCAGCTGGGCGCCGAACAGGGAAGACCCGAGGATATAGAGGGGGACGTCGGTGCCGTCCCCCGGGTAGGCCCGGACCCCGGGGATGCGGGAGTATCCGGACAGATAGCCGTTGAGCTCCATGATGTCGGACTCGAACCGGTCGGACTCGGTGCCGTCGCGGCGCAGCGCCCGCATGGTCGCGCCGTCGGTGCCTGGGGCCCGACCCAGTCCGAGGTCGATCCGCCCGGGGAAGAGAGTCTCCAGCATGCCGAACTGCTCGGCGATGACCAGGGGAGTGTGGTTGGGCAGCATGATGCCGCCGGAGCCGACGCGGAGGTTCTCGGTGGCCGCGGCGATGTGCTGGATCATCAGTGAGGTCGCCGAGGAGGCGATGTGGGGCATGTTGTGATGCTCGGCGAACCAGAGCCGGGTGTAGCCCAGGCCGTCGGCGGTGCGTGCCAGTCGGCGGCTGCGGGCGATGCCGTCTGCGATCGTCTCCGGGGACCGGACGGTCGCCAGATCCAGCAGGGACAGGGGACGGGATGCAGGCACAGCGGCTCCTCGGCGGTTCCGGACGGACGGGTGCGCTGACCCGTGTCAGCGCTCACCGGATCCAACAGGGGCGCGGCGGCACGTCATCCCGGATTCGCTGAGAGCATGATCACCAGGCGCGTCGGCCGAGCCGGGCCAGGAACGTGGTCTGCTCATCGGCGTCCTGGGGAGGTTCCAGCGGTGGGGCGCAGACTCCTTCGGCGTGGAGCATCTCGCCGAACCCGTCGGCGACGGCCGACGCCCAACGGACGTCCTCGGGAGGCAGCGCCTCCGGCAAGCCGGCGGCACGGGAGAGGTCCCAGCGGTGGACGAGCAGGTCGAAGCACAGGAACGAGTCGACGGAGGTCTCCCAGGGCATCTGCCCGGCGATTCCGTCGATCACCTGCGTGGCGCGGTCGGGGTCCCCGAGCTGTTCCTGGACCGCGGCGATCACGACGTCCAGGGCCTCGACGGGGGCTTCGACGGCATCAGGCACGTTCTGCGGAACGGCATCGGCGAAACCGAGCTGCATCAGGTGCGCCTCGATGACGTGGGCGACGACGTCGTGTGCGGTCCAGCCCTGGCAGGGTGAGGGAGCGTCCCACCGGCCCGGGGGCACGGAGGCGGCGGTGCTCCTGAAGTCGGCGGCGAGCCGGGCGTGACGGGCGGCGATCTCTGACATGGTGTCGGCCTCCTGCGGCCTTCGGGATGTGGTGGCCGCTGGTCGTCGGGCGTCGGGTATGCCCACAGACCTTAGTGGCGGGCGGAGGTCTGTGGCCAGGGCGTATGGCCGTGGGTCCCGGCACCGTGGGCAGAGGGGCGCCCACCGCAGCGCACGCGAAAGGCCCCGTGGGGGACAGCCTGGCAGCTGCCGCCCACGGGGCCTTCGACGTCGACCTGAGTCTGCGGGTCAGACCGAGTAGTAGAGCTCGAACTCGTGCGGGTTCGGGCGCAGGTTCAGCGGCTCGATCTCCTGCTCACGCTTGTAGGCGATCCAGGTCTTGACGATCTCCTCGGTGAACACCCCGCCCTCGAGCAGGAACTCGTAGTCGTTCTCCAGAGCCTCCAGCGCCTCATCCAGCGAGCCGGGGGCCTGAGGGATGGTCGCCAGCTCCTCGGGCGGCAGCTCGTAGAGGTCCTTGTCGACCGGCTCGTGGGGCTCGATGCGGTTGCGGATGCCGTCCAGGCCGGCCATCATCTGCGCGGCGAAGGCCAGGTACGGGTTCCCCGAGGCGTCCGGAGCGCGGAACTCGAGGCGCTTCGCCTTCGGGTTTGCCCCGGTGATCGGGATGCGGATCGAGGCGGAACGGTTGCCCTGCGAGTACACGAGGGAGACCGGGGCCTCATAGCCCTTGACCAGTCGCTTGTAGGAGTTCACCGTCGGGTTGGTGAACGCCAGGACCGCATGGGCGTGCTTGAGCAGGCCACCGATGTACCACCGCGCGGTGTCGGAGAGGTTCGCGTAGCCCTTCTCGTCGAAGAACAGCGGCTCGCCGTCCTTCCAGAGGGACTGGTGGCAGTGCATGCCCGAGCCGTTCTCCTCGAAGACGGGCTTCGGCATGAACGTGGCCGACTTGCCGAACTGGTCGGCGGTGTTCTTCACGACGTACTTGAACTTCTGGACGTCGTCGGCGGCGTGGACCAGCGTGTTGAACTTGTAGTTGATCTCCTGCTGGCCCGGAGCGGCGACCTCGTGGTGGGAACGCTCGACCTCGAGGCCGGCGTTGTCCATCGCGATGCAGATCGCGTCACGGAGGTCGGCGCTCTTGTCCTGCGGCGAGACCGGGAAGTACCCGCCCTTGGTGGCGAGCTTGTGGCCCAGGTTGCCGCCTGCGAGCTCCTCGGCCGACTTCCAGTTGGCCTCGTCGGAGTCGACCGAGTAGAAGGAGGCCTGCGGCGAGGACTGCCACTTCACATCGTCGAAGAGGAAGAACTCGGCCTCAGCACCGAAGAAGGCGGTGTCGGCGATGCCGGAGGAAGCCAGGTACTCCTCGGCCTTCTGCGCGACGCCGCGCGGGTCGCGGACGTAGGGCTCGCCGGTGCGCGGGTTCACGATGGAGAAGTTCATCGCCAGGGTCTTCTCGACGCGGTACTCGTCGATGAAGGCGGTGGCGACATCCGGGATGAGCTGCATGTCAGACTCTTCGATGCCCTGGAACCCGCGGATCGAGGAGCCGTCGAACAGCTGCCCGTTCTCGAAGAAGTCGAGGTCGACGGTCTTCGCCGGGACGTTGAAGTGGTGCTGGCTGCCGGGGAGGTCCGTGAACCGGATGTCGACGAAGCGGACATCCTCCTCCTGGATGAACTTCAGGACTTCTTCGGGGTTGCTGAACATGCGTCCTTGCTCCTATGGATATCGTGCTGGACACCGGGCGGACCCGGTCTGCGTTGTTCACCCTAGCCGGATCGGCACAGGTGTGTGGGACCGATCACCGTCGATGACCTGATCCGGCGGGGGTGCACCGGGGTCGTGCCGTCGTGATGGCCGGTCCGCGTCACCTGAGCCGTGGGCCGAGGCTCACGCTCTGGAGTCCACGCTAGGCAGGCGGGGTTTCTCGACCATCACGCAAATGTTTCAGCCATGTAACTTAAGTCGCTCATCCCCGTCGGTCAGTCCCGCCCGGAGAGCGTCCTCGCCCGTAGAATGGTGGGTTGGAGTCCGTCGGCAGACATGTTGCCGACGGCCCGTCGAGCAGAGGAGATCCGTGGCAGACAGCCGAGACGCGCGCCCTGGTGGTTCCGAGCCCTCCGGGGAGGGGGCCGGAGACAGCTGGCCGGGGGAACGCCTGGGCCTTCCGGAGGACGGCCCAGGCAGCCTGGCCCCGTTCGGGCGCCGGGTGCTGGCTCTGCTGATCGACTGGGGGATCGCGCTGCTGATCTCCACCGTCTGGTTCGCCGGCGACCCGGTGGTGACCCTGCTGATCTTCGCCGCAATGCACATCATCCTGGTGGGTCTGCTCGGGGTGACCATCGGCAAACGACTGGTCCGCATCCAGGTGGTGCGCGGCACTCGGGCCCCGGGCCCGCTCTGGTCGGCCGTACGCACGGGGCTGCTGGTGGTGATCCTCCCGGCGATCCTCTTCGGGCCCGACGGGCGCGCCGTCCATGACCGTGTGTCAGGAACCGTTCAGCTCAGGATGTGACCGTCGACCTCGGTGTTCACCGGGGGCCGAGGCCTGCGTCGGGGCCCGCGATCCAGGCCGCGGGTCCGATACGGGGCCCGCAGCCTGTCCACCAGGACGATCGCCGCGGCGATGAGCACGGCGGAGCCGAGCATGTGCAGCAGGACGAGCAGGATGGGGAGTCCGGTGAAGTGCTGGACATAGCCGATGGTGGCCTGGCCCAGGATCACGCCGACCAACCACCAGGTGGCCTTCCGCTGAGCAGGGGACGCCTGGTGCCGGAGCTGCCGGACCAGGATGGCCAGCGTCGCCGCGCACAGCACCCACACCGGGATCGTGTGGAGGCGGGTGACCAGGTCCGGGTCGAAACCGTGCCGGGGGGCGCCCGGGTCTCCGGCGTGAGGGCCTGTGCCCGTGACGATCGTGCCCAGGACGACGGCGATCCAGCTGGCGCCCAGCAGGACCGGAGCCATCGCGGAGCTGACGGAGTCCACTGGCCCGTCCACGAGGGGACGTCCGGCCTCACCGTCGTGTCGGAGCTCCAGGTTCACTCGATGCAGCAGCTGGGCGGCGAGCATGACGAGGACCGAGGACAGCACGAAGTGCAGGCCCACCACCCACGGGTTGAGGTTCGTCCAGACGGTGATGCCGCCGATCACGCCCTGCAGCGGAATGCCCAGGCCGATCAGCAGCGACCGGACGACGAGTGGACGGTGGCTGTCCCAGAGCCGGACGATCGCCAAGAACATGGCCATGCTGATGGCGATGAGCACGTAGGTGAGCAGCCGATTGCCGAACTCGATCGCACCGTGGATGCCCATCTCGGGGGTGGAGACCCAGGACTCGGGGGTGCAGCGGGGCCACTCCGGACATCCGAGGCCCGAGTCGGTGAGCCGCACGGCGCCGCCGGTGACCATGATGCCGATGTTGGACACCAGGGTGGCGATCGCCAGGATCCGCGTCATGGTCGTGATACGGGTGGGGAGTCGGCGGGTCAGGGAATCGGTCAGCGCCATTGGAACCACCTTCGTGCGGCGAGGACGGCGAGCACGGACCAGCCCGCCAGGACGAGAGCAGGGACCGGGGCCAGTGCCCCGTCGATGGAAGCGGCGCGCAGGCCCTCGCCCAGCGCCGCGGAGGGGAGCAGGAGCAGCAGGGCGCCCGGTCCGTCATGGTCGAGCGGGAACACGGTGCCTCCGGCGGCCCCCAGCAGAACCCACAGGATGTTGGTCAGTGCGAGTGTCGCCTCTGCTCGCACCGTGCCGGCCAGCAGCAGGCCCAGCGCAGTGAAGGCGGTGGCACCCAGGACGAGGACCAGCGACAGCCACGCCAGGCCTCCGGGGTCAGGCTGCCAGCCCAGCATCAGTCCTGCCGCCCCGATGACGACCACCTGGATGACCACGACGCAGACGACGGCCACGGCCTTGCCGAGGATCAGGCCGGTCGGCCCGAGCGGAGTGGTGGACAGATAGGCCAGCACCCCGTACTGCCGTTCGAAGCCGGCCGCGATGCCCTGTCCGGTGAAGGCAGAGGCCATCACGGACAGTGCGAGCACCCCGGGGGTGATGACATCGATCCCGGGCACGCTGAGGCCTCCGGCGGTCGTACCGGAGACGATGTCCAGACGGTGCGCTCCGATGAGCACCAACACAGGAAGGATGATCGAGACCAGCAGCTGTTCGCCGTTGCGCAGCGTGTTGCGGGTCTCGTAGAAGCCATGGGCGAGGATGCGCCGGCTCGCCGGAGCGGGGCGGGAGAGCGGCGGGGTCATGAGACGGAGACCTCCCAGAAGACGTCCTCGAGGGTGCGGGCCTCGAAGGAGACCTCGCCGGGCATCAGATCGATCTGGCGCCACCAGTCCGTGAGACGGTGGAGATCCTGGGGGCCACTGATGCCTCCGGCGGCCCACCGGGCTCCGGGCTCGTTGTCCGCCCCGCCGTCGAGGCTCATCGGCGTCGGAGCCGCCTCGAGCTCGGCACGGGTCAACGTGCGGGGCGAGACGAAGATCAGCCGCCGGCTGCGCCCGTCGTCGGTGAGCTCGGCCACGGTGCCGTGCCGCACGACGACGCCGTCCTTGAGGATGTGCACCGAATCGGCCAGGCGTTGGGCCTCCTCCAGCAGATGGGTGGTCAGCACGATGCCCAGCCCACGGTCCCGCAGATGCGTGACCAGCTCGAAGACGGTCTGCCGCGACTGTGGATCCAGGCCGGCCGACGGTTCGTCCAGGAAGACGGCCTCCGGGCGGCCGATGAGGCTGGCGGCCAGGGCGACGCGCTGCCGCTGCCCGCCGGAGAGGCGGCGCACGGTGGTGCCCATGAATCCGGACATGTCCAGGCGGTCCACCAGGTCCTGAAGCGGCCAGGGGTCCGCGTGGAGCCGGGCGACGTGTTCGAGCAGCACCTTCGGTCGCACCGACTGGGGGAGGCCGCCGTCCTGGAGCATGACGCCGACCCGGGCGCGCAGCCCAGCCCCGGCCCGCCAGGGGTCCTCGCCCAGCAGGGAGACCGTGCCCTGGGAGGGTCGCAGCAGGCCTTGCGCGCAGCCCAGTGCGGTGGTCTTCCCCGCACCGTTGGGCCCCAGGAGGACGGTCACTTCGCCGCGGCGGGCGGTGAAGTCGACGCCGCGGAGGATCTCCTGCACACCGGTTGCGGACCGGGCGGAGCCGACCGCGTATCGGACCTGGCGCAGGCTGAGGCAGAGGGGATGCTGGGGCACCAGGACATTCTACATTTCTACAGGTTGTAGTAGAGGTCGAGGGTGCTGGAGGGTGGGAGGATGACATCCTGTGCCGGGGCTCGTGGACCCCGGCTGTGATCTGCATCAATGCAGGGTCGCCTTACTGGCACGCCTGTTTTGAATAAGTCATAATAGGATCATGTATTCGAGCCGGAGCTCCGCAGAGCCCGTGTCGGCGCAGGTCGACGCGGGTCGGGACGGCGACGGCACCACGCGTGAGCGGGTGCTGCAGCTCGTCGTGGAGGAGGGCCCCATCAGCGCTGCGGCGCTCGGGAGGCGCCTTGACCTCACGGCCGCCGCTGTACGCCGTCACCTCGACGCGATGACCGAGCAGGGCATCGTGGAGATCAAGAACGTCACCTCCCGTCGCAAGGGTGCCGGACGTCCTTCCCGACGCTACGTGATCTCGCAGGAGGGCCAGCAGGTACTCGGCGACGACTATCTCGGGTTGGCCCGGCGGGCTCTCGACGTGCTCGGCGACGCCGTCGGTGACGAGGCGCCCCGCGCGCTGGCAGAGGCCTACTTCGCCGGCCACGAGGATCGCTACCGCCAGCACCTGGCCGGCATCGACGACCTCGACGAGCGTGCGGAGAGGCTGGCCGAGCTCTTCAGCGAGGACGGGTTCGCCGGCTTCACCCGCAAAGTGGGCCGGGACAATCCGCTGCTGGCCATGCAGTCCACCCAGCTCTGTCAGGGACACTGCCCGGTGCGGGAAATAGCTGAGGCCCATCCGGTGTTCTGCGAGGAAGAGACCGAGATGATCTCTCGCCTGCTCGAAGTGGACGTCCGGCGGCTCTCGACGCAGGCCGCGGGAGCCCACGTCTGCACCACACACGTCCCGGTGGGCCGCGAGCGGCTCGCCGCCGAACAGCGGGCCCGACGTTCAGCGTCCGATGCCCCGCAGGACCCCACGACACGCACCGCCTCCGCAGGCAGCCGCCTGTCCGGCGGACGCAAGAGAATCGTCATCTCCCCCCGTCAACAAGAGAGGTTGTCATGACCGAGCAGATCCAGCGCACCGAGGACCCGGGCGTCATCTCTGAGATCCTGGAGAAGAATCCGGAGCTCAACGCGATCGGGGCCTATGAGTACGGCTGGTCCGACTCCGACGTCGCCGGCGCCAACGCCAAGCGCGGTCTCGACGAGGCCGTCGTCGCCGACATCTCCTCCAAGAAGGACGAGCCGGAGTGGATGCTCAAGCTGCGCAAGAAGGGCCTGAAGTACTTCGAGCGCAAGCCGCTGCCGATGTGGGGAGCCGACCTCTCTGAGATCGACTTCGACAACATCAAGTACTTCGTGCGCTCCACGGAGAAGCAGGCCCGCACCTGGGAGGACCTGCCCGAGGACATCCGCAACACCTATGAGAAGCTCGGCATCCCGGAGGCCGAGCGTGAGCGTCTGGTGGCCGGCGTGGCCGCCCAGTACGAGTCTGAGGTGGTCTACCACCAGATCCGTGAGGACCTGGAGGAGCAGGGCGTCATCTTCATGGACACCGACACCGCACTGAAGGAGCACCCGGAGTTCTTCGAGGAGTACTTCGGCTCCGTCATCCCGGTGGGCGACAACAAGTTCGCCGCCCTGAACACCGCGGTGTGGTCCGGCGGCTCCTTCGTCTACGTCCCCAAGGGCGTGCACGTCGAGATCCCGCTCCAGGCCTACTTCCGCATCAACACCGAGAACATGGGTCAGTTCGAGCGAACCCTGATCATCGCCGACGAGGACTCCTACGTCCACTACATCGAGGGCTGCACCGCCCCGATCTATGACACCGACTCGCTGCACTCGGCGGTCGTGGAGATCGTGGTCAAGAAGAACGCCCGCGTGCGCTACACGACCATCCAGAACTGGTCGAACAACGTGTACAACCTGGTCACCAAGCGCGCCGTCGTCGACGCCGGCGGCACCATGGAGTGGATCGACGGAAACATCGGTTCCAAGGTCACCATGAAGTACCCCGCGGTCTACCTGACCGGTGAGCACGCCAAGGGTGAGACCCTCTCTGTGGCCTTCGCCGGCGAGGGTCAGCACCAGGACACCGGCTCCAAGATGGTCCACATGGCGCCGCACACCTCGAGCTCCATCGTCTCGAAGTCGGTGGCCCGCAACGGTGGGCGCGCCTCCTACCGCGGCCTGGTCCAGGTCAACGAGGGAGCCGAGCACTCGGCGAACTCCGTGGTGTGTGACGCCCTGCTGGTGGACACGATCTCAAAGACCGACACCTACCCGTACATCGACATCCGCGAGGACGACGTGACCCTCGGGCACGAGGCCACCGTCTCCAAGGTCTCCGAGGACCAGCTGTTCTACCTCATGGCCCGCGGGCTGGCCGAGGACGAGGCCATGGCGATGATCGTGCGCGGCTTCATCGAGCCGATCGCCCGGGAGCTGCCGATGGAGTACGCCCTCGAGCTGAACCGCCTCATCGAGCTGCAGATGGAAGGCTCGGTCGGCTGACCGGAGGCCTCATCGCCGTACGCACGGACACCCGCTCCGGGGGGAGCCCCCGGGGCGGGTCTCCGTGAGATCAGACTTCACCCACATCTCCACGACAGACAAGGGACGAGGAACAGATGACGAACACCCCCGCTGACCAGGCGGAGAAGGTCGCAGGAGTGGAGGTCGGCGAACGCCGCATCTCCATCCCCGGCATGACGGAGGAGGGCGAGAACCTCGCCGCTGAGACCAACCAGGCCGCTGAGCACAGCCACGGCGGGCTCGGTGAGACGAAGCAGCTGACCTCCGGCATCGGCTCCCGGGCCAACCGGCACACCGGATTCGACGTCGCCGGCTTCCCGCAGCCGAGCGGCCGTGAGGAGGAGTGGCGCTTCACTCCGCTGAAGAAGCTGACCGGCGTGCTGACCGACGAGGCAGGTCAGGCCGACGCCGCGGAGCACCGCGTCACCGCCTCCGAGGACGTCGTCGTCTCCTCGCTGGCCCAGGGGATCGCTCCGCGCGACAGCGTCCTGCAGCCGGCGGACCGCGCAGCCGCCGTCGCGGCCAAGAACGTCGACGACGCGCTGCACGTCAGCGTGCCGGCCGACGTCGAGGTCGCGGAGCCGATCCGCGTGGACATCACCGGGGCGGGCGCCGGACGTCGCGCCAACAGCCACATCGTGCTGCAGGCCGGGACCCACGCGAAGGCGGTGTTCGTGCTCGAGCACCGCGGCAGCGCGGCCTTCAACGGCAACGTGGAGGTGATCGTTGGCGACGGCGCCGACGTGAAGGTGATCTCCCTGCAGCGCTGGGACGACGACGCCGTCCACGTCGGACAGCACGACGCCGAGGTCGGTCGCGACGCGTCCTACAAGCACGTCGCCGTGTCGCTGGGCGGCGCAGTCATCCGCCTCAACACCAACTTCCGCTACGCCGCCGAGGGTGCGGAGGCGGAGATGTACGGCCTGTACTTCGCCGATGCCGGTCAGCACATTGAGCACCGGACGTTCGTGGACCACAACTCGCCGCGGAACACGTCCAACGTCCTGTACAAGGGCGCTCTCCAGGGCGCCTCGGCCCGCACCGTGTGGGTGGGTGACGTGCTCATCCGCAAGGAGGCCGTGGGGACCGACTCCTACGAGAAGAACCAGAATCTGGTGCTCACCGACGGAGCCCGCGCGGACTCGGTGCCGAACCTGGAGATCGAGACCGGCGTCATCGAGGGGGCCGGGCACGCCTCCTCCACCGGACGGTTCGACGAGAACCACCTCTTCTACCTCATGGCCCGGGGCATCCCGGAGAAGGAGGCCCGCCAGCTGGTGGTCCGTGGCTTCCTGAACGAGATCATCCAGAAGATCGGTGTGTCCAGCATCGAGGACTCTCTCCAGGAGGACCTGGAGAACGAGCTGGAGATCGCCGGCTTCTGAGCATCGCCGGGCGCGCGCCCGGACTGCCCCACCCGCTTGACACTGACGCTTCACGACACAGCAAAGGACGACGGACACGACATGTCTACTCTCGAGATCAAGGACCTCCACGTCTCCATCGAGACCGAGCAGGGCACCAAGGAGATCCTCAAGGGCGTCTCCCTGACCATCACCTCCGGTGAGATCCACGCCATCATGGGCCCCAACGGCTCCGGCAAGTCCACCCTGGCCGCCACCATCGCCGGGCACCCCCGCTACGAGGTGACCTCCGGGTCCATCACCCTCGACGGCGAGGACGTCCTGGAGATGGGCGTGGACGAGCGCGCCCAGGCCGGCCTGTTCCTGGCCATGCAGTACCCGGTGGAGGTCCCTGGTGTGACCATGACCAACTTCCTGCGCACCGCGAAGACCGCCCTGGACGGCGAGGCGCCGAAGCTCCGCACCTGGACCAAGGAGGTCCGCGAGGCGATGGAGCAGCTGAAGATCGACGCCGACTTCGCCAGCCGCAACGTCAACGAGGGCTTCTCCGGCGGTGAGAAGAAGCGCGTGGAGATCCTGCAGCTGGAGCTGTTCAAGCCGAAGTTCGCCGTCCTGGACGAGACCGACTCGGGTCTGGACATCGACGCCCTGCGCGTGGTCTCCGAGGGCGTCAACCGCGCCCATGAGGCCAACGGCATGGGCACCATGCTCATCACGCACTACACCCGCATCCTCAACTACATCAAGCCCGACCACGTCCACGTGTTCATCGACGGGCGCGTCGCCGAGCACGGTGGGCCGGAGCTCGCTGATGAGCTGGAGGAGAAGGGCTACGACCGCTTCCTCGCGGCCACCGCCTGAGACGACCATCTCGAGAGGCACTGATCCCATGACCGCTGCTCACCCGCAGCCCGCGCCGGCCGCCGGCTCCGCCCGCTCCCTGAGCGCGGCGGAGCTGGCGGCCGTCCGTGCGGACTTCCCGCTGCTGGAGCGCACCGTGCGTGACGGGCGGCCGCTGGTCTACCTGGACACCGCGGCGACCGCGCAGAAGCCCCGTGCTGTGCTCGAGGCGGAACGGCACTTCTACGAGCGCACCAACGCCGCTGTCCACCGCGGCGCCCATCAGGTCGCCGAAGAGGCCACAGAGGTCTACGAGGCGGCTCGAGCCGCCGTCGCCGGCTTCGTCGGGGCCGACGAGGACGAGATCGTGTGGACCAAGAACGCCACCGAGGCGCTCAACCTGGTCAGCCACGGCTTCCTCAGCGCCACGCTGGACGCCCGGCTCGGACGCGGCGAATCCGCGACGTCGGAGCGCTTCGCCCTCGCGGAAGGTGACGAGATCGTGGTCACCGAGGCCGAGCACCACGCGAACCTGGTGCCCTGGCAGCAGCTCGCCGCACGGACCGGAGCCACGCTGCGGTGGATCGGCCTCACGGATGAGGGCCGCCTGGATCCGGAGACGTTCTCCGTGATCACCGAGCGCACCCGAATCGTGGCGCTGACGCACGCCTCCAACGTCACCGGCGCGATCAGCCCTGTGGCCGACGTCGTCGCGCACGCGCGGCGCGTCGGCGCCGTCGTGGTACTGGATGCCTGCCAGTCCGCAGCCCACCTGCCGTTGGACGTCCACGGTCTCGACGTCGACTTCGCCGCGTTCTCCGGGCACAAGATGCTCGCTCCCACCGGTGTGGGCGTCCTGTACGGTCGCCGTGAGCTGCTGGAGCTCCTGCCGCCGTTCATCACCGGCGGATCGATGGTGGAGGTCGTCACCATGGCGACCACCACGTTCATGCCGCCGCCGAACCGTTTCGAAGCCGGCACGCAGATGGTCGCCCAGACCGTGGGGATGCACGCCGCTGTGGAGTATCTCCACGGTGTGGGTATGGAGTCCTTCGCCGCACATGAGGAGGAGCTGACCCGGCTGCTGCTCGACGGGATCGCCTCGGTCCCCGGTGTGCGGGTGCTGGGCCCCACGGATCCCGTCGACCGGCTCGCGTGGTGGCCTTCGACGTCGAGGGGGTGCACCCGCACGATGTGGGCCAGGTGCTCGACGACGCCGGCATCGCCGTGCGCGTGGGACATCACTGTGCCCAGCCGGTGCATCGGCGGCTCGGCGTCCACGCCTCGGCCCGAGCCTCAGCCGGCGTCTACACCACGCCTGACGAGGTCGCGGCGTTCGTGGAGGCGCTGGGGCGTGTGAGGCCGTTCTTCGGCCTCGGGGGGAGCACCTCGGGAGGGCAGCATGGCTGACGCCCTGGAGCAGCTCTACCAACAGGTGATCCTCGACCACTCCCGGGAACGCCACGGGGCAGGTGCGCTGGAGAACTACGACGGCGAATCCTTCCAGGTCAACCCGACCTGCGGCGACGAGGCCCGGCTCTGGGTCAGGCTGGACTCCTCGGAGGACGGCACGGACCTGCGCATCGCGGGTCTGGGCTGGGAGGGCCACGGCTGCTCGATCTCCCAGGCCTCGCTGTCGGTCATGCATGACCTCGTCGACGGCACGCAGGTCTCGGAGGCCGAAGAGCTGGGGGAGACCTTCCGGGAGCTCATGCGTGGTCGAGGCCGCCCCTTGGCGGACGAGGAACGACAGGAGAGGCTGGAGGACGCCTCGGCCTTCGTGGGCGTCGCGAAGTATCCGGCGCGCATCAAGTGCGCCCTGCTGGGCTGGATGGCGCTGCACGACGCCCTGCTGCAGGCGCGCGTCTCCCGCACGCCGAGCACCGAAGACTGACACCCCGGCCGGACAGGCCGGGCATACATGGCGACACCGTGGCGTTACGCCATCGAAGGAAGGAGTGCGGACCATGAGTGAGACCCCGACCGCCGAGCGGACACCGCTCGAAGACATCGAAGAGGCCCTCAAAGAGGTCATCGACCCGGAGCTGGGCATCAACGTCGTCGACCTGGGCCTGCTCTACGGCCTGAACTACGCCGAGGACGGCGCCCTGGTCATCGACATGACCCTCACCACCGCCGCCTGCCCGCTGACCGACGTCCTGGAGGACCAAGTCGGCCAGCACGTGGGCACCATGGTGGACGAGTGGCGGCTCAACTGGGTGTGGATGCCGCCGTGGGGGCCGGAGAAGATCACCGAGGACGGCCGCGAGCAGATGCGGGCCCTCGGCTTCAACATCTGAGCCTTCAGCGGCCCTCAGGCTCCTGCAGGGCGAGTCGGCGGTAGCGAGCGATCGCTGCCGCCGGCTCGTCGTCGTCCACGAGCCGCCCCTGATCGAATACGAGGACCCGGTCCGCCTGGGCCGCGAACTCCAGATCATGGGTGGCCAGCAGCAGGGGCACCTGCAGCTCGAGCAGGCGGCGGCGGAACTCTGCGGCATTGCGCAGATCCAGCAGTGTGGTGGGTTCGTCGGCGATCACCAGCTCGGGCTCAGTGGCCAGCACTCCGGCCAGGGCGACCTTCTGCCGCTCGCCGGAGGAGAGCTCGTAGACGCTCGACTCCGCCCGGTGTCCGAGTTCCAGCTGTGTCAGGATCTCCCGCATCCGGCGGGTGCGCTCCGCGCGGGACTTCACCGTCTCCCGCAGCGAGAACTCGATGTCCTCGCCCACCACCGGCATGATGATCTGCGCCTGCGGGTTCGCGAAGATGAACCCCGACCGCGGCACGGCCGGGGAGAAGCGGATCTCCCCGGCGGTGGGTGCGACCAGGCCCGCCACCAGCCGCAGCAGCGTGGACTTGCCGGAACCGTTGGCCCCGACGACCGCGACCACCGGCTCGTCCAGGGTGAGGCTCAGCTCGTGGAGGATCGTCCGACGCGAGCCATCGGGCAGGTCCACGGCGACGTGGACGGCGTCGACCTCGGTGACCAGGCGCTGCGGGCCAGAGGCGGGGACCCGCGAGCCCGATTGGACAGCCTCGTTAGACTGTCCAGGGTGTGCCGGAGCGTCGGCGCCCTTCAGCGTGCTCCTCGTCGCTCCGTCCGTCATCTCAGCCATGTCTCGACTGCTGCTCCGATCTGCGGCGGTCCGCGTCTCTCCCAGGAAGGCCTGTCAACTGTGATCAGCGTATCGAACCTCGAGCTGCGAGCCGGCGCCCGTCTGCTCATGGACGAGGTGTCCTTCCGCATCGACGCCGGTGACAAGGTGGGTCTGGTGGGGCGCAACGGCGCGGGGAAGACCACCATGACCAAGGTGCTCGCCGGCCAGGCCCTGCCCGCGGCCGGTCACGTCGAGCGCACCGGGTCGATCGGGTACCTGCCCCAGGACCCCCGAGTGGAGAACATGGAGCAGCTCGCCCGCGACCGCATCCTCTCTGCGCGCGGTCTTGACGAGGTCGTGGCCAAGATGCGCCAGGCCGAGGAGCAGATGAGCTCCTCTGACGACGCCGTCCAGGCCCGGGCCATGAAGCGCTACTCCACCCTGGAGGCTCGGTTCGTGGCAGCCGGCGGCTACGCCGCAGAGTCTGAGGCGGCCACCATCTGTGCGAACCTCGACCTGCCGGAGCGCATCCTCACCCAGCCGTTGAAGACGCTCTCCGGCGGCCAGCGGCGGCGCGTGGAGCTGGCGCGGATCCTCTTCTCGGACGCCGACACCCTGCTTCTCGACGAGCCGACCAACCACCTGGACCAGGACTCCATCGTCTGGCTCCGGGACTACCTGCAGCACTTCTCGGGCGGATTCATCGTGATCTCCCACGACGTGGAGCTCATGGAGCGCACCGTCAACAAGGTGCTGTACCTGGATGCCAACCGGTGTGTGGTGGACGTCTACAACATGGGGTGGAAGAACTATCTCGTTCAGCGGGAGCAGGACGAGGCGCGACGCAAGCGCGAGTTCGCGAATGCCGAGAAGAAGGCCACGGCGCTGCGCTCCCAGGCGGAGAAGATGCGCGCCAAGGCCACCAAGGCGGTCGCTGCGCAGAACATGTTGAAGCGGGCCGACCGCATGATGGTCGGACTCGAAGGAGAGCGACAGGCGGACCGGGTGGCCAACATCCGCTTCCCGAAGCCGGCGTCCTGCGGCAAGACGCCGCTGTTCGCCGAAGGGCTCTCGAAGTCCTATGGCTCCCTGGAGATCTTCACCGGTGTGGACCTGGCGATCGACCGAGGCTCCCGGGTGGTCATCCTCGGCTACAACGGGGCAGGCAAGACCACACTGCTGCGCATGCTCGCCGGAGTCGCCCAGCCAGACTCCGGGGCTGTCATCCCTGGACACGGGCTCAAGCTGGGCTACTACGCCCAGGAGCACGACACCTTGGACACCGAACGCACCGTGTTGGAGAACATGAAGACCGCCGCACCGGAGCTGGCGGACACCGAGCAGCGCAAGATCCTGGGTTCGTTCCTGTTCTCCGGCGATGACGTCCACAAGCCGGCGGAGGTGCTCTCCGGCGGTGAGAAGACCCGTCTGGCCCTGGCCACCCTGGTCGCCTCCAGCGCCAACGTGCTGCTGCTCGACGAGCCCACGAACAACCTGGATCCCGCCTCCCGTGAGGAGATCCTGGCCGCGCTGCGGACCTACGAGGGCGCCGTCGTGCTGGTCACCCACGACGAGGGTGCGGTGGAGGCGCTGGATCCGGAGCGTGTGGTGCTGCTGCCCGACGGCGTCGAGGATCTCTACACCGCCGAATACCAGGACCTGGTCACCCTGGCCTGATCCTGCTCCCCACAGCACAGGGCCGGGAGCGACGACTCATCGTCGCTCCCGGCCCTGTGGTGTGTCTCCCGGTGCGGAGTATGGGGCAGTGGAGGCTCAGCCCTGCCGGCTGAGGAAGTCCTCCGCGCCTCCGACGAGCTCCACGTGGCCCTGGGCGAGACCGTCCCGATTCACCGTCGAGGCGATCTCCGCAGCGAACTCCTCCACGGAGTACAGCTTGCCGGCGGCTTCCCGGCGGGCGTCGATCGCACCGGGCTCGGCACGCTCGAGCAGCGTCGCGGTGATCGTGCCTTCGATCATGTCCCCGGAGACGATGGTCAGCGTGATCCCCTTCTCGTCCAGCTCAGGGATCATCGCCACCAGGGCGTCCTCACCGGCGCGCTTGGAGCGGGCCACCGGCTCGTAGGCGTCCATGGTGGCGGTCTCATTGATGAAGTGCGCCTGGTGGCTGGTCACGAAGACCACCTGGGCACCGCGAGGCATGACGTCGAGCGCGGCGCGGAGCATCTGGACCTGGGCGTCACGGTTGAGCTTCAGGGCGTAGTCCTCGCCCCGGTCTGACTCCATGCCGCCGGAGGCGTTGAGGATCAGCAGGTCCAGGGAGCCGAAGTTCTCCACGGCGGCGTCCACGAGGCTCTTGGCACCCGCGGCTTCGGTGAGGTCCGCACCGACGGCCACGGCACGGCCGCCGGCCTCGTCGATCTGTGCGACGACCTTCTTCGCGCGGGGGGCCTTCTGCCGGTAGTTGATCACCACACCCGCTCCGCGGGCTGCGATCAGCTGAGCAGTGGCCGCACCGATGCCGCGGGACGAGCCGGTGATGATGGCGCCGGTGCCGGCGAGGTCCTGGGTCTCAGTCATGGTCAATGGTCTCCTTCTGTACTGGGTGACGGGGGTCGGCTGCGGAGCACCGGGGCTCAGTGGCCCATACCGAGTCCGCCGTCGACGGGGATCACCGCGCCGGAGATGTAGCCGGCGTCCTCGGAGGACAGCCAGCGCACCACCCGAGCGACTTCGTCGGTCTCGGCGAAACGGCCGGCGGGGATGTTCTCCAGATACTTCTTCTGGGTGTCCTCGTCGAGCGCGTCGGTCATGTCCGAGCGCACGAACCCGGGCGCCACCACGTTGGCGGTGATGCCCCGTCCGCCGAGCTCCCGGGTGAGGGACCGTGCCATGCCCACCAGCCCGGCCTTGGAGGATGCGTAGTTGATCTGACCGGGGGAGCCGTAGAGGCCGACCACGGAGGAGATCAGCACCACGCGGCCCTTGCGCAGGCGCAGCATGCCTTTGGACGCACGCTTGAGCACGCGGAATGCTCCGGTGAGGTTGGTGTCCACCACGTCCGTGAAGTCCTCTTCGGACATCCGCAGCAGCAGGGTGTCCCGGGTGATGCCGGCGTTGGCGACCAGCACCTCCACAGGTCCGTGGGCCTCCTCGACGGCGGTGAACGCCGCATCGATCGAGGCGGCGTCGGTGACGTCCGCGGCCACCCCCAGCGCGCCCTCCGGGGCTTCGCCGGTCCGGGTGGTCACCGCGACCTTGTCTCCGGCCGCGATGAACTCCTCGGCGATGGCGCGGCCGATGCCGCGGTTGCCTCCGGTGATCAGTACGCTGCGTCCGCTCATGGGTCTCCCGTCGTCAAAATGGTCACAACTGCCCACCAGCCTATGTCAGGCACACGGTGACCGTCTCGTCACATCGCCGGTGGGCGTCCAGGTCCGCGCACTAGAATGGAGCGGTGAACGAACCTGTCCAGTCCATCACGGATGCTCCCCAGCGTCACAGCGAGGAGCAGCACGGGCGCATGGTGCGCTACGCGATCTCCATGGGCATCCGTGCCGTGTGCTTCGTGCTGGCCGTCGTCGTGCAGAACTGGATGACCTGGGTCTTCCTCGCGCTGGCTGTCGTGCTGCCCTACATCGCGGTCACCGTGGCCAATGCGGGCACGGACCGGTACTTCCGCAGTCGGGATGCCGAGACGGTGGACGGGATGCGTGGTCTGCCTGCCGGCTCGGCGCAGCTGGGGGACGGCCGGGGCCCCGGAGGAGATGCGGATGATCAGGCCGCGGCAGGGGACCCTGACCGTGCCGAGGGCCATCAGGGGGGCGCCGAGGGGCAGGTGCAGATCATCGAAGGTGAAGTCGTGCGGGATGCAGGAGACGATGGACGTTCTTAGCTCGCTGGGCGGACAGGCCGGGGAGGCCCCCGGTCCGGAGACGCCGCAGTGCTCCCGCAAGGGGTGCCGGTCCGCCGCCGTCTGGCAGATCCTGTGGAACAACCCCAAGATCCACGACGAGCAGCGACGGAAGGTCTGGCTGGCCTGTGACGAGCACCGGGCATGGCTGGAGAACTTCCTGGCCCAGCGCCTGTTCTGGCGCAGCACGGTGCCCCTGACCGGCGGCGACACTGAGGAGTCCGCGACATGAGCCGGTACCGATTCCTGCTGACTCCCACGTGGCTGGGCTGGCTGGCCGTGTGCGTGGGCTTCGCTGTGGCCTGTGTGTTCCTGGGACAGTGGCAGCTGGACCGCCGGGAGCACGCCATGGAGGACATCAACAGGGTCGTCGCCAACTATGACGAGGACCCAGTGCCCTATGCCGAGGTGCGCGAACTGTACCGGTCTCCGGAGGCCGACGACGAATGGACCGTGACCACCCTGCGCGGCGAATATCTCTCCGACGACGTCCGGCTGGTGCGCAACCGCGGTCACAGCGGGTCCGTCGGCTATGAGCAGGTGGTGCCCTTCCGCACCCACGACGGCGACGTCGTCGTGATCAGCCGCGGCTGGTTGCCGACCGACAGCACCGATGCCTCTCGGCCCGCCTATATGCCGGAGCCGCCGCGGGGAGAGGCCGAGGTGACGGCGCGGCTGAAGCCGGGCGAGCCGGACATCGACCGGGACGCCCCGGACGGCCAGCTCGCCTCCATCGACCTCGACGAGTACGAGACGCAGCTCGGCTACGATCTCGTGACCGGCGCCTACGGGCTCATGGCCGGAGAGGATCCGGCCCCCGACCAGCAGCCGCGCCAGCTGGCCCGGCCTGAGCTGGACGAGGGCCCGCACCTGTCCTACTCCATGCAGTGGTACGCGTTCGGGCTGCTCGGCTTCGTCGGCTGGGGATACGCGGCCCGACTGACGGCCCGCAATCGGGATCTCGACGTGATCGCCGAAGAGGAGGACGGGAAGGAACGGGCAGCCGGGACGGCGTCCTCAGGGGTCTCCCGTCAGGAGCGTCTGCGCGAGGCCCGCCGACGTCGTCGGGAGCGGGCCGGTCGCGCCAGCGACGAAGACGTCGAGGACGCGTGGGTGGACGAACGGCTGGGCTCGCGCTGACCGGCTCGGGCGCCTCGGCAGCCCCTCAGCAGCCCCTGTGCTGGCGCCGGGCGGTGCGCAGCGACTCATGCAGGTTGTCGGTGCGCGGCGCCTGCACGGCCCAGCAGGGACGTCGGCTGCCCCGGCGGACGGCCCGGAGATCCTCGATCAGCAGAGCCTCAGGAATCTCCCCGGTCTCGTCGACCTGGACCCGCTTGCCCTCGCCGATCACCGGAAGTGCCCAGATGGACAGGAACAGGACCCCGATGGCTCCCGCGGTCAGGGCCGCCCACCCGAGAGCGACCCACACCGGCTCTGCTCGGTCCACCACTCCGCTCCACGTGCCGTAGAGTAGGGCGGCCGCCATGGTCAGCAGGACCCAGGGCATCGCCGTCAGCGGCATCCTCTCCCGGTAGAGCACCGTGCCCGAGCGAAGTCGAGCAGACGAGAAGCGGTGCATCAGATCACCAGCAGCAGGGCGGTGGGCACCGTCAGAAGCCCGGCAGCGGCTGGCCGTCGATCGCGGCCTGGGCGGTGCGTGGAAGCGCCGGCGGGGGCACGAGCAGGCGCTTGAGCCGCTCCGTGGTGATCACCGCGGCGCCGGCGCCGGCGGTCGCGCCTGGGCCGCATCGAGCTCAGGCAGGCCGCGAAGGTCCGTCCGCGTCCGCGTCGTCGATCAGGGACATCTCCGGGGTGCTCAGGGCCAGAGAGCGCAGGAGGTCGTCCCTGGAATGGTGCTGCATGGCGCCGTCGTCGGCGAGCATCTCCGTGAGCTCGAGGACCGCTTCCCGGCCGTAGCGGGTAGTGGGCAGCCAGGGCAGCGCCCGGTACCAGGCGTCGAAGGCCATGGTGAGCAGATGGTGCCGTTGGTGCAGGTGAGTCTGCTCGTGAGCGACGACGGCGGCGAGCTCCGCATCGGAGAGCTGGTCGAGCAGCCCGCGGGAGAGCACCGTGACCGAACTTGCGTGCGTGCGTCCGGGCAGACAGTAGGCCAAGGGCGCCTCGGCCTCGATGACATGGGCCTCATCCACGGCCGTCGCATTCGGTGCTGTGGTGGCGCCTCTGCGCTCGTCCAGCGGTGTGGACAGCAGCCTCACGAGATCCCGGTGCCGGCGTCGCGAACCCAGGACCCTGACGTAGGTGCGCAGCAGCGTGAGCAGCAGGTGGGTGCCCAGCATGACCGCCAGGCACAGGGCGAACACATGGGTGGGGAGCACATGCAGGTCCTCCAGCGCCGTGAAGTCGGCGGCGCGCAGCAGCTTCAGGACCTCCGCCACGGATTCATGGAGCGATCCGCCGAAGGGCGACAGCCCGTAGACCAGAGGCGCTCCGATGAGCGCGAGACCTCCGGCCAGAGCGATCGCCTGCCACAGGAGCATGGCGGCCCAGGGAGAGCGTGCGCGGAAACGGGCCCGGCTGAGCAGCCGGGGGATCGGTACGGCCAGCAGGAACGCCAGCACGGCGAGGAAGAGGGCCAGCGAGGTCACAGCACCAGTCTACGGGCACGTCCACATCGGACCGGGGCGACGACGGCGACGAGGAGGTCTCCGCGGGGGAGCGGTTCAGGAGGACCTGAGGATCCGACGCAGAGCGGTGGCCTCCGAGTCGGAGATCCCACCGATGAAGCGGGCGAGCACGGCCTCACGGTCGGAGGCGGTGCCGAGCACCTCATTGAGCATCTCCACCGTGTGCTCCTCGCGGCTGGCCGCGGCCGCGTAGCGGTGCGGACGGCTGGAGCGCTCCCGGGTGACCATGTTCTTCTTCTCCAGGCGCGCGAGGACCGTCAGCACCGTGGTGACCGCCAGGTCCTCGTCCAGTCGATCCCGCACGTCATTGGCGCTGAGGGACTCTGCGCTGTCCCAGAGCAGGCTCATGACTGAACGCTCGAGGTCGCCGAGGGTGGCCATGCGGTGGATCTCCTTGCCGGTGATGGGGTGTCCTGACAGGCGGAGCGAGTCTGCTCAGCCCGCTGCAGGGTGCCTTTCCACGATACTCCTGGTGGGACCGTGATTTCTACAACCTGTAGTAATGGCGTGTCACATGATGAGACGCCACCGTGCGTCAGTCCCCGGCGGCCCCGGAGTCCACGGAGCCGTCCTCGGCGCCGTCCACGGAGCCGGCCGACAGGCGTGCGCCGGCCACGCGGGTGAGGGCCTCCGGGCTGGAGGCCACCGCATCGACCGTGCGCTCCAGCGGGATCCCGGAGCCGTCGCGTCGGGCCGTCTCCGCCGGCAGCACACGGGCCGAGCCGTTCTTCGCCGCGCCCATCGCCGGGCCCAGACCTGCCCACGCCAGGCGCAGGTGGTCTTCGCCGCGGAGAAAACGATGGGCACGGACGCCGGCGGTCGCGCGCCCCTTGGCCGGGAACTCGGAGAACTCGGTCACCTTCACGCTGCCGTCCTCGAAGCCCTCCAGCGGCTCCTGTCCGGCGGCGACGGTCACCACCACCGGGGTCCAGCCCGCCAGGTCCTCCGCGACCTGCCCGTCCTCGTCCGGCACTCCCGCGCCGGGCACGACCGTGAAGCTGATGACCTCATCGCCGTCGGCGACCTTGATCCCTGCCATCCCGGCGGCGGTCCTGCCCTGGGGACGCACCAGTGCGGCGTCGTAGTGCAGCATCTGCGCCCCCGCAGTGATGAACACCAGCTGGTCGTCATCAGCAGGGGCCGCCTGGGCGCCGACGACGCGGTCCTTGCCCTTCAGCGCGACGACCTCCCACTCGTCCCGGTTCAGCGGATAGTCCGGGTTGACCCGTTTGACCCGCCCCGCGGCCGTGCCGAGGGCGACGACCTCGTCCAGGGGCACGAAGGCGATCAGGTCCTCTTTGCGCTCCAGCGCCAGGAAATCCTTGACCTTGACACCCTGGTTGAGATTCACCGTGCCGGAGGCGACGTCCACGGCGGGCATGTCCACCACCGGCACCCGGATCATCCGTCCTGCCGAGGTGATGGCGCCGATCTCCCCACGGGCTGAGGTGGGGACCATGGACGTCAGCGCGTCATGACGCCCGCGACGAGTCGGATGGACCAGTCCGGAGCGGTCCGTGGTGCGGGCCAGCTGCCCCGAGGTCGACAGCAGAGCCCAGCACGGGGAGTCGGCGATCTGCATGGCGGTGACCGCCTCATCGGGCGAGGCCACCTTCGCCGCGGGAGCCGGGGCCTCCAGGGTCTCGGACTCCACCAGCTGGGTACGGCGGTCGTCGCCGTGGGCCTCGGCCACCTGGGCCAGCTCGTCGGCCACCGCCTCCCGCAGCCGCTGCTCGGAGTCCAGGATCGCCTGAAGCTCGGCGATCTCCTCCTCGAGGCGCTGCTTCTCCTGCTCCAGCTCCAGCGTCGAGTAGCGGGTCAGCTGCCGCAGCCGCAGCTCCAGGATGTGCTCAGCCTGCGGCTGGGTGAGGTCGAAGATCGTCATCAGGCGCTCTCGGGCGGTGCCGGTGTCCTCGGCGGCGCGGATGATCTGGATGACCTCGTCGATGTCGAGGATCGCGATCAGCAGGCCCTCCACCAGATGGAGGCGGTCCTGGCGCTTCGCCAGTCGATACGCCGTGCGCCGACGCACCACGGAGATGCGGTGGTCCACGTAGACCTGGAGCATCTCCAGCAGGCCCAGTGTGCGCGGCTGGCCGTCCACCAGGGCCACGTTGTTGATCCCGAAGGAGTCCTCCATCGGGGTGAGCTTGTACAGCTGCGCCAGCACCGCCTGGGGGTTGAACCCGGCCTTGAGCTCGATGATCATCCGCAGGCCGTGCTTGCGGTCGGTCAGGTCCAAGACGTCGGAGATGCCGGCCAGGCGCTTGGACTGGACCGCGTCCTTGATCTTCTCGATGATCTTCTCCGGACCCACCATGTAGGGCAGCTCCGTGACGACGATCCCCGTCTTGCGCGGAGAGACCTGCTCGATGGAGACCGTCGCGCGGGTCTTGAAGGAGCCGCGACCCGTGCGGTAGGCGTCCCGGATGCCGTCCAGTCCCACGATCCGTCCACCCGAGGGAAGGTCAGGGCCGGGGATGTGGACCATGATGTCCTCGAGCGTGGCCTCGGGGTGCATGATCAGATGCCGCGCCCCCGCGACCACTTCACGCAGGTTGTGCGGAGCCATGTTCGTCGCCATGCCCACGGCGATCCCCGAGGCGCCGTTGACCAGCAGGTTGGGGAAGGCGCTGGGCAGCACCGAAGGCTGGGTCAGCTGATTGTCATAGTTCGGCTCGAAGTCGACGACGTCCTCGTCCAGATCGGTGGTCATCGACACCGCGGCCGCCGTCATACGGGCTTCGGTGTAGCGGGGAGCCGCCGGGCCGTCGTCGAGGGACCCGAAGTTGCCGTGGCCGTCCACCAGGGGCAGTCGCAGCGAGAAGGACTGGGCCATGCGGACCAGGGCGTCGTAGATGGCGGCGTCCCCATGGGGGTGCAGCTTTCCCATCACCTCGCCCACCACGCGGGCGGACTTCACATGGCCCTTCTCGGGGCGCAGCCCCATCTGGGACATCATGTACAGGATCCGCCGCTGCACCGGCTTCAGTCCGTCGCGGGCGTCCGGCAGAGCCCGCGAGTAGATCACCGAATAGGCGTACTCCAGGAACGAGGTCTCCATCTCCGCCGAGACGTCGATGTCGACGATGTGGTCCTCCGGGGTCACCGGGGGCTGCTCGGGGCCGGAGCGCGGGGAGCTGGAAGTCGAACGGCGGGCCATGGGCGCGGAAGGTGTCCTTCGTCGGGGTCGTGAGGGTCGGCAGGGCCTGCGCAGGCGTCCGTCAGAGCGGTCCATGCCTGCCGGCCGGAAGTTCTCGTAGTCTTGATCCTATGGGTGAACCAGCAGAAACCGGCGGATATCCGGGCCACTGGGAGGCAGATGTCGTCCTGCGGGACGGCGCCGCGGCCCACCTGCGCCCGATCGGGGCTGACGATGCCGAGCGGCTGCAGCGCATGCATGCGGCCCAGTCGGAGTCGTCCATCTATCTGCGGTACTTCACCTACAAGTCCTCACTGACGGAGAAGGAGCTGCGACGCTTCACCCAGGTGGACCACGTCGACCGGGTGGCGATGGTGATCCTGCTGGCCAGCCCGTCCGGCGATCAGGAGATCATCGGCGTCGGCGGCTACGACCGCATCGACGGCACCCGGGAGGCCGAGGTCTCGTTCCACATCTCCGACGCCCATCAGGGCAGAGGTCTGGGGTCGATCCTTCTGGAGCATCTGGCGGCAGCGGCCGGGAGCGTAGCCTGGAGCGGTTCTCCGCGGAGGTCCTGCCGGAGAACCGCAAGATGTTGGCCGTCTTCTCCGAGGCCGGCTATGAGGTGCAGCGGCGGTTCGAAGACGGCGTGGTCGTCCTCGAGTTCCCCATCGACCCGACGGAGAAGTCCCGCGCCGTGATGGAGGCGCGGGAGCATCGCGCCGAGTCCCGCAGCGTCGCCGAGCTGCTGACGCCGTCCCAGGTGGCGGTCATCGGCGCCTCCCGCGAGTACGGCTCGGTGGGGTATCACCTGGTGCACAACCTCGTAGAGGGGCGGTTCACCGGAGGCGTCCACGCCGTGAACCCGGACGCCTTCGAGGTCGGCGGCACGGAGGCGTACGCCTCGCTGGAGCACATCAAGCAGGACGTCGATCTGGCGGTCGTGGCGGTGCCTCCGGAGCGGCTGGCCGAGGTGGTGGCGGACTGCGGTCGGCACGGGGTCAAGGGACTGCTGGTGGTGACCGCGGGGCTCGAGGCCGAGGGCGCCGGAGGGTCTCGGGCATCCGGCGCCGTCCTCGATCAGCGGGAGCTCGTTCGGCTGGCCCGCGGGTGGGGGATGCGGGTGATCGGGCCGGCCTCTGTGGGCCTGATCAACACCGACCCCGACATCTCGCTCAACGCCTCCCTGTCCCCGACGATGCCCTTGCGCGGCGGGGTCGGGCTCTTCAGCCAGTCGGCCTCGATCGGAGTGTCGCTGTACGCCGCGGCCCATCGACGGCAGGTCGGGCTGTCCTCGGTGATCTCGGCGGGCAACCGCGCGGACCTCTCCGGGAACGACGCCATGCAGCGCTTCGAGGACGACGAGGCGACGCGAGCTGTCGGGATCTACCTGGAGAGCTTCGGAAACCCCCGCAAGTTCTCTCGCATCGCCCGGCGGCTGTCGCTGACGAAGCCGGTGGTCGTCGCCACATCCGACGTCACAGGCCGTCGGCTGCCGCCCGGCCATGACGTGCGCACCACGCTGACTCCGCGGGGGGCCGTGGACTCCATGCTCGAGCACTCCGGCGTCATCCAGGTCGGCAACCATGATTCGCTCATGGACGTGCTGCAGATCCTGGCCAGCCAGCCGCTTCCCGCCGGGCCGCGTCTGGGCATCCTGTCGAACTCCGCCTCGATGGGCCGGGTGCTGGCGGACGCCGCCCAGTCCCACGGGCTTCAGGCCGTACGGACGGAGTCGGGGCTTGACCTCGACGGGACCCGACGTGAGGCGGAGGATAAGCTGCGGAAGGCGCTCGACGCGCTGCTGGGAGCCGAGGAGGTGGACGCCGTCGCGCTGTGCCTCCAGCCGACCGTCGCCGGCGAGCACCAGGATCATTCCCGGGGGATCCTCGACACCGCTCGGCAGCATCCCAAGCCCGTGGTCGTCTCGCTCATCGGGGTCCTGGAGGACGATGTGCCGCTGAACCACCTGGCCGCCGCCGCGCCGGTCATGGAGACCGGCGCGCTGCAGCAGGGCGTCCCCGTCTATTCCTCACCCGCCCGCTCGGTGGCCGCTCTGGGCAAGATCGTGCGCTACCAGCGATGGCGGCAGGAGGGGATCGGCGAGCCCTGGACGCCTTCCGGCCTGGAAGGCTCCACCGTCTCGCGCACCGTCGACGAGCTCCTCGAGGGCTGGCTCGCGGAATCCGTCTCCGGGACCGCCCTGCATCGGCTCGAGGCCGAACAGGCCGCGGAGCTGCTGGGTCACTATGGGCTCTCAGTGATGCCGTCGGTCCCTTTCACGACGGCGGAGGAGGCGGTCGCGGCCGCGGAACGGCTCGGCTGGCCGGTGGCGGTCAAGGCCACCACTGACTCGCTGCGGCACCGCCTGGATCTCGGGGGCGTGCGGCTCAACATCAGCGACGCCGACATGCTGCGCCGCAGCGTGGCGGACATGCGTGCTCAGCTGGAGGGTCTCGGCGCACCGGGCCTCGAGGTCCAGGCGATGGCCCCCATCGGGCAGGGGTGTAGGGTCCGGGCCCTGGAGGATCCGCTCATGGGTCCCGTGGTGTCCTTCGGGATCTCCGGTGACGCAGTGGACCTCCTGGACGACTGGGCCCATGCCGTCCCGCCGCTGACCGACAAAGATCTCAGATCTCTGGTCCGTCGGCCGCGTGCCGCGCAGAAGCTCACGGGGCATCGTGGTCTGCCGCCGGTGGACATCACTGCGGTGGAGGAGACCCTGCAGCGGGTGGCCATGCTCAAGGACAACCACCCCCAGGTCGCCGCGCTGGAGATCGCGCCCCTGCTGGTCGCGGAGGAAGGCGTCAGCATCCTGCATGCGACCATCGACATCGCCAATCCGCAGCAGCGCACCGACTCGGCGCGCCGAGCCATCAGCCGGTGGTGAGGGCCCCGGTTCAGACGGCCGAGGGGTCGGCGGCGACGGACTTCAGGAGGGTCCGCAGGCCCTGCTGGCGCGCCTCGAAGGGGCTCATCCCGCCCTGGGCCGGGATGAAGCGGATGGCGTAGAGCGTCGCCCAGGTGATGTTGCTGACCCATTCGGGGCTGAGGGTCGGATCGATGGTGCCGTCCCGATGCCCACGGCGCAGCGCCGCGGCGATCTCCGCATCCTCGGCGGATTCAGCGGGCGCCTCGCAGTCGCCGGACGTGTCCTGATCGGGCTCGTCGGAGGCCATCCACCAGGCCAGGGTGTCGATGCGGCTGATCAGTTCACCGCAGAGGCGACGGAAGGCCTGGAAGCCCGATCCCTGGTCCAGCCGCGCCACACGGACCGCCTCCGTCCATTGCTCCTCCGCCAGAGCGTCCACGGCGGCACGTAGAGCGGCACGGTCCGTGAAGTGACGATGCAAGGTGCTCCGAGAGACGCCGGCCGTGTCCGCCACATCGCTGAGGGCGGCTCCGGGGTTCACGGACAGGACCTCGACGGCGGCGAGCAGTATGGCCCGGCGGGTGCGCTGCGCGGCCGGACTCGGCGGGGCGAGGGGTCTGATGAGGAGTGAGCGCGATCCGGTCCCGGCTCTTCCGGTCCCGGCTCTGCGGGGCTGGCGTCCTCCTCGGCCTCCGTCTCCCGCTCGGTTCCGGGGGCTGGGGACGCGGCGCTGTCGATCTCCTGCATGGGACCCAGCGTACAGGAGTGAACAGCCCTGATGTGCCACAAGTATTGACGAAAGTGCGACACTTATGTCTCACTAGGTGTCATGAATGAATCAACAGTGGAGGCGTCGGTCGAGCCCGAGGCCTCGTCCTCAGTCCGCATGAAGGTCCTGTGGTCCTTCGCGCGACCGCATCTGAAGGTCCTGGGACTCGGGCTGCTGCTCTCGCTCGCCGTCTCGGCCATGGGGCTGGCGAGCCCGATGGTCACCAAATGGGTGCTGGACAGCCTCGCGGTGGACGCCTCGCTGCGGGATCCCGTCCTGGTGCTGGTCGGTCTGCTCCTGCTCGGCGCCGGTCTTGGCTGGTGCCAGTGGGTCCTCCTGGGGCGGCTGGCCGAGGACATCGTCTACGACGCCCGCCGACGCATGATCCTCCGATACCTGGGGTCCCGCGTCTTCGAGCTCCTGCGGCGCAGTCCCGGGGAGCTCGTCACCAGGGTCACCTCGGACACGGTGCTGCTCAACCAGGCGGCCTCGACCGCCATCATCGGGCTGATCAACGGCGCCATCATGATCCTCGGCTCCCTGCTGCTGATGGCGCGCCTGGACCTGGTGCTGCTGGGCACCACACTCGCTGCTCTGGCGGTCGTGCTGGTGATCTTCGCCGTGCTCATGCCGCGCATCGCCACGGTGGAGGAGAAGGCCCAGGCCGCCCTGGGTGACCTCGGATCCGACCTGGAGGGCACGGTGCGGGCCATCAAGACGGTGAAGTCCTCGCGGGCCGAAGGACGCCGCTACGAGTCGCTGATGCGCCACGTGGGCTCCTCCCGACGGCACAGCCTGCGTTCCGTGAAGATCCAGGCGGGAGCCTGGACGGTCGCGGGAGTCGGACTCGACGGCGCCCTCATCATGGTGCTCGCGCTGGGAGCCTGGCGCGTCTCCGAAGGCCACATCGGTGTCTCCACGCTCGTGGCGTTCCTGCTCTATGTCTGGGGACTGACCGGGCCGCTGATGGAGCTCACCCAGAACCTCACCACGCTGCAGTCCGGCCTGGCCGCCGCCGGACGGATCAGCCAGGTGGACGCGATGCCCGTGGAGGACCGGCGAGCCGACCTCCGCGTCGTGGAGGGAGTGGCACGAGGCTCGGGCGCCGTGACGGGGCCGGGCCACGACGACTTCGGCGTCCCAGCCCCGGACCCCCGCTCGGGCAGGGGAGGGCCACCACCTGGAGACGCCGGTCCAGAGGCACCGGCGGCAACGGAGAGCAGCGACTCGGAGACCGCATCCCGGCCCGTGCTGGAGCTGGCAGGAGTGACCGCCCGCTATGCGCAGGACGGTCCGGTGGCGGTCCAGGGCATCGATCTGCGGGTCCCGGCGACGGGCCACGTGGCGCTCGTCGGCCCCTCCGGGGCCGGGAAGACGACGCTGCTGTCGCTGATGATGCGGTTCCTGGAGCCCGAGGAGGGAGAGCTCAGACTGCGCGGCACGCCCTACGGGCAGCTCAGCCCGGCCCTGGTGCGCTCGGCCTTCGCTACGTGGAGCAGGAGACTCCCGTCGTGCCCGGGACGATTCGGGAGAACCTGCTGTTCTCCGCACCCGAGGCAGACGAGCACCAGCTGCAGCAGGTGCTGCGGCGACTGCAGCTCGAGGACATGGTCTCCCGCCTGCCGCACGGGCTGGACACGGCACTGACGGACACCAACGTCTCTGGAGGGCAGCGTCAGCGGATCGCCCTGGCCCGGGCGCTGCTGGTGGATCCGGCGGTGCTGCTGCTCGACGAGGCCACCGCTCAGGTCGACGGCGTCACGGAGGCCGCCGTGCAGGAGACCATCGCCACGCACGCCCGCCATGCCGCCGTCGTGACCATCGCCCACCGGCTCTCGACCGTGGTCGACGCGGACCGCATCCTCGTGATGGACGGAGGGCGCATCGTTGATGAGGGCACCCACGGGCAGCTGCTGACCAGCTCCCAGCTGTACCGCAGCCTGGTGGCGGCCCTGCGGATGGAGACTCCGGTGGGGTGACCCTGCGGGGTGTTCCAGCGCGGCGTTCCTGCGCGGTGTTCCAGCGCGAGCTCCTGAGTCGGAGGCCGCGCCGGTGGGCTCAGACTCCGCCGGTGCGGCGGACGTGCTCCGCCAGGAGGGCCAGGCCGTCGTCGATGCTGATCGCCGGGGTCCAGTCGAGGGCCGCCCGGGTCTCCCGCTGGTCGAACCAGTGGGCGGTGGAGAGCTGCTCCGCCAGGAACTTCGTCATCGGAGGTTCGTCGTCGAGGTCACCGGCGACCCGTTCCGCCAGGCCCCAGATCTTCTCCACGGCCAGTCCGGCCGCCTTCGCCACCGCCGGGGCCACGCGGAGCCGCGGACGACGCGCGCCGCCCGCCTCCGCGATGCCCATCAGGAGCTCGCCGATCGGTCGCGGTTCGCCGTTGGTCAGCACCAGTCGGCGGCCGTGGATCTGAGGCAGCCGACGCAGCCCGGCGGCGAAGGCGTCCACCAGCGTGTCGATGTAGAGGGTGTCCACCAGGGGCCGCGCCCGAGCCCAACAGCGGCAGACGGCCGGAGCGGGCGCGGTCGACCACGCGGCGGGTCAGCTGGCCGTCCCCGGGGCCCCAGATCAGGTGCGGACGGATGACCAGCACCTTCATGCCCGCCGCCGCACGCGCCTGGACCAGCAGCTCGGCCTCAGCTTTGGTGCGGGCATAGTGGCCGAGGACCGCGGTCGCGTCGGGGTCTCCGGCGCCTTCCCCGACCAGGGAGGTGCCGGCATGGGCGACCGACGGAGACGAGACATGCAGCAGATGCTCCACGCCGGCGGCCTCGGCCGCGTCGAGGACGTTCTCGGTGCCGTGGATGTTGACGTCGACGAAGTCCTGGCGGCGGCCCGAGACCGACACCTTGGCCGCCATGTGGATGACGGCGTCCTGACCGGCCATCGCCTGGGCCACCAGGGCGTGGTCGGTCAGCGAGCCACGCACGTCACGGACCTCGTCGAGTCCCGAGGCGCTGCGCTGCAGGGTGGTCACCTCATAGCCGTCCTGCGCCAGTCGTCGGGCGACGCTTCCGCCGAGCAGCCCGGAGGCGCCGGTGAGCAGGACCCGGGAGCCGGGCAGGATCTCGGCGGGACGCGAAGCTGAGGGGGTGGTCTCACTCACGGGGTGCCGGGCCTCCTCCCGGTCAGAGCCTTCTCGGCCCAGAGGGCCAGACGGGTGCGGTCGATCTTCGAATTGTGGCGGATGTCGGTGGGCAGTTCGTCGAGGACGAGCACGGCCGAGACCGGGACGTCACCGGCGGCATGGCGCACTGCGGAGGCGAACTCCGGCGAGGCCAGCGGGGACCGACCGGTGCGCAGGGGCCGGTCCGGACCGTCCGGCTCCACGATGACGACGACGGCCTGGGTGCCGGACGGCCCGACGCCGACGGCAGCGCTGCGGGCCACCTCGTCGAGGGCGTCCACCGGGGTCTCCACCGTGCCGGGGCCTACCGGACCATCGGGGGTGGTGATCACGTGCTGCAGGCGCCCCTCGATCCACAGGCGCCCTGAGGAGTCGACATGGCCGACGTCGTGGGTGCGGTGCCACAGCAGGCCTTCGGCGGTGTCCCGACTGCTGGCCCGGTCCGTCTGCCAGAGCCGGTCGTAGCCGGCCTTCAGATGCGCGGCAGAGACGACGATCTCGGAGAGGACGCCGACGGCGGCGGGCTGGACGGGGTCGTCCAGCACGGTGAGCTCCTCCGCCGGACGGCCTGCGGGATCGAGCGGCGCCAGGGCCAGCCGCACGCCCGCCACAGGCTGGCCCACGCATACTCCGCTCTGTCCGGTGGCCATCGCCTCATGCACTCCGTCACGGTCGATGTCCGCCTGCAGGAGCCCCTCGGTCATGCCATAGGGCGTATGGATCTCTGCGGAGGGGAAGAGCTCCTGGACGGCGTCCAACAGATCCGGATGGACCGGTGCCCCGGCCGAGAGGACCAGTGAGATCCGTCCCAGGGCGGCTCGCTGGTCCGCCTGGAGCTCGGGCGCGGTCGCCACGACGTTGCGCAGCGCCGCGGGGGAGCCGAAGAACATCGTGGCCTCACCCGTCATCGCCGCCTGAGCGACGGCGTCAGCGGTGAGCGTGGCAGGCCGTGTCACCGACATGTCCGGGGTCACCGAGGTGGCTCCGATGGCCGGGCCGAGCAGCGCGAACGGCGCGAAACCGGCGATCAGCGACGAGCCGGGCGTCACGTCGAACTGGCGCCGCAGCAGCGCCACGAGGGCGGCGAGCCGTCCGTGGGTGTACACCACGCCCTTGGCCGGTCCGGTGGAGCCGGAGGTGAACAGCACCGCCGCCTCGTCCTCGGGGGCCGGGTGGGGGACGTCGGGAGACCCTCCACGTGGCTGCGCAGCAGCCGCTCCACCGAGGCCACGGTGCCGAGCAGGCGTGCCTGGCGGTGTGAGAGCGCCTGGACGCTGATCCGCCGACCGGGCCAGCCGAAGGTCCGGGCCAGGGCCAGGCCGGGGGTGGCGCCGATGATCCAGTCCGGCCGCTTCGCTGCGGGCGGCCCGCGTCATGCCCCTCACGCCGAGGCCTGCGTCGGCGACGACGGCCACCGCCCCGATGCGCAGGCAGGCGTAGAGCACCACGGTCAGGTCGTTGCCGGGCGGGACCAGCAGGGACACCCTGTCGCCCCGGGAGACGCCGAGCTCGCTGAGCCCGCGAGCGAGCGCGTCGATCTGCGAGGAGAGCTCCTGCCAGCTGAGCGCCGTCGGGTCCTGGGAGGTCATGTCCACCACTGCGGGGGACTTCCGCCGCCAGCTCGCCGTCATCTCATCAAGCTGAGCGTGCAGACCGTGCACCGCGGCGGCCGGGGCGGGGGAGCGGCGGGTCGAGTCCTCCGGGCGGAGACGTCCGTCGCGCCGGTCCATGCCGTCGAGCCAGGTCAGCAGCGGTGCTGCGATGTCTCGGTCCTCCGCCACCAGGTGGCCGGCACCCTCGAAGCGGTGCAGGTCGGCATGGGGGATGCGCTCCTGCAGATCCGCCAGATGGCGTTCTTGGAAGACCGGGTCCTTCGGCCCCCAGAGCAGCAGCGTGGGCTTGTCCCATCGGGTCAGGGCCGAGGAGACCTCCTCCAGCGTCCCGCGGGAGACGTGGTCTGCGGAGGCGGGGATGTCCGCCACGAACCCGCCGATGCCCCCGCGCCGATCGCGGCTCCGGTACGGGGCCGAGTAGGCGGCATGGACCTCACGGTCGAGGCGCCCTTCCGCCAGGGACAGCGTGACCCCGAGGAACCCTCGGGTCTCCACGGTGGAGGCGCTCAGCAGGCCCGGTGCGGTGGCCGCGCGCAGCGCGGCCGGGACGGGCTCGTCCACCGGATGGTCCACTGCGGTGTTCAGCGTCGCGGCGGCGTCGACGTCGTAGGGATGGCGCGTGGCCCAGCCCAGGGAGATGACGCCGCCCCAGTCGTGGCCCAGCGTCACCAGAGGAAGGGCCGTGTCGACGTCGAGGGCGTCCATCAGGCGTCCAGGTCGTCGAGCCGCTGCGCCATCCGGCGATATCCGCATTCATCCGGATCCGCGCCCGTCAGGGTGCGCGGGGCGCCGGCGTGGCACAGGCGCTCGGAGTAGCCCATGTCCAGCTGGTCGGGGGCGATGATGCGCCACCCGCCGGCGGTGTCGGCCTCTGCCTGCCGCAGCGACTCAGCGACGAGCCCTCGCCACAGGTAGGACCAGGTCGGGTTGCCGTGGACGGCCAGGATCGTGCCCCGCACGGGGATGCCCCGGGCAGCCAGGATCGGGCCGGTGTCCAGGACGTGGAAGGTACGGGTGCCGTCGACGGTCCGGGCCGCCACCAGCCGTGACCAGGCAGGATCGAGCCCCGGCAGCCCCTTCGGCGGCAGCTGGGCGGGTGCTGCGGGCAGCGGGCGGTGTCGGATCCGGGGAGCCCTCACCAGATGATCTCCAGCATCGCCGTGTTGAGTCCGGAGCCGACGCCCATGCAGAGCACCCGGGAACCGGAGGACAGGGAGGCGGACTCTCGAGCCAGGGTGATCGGCAGCGAGGCGGGCCCCACGTTGCCCAGCTCGGGATAGGTCACCGGGACGCGCTTCTTGTCGAGCTTGGCGGCCTTGATGATCGACGCGGTGTGCAGTGACGACACCTGGTGGGTCACGTAGGCGTCCATGGCATCCCAGTCGAAGTGCTCCTTGGCGTCCTGCCAGGCATCCATGACGAGCTCGAGGCCGCCGTCGAGCAGGCCGCGGGAGTCAGTGAACATGCCGCGATGGTCACCGACGCACAGGCCGTGGTGCTGGGTCGCAGCCCGAGTCACACCACCGACGATCCGGTGCCCCTCGGGGTGCCGGTCGGCAGGGCCCACGACCGCCGCCGCCGCGCCGGAGCCCAGGGTCAGGGACGCGAACTCCGACATGAAGTCCTCGCGGCTGACCATCGATTCGAGGCTGCTGATGCGCTCCACGGTCGCGTCCTGGACCTTCTTGGCGTCCTCGCCGTTGACGATCAGCACATAGGTCGCCTGCCCGGCGTCGATCATGGAGCTGGCCAGGGTCATCGCATTGACGAAGCCCAGGCAGGCGTTGGTGATGTCGAAGTTCATCGCGGAGCTGGGCAGACCCAGGTCGTGGTGGACTCCCACGGCGACGGAGGGCTCGAGATGCTCGCGGGTCACCGAGGTGTTGATCATCACCGAGACGTCGGCTGCGGGGACGCCGGCGGCCTGGAGGGCCCGACGCCCGGCCTCCACCGTGCCGGCGCGCACGTCTCCCGCCTTCTCCCAGTTGCGGCGGGTCTTCACGCCTGCGACCCGCTGCAGGAGGCCCTGGGGGAGCTTCAGCCGCTTCAGGCGTCGGCCAGGCGGCGGTCGATGTCCTTGGAGGTCAGAGGGACCGGGGCTTGGACCTCGGCCACAGAGAGCAGGGCGGCGTTGCGGTGGTGAAAAGTCGCGTTTCCTGGCACCGCTCCATTATCCAGCAGGTGAACCGGGCTAGCGAATCGAGGGAGGGCTAGCATGGTTTCCATGACCTTCAGCCATGACGACTCCGCGCCCTCTTCGACACTCTCGCTGCGCGCGGCGATCGAGCGCGGCGGCTTCTACCCCACGCTTGTGCACCATACGGTGACCGACGCCCTGGACGGCCGCGAGCCTACGCACCAGATCGTCCATGTGGACACCCACTTCGACATGGAGGAGGTGCACCGGCACATCACCGTGCTGGCGCTGGCCGAGGACGTGATCGTCGTCGCCCATCTGGACGACCACGACGTGGAGGCCGACGACGCCGGGACCGCCGGTCGGACCGACACGGTGGCGCGCATCTCCACGGAGGTCGTCCCCGTCAGCCGAATCCGTTCGGTGATCCTCTCCGAGGTGCACCGACGCCCGGAGAGCTTCCGTCCGGAGCGGGGACTGGCGGAGGTGACGCTGAACATGAACTGGACCGGCGGCGCGCGCTTCGAGACGGCGCCGGTGCACTGCGGAGACCCGGACTGCATGGCTGACCACGGCGACGACGGCACCGTCGTGCCCGAGGACATCGTGCTCCGCATCGCCGCCACCGCCGAAGGAGACACCGCCGTGGAGGAGGCCCGCAGCTTCGTCCGGGCGCTGCGTCGAGCCTGTGTGCGTCACGCCCGCTGACCGTCGTCCTCCCGCACCCGACCCTCTGGTGACGCGGCAGCGCACCGCCCACTCCGGAAGGAAGACCCTGATGACCGCTCGTGCCCGTGAGCTGGCCGCTCTCGCCCCGGCCTATGACGGTGCCCACATCCGTCACGTGATGCCCTCGGCGGCGGCGTCGCTCGGCCTTGACGGATTCCTCGACAGGCTCGGGCTGCCCGAGGCGAGCCTCACCGTGGTCCTCATGGTCGACGGGCTGGGGGACGAGCTCATCGCCCGGCACAGCGGGCACGCCCGGTTCCTCGCCTCTGCATGGCGGAGCAGCGCCACCGGACGGGTGCTGGACGCCGCCGCCCCCGCGACGACCGCCGCCTCCATCGCCTCCTTGGGCACGGGAGAACCCCCGGGCCGTCACGGCCTGGTCGGCTACGACGTCCTCGCGCCGTGGCTGGACCGGGTGGTCAACATGCTCGGCGGGTGGGATCCCGCGGTGGATCCGGCCCGTTGGCAGCCCCACGAGCCGGTGCTGCGGCGCGCCGAGCGTGCGGGCGCTCGGGTGCTGACCGTCTCGCGTCCCAAATTCGCCGACTCCGCCCTGACGCAGGCCGTGCTCTCCGGAGGTGAGTTCCTCGGGGCCACCCACTTGGACGCGCGGTTCCGGTTGGCGGCTGATGCGATCACCGGTCATCGTCCCGCCACCGGGGGAGTGCGCCAGGGGTCTCCGCAGCCGCTGCTGATGTATCTCTACGTGGACGAACTGGACAAGACCGGGCACCGATACGGGGTGGACTCACCCGAGTGGGTGCGCGCGCTGGAGAGTCTGGACCGGGAGGCCGAGACGTTCGTCACGCGGCTGCGTGAGAGGTTCGGCGACCAGCTCTCGGTGCTGCTGACCGCAGACCACGGCATGCTGGACATCGCCCCGGAGGGCCGGCTGGACTTCAGCGCAGAGGAGGCGCTGCTGCGCGGCGTCCGGCACACCGGCGGCGAGCCGCGGTTCGTGCATCTGTACTTCGATCAGCATGCTTCCGCCGCCGTGCGCCGCCAGGTGCATGAGGCGTGGGAGGAGCGCTTCGGCGACCAGGCGTGGATCGCCACGCGCGACGAGGCGGTGGACGCGGGATGGTTCGGTCCCGTGGAGGACCGGGTGCGCCCCCGCATCGGTGATCTCCTGGTGGCCGTGCACGGTCCGATCGCGCTCTATCACGTGGCCCGGACGGGCCCGGATCCACTGACCATGGTGGGCCAGCACGGATCGCTGACCGACGTGGAGGTCAAGGTCCCGCTGCTCTCGCTGACCGGGCGCGCCTTCGGCTGAGTCCCGTGGGGACGTGCGACCGATCCCTGTGCGACCGTCTGCCGGTCGTCAGTCGCCCTTCGAGCCAAAGAGGATGTCGTCCCAGCGAGGCATGCTGGGGCGGCGGGAGCCGGAGCGCTTCGGCTTCGGGGCGTGGGCGGGCGCGGCGTCTTCGGTGCTGCCGGCGTCCCGCTGGCGGGTGGCGGCGTCGCCGTCGCTCTGTGCGGATCCGGCCGATGCCGGATCCTCGCCGGGGGTCGGCTCCTTCGCCGGGGCGCCGGCCCCCTCTGAGGTGTCGGGCGCGCCCTGCGCCGCCGCGTGGTCCGGTCGGAGGAGTCGACGTCGACCGGTGACTCGCTGTCGGCATAGCTGAACCCCCAGGCGTCGGTGCCGTCGGGGCTGTCTACGTCGGGGGACTCCGTGCGCTCATCGTCGCGGGGAGCCTGCTGATCGTCCTCCCCCTGACCGGTCTGCGCCGACTCGACCGCGCGCAGTCGGGGCGTGTCCTGGCCGCTGGGCTGTTCGTCGCGCGTGAGCATGAGGGCGAGCCTGTCATCGGCGTCCTCGTCCGCGCCCAACCGACGACCCCGCCGAGCGCGCAGGACGTCGAGGAGGTCCTGATGCTCGTCGCCTTCGCCCGTGGGGCCTGCCGGGGCGTCCGGAGAGCGGGAAGCAGCGGCGAGGTGTCCTGCTGGTCTGCGGGCACCGGGGCCGGCGTCGTCGCCGCCGGCCTGCCGGTGCCACGATCCGATCGCTGCGCCGCCGAGTCCGCCACGGACTCGACGTCGAAGGGGGCGTCCACTGCGGTCAGTCGCCGCGGACCGCGGCGGGCGCCGGTCTCCGGAGGGAGGCTGCTCAGCGTCTGGGCCCAGGGACCGACCGCTCGCAGATGGCGAGACTCCGGAGAGAAGACCCATTCAGCGGGCGGTTCGGCGTCGACACGAGCGCGGGCGGCGGCTTCGTCATCGGGGGAGAACCAGCAGACGACCTGCCAGCTGCCGTCCTGGCGTCGCCAGGCGTCCCACGCCAGGGAGGTCAGGTCGACGCCGAGGGACCGCAGGCGGACCAGCGCCATCGCTTCGAGGGTGGCGGGGGCGTCACCGAACGCGATCCGGTGCTGTTCGGCCGAGGACGGCGGGGCGATCGCCGTGCTGCGGGCCAGTTCGGCGACATAGGCGCGCTCGGCCTGGACGGGCCCTGCGTAGCGTTCCACTCGGGCCGGGTCAAGGCCAGACTCTGCGACCATCTGCTCCACGGTGGCCCCTGCACGGAGCCGGGCCTGCACCTCCCGCACCGTCATGGGCGCCCGGGCGTCTTCGGCGCGCGTCGTGAGGTGCGGCGGGCGGGTGGACTTCCGTCCCACGGCCGCGCGCAGCGCGTCGTCCACGGGCAGGGCGAACTCCTGACCCTGGTCGTCGGCGAGGACGAGCAGTTCGTCGGAGTCGTCCTCGGTCACGCCCATGATCCGCAGCTGCTGCATCTGTGCTTCCTCCCGCCTGTGGCCGGCAGTAGTCTTCGGGACGGGTGCGGTCGGCGCCGCGCCGCCCTCCGGGTGGACTGGTCCAGGGGTCACTGTAGCGCGGGGAGGGCGTGGAGCTCCCGCTCCCGGTTCAGCGGAACTTGAACCTTGGGGTCGCGGAGCCCGTGAGGAGCTGCGTGGCGCCGGCTCCGGGCGGCCCCGGCTCGCCGCCTCAGCGACGGTTTCGGGGCCCCGAGCCGGCCCGTCGTCCGCCCTCGGCTCAATGTGTCGCCGCCGATTTGGCGGAGCTGGCTCGATGCGACACAATCTGTGCGACAAATCGCGCTTGGGGGACCGGTGGAGGCTGGTGTCCGAGCGATTCGAATTCGACTTTCGGAGTGTGGAGCGACCCTCATGGCAACCGACTACGATGCGCCGCGCAAGAACGACGACGACGTCAACGAAGACTCCATCGAGGAACTGAAGAATCAGCAGACCAATCGCCAGTCCGCCGTCGTGGACGAAGACGAGGCGGAGGCGGCCGAAGGGTTCGAGCTCCCCGGCGCTGACCTCTCCGACGAGGAGCTGCAGGTGCGGGTGCTGCCCGCCCAGTCTGACGAGTTCACATGCGGCGAATGCTTCCTGGTCCGCCACCGGTCCCAGGTGTCCCGCGAGGAGAACGGGATGTTCATCTGCAAGGACTGCGACAGCTGAACGGCGATCTCGGTCGGCCACATCGTTGCAGCACGGAGGCCCCGTTCCGGACCATGGTCCGGAACGGGGCCTCCGTGTGCCTGGGCCGCGCGGGGTCGGTTCGGGCGGTCAGTCCGTGACGCTGAGCCCGGTCTGGCGGACCGGCTCCTCGGAACCGAGCGCGGCGAGGACCGCCTCCGGGCGTCGGGTGGAGACGATCCAATACGGCGTGGCGTCCTGGGGATCGGTGATCTGAATGGTCACCACGGGATCGATCCACCCACGGATGCACTGATAGGCCCGTGCGTCGAAGCCGGGGCCGAGCTGCTCACGTGCCGCCTGGGCGCGATGGGCCACGACGGCGCCGACGTGGGTGCGCTCGATCCGGGCTCGGCCGGCGCTCAGCCACCCTTCGGTGATCTCGATCCGAGGGGTGGTGATGATCAGGGCGAACAGCAGCAGTCCGACTCCGATGACCATGGCGGTCGCGCCGAGCCCGACGGAGATGGGGAAGAAGATGAGCGAGACGGAGGCTCCGATGATGACCGCGGCGAGCCAGATCCACCACGCCGGCCAGAGCTTCTCGGAGTAGCTCGGAGAATGCGTCGTCATGACCACCAGCTTCTCACGGAACCTCCGGTGGGCCGGAACCGCCGACGGTGACGCCCTGCCGGATGGGAGCTCGGCCCAGAGGGAATCCCCGGCCGGCTGGAATGTCAGGCCGGATGAGTAGACTCGAGGGGTCACTGGACCAGCCCGTCATGGGCGGGACCAGGCCCCAGCCCGCAGACCACGAGGAGAAGCAGCCCCGATGACCACGTCTACGAAGGAGCACGACGCCGGCCAGATGCCGACCGGCTCGGCGCCCGGCAGGATCCGGGTGCCGATCCGGCGTCTTGATCCGGACCTTCCGCTTCCCGGCTATGCCCACCCGGGCGACGCCGGAGCGGACCTGGTCAGCGCCGAGGACTTCACGCTGGAGCCGGGTGCACGTCGCCTCGTGCCGACCGGGGTGGCCGTCGCGATCCCGCAGGGCTGGGTCGGGCTGGTGCACCCCCGCAGCGGACTGGCGGTGAAACACGGAATCACCCTTGTCAACACGCCGGGAACCATCGATGCTGGGTATCGTGGAGAGCTCAAGGTGTGTCTGCTGAACACCGACCGTTCGACTCCGGTGAGCTTCCGTCGCGGAGACCGCATCGCGCAGCTCGTCCTCCAGCGTGTGGACCAGGCTGAATTCGTGCCTGTGGACCAGCTGGAGGACAGCGACCGCGGCGCAGGCGGCTTCGGCTCCACCGGCACGTGACTCTCGAGGGATAAGAGGAACTTCAGCATGATCTTCGGACGACGGAAGAAGTCCCAAGGGGCGGAGAAGGCCAAGCCCGCCACCATCAGAGCGGCGCTCCGCGAGGAGGAGACCTCCCCCACGAGCCCTGCCCAGGAGGAGACCACGGAGAGTTCCGCGGCCCCCGAGCAGCAGTCCGCGACGGCACCAGCGCCGCAGGAGTCGGTGCCGCAGGATTCGGCGGCCGCCGGTTCCGAGACCGGCGGCGCGTCCGACAGCGCGTCCGACGGTGCCACTGAGGACAACTCTGAGGACGCCTCGGAACGCATCGAAGGCGGGGGGCCCTACGACGTCACGGAGGTGGAGACCACCAAGGGCTACATCGACTTCGGCGCGGTCCTGGTGCCGGCGGGCAAGGAACAGAAGGTACGCCTGGACATCGATCAGAAGACCAAACGTGTCGTGGCCCTGACGATCTCGGTGGGACAGGCCAGCATCCAGATCCAGCCGTTCTCCGCGCCCAAGTCGGGAGGCACGTGGGATGAGGTGCGGGAACAGATCCAAGACTCCGTGGTGAGGCAGAAGGGGCGGATCAAGCAGCTCGACGGCCGCTTCGGCAAGGAGCTCGCCGCCCGTGTCCCGACCACGCTGAAGGACGGCCGGGCCGGCTGGCGCGTGGCTCGTTTCATCGGATTCGAGGGGAACCGCTGGTTCCTGCGCGGTGTCGTCGGCGGGCGGGGGGCGATCGACCCTCAGGCCGCTCGTGACGTCGAGGATCTCTTCTCTCGGCTCGTCGTCGTGCGCGGCGACGACCCGCTGCCGCCTCGCGAGCTGCTGGCCGCTGCGGCCGCCCGAAGGCGCACGCCGGGTGGTGCTGCCGCGGAACCCGGCGCAGCGTCGGGACGCCGCACCAGGGCCGAATCCCGGCGCTGCCGCGGTCGGCAGTGGAGAAGGGGACCAGAGCGGCGCCCGTGCCAACGGTGTCCGACCGCAGCAGCGGAGGTCGGCAGGAGGCGCAGCGGCCGGCTCCGAGGGGCCGCAGCAGGCCTGATCTCGCTGGCGGACGAGGCGGCGACAGGCGGTCGAGGGACGGCCGATGAAGACCAGGGGACCACGCACAGGGGAGGCGCAGGCGGCTGTGATGACTGATTCACCGGGCAGGGCGGGGACGCCGGGCAGCTCGGAGGAGCGTGCGGCGCGGGACGAGACGTCACCGCCCGCAGCGCCCGAGACGCTCATGACCGGGGGAGCGACCCCTGATGCCGCGACTCCCGATGCCGCGACTCCCGATGCCGGGAGGCTCGGGAGCGCCGGGGGCCCGGGGCAGGACGATCCGTCGGACCGTCGGGGCGATCAGGTTCAGGATGCGGCCGGCCCGGACGAGATCGGGGAGCGGCTCGCCGAGTCGGCGGGCTCCCGGCTGCGCACCCGTGAGGACGGCTCGCTCGACGTGATGTCCTCCATCGGGGGCGTGCGGGGCCTTGTCGAAGCTTCTCTGCCCGCGGCGGCGTTCCTCACGGTGTTCGTCATCACCGAGGACCTGCTGATCTCCTCCATCGTCGCGGTCCTCATGGGACTGATCTTCACGGTGGCGCGGCTGGCACAGCGCGGCCCTCTGGTGCAGTCGCTGTCCGGGCTGGCGGTCATCGTGCTGTGCGCCGTCGTCGCCCAGCAGACAGGCGAGGCCCGTGACTTCTACCTGTGGGGCTTCGTCACCAACGCCGCCTACATCGCGGGCTTCGCGCTGTCCGTCGCGGTCCGCTGGCCGTTCCTGGGGATCCTCTTCGGCTTCATCCGGGGAGAGGGCGTCGCCTGGCGTCAGGACCACGCTCGTCGGAGGCGCTATGCGCTGGCCACGTGGATCGTCACCGGTGTGCTCGCGCTGCGGCTGGCGGTCCAGCTGCCGCTGTACCTGGCGGACGCCGTCGTCGCGCTCGGGACTGCTCGCCTGGTGATGGGGCTGCCCCTCTATGCCCTGGCCCTGTGGGTCGGCTGGATGATCACGCGCCCGACGGTCGTGGAGGACCGGCGCGATGGAGAGGCGGTGTCCTGAGATGGTGACCTCACGACAGGCCGGCACGACACATTCGCAGCAGCTGCTCACCCTCGACGTCGGCCCGATGGCTCATGGGGGTCACTGTGTCGCCAGGCATGAGGGGCGGGTCATCTTCGTCCGGCATGCGATCCCGGGCGAAGTCGTCCGGGCACGCGTCACCGACTCAGGACCGCAGGCCAAGTTCTGGCGCGCCGACGTCGTCGAGGTCCTGGAGGCCTCGGACTACCGGCGACGGCACATCTGGAAGCTCGCCGACGCACTCCGCGCCCATGAGATGGACCGGCTTCCGGTCGGCGGAGCCGAGTACGGCCACATCACGGACCAGCATCAGCGCCGCGTCAAGGCCCAGGTCTTCCGGGACACTCTGCAGCGCATCGGCGGAATCCATCTGCAGGACCTCACCCTGGCCCATGCCCCAGCCGACGGGGAGATCCATGTCGTCGACGTCGGAGAGCGTCACAGCAACGGTCTGCACTGGCGCACGCGGGTCAGCTTCGGGGTCAACGATCACGGCGTGCTCAGCATGAAGCCCTACCGCAGCCACGAACTGATCGATCTGCGAGGGATGCCGCTGGCAGTGGAGGACATCCATGAGTCCCGACTCTTCGGCGGAGACTTCACCGGCGCCCAACGAGTCGACGTCGTGGCCCCGGGTGGTCGGGCGCCGTTGGCGCTGGTCGTCCACGCCGAGCAGTCCCGGGCTGAGGAGGCCGGACTTCGTCAGCGCCTGTTGCGCATCGCCGACGTCGAGCCGAAGGTCGAGACCATCGTGCTGGCGCTGGCGACGCGCCGACGACGGCACGGCCGAGGCCCCGAACGGCGGCGGCGCCGTCGCCCGCAAC
>NZ_MDSS02000129.1 GCF_001758425.2 Nesterenkonia sp. PF2B19 | reverse complement strand
TGAACCGCACTGGGATTCTTGGAGACTCCATCGTTTGGAAAGGATGATGGAGACATGCCACAAGAGATCAAACCGGGCAACGCGACCACGCGCCGATACTCCGAGCAGGAGAAGGCCGCGGCGGTGCGAATGGTCCGCCAGCTACGCCAGGAGCTGGGCACCGACCGCGGCACCGTGAAGCGGGTGGCTACTCAGCTCGGCTACGGCCCCGAGTCAGTCCGGTCCTGGGTCCGCCAAGCAGACATCGATGAAGGCCACGCCCCGGGCCAGAGCACCGAGCAGTCGGCCCGAGAGAAAGCCCTGGAACAAGAGAACCGTGAACTGCGGCGCGCCAACGAGATCTTGAAGCGGGCCGCGACTTTCTTCGGGGCGGAGCTCGACCGCCAGTCACCGAGATAGTCGCCTTCATCGACGCCAACAGAGACGACGTCATCGACGGTCGTCGACTCGGAGTCGAGCCCATCTGCACTCTGCTGCAGGTGGCTTACGAGCACCTACTACGCCGCAAAGAACCGCGCCCCCTCGGCCCGGAGCCTCAGGGATGCCGAGCTGATCCCGCAGCTGGTGGCCCTCCATGCCCAGAACTACGGGGTCTATGGAGCCAGGAAGCTCTGGAAGGCTGCGAACCGGGCCGGCCTGCAGATCGGCAGAGATCAGACAGCCAGACTGATGCGCCACGCTGGCCTCGAAGGTGTCCTCCGGCGCAAAAAGGTTCGCACCACCGCACCTGATCCTGAAGCCCCGCGGCATCCGGATCTGGTCAATCGCGAGTTCACCGCGATCGCGCCGAACAGGCTCTGGGTCACCGATCTGACCTACGTACCGACCTGGGCCGGTGTCGCCTATGTCTGCTTCATCATCGATGCCTTCAGCCGCACGATTGTCGGGTGGCGGGTCGCCTCCACGATGCGCACCGACACGGTGCTCGACGCAATCGAGATGGCCCGCTGGTCCCGAGGCCCACGGCACGAGCAGCTACGGTGCCACAGCGATGCAGGATCTCAATTCACCTCCATTCGCTACGGCGAAAGACTGGCCGAAATCGGGGCCACTCCCTCGATCGGAACCGTCGGGGATAGCTACGACAATGCTCTGGCCGAGACCGTCAACGGTTACTACAAGGCCGAGCTCATCCGAGGACCGGTGCGCACCCATCGCGGTCCATGGAAGACAGTCGAAGATGTGGAGCTGGCCACTCTCGGGTGGGTGCATTGGCACAACACTGAGCGGCTTCATGGGTACCTCGGTGACCGGCCGCCAGCTGAGTTCGAGGACCTGTTCTACGATGACAACATCAGACCCAATGAGCTGGTGGAATCCCTATAGCCGGAGTCTCCATCAATCCCAGTGC
>NZ_MDSS02000128.1 GCF_001758425.2 Nesterenkonia sp. PF2B19 | reverse complement strand
CCACCGGTGGCGGCGTGTCCCGGGGCTGGAAGGACGGCAACAGGAGGGCGCCGCGTGCGGCCGACCCGAGCGGCCGAGCCGGTGCCGGTGAGGGTCATCTTCGTCCTGTCCGTCGGGGGAGCTGCCGACGCCGTGGCGCCGCAGTCCCGTCCTGCAACGATGTCGCATGAAGCCTAGGGACCTCGACATGTCAGCCGTGTTACATCCCGGGCCGGATTCGTGCGCTGAGCCTGGCGCGGCGGCGCGCCGAGGTGGGGTCATGCCTCCACGAGAAGCGCGTGCGGGGGACGAATCGCTCACACTGCCGCAGACACGAACCGGTGAGATCACCCGGTGAGGGGGCATGCCGGGGTGATATGACACCGTCGTGTCGTGTGATCTGGACCCCGTGAATGGCCCGCATGGTGCGGATCCATGCCGGTGCGTGGGGTTCGGGAGGCCCGTTCGGGGATGCGTTCCTCACATCTCTTAGGTGAACCTATGCTTGATTGAGTAAGATGCAGATGTGCAAAATGACCCCGTGCTGTCGAACCTTACGCGCCCGGACTCGGCGCAGACGTCCCGGACCTCGCTCCGTGCCCTCGACGTGTCCGTGTCCTACGGGCCCCACCGCATCGTCCACGGCGTCGACGCCCAGCTGCTGCCCGGCGGGGTCACCGCGCTGATCGGCCCCAACGGCAGCGGCAAGACCACGCTGCTGCGCGGCATGTGCCGACTGGCCGACGCCGAGGGCCAGGTGAGCCTCGACGACGTCGACATCACCAGCTTCTCGCCGCGCAGCTTCGCCAAGCGGCTCACGATCCTCGCCCAGCAGCGGCCCACGCCGACCGGGCTGACGGTGGCCGAGGTGGTCGAGCTCGGACGCCACCCCCACCGGGGCCGGTTCCGCCGCACCGATCCTGGAGGTGCGGAGGCCGTGGAACGGGCCGTGGCGCTCGCCGGGCTGGAGGATCTGCGTCACCGGCCGGTCACTGAGCTCTCCGGCGGTCAGCTGCAGCGGGTCTGGCTGGCCACCTGCCTGGCCCAGCAGACCGACGTGCTGCTGCTCGACGAGCCCACCACGTTCCTGGACCTGAAGCACCAGATGAGCCTGCTGGACCTCATCCGGGACCTTGCCGACGTCCACGGCCTGACCATCGGCGTCGTGCTGCATGACCTGGAGCAGGCCGCCGACATCGCCGATCACGTGGTCCTCCTCGAGGAGGGGCGGGTCGTCGCGGCCGGGTCTCCGTCCGCGGTGATGACCTCGGAGCGGCTCACCGAGGTCTATCGCGTGCCCATCGACGTCACCTCCCTGCCCGACGGCGGGCTCGCCGTCCGTGCCGGCGCGCCGGACGCGGGGACGCAACGCCGAGGATCCGTCCGCCGCCCAGACCCGGGACGACTCCCGACCTGGCCGCTGCCGGCCTGATCCCCCCCCGG
>NZ_MDSS02000127.1 GCF_001758425.2 Nesterenkonia sp. PF2B19 | reverse complement strand
GCACCTCAGCTATAGCTGAGGAAGGCCTCTGGACCCGCAAAGGCTGGGCCGGAAGGGGATGACACGCCCGGGCCATACACACATTCTGGCCAATAACCCTGTTTCGAGCATGAAGAAGGCCCCGGATCCTTGAAACATCAAGGATCCGGGGCCTTCGAAACTGGCGGTGACGGTGGGATTTGAACCCACGGTACGGGGTTACCGTACACGACATTTCGAGTGTCGCACCTTCGGCCGCTCGGACACGTCACCTCAGACCTGAAGATGCTACCGAAGATGCGCGCGGGACTCCAATCGTGGCTGTCTCCGGCCGGAGCGGACTCAGCCGCCGGTGCGGAAGAGTGAATGCACGGCCCCGGCGTGACGGCGCCCGCCCAGCTCCTCGAGCTCCAGCACGACGGCGGCGCCGGCCACGTCGCCGCCGAGCTCGGCGATGATCTGCCGGGAGGCGGCCAGGGTGCCACCGGTGGCCAGCACGTCGTCGACCAGCAGCACCCGCGCGCCGGGCTCCAGCACCCCGAGGGCCTCGATCACCGCAGAGCCGTACTCCAGGTGGTACTCGATGCTCGCAGCCGGGTTCGGCAGCTTGCCCGCCTTGCGGATGGGCAGCGTCCCCACTCCTGCGGCGATCGCGATAGCCCCGGCCAGGAGGAAGCCGCGGGCTTCGATGCCGGCGACGACGTCGAAGGCTCCATGGAACGGCTGGATGAGCCCTGTCGTCACAGCTTCCAGCGCGGCGGCGTCCACCAGCAGCGGAGAGATGTCACGGAACAGCACCCCCGGCTCGGGGTAGTCCGGCGTCAGCGCGATCAGGGACTCGGCACGTGCCAGGGCGACGGTGAGATCGGGGGAGGGGTCTGCGGAGAGCACCGCGCAACTCAGCAATCCGCGTGACTGACCGGCACGCGCCTGCCGCCACCCGCGGGCGGGGCCCGGCCTCAGTCCTCGTTCTCAGCCCTCGTTCTCAGCCCTCGGTCTCGGAGGCCGTCCCGCCCTCCCGCAGCCGCGTGGCGAAGAACCCGCTGAGCTGTGCGGAGCACTCCTCGGCGCGCACCTCCGGGTGGACCTCCACCCAGTGGTTCAGCCGCGGCTCCCGCAGAATGTCGAACACGGACCCTGCCCCGCCGGCCTTCTCATCCCAGGCGCCGAAGATCACCCGACGGATGCGGGCGAGCACGATGGCGCCGGCGCACATGGGGCACGGCTCCAGGGTGACGGCCAGCGTGCAGTCGTCCAGGCGCCAGGTGCCGCGGTGTCGTGCGGCCTCGCGCAGGGCGATCAGCTCCGCGTGGCCGGCCGGATCGGCGTCGGCCTCCCGGGTGTTGTGGCCCTCACCGATGATCTGGCCGTCCGGGTCCACGACGACGGCGGCCACCGCACGTCCCCGCCGGCGGCCGCCCGTTCGGCCAGGTCCAGGCAACGGCCTATGAGCTCGTGCTGCACTCCGGCGCGCGG
>NZ_MDSS02000126.1 GCF_001758425.2 Nesterenkonia sp. PF2B19 | reverse complement strand
GCACCTCAGCTATAGCTGAGGAAGGCCTCTGGACCCGCAAAGGCTGGGCCGGAAGGGGATGACACGCCCGGGCCATACACACATTCTGGCCAATAACCCCCGCATGGGAGGTCGAACGCTGTCTCCAGGTCGAGCTGGATGTCGCCGGACGGGGTCAGCTGCGCGTCGGTCACCGCGCGTTCCTCCGCGTACACGGTCTGCTCCTCGCCCATCAGATCGACGTCGTCGGGATACCGGGCTTCAGCGTGGACGGTGAACGTGGAGGTGGTGAGGGACTCTTCGTCCAGCGGTCTCAGGCGGTGTCCGTCGATCGTCACGGAGGTCACCTGCTCGCCGCCGTCCAGGACATCCGCCTGCAGAGTGAACTGCGCCTGGGGAGAGTGGCCGGGCGGTCCGTCCGGCGGCTCGGCCGCAGCGGGCGAGACGGATAGGGTGGTGATGACCGTCGCTGCCATCAGCGCCGTCGCCCGGGTCTTCATGATGCGCTCCTCATCTGGATGCCGAGACGCCCTTCGGGCGCCGTTCGCACCTTATGATCTGCATCACACAGGATCAATCGCCGTCCAGAAGGTGAGACCAGGGTGATGTCCGTCGTCGACCCCAGGAGCTTTCATGGCCACCTCCGGTTCCCCGTCCGCCAGAACCTTCCACGCCGCCCTGCTGGACATGGACGGAACGCTCGTGGACTCGCGCGCGGTGGTGGAGAAGCTCTGGCTGCGCTGGGCGCGGCGGCATCAGCTCGACCCGGAGCTCGTGCTCCGGACCGTCCACGGCCGGCAGGGGCAGGAGAGCATGGCCATGCTTCTGCCTGGCCGGCCTCAGGAGGAGAATCTGCGGGAGAACCGCGAGATGCTCGCCACTGAGGCGGTCGATGCCGACGGGGTCGTCGCGATCGCGGGAGCCTCTGCTCTCCTGGGCGCACTGGAGGGCCTTCCTCATGCGCTGGTGACCTCGGCGGATGCCCGATTGGCGGCCGCCCGAATGGGTGCGGCCGGGCTGCGGATGCCTGATCTGCGGGTCACTGCGGAAGATGTCACGGCCAGCAAGCCCTCGCCGGAGGGCTTCCTGAAGGCGGCGGAGAAGCTGGGAGTCGCCCCGGCGGAGTGTGTGGTCTTCGAAGACTCGCAGGCAGGGGTCGAGGCTGGGGTCGCTGCCGGCATGGCGGTCCTCGGCGTCGGATCTCATGCCGCGGAGTATGAGCCCGCGTGGGCGGTGGAGGACCTGACACAGATCGTGGTGGAGCCGGCGCCGCGACATGATGCCTTCCAGCTGCTTCTGCCCTGACCCAAGCGGAAGTCCGGTGCCCGACTAGATGTAGGAGGGCATGACGTTGTTGATAGTCGCCGGGGCAAGTGCGGCCGGGGGCTGATCGCCGCAGGAGGTATGGGGCCGATGATAGTTGTAGTGGTTGACCCAGACCTGCAGGGCCTGTCGGCGAGCCTGTTCGGAATCGTAGGCCCGGGTGTAGAGGACCTCGTCGACCAT
>NZ_MDSS02000125.1 GCF_001758425.2 Nesterenkonia sp. PF2B19 | reverse complement strand
GCCGATCACTGCCCAGGTCTCGTCAGATATCTCTCTGCGTGCCACAAGGACAGACTCGCCGACGACCGACGCTCCACCCTTTAGCAACACGCCCTAGATCCTGGTGAGATGGCCTCATCCTCCACTCACCCGCCGAGGACGCGAGTGCCGACCGCACACCGAGTATCCGAGCGGGAAGCTCGAGGAAGCCGCCCACGCAAGGCGGATGCCGTGAGCAGCTTCGTCGTGCCCGATCCTCAGCGCTAGCGGCTGCAATCCAGATGGTCCTACGTTCCGGAACGTGGTGGAGTTCCGGTTTAACGTGTGAGCCATCCGAGTCCTCGGAGCAGCACACCGCTGTGGTCGTCTCCGCCCTTGCTGACCGTGTTGTTGTTGCTCTTGAGCTCGGTTGTCGAGTGCCGGGGCTGCGGAATCATACGGGGTGCGGAAGCTCGCGTCCGAGGACCAGAGTCCTCAGTCGAGGGTCGACTAATGAATCATCACCAGCGGCATCTGTCAGCGCCCGTTCTGCCCGGTCTCGGGAGATGAAGGCACTCCGCCCTATGGCTGAGATGTCTTCAGCTTGAGTGTCTGACGGACCGCCACTGCTGAGCAGGTGGATGCTGACGCCATCGGCAAGCTCCTGTTGTGAGGCGTCGGGCACCGGGAGGCTCTCCCACTCCACGACATACTCGGGGTCGCGTTCGTGGCCTCTGACCAGGTCCCTAGCGATCTGCTCGTCGGCCGTGGCCAGGATCACCGCCTCATCGAGGGTTCTCCTGTGCTTCCTATAGATCACGTGGACCATTGCCGCTGACGTGTCCGTCTGCGATGAGGAAATGTGAGTGGCGAACATCGTGACGATGAGCAGCACTCCGACGATGAAGTGTGCTGGCCAGGAGAGCATCAGCGCGAACCCGCCGCCGATCGAGTTGGTGCCGGAGAAGTACCCGAAGGCTGCGAGTCCCACGGCCACTGCTGAGAGCGCCCCGATGACGATCCGCAGAGCGATCCGCTCCCTGTTCATCACCAGAGCAAGGACTACCAGGGCGAAGATGACCAGATCCGGCAGGAACAGCCAGAAGTACCACAGGTCCGGTTCTGTCATGTCCAGATACCAGACGGTGGCCCGTTCCCAGAGGTAGCGCCCCATGGAGAGTATGGCTGCCAGGGCTGTGATCACATGGCCTGTCGTGCTCATCTAGCGTCCATCCCATCTCGACGTCCGCACACTCACGAGGGAGTAGTAGGCCGAGGCTCGGTGTAGCCGGTCTTCCGGCCAGGGCCCTTGAACTGTCCTGGGTTCCCTTGATCGTCTTCTTGCGTTCGATCCGACGCCTGGGGCAGGTCATCACCCCAGTCGCCGAAATGGCGAGGGCCTAGTTGTAGGAGGGCATGACGTTGTTGATAGTCGCCGGGGCAAGTGCGGCCGGGGCTGATCGCCGCAGGAGGTATGGGGCCGATGATAGTTGTAGTGGTTGACCCAGACCTGCAGGGCCTGTCGGCGAGCCTGTTCGGAATCGTAGGCCCGGGTGTAGAGGACCTCGTCGACCAT
>NZ_MDSS02000124.1 GCF_001758425.2 Nesterenkonia sp. PF2B19 | reverse complement strand
TGCCGACCACGCGCACTGCCGCCGCCCGCCGCCGCCGTGGGCGGCCTTGATGACCACGGGCAGGCCGAGCTCGGCGGCGAGGGCGCGCACCTCGGCAGCACCCTCGACGGGGCCGTCGGTGCCGGGGGCCAGCGGCGCCCCCACGGACACCGCGAGCTCCCGGGCCGCGACTTTGTCGCCGAGCTGCTCGATGGTCTCCGGAGCGGGGCCGACCCAGATCATGCCGGCCTGCTCCACCGCGCGGGCGAAGTCGGCATTCTCGGAGAGGAACCCGTACCCGGGGTGCACCGCCTGAGCTCCGGTCTCGGCCGCGGCGGCGAGGATCTTGTCCTGATCCAGATAGGTCTCGGCGGCGGTGGTGCCCTGGAGGGCGACGGCGACGTCGGCCAGCTCCACGTGCAGAGCTGCGGCGTCCTGGTCGGCATAGACGGCCACGGTGCGGTGGCCGAGCTCGGCGGCGGCCCGGATGATGCGGACGGCGATCTCTCCGCGGTTGGCGATGAGCAGGGTGGTCATGCGGGATCCTCGCAGGTGAAGGGTGTCCGGTGGGCAGGTCTGGTGTCAGCGGGCACGGTGGCGGTGAGTGCGGTGGCGGTGAGTGCGGCATCAGCAGGTTCGAGGCTCAGGGGGTCGACGGCGCGCAGGCGACGACGTCGCCCGGGGCCAGCTGCGCCGCGGCCGGCAGGTCCTCGTCGATGACGACGCCGATCACCGGGTAGCCGCCGGTCACCGGGTGGTCGTTGAGGAAGAGCACGGGCAGCCCGGCCGGAGGCATCTGCAGAGAGCCGCGCGGCACGCCTTCGCTGGGCAGCTCGCCGTCGCGCACTCGCTCCAGCGGTCGGGGCTTCACGCCCTCCTCTCCGCTGTCCTCCCCGCCGCCCTCCGTGGCGGCGGGCAGGCCGAGCCGGATGCCGATGCGGTTGGACTCCGGAGTGACCCTCCAGCGTTGGGACTGCAGCCGATGGATCTCCTCCTCGGCGAACCAGTCATCCCGAGGCCCGCGGGTGAAGCGCAGGGGGATCGCGCCGTCAGGCTCAGCCTCCGGCAGCGTGGTGGGCTCGGGCTCTCCCACCGGGGCGACGACGGCGACGGCGACCCCCAGCCGATCCCCGGCCTGCAGGGGCGCGGGGCCCAAGCCGGACATAGTGTCCGCCGAGAGGCTGCCCAGCACGGGTTCGGCGGCGAACCCGCCGCGGACGGCCACCACGGTGCGCAGCCCCCGGCGCGGGGTGCCCAGGTGGACGGTGTCACCGGTGGTGAGCAGAAAGGGCTCCCGCATCCCGGGGGTGCGGGTGCCGCCGTCGGCATCGGTGACGCTCACCGGCACCTCAGCCCCGGCCACGGCGAGCACCAGGCTCTGTGCGGCGCGTAGCCGCAGCCCGCCGTGCAGCACCTCCAGCACCGGTGCCTCGGCGGCGGTGCCGACCAGCCGGTTCGCCTGTCGCATGGCGGACTCGTCGGCCGCTCCGGCACGGGAGACCCCGAGGTCGCTCAGCCCGTCACGACCCAGGTCCTGGATCAAGGTCTGCAGGCCCGGGTCGAGGACCTCGAGGGCGACCTCCGGAGCCTCGGCGGGGCTG
>NZ_MDSS02000123.1 GCF_001758425.2 Nesterenkonia sp. PF2B19 | reverse complement strand
GTCCGTGGCCGGCTGCTGACGAGGTGGCCGCCGTGCTCGCCGTGCCGTCGCCCGCCCGGGACCCGGCCGGCGGACCGCTCGGCGTCAGGCTGGCCGACGTCGTCGCTGTCCAGGCCTGTGCGGGCCGTGGCCGCCGAGGCGAAGGACCGCCAGGCGAACCACAGCAGGTAGCCACCCCGGCCCAGCGCAGCACCTGCAGCAGCCAGGGAGCGTGCTCCAGGACCGCCCCCACCCCGGCGGTGCCGAGGCCGATCAGCAGCAGGTCGCCGACCACGCAGCACAGCACCGCCAGGCCCACGCGATCGCGCAGCAGGCCCTGGCGCAGCAGCCAGGCGCTCTGCGGGCCGATCGCGACGATGAGGGCGAGGCAGGTGAGGAATCCAGTCAGCAGCACGGTCATGGTGACCATGCTCCTGGGAATCAGGCATCCGCACCAGCGCATGATTCTTCATCATCTGAAGGGGTCCTTCAGATGTGACGCGTATCATCGACGTCTATGAATACCGATCATCTTCGGGCCTTCGTGCTGGCCGTGGACGAGGGCACCTTCGAGGCGGCCTCGGCGCTGCTGGGGATCTCCGGCTCCGCCTTCTCCCAGCGGATCAAGGCGTTGGAACGGGAGGTCGGGCAGGTGCTGCTGACCCGCACCATCCCGGTGCGCACCACCGACGCCGGGGCGGTGCTGCTGCGCACGGCTCGGCAGATGATGCTGCTGGAGGACGAGGCCCGGCGCAGTCTGGGCTTCCGCGGGGAGGCCGCCGAGGTGGTGACGCTCTCGGTGGCGGTGAACGCGGACTCGCTGTTCACCTGGTTCCAGCGGGTGCTGCAGGAGGCTGCCACCTGGGACGACGTCGAGCTCCATGTGCACGCCGAGGACCAGGAGCACTCCCATGAGCTGCTGCGCAACGGCACGGTGGTGGCCGCGGTGGCCGAGACTCCGGTGCCGGTCTCCGGCTGCCGGTCCACCGCGCTGGGGACCATGCGGTATTGGCCGGTGGCCAGTGGAGAGCTGCTGGACCGGCATCGGCGTTCCGACGGCGTCGTCGACTGGGAGCGCGTCCCGCAGGTGGACTACAGCATCCGGGACTCGCTGCAGCGCAGCGGGCTGCGCCGGTTGGGCGTCACCCCGCGGGTGACGCATCTGATCCCGTCGGTGGAGGCCTACAACGCCGCCGTCGCCCACGGGCTGGGCTGGGGGATGATCCCGGAGGGGATGATGCCGCCCGGGGTGATGGAGGGTGAGCATCCGGATCTGTTGGTGGTCCAGGAGATCGGACCGACCGAGGCGCATCTGCACTGGCAGCGCTGGACCACCGGGACGCCGGCGCTGGACCGCCTCACCGAGAGTGTTCGACGTGCGGCGGCGCGCATGAAGTGAGGGTGAACAGAGTTGACCCCGGAGCGATGGTCGGAATCCACGCACTGAAGCGAGGTTTAGCGACCAGCCCTCCGGGGTCAACGGATGTGGGAGATCAGCGGGAGCTGGGGGCACCGCTGGGTGCGGTGGCCCGGCGCGGACCACGACGGCGGCTGCTCGGCTGGGAGCTGGGGCCGGCCTCGGCCTGGCGTCGGGCGCCCTGGGCG
>NZ_MDSS02000122.1 GCF_001758425.2 Nesterenkonia sp. PF2B19 | reverse complement strand
CTCGACCTGGAGCGCGGCGCGCAGCGGCGAAGGAGGGCCTGGCGCCGCTTGCCGGACGGACCGTGGCCGCTGGCGTCGTCGGCGGGCTGAACGTGTGGCGTACCGATGTGGCCCGGGCGGCCGGGCTGCTGGACCAGCTGCGGGAGCGCCACGAGGGCCCGGTGACGGTCAGCAGCTCCACGTCGCTGCTGCACGTCCCCCATGACGCGGCCCGCGAGACGCAGCTGGACCCGCAGGTGGCCGGCTGGCTCGCCTTCGCGGACCAGAAGGTCGGCGAGGTGCTGGCGCTGGCCGGTCATCTCACTGCAGGTCCGGACGCCCTGGAGGGGCTGCGCGCGGATGACGCCTCCCGCCGCAGGCTGCGTGAACGGCACCCGCAGGTGCGGGTGGAGGCGGTGCGCCGTCGTCTGGACGAGGTGCTGCCGGAGGACCGCCGCCGGGCCGCCGCCGAGCACCGCCGGGCCGCTCAGGATGCAGCTCTGGACCTGCCGCCGCTGCCGACCACCACGATCGGTTCCTTCCCGCAGACCTCCGAGATTCGCCGGGTGCGCGCCGCCCACCGGCGAGGGGCCCTGGACCAGCAGGGGTACGAGGAGGCCATCCGCGGGCAGATCGCCGACTGCATCCGCCGCCAGGAGGACCTGGGTCTGGATGTGCTGGTGCACGGCGAGGCGGAGCGCAATGACATGGTCCAGTACTTCGCGGAGAACCTGGAGGGCTTCATCACCACCACCCACGGCTGGGTGCAGTCCTACGGCTCCCGCTGCCTGCGCCCGCCGATCCTCTTCGGCGATGTGCACCGTCCCGCCCCGATCACCGTGGAGTGGACCCGCTACGCCGCCTCGCTGACCCGCCGGCCCGTCAAGGGCATGCTGACCGGCCCGGTGACGATCCTGGCCTGGTCCTTCGTGCGCGACGACCAGCCGCTGGCCGCCACGGCCGACCAGATCGCACTGGCCCTGCGGGACGAGGTGGAGGATCTGCAGGCCGCCGGCACCCGGATCATCCAGGTGGACGAGCCGGCGCTGCGGGAGCTGCTGCCGCTGCAGGTGGCCCACCGCCCCGAGTATCTGCGCTGGTCGGTGGAGTCCTTCCGCCTGGCGACCTCCGCGGCGAAGCCGGACACCCAGCTGCACACCCACCTGTGCTATTCAGAGTTCGAGACCGTCATCGACGCGATCGACGCCCTCGACGCCGACGTCACCACCCTGGAGGCCTCCCGGTCCGGCTTCGAGGTGGTCACCGCCCTGGCGGAGCACGGCTTCTCCCGCGGCATCGGCCCGGGCGTGTGGGACATCCACTCGCCGCGGGTGCCCGGGGTGGACGAGCTCATCGAACGGCTGCGGCTGGCCGCCGAGGTGCTGGACCCGCAGATCGTGTGGTCCAACCCGGACTGCGGCCTGAAGACCCGCGGCTGGGAGGAGACGGAGGCCTCGCTGCGCCATCTGGTCAACGCCACCGCGGTGGTGCGCGCCGAGCTGGCCCGGGTCCCGGCCGGGGTGTGACGCTCCGGCGGTGAGGTCAGGATCACGACGGCGCGGGCCGGCGCCCGCGGAGCTCGGCTCTGCGGACACCGGGGCCGCCGTCGTCGTCGTGCGCAGCCTCCGGGCTCCGAGCCGTCGGTCAGTCC
>NZ_MDSS02000121.1 GCF_001758425.2 Nesterenkonia sp. PF2B19 | reverse complement strand
ATTATCGACAGCCGCAGCCGCCGGCAGCGCATAAGCACCGACCGAGATCGTCGATGCCGCACCGACCGCGAGAGCACGTTTCAGAACGCCTCTCCATGGGGGTCGCGGTCTCCCCCCTTGTGCATGATGCATGGATTCCCCTTGCATGCCTTCCTCTCCAATCAGGTGGTTGGCGAGAGACCTGGTCACCGACGCGCGGTCGGGCCATGTCCCCGTATCAGCCAATCCAACCGCTCGGGCTCTGTCAAGGTTCTCTCAAGGCTTCTACGAGCCGTCCACTGGAGGCTTCTCGCCACACACACCGCCGCCTGTCCGTAACCGGGCAGTGATAGTTGCCGGCACCAACGACCGGGGCCTATAGTTGGTGCCATCTGTGCCGCGAAGGCATGCATCGCGGTTGGCGCCTCGAAACTAAAGCGCTTCTGACCTGGAAAGACGGCGATCCGCCCGTCACGTGACTCTCCCGAAGCGCCCATGAAACCAGTCCTGAAAGCTCTCATTCATGTCCCCGGGCCGTCATCTCCCGGTGACCTCCAGGCGGGTCGTGATCTTCCTGTGAATATTCTGTGATTCAGGAAACTACTCTGCGGAATGGCTGCCCTGGCCACGACGGTCCGACTCCCAGCACCCACAGATGTGAGAAGCCCCCGGACCGGAAATCCGGCCCAGGGGCTTCTCTGTCGGTGGAGGCAAGGGGACTCGAACCCCTAACCCTCTGCTTGCAAAGCAGATGCGCTACCAATTGCGCCATGCCCCCGCGAGATGTGAAGTTGTCGATACCGCATACCCTGACCAGGAACGCAGATCAGAGGGAGTCCGTGGCCTCTCGCCACACCTGACGACCATCTTCTGCCTGCTTCCATCGACGATATCCGAGGATGCCGGCCACGAGCAGGGCCGTCACAGCGAGACGTCGCATAGAACTCTCCTCTCGGAGCATTCCTGCTGCTCCGGAGTCGTTCGGTGATCCAGGATCAGGAGTGGGCGTACGAGGACTTGAACCTCGGACCTCATCGTTATCAGCGATGCGCTCTAACCGCCTGAGCTATACGCCCTGGAACGCCGTCACCGAGGGAATGAACTCTCAACGAGCCTGTCCTCCTCAGGACGACCACTCCACATTACACCAGCTTCAGAAGTGGTTCCAAATCGGAGCCTCAGTCATCCGTCAGCGTCACACCGATGCCACCCACCAGGGAGGCAGAGATGTTGTAGAGGATCGCTGCCAGCATCGCCAGCACGGTCAGCAGCACCACGTTGATCACGGCGATGATCGTGGCGAAGGAGGCGATCTGGCCCAGGGTCACCATCTGCTCGATGGCAAAGCCCTCACCCTCGGTGCCCAGCACCTGAGCCAGCAGGTCGTTGACTCGGTCAAAGATCCCCGTCAGATCCATCACGGACCACAGCATCACCGCGCAGACCACCGTCATGATGCCCAGCGCCACCGACAGCAGGAAGCTCATCTTCAGCACCGACCACGGGTCGACCTTCGAGATCAGCAGGCGTGCCTTGCGGACTTTGGCCTTCGGCGTCGGACGCACCAGACCGGGTTGCCGTGATCCGCCGCGCGGAGCCTGGGGGCGAGCCGCCGCGCCAGAGGACGGCCGAGGGGCCGCCTGCGGGCGGGCC
>NZ_MDSS02000120.1 GCF_001758425.2 Nesterenkonia sp. PF2B19 | reverse complement strand
CGGCGCGCAGGACGCGCGCGAGGCGGCCCGGGCGGCGCTCGCCGACGGCTCCCGCTGACCTCACTTCTCATCCACCCACATCACTCGCCCCGACGGGGCACCTGACGAAAGGCATACGCCATGACGACGACGTCGACGTCGCCCGCGGCGCAGAGCTCGGAGAGCAGTTCACCGGGCAGTCTGCGCGTGGGGGTCCAGAAGTTCGGCTCCTTCCTCTCGGGCATGATCATGCCCATCATCCCCGCGCTCATCGCCTGGGGGATCATCACCGCCGTGATCGTGAACGTCAACGAGTTCACCGAGGGCACGGCGGCCACGGATGCGTTCGGCGAGATCATCGGCCCGATGATCCACTTCCTGCTGCCCATCCTGATCGCCGTCCAGGGCGGCAAGATGATCTACGACGTCCGCGGCGCCGTCGTCGGCGCCACGGCCACCTTCGGTGTGATCATCGGTTCGGACTTCCTCATCGCGCAGGCCAATGCGGCGTTGCCGGAGGGTGTGGACGACATCAACGAGATCCACATGTTCATCGGCGCGATGATCATGGGTCCGCTCGCCGCCTGGGTGATCAAGCGCCTGGACGCCCTGTGGGAGGGCAAGATCCGGGCCGGCTTCGAGATGCTGGTCAACATGTTCTCCGCCGGGCTGGTGGCGTTCCTGATGTCCGTGGTCGGCTTCTTCGCCCTGGCGCCGATCGTCAACGCCCTGATGGACGTCCTCGGTGCTGCGGTGCGGTTCCTGGTGGACAACGGTCTGCTGCCGCTGACCTCGATCATCATCGAACCCGCGAAGGTCTTCTTCCTCAATAACGCCATCAATCACGGCGTGCTCACCCCGCTGGGCATCTCCGAGGCCGCGGCGGAGGGCAAATCCATCCTGTTCCTGCTCGAGGCCAACCCCGGCCCCGGCTTCGGCGTGCTGATGGCCTTCACCGTCTTCGGCGTCGGGGCCGCCCGGGCCACAGCTCCGGGTGCGGCGCTGATCCAGTTCGCCGGCGGCATCCACGAGGTCTACTTCCCCTATGTGCTGATGAAGCCGGCCCTGCTGCTGGCCGTCATCGGCGGCGGCGCCACGGGTGTGGCCACCAACGCGCTCTTCGACTCGGGCCTGCGGGCACCTGCCGCGCCGGGCTCGATCTTCGCCGTGCTCATCCAGACCGCCTCGGACTCCTACCTCGGTGTCAGCCTCTCGGTGATCCTCTCCGCCGCGGTCAGCTTCACCATCGCCGCGTTCATTCTGCTCGCCAGCCGCAAGCGGGACCTGCAGGCCGAGGACTCCTTCTCCGACGCCGTGGCCCGCACCGAGGCCGCCAAGGGCAAGTCCTCCGCGGCGCTCGCCGGCCTGGCCGCGCAGGCCGCCTCCGGTGAGGCCGCCGGCCGCATCAACTCCATCATCTTCGCCTGCGACGCCGGCATGGGCTCCTCCGCGATGGGAGCGTCGGTGCTGCGCAAGAAGATCAAGGACGCCGGGATCGAGGACGTCACAGTGACGAACAAGGCCGTGGCGGCCCTGCCCGGTGACACCGACCTGGTGATCACCCAGCAGCAGCTCACCGACCGAGCCCGCGGGCAGGAGCCGGAGGCCATCCACGTCTCCGTGGAGAGCTTCATGGACGCTCCGGAGTACGACGAGGTCGTCGAACTGGTCCGCAGCCGGGCCGAGGTCGGCAGCGCCCAGCCTGCTGCGGTGGGTGCCGGAGCTGCGGCACCGGCAGCGAGGCGAGCCCGCAGGCGCGGCGACCGGCGGGATCCTGACCTTGGACCGGTCCGCATCCACTCCG
>NZ_MDSS02000011.1 GCF_001758425.2 Nesterenkonia sp. PF2B19 | reverse complement strand
CTGGGCCTGTGCGCCCTTCCGGCGGCCGCCATCGGGTGGATCGGCCGGACGGCGGCGGGCCTGCCGCGTGCCCTGGCTGCGTGGCCGGAGGGACTCACCGGGACGGTCCTGGTGTGTCTGTACGTGGTGACGGTGCTCCTGCTGGCCCGGCGGCTCATGGCAGGAGGGCGCGAGGCGGGCGGTGCCGGTGGTGCCGGCAGTGCGCAGGACGGAGGGCGCGTCGGAGATGCCTCCCGGGGAGGGGTGGCAGCATTGCGACGCACAGGAGCCCTTGTGTGGCTGTCTGCCGCCCTGCTGGGATCCTTGGCCGCCATGGTGCTCCCGGCGCCCCTGGAAGGCCTCACCGCCCCTCCTGAGGACTGGACGGCGGCGATGTGCGATGTCGGGCAGGGCGACATGCTCGTGGTGCGCACCGGGCCGACTGCCGCCGCCGTCGTGGATGCGGGGGAGGACCCGGAGGCCGCCGATAGATGCCTGAGTAGTCTCGGTGTGGGCACCGTGGACATGCTGTTCGTCACTCATGAGCATCGAGATCACTACGGAGGGGTCCCCGGAGTGGTGCGAGGACGGGACGTCGGCGAGGTACTCCACGGCGGCACGGCCGACTGGGCCCCTCATCACGAGTCTGAGCTTGCCGAGGCGCTCGGTGAGGTGCCCGTGCGGCGGGCCGAGCAGGGCGTCGTCGGACACAGCGGGGGAGCGGACGATGTCGCAGAGGTGCAGTGGCAGGTGTGGTTGGCCCATCAGCACCATCCGGAGCCGAACGACAACTCGCTCGTCGTGCTGTTCGAGCTGCAGGACCCCCACGCGGAGCCTCAGGCGCCGGGCGGCTCGCAGGATCCGCTGCGCCTGCTGGCGACCGGGGACCTCGAGGAGGACGCCGCACGGCTGGCGGTGCTCACCGGAGCGATGCCGGAGCATGTGGACGTCATCAAGGTTGCGCATCATGGAGCCGCCAACGGCGGCACCGAGACCATCGAGCACACCAGTCCCCGTGTCGCCCTGATCGGCGTGGGACAGGACAACACCTACGGGCATCCGGCTCCGTCGATCCTGCAGGCTCTCCGGACTGAGGGTGCCGCCGTGTATCGGACGGATCTGCACGGCGGTGTGGTGCTGACCCTGCGTGGGGGAGCCCTGCATGCTGACGCGTTGGCGGCGCGCTGGTGATGCTCGTACCGAGCCATGGAGCCCTGCCCTGAGCTGTGCTGCCCTGACCGCCCTCGACTGAGCCATTCGTCCCCGACACACACTGAAGGCGGCTCCCCACAGGTCAGGAGCCTACGGGGAGCCGCCTTCAGCTGCGGCAGCGGCGGATCAGCGGGATGAACCGCTGTCCTGGGGGATCAGAGAGCTGATCAGAAGACCGGGAGCTTGAGCTCCTGGCCGACGAAGATCAGGTTCGGGTCGTCGATGCCGTCGACGTTGGCGCCCCACAGGTCCTGCCAGTCGTCGATGCCCAGGCGTCGGCGATGGAGGACAGCGAGTCGCCCGCCTCGATCGTGTAGGTCTCGTCGGAGACCTCAACCTCGGTGTTCGGCTGGGCAGACGGGGAGGACGGGGCCGGAGCCTCCTCCTGAGCCGGAGCCTCTTCCTGCTGCGGGGCCTCCTGCTGAGTCTCCTGAGCCGGAGCCTCCTCCTGCTGCGGGGCCTCCTGCTGAGTCTCCTCAGCCGGGGCCTCCTCCTGCTGCGGGGCCTCCTGCTGAGTCTCCTCAGCCGGGGCCTCCTCCTGCTGCGGGGCCTCCTGCTGAGTCTCCTCGGCCGGGGCCTCGTCGCTGCCCGCGTCGGAGGAGGTGGAGGTGCCCGGGTTGCCGGAGATGCCGAGGCTGGCGGTGCAGGCGGGCCACGCGCCCCAGCCCTGGATGGCCTGGAGCTTCTCGGCCCGGTGGATCTGCTCCTGCTTGGAGGCCTGGTGCGGGTAGCCGGAGCCGCCCACTGCCTGCCAGGACTGCAGGGAGAACTGCAGGCCGCCGTAGTAGCCGTTTCCGGTGTTGATGGACCAGTTGCCGCCGGACTCGCACTGGGCCAGCTGGTCCCAGACGCCCGAGGCGTTGGCGGCGGGGGCCGCCGCAGCGACGCCGACGCCGGCGAGGGTGGCAGCAGCCAGGCCGCCGCCCACGATCTTCTTGAAAGTCTTGGTGGTCTGCATAAGGCAGTAGCTCCGAAGTCCCCGACACTCGGACCCTCCCGGGCCGTCGTCATGTCACCGTCCAGCTTCTTTCACGTCGAATCGCGATCACGTACACAGGGCCGACTGAACGGACGGTGACGGGGAGTCTGTCGGCCCCTGCGCTTCCGTGACGCCGACGTCGCCGATCCGGTACGTCCAGATCACGTCAACATCACGGAAGATGTCCGCCACCCAGTAAAAGGTCTCAGAACGATTGCGTCAACCCGGCCGACACGCAGTGAAACGAGGACGATCCGCGCCATGACGCGGATCCGGGCTCGTTATCGTCTCGTGATCTGACTTGCTGTGAAAAACATGTGAGTGGTGTCGGCGGCTGTCCTCCGGTGCAGCCAGGCATTCATCGGCCCAGGTCAGAGGCCTACCGAAGCGAGAAAGTCGTTTCTGAGCCGCCCGTCCGGGTCGAAGTGTCGGCGTAGCCGCGCGAAGTCGTCCCACCGGGGGAAACGGGCTCGCAGGGCGGTGGCGTCCAGAGCGAACAGCTTGCCCCAGTGCGGCCGGGCAGAGGCCGGCAACGCTTCCTCCAGGGCTGGCAGCAGAGCTGTCACACCTTTCTGGTCGGGGTGCCAGGTGAAATGGAACCCCACGGTGTCACCGGCGAAAGCGGGGCTCAACCACAGGTCGTCGCCGCGCATCGTGCGTATCTCATTGGCCTGCAGAAGCGGTCGGATACGGTCGGCGAGTCCGCGGACCGCCTCGAATGCCTCGACGGCGTCCTGGCGGGGCACCAGGTACTCGCTCTGCAGCTCGGCACCTGCTGACGGTGTGAACTCCAGCTGGAAGTGGGGGAGGCGGTCGTACCACGGCCCGGGCAGTCCGCCCTGTTCCGAGCAGGACGCCGCCGAGACTCCCGGCAGCGGATGGCGCTTCCCGTCGGCGACGCGGGCGTCGAGCAGCTCGACGAGCGCATCGGTCTCTGCCTGGTCCACCTGGGCAGGGACGGGAGCCTTGACCCACATCTGGTCCGCGACGTCGGTGCGGCTCCACGTGGTGAAGATGCTCACGCTGCGCCCGAGGCCGGTGACGGCGTCCAGGTTCTCCATCACTGCGTCCCACCGGGGTGCTTCGAATACGGTCTGGGCCACCTCGTAGGTCGGCTCGACATCCAGCTCCACGGTGATGACCGCACCGAGTGCGCCCAGATTCACCACGGCGCCGTCGAAGTCCGGCTCGCCGCGCCGCAGTGTATGCACGGACCCGTCCGGGGCCATGATCTCCAGGGATCGCACGGCGGAGGACAGAGTGCCCACCCGGTCGCCGGACCCGTGGGTGCCGGTGGCCACGGCACCGGCCACGGAGATGTGTGGCAGAGATGCCAGGTTGTTCAGCCCGAAGCCCTGCTGATGCAGGGCGGGGGCGAGGTCCCCGTAGCGCATCCCACCGGCGACGGTGACGGAGTCCTCGTGGACCTCGAGCACGGCGGGCATCTGGTCGAGGCAGATGAGGGTCCCGGTGGTGTCGGCGATGGTGTTGAAGCTGTGGCGCGAGCCCAGCAGGCGCTTGCGTCCAGGCCGGGTCATCGCCTCATGGAGCTCGTCGACAGATCGCGGATGCGCCACCTCAGAGGCTTGGTACGTCAGGTTTCCGGCCCAGTTGTGCTCCGCCGATGCTTTCTGTGAAGTGCTGGGACCGTCCTGGTCGTGGCCCGCTGCGGCCTCTTGCCCTGCGCTCATGTGCTGTGCCCTCCCGCTGTACTCTCTGGCGTGGTCGTCCTGCCGTCGGCGGCGTGGTCCCGCACTGCCTCGACAGGCGAGGCAGACCCCACGGGGCCCGGGTCCATGGTCCACGTGTGGCGTGGGAGTCGGCACGGCGCAGGCGCGACATGTACAACGATGAAATCTACAGGATGTCCGGTGAGGATGCCCTGGAGCGACCGGCGACCGGCGACTGGAGTCCGGTGAACGCGGGGCGGTCCTTCAGGAAAGAAGGTCCCGAAACGACGACGAGGTGTGAACTGCGGAGGAATGCGTTCTTCCTTCGCAGTTCACACCTCGTGTGACATGGGGTGAGCGACGGGGCTTGAACCCGCGACCCTCGCGACCACAACGCGATGCTCTACCAGCTGAGCTACGCCCACCATGTTCCGGTCCCGGCCTGGCGGCCCTTCTCGGATCTCTGCTCGACCGATCCGGGCCTCCGGAGCGCTCGAGCAGCGCGAACCAGTCTACACACATTTCGGAGTGAATGAGACATCGACCCCGGTCGCAGGCCGGTGTGATGTTCGCCTCATCGGCTGCGAGGACTCTCAGAGCGCCCGGAAGACGGTGCGCCGGTAGTGCTTCAGCTCCTCGATGGAGTCCCGGATGTCACCCAGGGCCCGGTGGTTGCCGGTCTTCGCCGGGGCCCCGTCGCGAGCTTCCGGATACCAGCGGGCGGCCAGCTCCTTGATCGTGGAGACGTCGATGATCCGGTAGTGCAGGTGCTCGGTGAGCTTCGGCATCCCCAGGCGCAGGAACGCCTTGTCCGCGTGGACGGAGTTGCCGGCCAGGGGGGCGACTCCGGCCTCGGGGACCCAGGCCGTGACGTAGTCGAGCACGCGTCGTTCCGCCTCAGCGAGGCTGACCCCGCCCTCCAGCTCCTCCAGGAGGCCGGAATCGGTGTGCATGCGACGCACCACCGGGGCCATGCGATCCAGCGAGCCCTCCGGGGGACGGATGACGACGTCGACGCCGTCGCCGAGGATGTTCAGCTCGCTGTCGGTGACCAGCGCGGCCACCTCCACCAACACATGCGTGTCGGGGTCAAGGCCCGTCATCTCGCAGTCGATCCACACCATGCGTCCGGACCAGTCTCCGGCAGCGCTCCCGCCCGCGGGCGAGGCCTTCTTCTCAGCAGCCGTCTCGGTCCTGGTGTCAGTCCTGTTGTCAGTCACAGCTCAACCCTATCCCCGCCGCCCCCGTCGGACGGCGCCTCAGCGGCCGCAGCGGCGGTGATATCTTCGTGAGGATGACCGACGTGGCCGACGCCGACGACTCCGCCTCTGCCCAGCGCAGACCTGGTGGAGCCCTCGGCGACACCGCACTCCGCGTCGGACGCCGTCTCGCGGAGATGGGACGCACCGGCCACCGCCCGGCAGGCCCTCGCGGACCGCTCATCGAAGGGTTCCTCGGCTCGCTGCTGGTCCTCGCCGGCTCCCTCGGCGTCGGCTGGCTGGTCAGCATCTCGCCGATCGCCCGTCATCCCTGGATCATTCCGCTGCGCACCGAGCCCGCCGGGGTCATCGTCTGCACCCTTGCCCTGACCCTGGGATGCTGGGTGATGTTCCGCGCCTGGCTGCGCCTGGGACGGGCACTGGGAGACTTCGGACCCTCCAGCCTGCGCACCGTCAACCTGGCGGTCCTGCTGTGGACGCTGCCGCAGATCATCACCCTGCCGATCTTCTCCCGGGACGTCTTCGCGTATCTGGGCCAAGGGCGCCTGGTCCTGGCAGGCGAGGATCCCTATACGACCGGGGTCTCCTCCCTGGACAACTGGTTCCACCTGGGCACAGACATCCTCTGGGCCGAGTCCGAGACGCCGTACGGGCCCCTGTTCCTCTGGATCGAGGCGGCGGTCATGCGGGTGGCCGGCGAGAGTCCGGACCTCGCAATCCTGCTGTTCCGGCTGGCCTGTGTGGCCGGCGTCGTGCTGATCATGGTCTACGTGCCGAAGCTGGCGGCGCTGCACGGGGTCGACGGGGCCCGCGCCCAGTGGATCACCGTGGCCAACCCGCTGCTGATCATCAGCTTCGTCTCCTCGGCCCACAACGACGCGCTCATGGTCGGCTTCGCACTGGCAGGGGTCTACGCAGCCGCGCGTGGACAGGGGGTGCTGGCCACGGTGCTGGTGGTCGTCTCCATCGGCATGAAGCCCATCTCCATGGTGCTGCTGCCGTTCATCGGGCTGCTCTGGGCCGGGCCCGCCGCCGGGTGGGGACGGCGATTCCTGTACTGGGCCTGGACCGCCGGCATCGCGGCCACAGTGCTGCTCGCCGTGGGCGTCGTCCAGGGATACGGCTTCGGCTGGCTCGCCGTGATGGCCGGCACCGGGACCGGCAGCGTCTTCTGGTCGCCGCTGGGGATCGCCGACGGGATGCTCTCCACCGTGCTGGGATCGCTGGGCATCCCCACCTACTGGACCCTGGACACCTTGAAGCTCATCGGGCGGCTGCTGTCCGTGGTGATCGTGCTTCTCCTCATGTTCCGAGGCGACCCGCGGCACGTCGTCCAGCGGATGACCTGGGCCTTCACCGCTCTGGTGGTGCTCTCGCCCATCATCCAGCCCTGGTACCTGCTCTGGCTGCTGCCCCTGTTCGCGGTCACCGGCATCCGGAGGGACTGGCAGTTCAAATGGGTCGTGTTCACGGTCGCGTTCTTCCTGGCGTTCGGCGCCTCCGACCAGCTCTCCATCTGGCAGTTCCTGGAGATGGACCAGCAGATGGTGGCCCTGTCCCTGGCCGTGTCCTGGGCGTGCATGCTGTGGATGGGGATCCTCGACCGGGGGACGCGCTGGGTGGTCTACGAAGGCTGGAACCTGCCGCCGCTGAGACTCCAGCGTCCACGGTGGGGGACCGGCCGGAGGGCGGACCGTGCGTGACACCCTGATCTCGCGGGCCGCCTGGCGCGCCCGCGAGGTGCTCGGCGCGTTCCCTGGCACCGCCTGGCTGATCGGCGGCGAGGAGGCCGCCGCCTCGCACACGTTGCGTCAGGGGCTGCTCGCCTCCCTCATGATCATGGTGGGCTCCTGGGGTGTGGGCTGGCTGGCGATGACGCCGTCGTCGGTGCTGGCGGTGCATCCGCTGCTGCTGCCGCTGCGCACCACCACTGCCGGTGTCATCATCTGTGCGGTGCTGCTGAGCCTGGGCGCCATGCTTCTGGTGCGCTCCTGGCTGCGCCTGTCGCAGCGGGTGGGCGGCTGGCACGACGGCGCGACGTCGACCATCCGCCGTGCCGTGCTGCTGTGGGGGACCCCGCTGCTGTTCACCGTGCCCATCTTCTCCCGGGACGTCTATTCCTATCTGGCCCAGGGCCGGGTGCTGCACGCCGGGCTGAACCCGTATGAGTCGGGGGTCTCCGAGCTGCCGGGCTGGTTCATGGAGGGCGCTGACGGACTGTGGGCCCAGTCGCCCTCTCCGTATGGTCCGCTCTTCCTGCTGCTGGCTCAGTTCATCTGGTTCCTCTCCGGCGGCATCCCGGAGATCTCGGTGGCGCTGTTCCGCCTGCTCAGCGTACTGGGCATCGCGCTGATGCTGGTGGCGATCCCCCGGCTGGCCCGCGCCTTCGGATCCCAACCGGCCTGGGCGCTGTGGCTGTGCGTGCTGAACCCGCTGAGCCTGCTGGTGTTCCTGCCTGCAGCGCACAACGATGCGCTGATGATCGGTCTGATGCTGCTGGGCATGTGCTGCGCGCTGCGCCGCCGGCGCCTCTATGCCGTGCTGCTGCTCACCGCGGCGGTGGCCGTGAAGCCCATCGCCATGACGGTGCTGCCCTTCGCGGTCCTGCTGAGTCTGCGTGGCCCCACTCGGATCACCGGCCAGTACAGTGCCAGGATCCGCGAATGGGTGTTCGCAGGCGCCCTCGCCGCCGGGCTGCTCGTCGGAGCGGGGCTCATGCTCGGCGTGGGGCTGGGCTGGATCACCGCAGCCCTGGGAGCCGGGTCCGCGATCGCTCCGGTGGCGCCGGTGGGGCTGCTCGGCACCGGGCTCGGTCTGGCGGCCGCGTCGTCTGGGGCCAGGACGCGGACCAGACGGCGACGTGGATCTTCGCCGGGGCGCGGCTGATCTCCGCGGCGCTGCTGGCGTGGATGCTGCTGCGGCCGCGGGTGGGCAATCCGGTGCTGTGGGCCGGCGTCGGGCTGACCGTGGTGGTGCTCAGCTCCACTGTCATCCAGCCGTGGTACGTGCTGTGGATCCTGCCGCTGTTCGCCGTGGTGCACGTCCATCGCGGGCGGTCCCTGGTGCTGGTGAGCCTGCTGCTGACCGTGATGGTGCTGCTCTCTCTGGTCGGGCAGCTCTCGGTGGCCCAGTGGATCGACACCGCGGTGGTCCAGGGGATCGCCGCCGGCGTCGCGGTGGTGTATCTGGTGTACCTGCTGATCTTCGACCCGAACACCACTGAGCTGTTCGACATGCGGCGACCCTCACAGGCCTGGAATGCCGCCGCCGGATGGGTGGGCCTGCAAGAATTGAGCCGATCTGCGGCCATGGCCCCCGCGGCCGATGCTGTGCAGGGGTCCGCCGACCCCCAGACTCCCGACCGACACGAAGGACCACGGTGACCCCTGCTGCCGAGACCCGTTCCACGCCACGCTCCTCCCGGATCCTGTGGCTGCTGCTCGGTGCCACCGTCCTGGGCGCGGCCCTCTCGGTGCTGGCGGTGCAGTGGTGTCGGGTCAACGGGTGGATCGACCCGGGGCAGCACGTGCACATGTGCTATTCGGACTTCTCCCTGCTGTTCACCGAACGAGGCCTGGCCGACGGACGCTTCCCCTTCGTGGACGATGTGCCGACCGACCAGGTGATGGAGTATCCGGTGCTCATCGGTGTGGTGGCAGGGCTGGTCTCGATGCTCGTGCCCGGCACCGGAGAGGGCCACGAACGGGTGCTGGCCTTCTACGACCTCAACCATGCCCTGGTGGTGCTCTGCTGGCTGGGCACGGTCCTGGCCACGGCGTTCTCCGCGGGGCGCCGCCGGTCCGATGCGCTGCTGGTGGCCCTGGCACCGGGGATCATCCTCACACTGTCGGTCAACTGGGACATGTGGGCGGTGTTCCTGGGGGCGCTGGCGCTGCTGCTGTGGGGCCGCGGCCGCCCCGTCTGGGCAGGGGTGCTGATCGGGCTGGGAGCGGCCATGAAGCTGTACCCGCTGTTCTTCTTCGGCGCCGTCCTGGTGCTGTGCCTGCGGGCGGGCCGGCTGCGCTCGGCGGCGGCCACCCTGGTGGCGGCCGTGGTGACCTGGGCAGCGGTGAACCTCCCGTTCATGGTGACCTCCTTCGACCAGTGGGCCACGTTCTACCGGTTCTCCTCCGAGCGGGAGGTCAGCTTCTCCTCGATGTGGCTGGCCTTCGGCTGGCTCGGTCTCGACGGAGAAGGTTTCTCGCTGCTCTCCAACGGATTGTTCCTGCTGTGCTGCCTCGGAGTGGCCTACCTGGCCTGGGCGGCGCCGACGCGCCCTCGGATGGCGCAGCTGTGCTTCCTGATCGTGGCCAGCTTCATCCTGCTCGGCAAGGTCTACTCCCCGCAGTTCGTGATGTGGCTGATCCCGCTGGTGGTGCTGGCCCGACCGCGGGTGCGTGCGTTCGTGGTCTGGCAGGCCGCCGAGGTCTTCCATTGGGCCGCCGTCTGGCTGATGAGCGCGAAGATCACTTCGGGTGGGGAGATCGGCGCGGGACATCACCTCATCGAGGGCGCCTATGGCCTGGGGATCGTGCTGCATATGGCCGCGGTCATCTACCTGATGGTGCAGGTGGTCCGCGAGATTCTGCATCCCGAGCTCGACGTGGTGCGCTCTGACGCGACCAGCACACCCGCCTCTCCCGGCACGGCCTATGACCCGTTGGCCGGGGTGCTCGCCGGTCGTCCCGACGTCGTCGCCCTGCCCGGGCTGGGTCTCCGGACGGCGCTGCACGTGCGCTGGTGACCTCGGGGTGCGCAGCTCCGGTGGGGTTCTGTCGCTGCGGTGGAACGCGTAGGCTCCTGCCGACAGGCCGACGCTGAGGGGGACCTATGTGTGGACGGTATGTGATGGCGTTGCGGGCCGGAGAGCTCGTCGACGCGCTGGAGAGCTGCGGCATGGACGAGGTGTCGCTGGGTGGGGAGCTTCCCGGCGACGACGCGCAGCCGTGGCGGCTGTCCTGGAACGTCGCCCCGACCTCGACGGTGCCGATCCTGGTGGAGCGCTACGAGGAGGGCGAAGGTCGGCGCCGTGAGGTCCACGCCGCCCGATGGGGGCTGCTGCCCCGCTGGGCCGAGAGTGCGGCGTTCAGCTCGAAGACCTTCAACGCCCGCTCGGAGACGGTGGTCTCCAAACCCAGCTTCCGCTCTGCGGTGCGCAGGAGACGCTGCGCGGTGCCTGTCCAGGGGTACTACGAATGGCAGGTGACCCAGGATGAGGGCGCCTCGAAGCCGGTGCGCACGCCCTTCTTCATCCAGGACGCCCAGGCGCCGCTGATTCTCTTCGCCGGCCTCTACGAATGGTGGAAGGATCCGCAGCGGGAGGCCGAGGGACAGGACGCTTGGGTGCTCTCGGTGACGATCCTCACCGGCCCGTCGCCGCAGCCGGCGGAGGCAGACGATGACGGCGCGACGGGCGCCGTAGAGGACGACGGCGCGGCGGTCGCCGCTGACGACGAGGGGGCGGCCCAGGGTGAGGCGGTGCTCACCGAGCTGGCGGGACTCCATGACCGCCTCCCGCTGGCGATGTCCCCGCAGTCCGCCGCCGAGTGGATCACCCCCGGCGAGCGGTCGAAGCAGGAGATGGAGGTTGCCGTCGGGGCGCTGCGCACTGATGCGGTCCAGGTGGCCCGCGGCTGGAGGATCCACGAGGTGGATCGGGCGGTCGGCAACGTCCGCCATGACTCCCCGGAGCTCATCCGGCCGGTCGGCACGATGTTCTGACCCAGCCGCCGAGCTGAGGTGCGGGCATGGCCGTCGTCGAGGTCCTGATGACCTAGGATCTGAGGGTGCTCTCCATGCTGATGACGATCGCCCCGATGTTCGTCGTGCTCGTCGTCGGCTTCCTGGCCGGATTCGCCGCCCGCTTCCGGCAGGCCCAGGGCGCCCTGAACGCCTTCGTGTTCTACTTCGGTCTGCCGGCGTTCGTCTTCTCTGCCGTGGTGGACGCCCCGCTGGGGCACGGGTTCCCGGTCGGAGCGGTGATCATCGCCGCCGTGGTGACGCTGGCGCTGTCTGCCGCGACCTACGGGATTGCGCTGTTGCTGGGGCCGCGGGCCCGCGAGGGGGCGGCCCCGACGTCCCTGGCGGCGACCTTCGGCAATGTGGGCTACTTCGGAATTCCGATCACCTTGAGCGCCGTAGGTCCGGAGGCCGCACTGGCCGCCGGCATCATCCACCTGGTGCACAACATGGTCTACATGACCGGCTATCCGGTGGTGCGCACCGTCGTCGGCACGGCGGCGGACGCTGGGGCCGGCGGTGCGTGCCGGGACTTCCCGTCCGTGTGGCGGCGCCGGCTGTGGCCGATCGTGAAGCGGGCTGTGCTGATCAACCCGGTGGCGCTGTCCATGGCGGCGGCGCTGCTGCTGGTGCTCACTCCGTTGGGGCTCCCCGGCGTGGTCACCGAGAGCGTGGACATGGTGGGGCAGACGGCGGTGCCGCTGGCCCTGTTCGCCGTGGGCCTGGCGATGCATCCGGCGGTGGAGGGCATCCGCAGCGGCGGGGTGCCGAAGCGCTCCATCCTGCTGGGCACCGTGGTGAAGATCCTGGCCCTGCCCCTGCTGACATGGCTGGCGGTGCTGCCGTTCCTGGATCACCTCGGACCGGTGTGGGCCATGACCCTGATCCTCATGGCGGCCATGCCGTCCTCCACCACGGTGTTCATCTTCTCCGAGGAGTATGACGGCGACGGCAGATTGGCTGCGGCGATCTTGGTGACAAGCACCGGACTGAGCCTGATCACGCTGCCTCTGATCGCCGAGTTTATGCGGATCTAGGCGGTTGATGGTGGTTGCTGGTCCGGCCTCTCGGAGTGGTCTAGAGAGCGGCACCGACAGGACTGCTGAGAACCTCGCGACCGTTTTACGACCGTTTTTCGTCAGCCTTTTGCACGAGTGCCGGACACTATGCACGTGTTCCGACAACTCGCAGCACAGGGGATATCGACATGCCACGACCGCGCCTGAAGATTGGTGAACGTGGAAAGACCACACACCAGAAGATGGAAGACGGCACCTGGAAGGCCAAAGCCTCCTACCGTGACGTCAAAGGGGTCAAGCGTGAACTGACCGCTCGGGCCAAGAGCAAGAGCCGCGCTGAGACGGCTCTGAACGACAAATGGCACCGCTTGTCGAAGCAGATCATCAACGGGCGGGTGGGTACTGAGAGCATCACGTTGTCTGCGGTCTTCGACCAATGGTTCGAGCATCTGGAGCGACGTAGTGAGAGAACTGGCAAGCCGACGATGCGTAGCATCTATGACGACCGACTCGTCGTGAACAACCATGTCCTTCCCCGAGCTGGGGAATGGGCGATGGATCAGATCACTGTGGGGATGCTCAACGAGATGCTCTGGTCGATCCCAGGCAAGGACGGATCGTTGATGGCCACCGCCCGCAGGGCGCAGACGATCATGTCGAGACTGTGTGCCTACGCTGTCTCCCACGAGCTCCTCCCGTTCAACATGGGGCGGGAGACGGACAAGATCGAATACACCTCGCCCCCACCGAAGGTCGTCGAGCCTGAAGAGCTTGGTGCCATCCGCGAAGTCTTCCGTGCTTGGTGCGATCACCCCACCCGGTGGAGGACTCCGATCCTAGATATCCTCGATCTCATGCTGGCAACCGGATGCCGCATCGGTGAGGTCCTGGCACTGACCTGGGACAAGGTTCATCTTGAAGACGACGTGGCGTGGGTGATGATTGACTCCTCAACTGGCTACGTGCCGGGCAAGGGCATGGCTATCGGGCCGACGAAGAATCGAAAGAGTCTGCGCATCGCGCTGCCGGACTTTGCGGTCACCCTATTGATGCGACGGATGACTAGCCAGATCGTGGAGTCCGAATACGTCTTCCACACCAGTGCGGGCAATCCGTACTACCTCTCCCAGATCGAGCGGTCTGTTAAGTGGGCCATGAGTCCAGCGCCTCACCTGCAGCACATCTGGCAGGGAGGCTTCCGCTCGCACAGCCTACGCAAGACAGTGCTGACCGCCATCGAACGCGAGCATGGTCTTGCGGCTGCAGCTGCCCAGGGCGGGCACAGTAAGGAGTACATCACCGAGAAGTTCTACGTCGCGCCGAACCTGGCGACGATTGACCACACCGATGCCATCGGACAGCTGATCACGATGAAGAGCCCGGTGGTGGCCACTGGGGAGTGATGCTGCCTCTCCTGCGGTGAAGACCGCTGGCGCCCAGCTGGGCCTTAGGGGTGCCTGCGGGATGCTGCGATTGCGTCGGCACCGCGGAATCGTAGGCGACTGCGACGATGGCGGCCAGCAGAGCGGTCCAGGAGACCCAGGCGAACAGACTGAACGGCTCAGCGGCGGCCGTGGCCATCACCAGCAGTGTCAGCGACACGGCGATGATCCAGACTTTGAACCGTACTGGGTTTAGTTCCGTGGTATGGGTGCGGGAGTCTGTTCCCGCTGGTGTTCATAGTAGGCCGCCTCAACCTCGGCGGGCGTCTGGTGCCTCAGGTGTTCGTGCAGCCGGTGGGTATTCCACCAGTGAACCCAGTTCATAGTGGCGAATTCCACCTCCGTCAGGGACCGCCAACCCGGCTGGGAGTAGATCAGCTCGGTCTTATACAACCCGTTGACGGTCTCGGCCAGGGAGTTGTCGTAGGAATCTCCTACGGTTCCAACGGAGGGTCGGATGCCGTGATCAGCGAGTTTCTCTGTGTAGGCCACAGCAACGTATTGGCCGCCGCGATCTGAATGGTGGACCAAATCGGTGTTCTGCTGCCGCCTGGCGGTGGCCAGAGCATGTTCCAACGCTTCTAAGGAGAGCGCCTCGGTGGTCATCGAAGACCTGGTCGCCCAGCCCACGATCCTGCGGCTGTAGGCATCGATGACGAAAGCGGTGTAGACGAACCCCGCCGATGTTCTGATGTAGGTGATATCCGCTACCCACAGCACCCCAGGTGCGGGTGCTGTGAAGTTGCGTTCCACTAAATCAGGACGATGATCTGGCACCGGGACGGGCACCGTGGTGCGAGGTTTCCGTCCCCGCACGGCTCCTGTGATCCCGGCTTTGCGCATCAGTCGGTAAGTCTGGTCGCGGCCGACGGCCCAGCCTTCACGGCGCAGGGCGTGCCAGATCTTCCGCACTCCGTAGACGCTGTAATTCTGGGCATAGATCCGCTGGATCTCGCCGATCAACAGATCGTCTTTGAGCTCCCTGGCAGAACGGACCCGCGTCTTAGCTGCCCGGTATCCCCGAGAGGTGATGAACCCACCTTCTGTCGCATCCAGGACCCGACAGATGCGCTCGACCCCGAAATGATCCCTGTAGGTGTCGATGTAGCGGATCATCTCGTGGTGGGACGGTCGAGCTCCGCGGCGAAAAACGCCGAAGTAGACTTCAGGATCTCATTGGCTCTCTTCAACTCGCGGTTCTCGCGCCGTAGCCGCTTCAGCTCATCGAGTTCATCACTGGAGGGACCGGGCTCTTCCCCAGCATCCCTGCGTGATTGCTTGGCCCAGTTATGCAGCGTGTGCGGTGAGACGCCGAGTTTCTCACCTGTGGCTTCAGCAGCCCTCCATCGCGAGGATTCCTGCACTCTGCGGTGATCTTCCATCATCCGCAGCGCCCGGTCCCGGAACTCAGCGGGGTAAGGCTTCTGGTGGGTGGTCATAGTTCAATCCTCCTTGAACGGATAGGACGGAACAACACCCAGTACGGTTCACAAGAAGGTGGCTGTGCCAGCCAGGTGCACTCGCCTCATCCGCCTCTACGAGCGCGGGTCTCGCCGTTGCAGCAGGGTCTCGACCTCACCCCGGTCAGTCTTCAGCTGGGAAGCATCGGACCTATCGGGCCAGGCCCGCATGTCGGTGACAATCGGTGGGGCTGCTCGCAGCAGGGTGACCGCGGTGCCAAAGGGGAGGGTGTGCAGCCGGTCCGGCGGGAAGATCGCCACACGGCGGACGGAGCGCTGGTTCTGGCGGGTGCCATGATCGCCCAAGGTCACGCTGTCGGTGTACTCGTCCCCTTCACCGATCAACGTGGACAGGTCCTGGAGGTCTTTGGAGTTCGAGGCTCCGCCGAGGATGATCTTCACGATGGAGGCGTCCCATATCGCGGAGGCCTGGTTCTCTGACCACTTCTCGCGGGCCTGAGCCAGGGATTGCAGGACGGGCAGGGTGGTGATGCCGGTGCCGCCTCCCTCGGCCATCAGGGTCGGCAATGACGGGAGAGGTGCGAGGTTGCCGATCTCATCCAGGGCCAGCAGCATCGGCGGATCGAGTCTTGCGCCGGCTGAGCGGGCGGCGATCCGCCGGGCAGTTTCCACCAGATCTTCCACCAACGCCGCGACTAGCGCGGCGGAGTTGCCGGCCCCAGCACCGGTGGCCAGCAGGAACAAGGTGCCACGTTCTTGGATGAAGGTCTCGGGATCGAAGGACTCACCGGGGCCGGGACTGACCGCATCCAACACCCGCGGGTCAGCCAACGCCGACAAAGCCAGGGACACGCCTTGCCAGATGGAGTCACGGGTGCGCGGGTCGGCATCGATCATCGCCTCCAACGAGTCCGCCCACCCCGTCGCAGCCTGAGGAGAGTTGGTGAGGATCGCTACCGCCTCAGCCGCCGCGGAGGGGTCCAGGGTCCAGCGGAACAGCTCAGCCGGGCTCCGGCCATCGAGAGCGGCCGCGTGCAGCAGGGCTTGGAGCGCGGTACGGGTCTTGCCCTCCCAGAACCCGCCACCTTCGACACCACCAGCAGACAAGCCGGTGGCTGAGGCCAGACCGGTGGCACGGATCATCGCGGTCAGCGGGTCCGCACAACCGCGTACCGGTGACCAGCGCATCCCCGCCGGCACCCCTTCCGCGAGCCGTTGGGGATCCAAAACCGCCACCGGGCCGCGCTTCTCCCGTGCCCGCAAGGTCGCGGTGAGGTTGTCCGGGCGGGTGCTGGTGGCGATCACCGCACCCGGCGCGTCGAGGATCATCGGAATCACAATGTGCAGGCCCTTGCCAGACCGGGGTGAGCCGATCAGCAGGATCGAGTCCTCCACTGATGCCCAGACCTCGGTGCCCCGGAACGCGCCCAGCCGGTACCCCACATCAGAAGCCCCCGGCTTATCGAGGGACGGGCGCAGGTTCGCGGCACGTTTGAGCAGTGCGGTGGGTGATGCGGTGGTGGCGACGTCGTGGCGGGTGGCGATCCCGGCGGTGGTGCGCGGATCGGTCTCAGACTTCCTGGAGCGGCGACGCCACCACACCCACCCCCACATCCCGGCGGCGACCAGTCCGGCGAGCATCACCGCGGTCACCGCCCAATAGGCGACCGGATGCAACCCAGCCGCGTCCAGAGCGGTCGCGGGGTCGCCGGGGTTGAACAGCACCCCAATCCCGGCCGCCGGCCCCGCTGCGGGCTGGGCCACGCCGGTGAGGAAGGCAGCCACCGATCCGGAGGCCCGCAGGATCAGCGCGAGCCCGAACAATCCGACCAGGGCGAACATGGCCGCGTTGGTCAGCTCATCGCCGAAGGTGCCGGACTGGCGACCGGTCGGGGTGCTCATGACAGACTCCGCACGACCATGTGACCGGAGATGCGACCGATCAGCACCACCTCACCATTCCCGGTCTGGAGAGCCTTCGTGACCTGTTTGAGGTCCACCAGTGCCCGCGCGGCTGCATCGGGTGCGGCCTCGGTGTGGGAGGCGATCAGGCAGCAGATGATGTCCTCACCAGGGATGAAACCCTCTGCGGTGACCTCAATGAGTTTCGCTCCGGTGCGGTGCTTGCGCGGCTTCGCCGGTTCTGGTGCCGGGTCAGGTTCAGGTGTACGACGTGGTGGCCGGGCCGGCAGCAGATCGGTGAAGCTCGTGCCATCGGCCTCATGGACCTCCACCCGAACCGGTCGGCTGCGATCCTCGCTGGCCTGGTCAATGATCTGCGGGAACGCCGATCGCGACCACGGCCATTCGTCCTCGGGTGGCAGCGGGTTGCCGTCGATGGTGACGTGCATCGAACCATCAGGGTGGATGTCTAGGACGATGGTGCGCATCGACACCGGGGCCTGCTCAGGCTGATCTGCTCTCATGCCGCCCAGGTGCACACAACCCGCACCGGAGGTGCCTTGGCGTGCTTAGCCTGGTCGCTGTCTGCGCAGTGCACGGGCGTCGTCTCGGGAGAAGATGATGACGCCGTGGGGCCTGGATGCCGGTGTGCAGCTCATGATCGATCCCCACCCGGCGGGATTGGTGATGAAGACCCGGTGATCGATGCCCGCGGCACAGGCATCGCATGTCGTTCTCGGTCGTGTGTTCCGGCGCCCGCGCAGCAGCAGAAGGATGGTGCAGGCCGCTAAGGGGGCGTTGATGATCCCTGGCGCTCCGGTCCAGAACGCGTCAGTGAATGCCGCGTAGAGCCCCCAGACCAGGGCGTTGGCGATGATGCAGCCTTGGCTGGCCAGGCTGATGCCCCGCAAGCGTTCGGGGCGGGCCCGGTTCGTCCAAGTGTGTCGTGCTTGGGGCAGGAACAGCAGAAACGCCAGGACGGTTCCGATCATCCCCACCCAGGAGGCCTGTTCCACAACTACTGCCTCTCAGGCGCGCGCTACCCGCCCCTGTTCGTCACTCAGAACACCGCGCCGAGGCTGCTTGCTCCCGGCCACACGTTCCCCTGGAAGAAGCCGGCCTGAATCCGCAGTCGCTGGGCAGCGACCGTATCCTTGCAAGAGCGCCGCATCTGGGAGCCCTTCGGCCTCCTCATCGGAGGCGCATCCCGCTACGCCGCCACCCTCGGCCACCTCTCGTTCCACGAAGAGATACCAGCCCCGCACTCCCACCTCGCCGACTAGAGCCGGACAGGAAGCCAGACAAGCGCCACACCACTCTCGACTCACAAGTGTTAGTATCTGCGTATGGATGCAGATAAGAAGGTATGTGGGATGAACCCGTCCTCGGAGTTCGTGGACCTCGCCGCGGAGGTGCTGGGCCTGCTGTCCGATCCGACGCGGATCAGGATCGTGCTCGCCCTCCGGGAGGCCGAGGAGCTGCCGGTGAACGCGCTGGCGGAGCTGGTCGGGAAGAAGCCCTCCGGGGTCTCGCAGCACCTGGCGCGGTTGCGGATGGCGCGAATGGTCACGACCCGGCAGGAGGGCACGAGCGTGCTCTACCGCCTCACCGACGAGCACGCGGTCGCCCTGGTGGTCGAGGCGATCAAGCAGGCCGAGCACGCCGTCGCGAACGGACACATCCCGCCCCACCACCACGCACCCCGGCAGTAGTACCCCGTCCGTACTTACGCCCTCGATTGTGAGGTCTCGTCTCATGCTCGCCGTTCTCCGCAACCCGTCCTACGCGAAGCTGTTCAGCGCGCAGATCATCGCCCTGTTGGGCACGGGCCTGCTCACCGTCGCGCTCGGGCTGCTCGCCTTCGACATCGCCGGAGGTGACGCAGGCGTCGTGATGGGGGGTGGCGATGACGATCAAGATGGTCGCCTATGTCGCCGTCTCACCGGTCACCACCGCGCTCACTGCCCGCCTGCCCCGTAAGCCCCTCCTGATCGGGGCCGACCTCATCCGCGCCGGGGTCGCGGTCTCGCTACCGTTCGTGACCGAGGCGTGGCAGATCTACATCCTGATCTTCCTGCTGCAGTCCGCGTCGGCGACGTTCACGCCCGCGTTCCAGGCCGTCATCCCCTCAGTGCTCCCCGACGAGGGCGAATACACCCGCGCCCTGTCGCTGTCGCGCCTGGCCTACGACCTGGAATCGCTGGTGAGCCCGATGCTCGCCGCCGCCCTGCTGACCGTCATCAGCTTCCAGGACCTCTTCGCCGGCACCGTCGTCGGATTCCTCGCCTCGGCAACCCTCGTGATCGTCACGCGGTTCCCGTACATCGCCACCCCGCCGCCTGCGCCGTTCTTCGATCGCCTCACCAGAGGCGTCCGCGCGTTCTGGGCCAGCCGGGAGCTGCGCGGCCTGATGGGGCTGAACCTCGTCGTCGCGACGACTACGGCGATGGTGATCGTAAACACCGTCGTCCTCGTCCAAGGCGACCTCGGCCGCCCGCAGACCGATGTCGCGCTCATGCTCGCCGCCTACGGGGGCGGCTCCATGCTCGTCGCGCTCGGCATGCCCAAGCTCCTCGACACCCTGCCCGACCGGAATGTCATGCTCACCGGCGGCATCGCCATCCCCGTCCTGCTGCTCGCCGCGACCGGGGTCATCGCCTGGGCTGACGGCACCGGGCAATGGGTCGCACTCCTGGTCTTGTGGGGACTGATCGGTGCGGCGACTTCTACGATCCTTACTCCGTCCGCCAGGCTGCTGCGCCGGGGCAGCAGCGAGGAGAACCGTCCGGCGGTGTTCGCGGCGCAGTTCTCCCTCTCCCACGCCTGCTTCCTCATCACCTACCCCCTCGCCGGAGTCCTCGGAGCCGCCATCGGCCTGCCCGCCGTGGCCCTCGTCCTCGTCGGCATCGGCGTACTCGGCTCGATCGTCGCCACGACCGCCTGGCGGCCGGCGTCCCGCGTGGAGTCACCGGTTCCGTGAACCCGCACCCTCGGTTAGTTTGAAAACGGTGGTGAGCACTCAGGTTCCCAAACGATGGAGTCTCCAAGAATCCCAGTGCGGTTCAGATCGTAGTGACTGTGATGTGCCCTTCGGGTTCGGAGCCGCACAACACATTGGGGCCAAGCACGACGACATCACCTACGGTCACGGGTTTCTGCCCGAACTCACTGAACAAGATCGCCGAACCATCACGTACAATGATGACCTTCACGCAGTCGAATGCCAATGGTCCGATGGGTCGATGTACCGTTTGGGTCCGAGCCAGGAGAACTTGGTACTCGACCAACTCTCGCCTCATCGATGCACCTGACGCCGCTGAGTCTGGTACTCGGTGAGTGGGAGAGCACCTGTTCATTTGCGCTCACGACTCGCTCATCGGGTCGGAGCGCTGTTTGCCATCCGGCATCCGAAGGGCTCTGGCGCCCTTGCCCCTGCAAGCTAGGTGCTTGGATCGCCCTCTTGGGGACAGTGGGGCCATGATGCCGGTCTCATGCTCTACGATCCACCGGAGTTACGGCCGAGTCGCACGGTGAAGACCCAGTGGAGGGTTTGGCAGCAGCGTCGCACGGTGAGGCTGAGGTGCCCGTGTTCGGCGAGGGTCTGCAGGCTGCGGGTGGTGATGCTCATTGCTGTTGCTCCTGGCTCATGACTTCACGAGGCGTGCGATCGCGGCTGAGGCCTCGCGGAGTTTCTGCTCGGCGTCGGCGGTATCGGTTTCGATGGCGTTGGTGACGCAGTGTTTGAGGTGGTCATCGAGCAACCCCAGCGCGACGTTGTTCAGCGCGGAGGTGATCGCGCTGATCTGAGTGAGGATGTCGATGCAGTAGTTGTCCTCGTCAATCATGCGGTGGATGCCACGAGTCTGGCCCTCAATTCGCTTGAGCCTGGCGAGGTAGCGGTTCTTGTCGCTGATGTAGCCGTGGCCGGTCGCCGCCTCTTCAACGGTGGGTACGGTGGTGGTCATGGTGTGTCCTTATCGTTCAGAGCGGTCGAGGATTCTGTCGGTGCTCGCTTCGGGGGTGAGGTCGAGGCGGCGCAGCAGCTGAGCATTCAACGCCACGACGACGGTGGAGACCGACATGAGGATCGCGCCGATGCTCATGGGCAGCACGAACCCGACCGGCGCCAACACGCCGGCGGCCAGCGGTACGGCGGCCAGGTTGTAGCCGGCGGCCCACCACAGGTTCTGCTTCATCTTCCGGTAGCTGGCACGGGAGAGTTCGAACACCGAGAGCACCGAGCGCGGATCAGAGGAGGCGAGGATCACGCCAGCGGAGCCAATGGCCACATCGGTGCCGGCGCCGATGGCGATACCGACATCGGCTTGGGCCAGGGCGGGGGCGTCGTTGACACCATCTCCGACCATCGCGACCTTGCGACCCTCGTCCTGGAGCTCGGCGACCTTGGCTGATTTGTCTTCGGGGCGGACGCCTGCGAAGACCCGGTCGATGCCCAGGTCTTTGGCGACGGTCTCTGCCACGGCTTGGGCGTCTCCGGTGATCATCACCACCTGCACCCCGCGGGCGTGGAGGGCATCGACAGCGTCACGGGACTCGGGCCGGATTTCATCGGCCAGGCGCAGCGCTCCGATGACTTCTCCGTCGGCGAGGACGTGGAGGATGATCGCTCCTTCGTCTCGCCACTGATCGGCCACCGACAACTCGTCTCGATTCTGCTGCTCGAGCAGATACGGGCCACCGACCTCGATCACGGTGTGTGAACCTGCATGCTCGACGGTGGCCTTGACCCCCACTGCCGGGGAGGACGAGAAGTCCGAGGCCCTAGGCACCTGGAGCTCCTTCGTCTTGGCTGCTCCGGTGATGGCCCGTGCCAGTGGATGCTCACTATCTGCCTCGGCGGCAGCGGCCAGCGCCAGCACCTCCTCCTCGTCGCGGTTCCCGGTGGGTGCAACGGCGGTGACGGTGGGCTCGCCCTTGGTCAGGGTGCCGGTCTTGTCGAAGAGCACTGAGTCCACGGTGCGCATCGACTCCAGGGCCAGCCGGTCCTTGATCAGCACGCCGCCCCGGGCTGCGCGTTCGGTGGCGATGGAGACCACCAGCGGGATTGCGAGACCCAGGGCGTGGGGGCAGGCGATGACCAGCACGGTGATGGTGCGCACCACTGCGGCATCGGGCATCCCGAGCAGCGCCCAGGTGATCGCGGTGACGACCGCGGCGCCCAGGGCGAACCAGAACAGCCAGGCCGCGGCAGTATCGGCGATCCTCTGCGCGCGCGACGACGATGCTTGAGCGTCGGTGACCAGCTTCTGGATGCCGGCCAGGGCGGTGTCCTCCCCGATCGCGGTGACCTCGACGCGGACTCCGGAGTCGGTGGCCACGGTGCCTGCGACCACATGGTCGCCGGTCTCACGCCGTACTGGCTTGGACTCCCCGGTGACCATGGACTCATCCATCGACGCCGAACCGTCGACGATCTTCCCATCGGCAGGCACGGAGGAGCCCGGGCGCACGATCACCACGTCGCCGACGGCGAGCTCAGCAGGGGCGACTTTGACGACCTGATCGCCGTCGATCTTCTCGGCCTCATCGGGCAGCAGGGCGGCCAGGGAGTCCAATGCCGAGGTGGTCTGGGCAAGGGAACGCATCTCGATCCAGTGGCCCAGCAGCATGATGACCACCAGCAGGGCCAGCTCCCACCAGAAGTTCAGCTCATGATCCAGGATATGCAGGGTCGCGCCCCAGGAAGCGATGAAGGCCACCGTGATGGCCAGGCCGATCAGCAGCATCATGCCGGGCTTGCGGTCCCGGATCTCACTGATGGCGCCGGTCAGGAAGGGCCAACCGCCCCAGAAGTAGACGATGGTGCCCAGGATCGGGGAGACCCACCACACCCACTCGGCCTCGGGCAGGTGGTAACCGACCAGGTGGGCGAACATCTCGTTGAAGCCGACCACCGGGATCGCCAGGGCGAGCATGATCCAGAACAACCGGCGGAACTGCCCCACATGATCCCCATGTCCGGCGTGGCCGCCGTGCCCCGTGTGGTCGGCATGTCCGCCGTGGTGCTGATGAGCCTCATGCCCACCGTGATGATCATGGGCTACGTGATCGCTGTTACCGACATGCCCGTCGTGCTCGTGGTGACCGGAGTGGTCGTCGTGCCCGTGATGTTCGGACCGGTCGTCGTGCATCGTGTGGCTACCGCCGTGATCGTGGTGGCCACGAGGTGTGGTGTTCATACCGGTCTCGCTTCTCCTGTTCGGTTCGAGTCCTGCCTGCAGTGCTGGGGGCAGGTTCAGTTGGTGGGTTCGATCTCGCTTTCGACGACCCATTTGTGGTTGGTCATGGTCATGCCGTCGGCTTCGTAGTCGACGACGTAGACGGTCTCGTCGGTGGAGGAGGCAATCGTTGCCGTGACGCCTTCCATGCCCTCCATGTGGTCGGCGGTCACGGTGACCTCAGTGCCATCGGCCAGTCGCTCCTCGCCGGGGTTCTCAAGTTCTTCCTGCACGACCCACTGGTGATCGGTGACGGGGTCACCGCCGGTGGTGGGGGTGTAGTCGATCGAGTAGGTGTAGGTCTCATACGCCCCGACGATGGTGGCGGTGGCACCGTCCATGCCCTCCATGTGGTCGGCGGTCAGCGTCACCTCACTGCCGACCGGGTATTCGGGGTCGGTGGCCACGGTCATGTTCTCGGGCACCGGTCCGCCGTCAGCCGGGTGTTCCATATCGTCGTGACCTCCGTGGTCGTCGTGCTCGGTTGAGGGGGCGGGGTCGGCCGGGTCGTCATTGTCGCTCGAGGCGCACCCGGCCAGCACCAGTGCCGCGGTCAGTGCGGTGGCTGACCAGGTCAGTGTCAGGTTCTTCGTCATGCGCGCTGGTCCTTCCCTTATGTGCTCGTTCCGCGATCATGTGGGCCTGGGATCTTGCCGGTGGTGGATTCCGCGCTTGCCTGGCAGAACCTGCTGTGGCAAGCGCGGAATCCGGTGTCCCTGTGCGGTTCAGGCCGCGTTGGCGTACCGATCGGGGTCGGCGTCGAACAGCGGGCCGCAGGCCGCGCAGCAGAACCAGTACCGCTCACCGTTGTAGTCGCGGTAGAGGCCTGCGGCCTCAGCGTCGGACTTGATGACCGGGGTGCCGGCCATGACCAGGCACTCGGTCACATCGTCACTGTTCGCCTTTGCGAGGTCCTCGGTCTTGGGGGCGTGGCCGCTGCAGCCGCCAGAGGCGCTGCCGTGGTCGTGGTCGTGGTCGTGGTTGTGGTGGTCGTGTGCAGTCATCGTGGATGGTGTCCTTTCCTTGTTGGTGATGACAGAAGGGGGTTGTCAGGCCCTTGCGGGTTCGCCTGCCGAGGCAGGTGTACTGCCTGCCGGGACGCTCTGGTTGTCGGCTTTGGCCTTGAACCTGCGTAGCCGGAGGCTGTTGGAGACCACCGAGACGCTGGAGAAGGCCATGGCCGCTCCGGCCAGCATCGGATTCAGCAGCCCGAAGGCCGCGATCGGGATGGCCGCGCTGTTGTAGCCGAAGGCCCAGAACAGGTTCTGCTTGATCGTGCGCAGCGTGCGCCTGGCTAGCCGGATCGCGTCCGCGGCCGCCCGCAGGTCACCGCGGACCAGGGTGATATCGGCGGCCTCGATGGCGACATCGGTGCCGGTGCCCATCGCCAGTCCAAGGTCTGCCTGGGCCAGCGCGGGGGCGTCGTTGACGCCGTCACCGACCATGGCCACGACCTTGTCCTCACCCTGAAGACGGGCGACAACGTCGACCTTGTCCGCAGGCAGCACCTCGGCGATGACCTCGGTGATGCCGACGGCGGCGGCGACTTGCTCGGCCACGGTCTGGTTGTCCCCGGTCAGCAGCACCGGAGTCAGCCCGAGCTCCTTGAACTGGCTGATCGCCTCCGCACTGGTGGGCTTGATCTGGTCCGAGACCACCAGCACACCTCGTGCCTGCCCGTCCCAGCCGATGGTGATCGCGGTCTTGCCCTCGGACTCTGCGGCCTGCTTGGCGGCCTTGAGTTCATCGTCGAGGTGGATCGACCAATCAGCCAGCAGCGCCTCCCGGCCCGCGACCACGGCGTGACCGTCGACAACGCCTTGTACGCCCTTGCCTTCGATGTTGTCGAAGGATTCCGGGGCGGGCAGTTCACCGACCTGTGCGGTGGCTCCGGCGGCGATGGCCTGGGCGATGGGGTGTTCGGAGTAGTCCTCGAGGCCGCCGGCGATGCGCAGCAGTTCATCACGGCTCACGCCTGGGGCGGGCAGCGCATCGGTGAGGGTCATTTTGCCGGTGGTGACGGTGCCGGTCTTATCCAGCACGATCGTGTCGACCTTCTTCGTGGACTCCAGCACCTCGGGGCCTTTGATGAGCACGCCCATCTGGGCGCCCCGCCCGGTGCCGACCAGCAGCGCGGTCGGTGCGGCCAGGCCCATGGCGCACGGGCAGGCGATGATCAGTACCGCCACGGTCGCGGTGAACGCGGCACTGACCGGGAAGCCAGCCATGAGCCAGGCGCCCAGAGTGGCGACAGCCACAGCGATCGCGATCGGCACGAACACACCCGAGACCCGATCGACCAGACGCTGGATCTCGGCCTTACCGGACTGGGCGTCTTCGACCATCTTCGCCATCTGCGCCAGCTGAGTATCCGAGCCGACCCGGCTGGCCTTCACGACCAGGCGACCACCTGCATTGACCGTGGCACCGGCGACAGTGTCACCCACGCTGACCTCAACCGGCACGGACTCGCCGGTCAACATGGACGCGTCGATGGCGGAGTTGCCCGAGGTGATCACCCCGTCAGTGGCGATCTTCTCACCGGGCCGGACCACGAACTCGTCACCGACCGACAGCTCATCGATGGAAACGCGTTCTTCCTTGCCGTTTCGCAGGATCGAGACTTCCTTCGCTCCGAGTTCCAGCAGGGCGCGCAGGGCAGCTCCGGCTTGGCGCTTGGAGGTCTTCTCGAAGTAGCGGCCCAGCAGCACGAAGGTGATCACCCCGGCAGCGACCTCCAGGTAGATATGCCCCAGTCCGTCGCTACGGGAGATGGTCAGCTCGAAGGGGTGGACCACCCCGCGGTCTCCAGCGGTGCCGAAGAACAGTGCGACCAGTGACCAGATCAGTGCAGCACTGGTGCCCACCGAGATCAGGGTGTCCATCGTGGCCGCGCCGTGTTTGAAGTTCGCCCAGGCGGCCTTGTGGAAGGGCCAGCCGGCCCACACCACCACCGGGGCGGCCAGGGCAAGGGAGGCGAAGCCCCAGAAGTCGAACTGCAGCGCCGGGATCATCGCCATCAAGATCACCGGCACCGCCAACACTGCTGCACCGATCAGCCGCTGCTTGAGCACCCTGATCTCGGCATCCTCACGCGACTCGCCCTCATCAGCCGTGCTGGGCTTTTCGCCCTTGGGGCTGGGCAGCTCGGCGGTGTAGCCGGTCTTCTCCACCTCAGCGATCAGCAGCCCAGGGTCGTAGCCTTCGGGGGCGGTGACGCTGGCCTTCTCGGTGGCGTAGTTCACCGACGCCTCGACGCCGTCGAGTTTGTTGAGCTTCTTCTCGATCCGGTTGGCACAGGAGGCGCAGGTCATGCCACCGATCTGCAGCTCAACACCGGCGAGATTCACGCTAGCGTCTTGTGCGCTGGTGCTCTCAGTGGTCATGGTTCTCTCCTTCATCGTTGCCGTCCTGACCCTCGCCAGAGTCAGTGCTGCTGGCGGTGTCGATCACCAGCGGGGCGGTATGCACCTGCCCGTCGACCTGGAAGTCCAAGTAGAGCAGGTACCGGCCCTCAGTCGGGGCGGTGGCCTCGAAGACGATCTCCGGACCTGACGTCTCGCCCGACTCGGGGGCATCCCCGTGGGGGTGGACGTGCAGATAGGCCAGGTCCCCGTCACGCAGAGCGACCAGGTGACCGAACGCCCCCAGGTAGGGCTCCAGCTCAGTGACCGCTTCGCCCTCGCGGGTGACAGTCATCGTCAGCTCGGATGCCTCACCGGCGACGAGGTCACCCTCGACTGCGACGTCGAACCCGTTGACCGAGGTCTCCGCGGCAGGCTCAGCCGGAACCGACTCATAGTCGCCGTCGATCTGCACCGTGGTCGACAGGGTCAGGCCCTCCCCGGTTTCAGCGGGCACGAAGTCCGCGAAGACCCGGTACGTGCCGGCCGCCTCCCACTGCCACGGGATCGACCAGGTGCCGCCCTCGTCGCGTTCGGGGTGGACGTGGGCGAAGTGCTGCCCGTCAGCCCGGACGGCGATCAGGTGCATCTCCTGTTCGTGATCGAGTTCGAAGTCGGTCACCGGGTGCCCGTCGGAGCCTCGAACGGCGAACGTCAGCTCACCCTCGTCACCGGTTCCGGCGGGGGCACTCACCTCGCTGAGCTGGTAGCCGTCCTGGGCCAGGCCGAGACCCAGGGAGGCCGCATCGGCCTCATGGCCGCTGTGCTCGTCAGCCCGCCCGCCGTTCATCTCATCTCCTTCGTCGTGTTCTTCTGTTCCGTGATGGTCTTCTGGGGTCTCTTCTGTCCAGGCCTGCACGGTTGCCTCGGGGACGACCGTGTTCGCCGTGAATCCGGCCACGGCGAACACGGCCACGAGGATCAGCCCGTACAGGCCCAGCCGTGCAGGAGCCTTCATGTTCAGCTCCTAACGGCGGTGTAGCCGGCCTCATCAACCGCGGCGATCACCGCAGCATCATCGACGGCCGACTCGGCAGTGACGGCCAGGTGCCCGGTCTGGGCGCTGACCTCTACGCCGCTCACCCCGTCGATCTCGGAGACCTCGCTGCGGATCGCACCCTCGCAGTGCCCGCAGCTCATGCCGGTTACCTGGTACTCAGTCGTGGTTGCCATGATCTCTAACTCCTCCATTCGTGTACGACTTACTTAAGCCTATACCCCCTATGGGTATAGATCAACTGGCGGTGGTCTGCTCTGCCTCCTGCGCCTCGCCGGTGGGGCGAACGTGACGCAGGCGAGTGGCGGCGATGATCGCCGCCAGCGCGGCGATGACGGCCGAGACGATCGCGGCGGTGTTCAGCCCGCCAGTGAAGGCCTCCTGTGCGGCACTGATGACCTGTTCGCCCAGGGCTGGGTCCAGGCCTGGTGCGGTGGCCATCGCGCCGTCGACGCTGTCCGATGCCGCCGTCGAAGCGTCGGCCGGCAGCCCGTCGGGCAGCAGCCCGCCGATCTGGTTCCGGTAGGCGGCGATCCCCACACTGCCGATGACTGCGACACCCAGGGAGATGCCCAGATCGTTCGCGGTGGTCGCCAGCCCCGAGGCGCCGCCTGCCTTCTCCGGCGGCACAGAGCTGACGACCAGATCGGTGGTCAGCGCCATGGACGGGGCGACACCGGGGTAGGTGATCACGAAGGATGCGATCACCAGCGCAAGGCCGGTGCCGGCGTCGAGCTGGGTGAACAGGATGTAGCCGACCACCTGGGTGAGCAGGCCGATCGCGATCACATTGCCGGGACGGAACTTCCGGGCGAAGACCGGCGAGAGCGTGGAGACCACGATCAGCACCGCCGCCGCAGGGAGGATTGACAAGCCGGCTTGCAGGGGCGAGAGTTCCTGGACCTGTTGGAGGTACTGGGTGAACAGCGAGTACACCCCACCCAGTGCCGCTGCCGAGAGCAGGAACACTGCCAGCGCCCCGGAGACGGTGCGGTTGGCGAACAGCCGCACATCCAGCAGGGGTTTCTCGGCCCGCAGCTGGCGGATGACGAACCAGAGCCCGACCAGCGCGCCGGCGACCAGCAGGGCGATCGAGGGGCCGGCCGGCTCCTGGGCGGCGAAGCGCTTGATGCCGTAGATGATCGCCAGCAGTCCGCCGACCAGCAGCAGGGCGCTGAACAGGTCGATCTTCGCGGTCGGGTCCTTGTGCTCGGGCAGCAGCAGCGGGGCGCCGATGACGACCAGGGCCATGATCGGCACCGCGACCAGGAAGGTGGCCTGCCAGCCGAAGCCCTCCAGCAGCAGGCCCGAGAGCAGCGGGCCGAGCGCGACACCGGCGGAGATGCCGCCGGCCCACACGCCGATGGCCACACCGCGCTGCTTGGCATCAGCGAAGAGCACGAAGATCAGCCCCAGGGTGGCCGGGATCATCATGGCCGCAGCAAGACCCAGAATCGCCCGCCAAACGATCATCAACTCCGCGCTCATCGTCAACGCCGCGGCGATCGAGACGCCTGCGAAGAGGACTGCCCCAATGACCATCAGCAGCCGCTTGCCGATCCGGTCGCCTAGGACGCCCATTGCCACCAGGAACCCGGCCATGACGAAGCCGTAGATGTCCAGAATCCACAGCAGCTGCGTGCTCGACGGGTTCAGGTCGGCAGCCATGTTCGGCGCGGCCAGGAACAGAATGGTGAGCATCATGAACAGCAGCGTCGAGGGGGTGACCAACACGGCTAGCCCCCACCACTGCTTCGCCCCCGCCTTGGGGGCTGGCGCGTTAGCGGTCTGGTTCATGGCCGGTCACCTCCTCCGTGTGTCGCAGTGATCGTTCTCATAGCGTGTGCTCCTTCCTGTAGCGGCGTCTGCAGTGACCTGGCGGCCACCCACTCGCAAACTCCTACATGCGAGTACGACTTGTAACAGCTACACTATCTCATACATTCCCGTCTGAGATGAAAGGTGGAGTGATGGCGACCAAGAAGGCCACTGCCACACGTGACCGGCCGAGCACTGGGTCTGGCAGCTCTGGTACTGGGAGTCGGGGCGCGGCGAACCAGCGTGCCGATGCCCTGCGCAACCGGGCCAAGATCCTGGCAGGTGCGGTCACCGCGATCCGGAAGAACCCCGATGCGTCGGTAGCCGATATCGCTGCCGAGGCCGGTGTGGGCCGTCAGACGCTCTACGGGCACTTCCGCACCCGACCCGAACTCATCGATGCCGCCCTCCTGGAGAGTCTCGAACGCGCCGAGGATGTCTTGAGCGAAATCTCACTCGATGGCGATGCACGAGATGCTTTTCAGCGGCTGGTGGCCTCCAGCTGGGTGTTCGTAGACCAGTCACGAGCGGTACTTGCCGCAGCCCAGAAGGAACTCTCCCCTGCCCGCATTCGCGAGTTGCACGAGAAGGCTGAGGCTCGCATGCGCGGTCTGCTCGAACACGGCCAGGCCGAAGGCGCGTTCCGCTCCGATCTGCCGGTGAGCTGGCTGCTGACCACCACCCACGTGGTTCTCAACGGGGCCGCTGAGGAAGTCCGCACCGGCAAGCTCGATCCCGACGACGCGCCGTGGTTCATCGACGCGATCCTGCTGCCAGCCTTCACTCATAACGCCCATTCGGAGCAAGGGCGATGAGCCCGGTCCGCATCGGCATCCTCGGCGCAGGAGCAGCCGGGGTCGCGGCCGCGAAAACCCTGCAGGCTGTCTCGCCAGAGGTTCAGACCGATGTGTTCGCCCGTACCGGGGAACAGCCGTTCAACCGCACGCTGGTCAACAAGGGTGTTGCGATCGGCCTACTCACCCCCCAACAGACGGCTCTACCAGAGACCGGGGCGGCTCTGGTAGCCGACACCGTGCGCAGCATCGACCCCCGTGCACGCCAGGTGCATCTTGCCTCTGGTCAGAGTCGCACCTATGACGGGATCATCATCGCCACCGGCAGCCGGCCCCGTACCCTGGGAGAAGATGTCCTTGGCCGGGACGACGCCCTGGCCACCGGCAGGCTCACCACCTTGCATTCGCTGACCGATGCCACCGGTATCCGCGACCGGCTCGCGGCACTTCCCAGCTCGGCACGGGTGCTGATTCTCGGCGCTGGGGTGCTTGCCGCAGAGACCTCCTCACTGCTGAGCACCGCTGGACACGACGTTGCCCTGATCAGCCGGTCCACCCTGCCAGGCGCCTCGGTATTCGGGGAGCACATCGCCAAGAAACTCCTGGACCTGCACCAGGCACGCGGGTCGACCTACCTGGGTCGCACCATCCAGGCAGTGCGCACCCACCCCGACCACATCAGCATCGTCCTCGACGGCGGGGACGGAGTCGAGGGTGATCTCGCGATCATCGCCCACGGCACCCTCCCAGCAGCCCCCTCACCATGGAACGGCCCCGATGGCATCCCGGTCGATGACCGGCTTCGACTACGGCAGGAACCAGATCAGCGCATCTACGCCGGCGGCGGTGTCGCCATCCATGAGCATCCAGAACTCGGCGCGTATCGCATCGATCACTGGGATGACGCCACAGCCCAAGGAGCCCACGCCGCGCACACGCTGCTGTACGACCACGGTCTCGGTGACGATCCCGGTGCTTACCGGCCGGTCTCGACGTTCACCTCCAGCATCCACGGACACATCCTCGCCGGAGCCGGACACCCGACCCCCGGCAGCACCGCACGACTGATCTCCGATGATCCACCAGTGGTACTCCACGAACATGCCGGAGTACCGGTCGCGGCCACCGGCCTCGACGCCGTCGCACTCATCCACCAGTGGGCACCGCGCCTGCACCACCAACACACCCAGAACTAGACCCCCGCAACAGGACCAGGCAGGACCGAGACAGACGAACGCGGTAGACAAAACCCGCCCAGCTCCAGGACACGGCCCGGTTCGGCACGCCAGAGCTCCCACACCACGATAGAAGGAAACGCATACCAGATGGGCCTCTTCGCCATCCGCGACTACCGTCGCCTGTTCAGCGCCCAAGTCATCGCGCTGTTCGGCACCGGCCTGGTCACCGTCGCCCTCGGCCTGCTCGCCTACGATCTTGCCGGCCAGAACGCTGGTGCCGTTCTGGGCACGGCCCTGACCATCAAGATGGTCATGTACGTACTCATTGCACCCCTGGCGGCTGCCTACGCCGACCGCCTGCCCCGACGTCTGTTCCTGGTCCTGCTCGATGTCGCCCGCGCGCTGGTGGTCCTCGCTTTGCCGTTCGTCACCGAGGTGTGGCACATCTACCTGCTCATCGGCATCCTGCAGGCCTCATCGGCCGCGTTCACGCCCACCTTCCAAGCCACCATCCCCGACATTGTCACCAAAGAGAGCGACTACACCCGAGCGTTGTCGGCATCCCAGGTCGCCTACACCATGGAGACCCTACTCAGCCCCGTCCTGGCCGCCATCGCCCTGACCTTCATGACCTTCAACTGGCTGTTCATCGCCACCTCCGTCGGATTCGTGATCTCCGCGATGCTCGTCCTGGCCACCCGCATCCCCAACGCGCGACCCAGCGACCACGCCGGGCCATGGGCGCGCGTCTCCTCCGGGATCCGTACCTTCACCTCGACCACATCCCTGCGCGGCGTGATGGCCCTGAACCTGGTCGTCGCCTCGGCCGGCTCCATCGTCGTGGTCAACACCGTCAACCACGTTCGCGACACCCTGGCTGGCACCCAGTCCGATGTGGCGTGGGCACTGGCCGCCTCCGGAGGCGGGACCCTCCTGGTCGCACTCGCGCTGCCCTGGATCCTGGACCGCGTCGCCGACCGGAAAGTGATGATGATCGGCGCGATCGTGCTCCTGATCGGCGTGCTGGCGGCCGTGGCCATGACCGGGGCCGCTGTTGTCTCGTGGGCGGCCACGATCGCAATCTGGGTCATCATCGGCGCCGGCATGGCATTGATCGTCACCCCCACCGGTCGCGTCATCCGCTCCGCGGTACGTCCCTCCGAACTACCCGCGGCATTCGCCGCCCAGTTCTCTCTCTCCCACATGGCCTGGCTACTGACCTACCCGATCGGCGGTTGGGTTGGCACCGCAGCCGGATTCACCTGGGCATGGTCCCTCCTAGCAGCTCTCGCCGTCACCGGCTCCGTAGGCGCCGTCCTGCTCTGGCCAGCCACCACCCAACAAGCACCCGCATCACCGCCACCCCCAGGCGGCATTGACCGCCCCCTCAAGAAAGAGGCCGTCGCCCAAGAAGCCACCCTCACTGCAACCCAATGCTCCTGTGCACGCTCCGTCTGACCACACCGTGGTGGCACGTAACCGCACACCAAACTGGAGGCACTGCCCCAGGAACTTCGACCCCATGGAGAACGATGCCCCACCCCAGACCACACACCGCAACCGCGATCACCCTCGCCCTGACACTGGCGCTGTTCGCGTCAGGCTGCTCCACCGCATCCGAAGAAAGCGACACCGAAACCAAATCGGCCATCCCGGATGCGAGCGAGACCTGGCTTGCCGAATATAACCTCGATGGTCTCGACGGGCGAGAGATCACCGAGTACTTCGATGCGATGCCGGTCGCGGACCGGCCGGAGCACCTGATCGCCTCGGTCGAACCTGAGACGCTCGTGCTCTACGACACCAGTGGCAACGAGACCACCGTCCCGCTGCCAGAGGACGAGTTCTACCTCTCCTTCGCCCCGTTCATCGAGCACACCCACGACTGCCACTTCCACAGCCTCACCACCTGCCTGGGAGAACTGGCCAACGAGGAGATCGACATCACCGTCACCGACGAGACTGATGCGATGCTCGTCGATGAGACCGTGCGCACCTACGACAACGGCTTCGCCGGGCTCTGGCTGCCCCGTGACATCAAAGCCACCCTCACCGTCACCCAGGGTGAGCGCTCCGCCACGGTGCCGATCTCCACCGCCGAGGACGCCCCGACCTGCCTCACCACCCTGCAGCTGACCTGACCGATTCGAGCAGACAAGGAGGGCCACCGCCATCATGACCACCACTTTCACCGCAGCCGATCTGCTGGTCGCAGGACTGGAGAACGAAGGCGTCGATCGCATCTTCGGACTCCCCGGCGAAGAGAACCTCGATCTGCTCGACGCGATCCGCCGCTCCAACATCAAACTGATTCTGACCCGTCACGAGCAGGCAGCCGCCTTCATGGCGGCCACCCACGGGCGACTCACCGGCCGGCCAGGGGTGTGCCTGACCACGCTCGGCCCCGGTGCCCTGAACCTATCCACCGGAGCGGCCTATGCGCTGCTCGGGGCGATGCCGATGGTCATGATCACTGGCCAGAAAGGCATCCTCACCGCCGCGCAGGCACGCTTCCAGATCGTGGACACGATCGCGGCGATGAAACCGTTGACCAAGATGACCCAGCAGATCGTCTCGCCCGGCACGATCCCCACCCTGGTCCGCGAAGCCTTCCGCGTCGCACAGGCTGAACGGCCCGGCCCGGTGCACCTGGAACTTCCCGAAGACATCGCCGCCACCGCCACACCCCGCCTGGACCTCATCAAACCCGCTCACCCCGTCCTGCCCACAGCCAGCACCGAGGCGATCAACACGGCCGTCGAGGTGATCTCGGGAGCCAAGCGTCCGTTGATCATGCTCGGCGCTGCCGCAGCACGACCACGATGCACCCAGGCGCTGACCGATTTCGTCTCTCGCTCACGGATTCCGTTCTTCACCACCCAGATGGGCAAGGGCACCGTCTCCGGATGCACCGACCTCTACCTGGGCACCGCCGCCCTGACCGAAGGCGACTACCTGCACGAGGCCATCGACCAGGCCGACGTGATCATCACCATCGGCCACGACACCGTCGAAAAGCCCCCGTTCACCATGCGAGCCGACGGGCCACGGGTCGTTCATCTCGACTACCAGCCAGCCACCGTCGAAGAGGTCTACACCCCGCACATCGAAGTCACAGGCGATCTCCACCACACCCTGCACGCCCTCACCGAACAACTCGCCGGACACATACCGCACGCCGGAGCGCTGCTGCCGCTGCGTGAGCGCATCCTCGCGAAGGTCGCCGACCGGGCCACCGAGGACCGGCTCACCCCGCAACGCATCGTGCACCAGGTCCGCCAGGTCATGCCCGATGACGGCATCGTCGCCCTCGATAACGGCATGTACAAAATCTGGTTCGCCCGCAACTACCGCACCACCACCGCGAACACGCTCCTGCTCGACAACGCCCTGGCCACCATGGGAGCCGGGCTGCCCTCGGCGATCACCGCCGCACTCCTGCACCCGAGTCGTCGGGTCATGGCCGTCTGCGGCGATGGCGGGTTCATGATGAACAGCCAAGAACTCGAAACCGCCGTCCGCCTCGGCCTCAACCTCGTGGTCGTGATCCTCGATGACCACGCCTACGGCATGATCCGATGGAAACAAACTGTCGACGGGTTCCCCGACTATGGCATGACCTTCGGCAACCCCGACTTCGTCGCCTACGCAAGGGCCTACGCCGCCACCGGCACCCACGTCACCGAAGCTGCGCAGCTTGGCCCCGCCCTGGAAGACGCATTTACTCAGGGCGGAGTGCAGCTCATCCATGTCCCGGTGGACTACTCCGAGAACACCCGCGTACTCATTGAGGAGCTCCAACACTGCTCCACAACTCACGACGAGGCGGCCGATAGTGCTCTTCATCAGGCTCTCCGTTCGTGACCCCGCCCTGATCCTCCCGACAGACCAGAGCGTGCGCGCATGATCTCCGTACTGCGCAACCCGACCTACGCGAAACTGTTCAGTGCGCAGATCATCGCACTGCTGGGCACGGGTCTGCTCACCGTCGCCCTCGGCCTGCTCGCCTTCGACATCGCCGCAGGCGACGCTGGCGTCATCATGGGAGTGGCCATGTCGATCAAGATGATCGCCTACGTCGCCGTTGCCCCGATTACCACCGCACTGCTTGCCCGGTTGCCGCGCAAGCCGGTGCTCATCGGTGCCGACCTCATCCGCGCCGCCGTCGCGGCCGTGCTCACTTCAGCCCCTGCGCATCGAAGCCCCCGATAATGGGCCTTATCTGACCTATCTGCGGGAACCCGCACCGCGATAGGCTCGTTGGCTAGATGTATGAGGCCATGACGTTGTCGACGTGTGCCGATGTTGCAGAGGCAGGCGGTTGCCCGTCGTGAGCGCCGTGGGGACGGTGATAGTTGTAGTGCCGGTTCCACGTTTCCAGCGCGGCAGCGCGTTCTGCTTCCGAGCGCCAGATGCGCGCGTAGAGCAACTCTTCAGCGAGGATCCGGTTGTAGCGCTCGACTTTGCCGTTGTGTCGAGGCGTGTATGGCGTGATGCGCTGGTGTCGGCTGGTCCCGACGCTTCGCGGAAGGCAGCAGATCGGTAGCAGGAACCGTTGTCAGTCACGACGCGCTCGATCCGGGTGATGCCGTGCTTAGCGAACCAGGCTCTGGCCTGCCCGAGGAACGCGACGGCAGTGGCGGCCCTCTCGTCCGGTAGCGCTTCTGCGTAAGCGAGTCGGGTGTGTCCGTCGATGGCCGAATGCAGGTAGATGTACCCGGTCCTGGCACCGCGGGTCTTCGTGCGGGCGACAGCTTTGGCTTTCTCGCTGCCTTTGCCGTGCGCACGCCACCCGCCGCCGTCGGGGATGCGCCCGACCTTCTTCACGTCTAGATGCACCATGTGGCCGGGACGTTTGGCGTTGATGCTTTGCGGCTCCCGGTTCGTCTCGCCGTTCGGGTCGATAAAGTTCCGTCGATTCAGGCCCAGCTGTGCGAGGAGCCGGGTGATGGTGCGGCGGCTCACCGGTGTTCCTGCCTGCTCGAGCTCGAACGCAATACGGGACGCCGACCATTTGTGTTCGCGCCGCATCGACTCGATCTGCTGCACGAGGCAGCCAGGCGTTGCAGATGGCTGTCGGGCCGGAGAGGATGAGCGGTCCAGTAGGCCGGTCTTCCCGAATCGCTTGTACCTGTTGACCCATTTCGAGGCGGTCGCGCGGGAGATCCCCATCTCGGCGGCCACGTGGGAGATGGGGCGGGTGCGGCAGCGTTCGATCAGGCGGCGTCGGCCTTCGGGTGAGAGGGGAGCGTTGGCATGCGTAGGCGAGGTCATGACTGCTCTCAGCGATCTCAGATCAGCTCCATCACCGGGCCTTCATGCACGGCCTCGTAGATCACGTTGCGGATCACGTTGGCCTCTTCCGAGGTCAGGGTGCGGTCGATGGGGCGCAGCATGATCCGGATCAGGAGATTGACTTGTCCTTCCAGGGTGCCGAGCCTAGAGCGCGCGGCCTCGGGTAGTCCCTCGTGGGGTGTACGGCTGAGAATCTCGAGAGACTCGATGACGTCGGCGTTGTCTCCGAGGGCGACGCGGATGCGGTCACCAAGCGTCTCCTCGTCCTCTTGTGCATCAACGACGACTGAGAGGTCGCGCCGTGCCGCAGGCAGAAGTGAAACGTGCTGCCATGGATCCAGGGTGAGAATCTGGGTTGCTATGCGAGGGTCTTCTGCCCGGAGATAGCGGATGTCAGGGATGCCCTTGCGCAGCATGAGCGCACGTTCAAGGCCCATACCGAGAGCCAGGCCGGACCATCGCTCGGGGTCGAGGCCCGATCCGCGCAGCACATCGGGATGGATGCGGCCGCACTCAGCGAGTTCAAGCCATTCGTCTTCGTGGAGCACGTCGATCTGCCGGCCATCGACGGTGTATGGGTGCGCCACGTCTGTTGTTCTCCACTGCGCATCCGGGAGGACTGCCTCGACCAATTGGCCGATCATCGTGAGCATGTCCTCATCATCGATATCCGGAGTGCTACGGATGCGCCACAGGTCGACCTGGTGTGGTTCCCCCACGTGGGTGCGATCGACGGCGTCGCGACGGTAGACGAGGCCGGGTGCCACGAGTAACTCATCCACCTCGGACATCCCCGCATAGTCCTCAAGGGCGCGCGGGAGTTCGGCGCTCATGTGACTGCGGAGCATCACGGCGGGGCTGATGTAACGGGTGTACCGGCGAGCCCGAGTGACATCACCCACGGCGTAGCCGAGGCGGTCGTAGTTGTCCCGAACAGGAACGACCGGCGAGCTGCGCACATACCGGAGGGAGCTGTCCCACTCGGGCTGCAGGCGGTCGATGACCGATTGCAGGAGAGCCTGGATGGCGTGACGTCCCTGGTCGGGATCGGTGAGGTCGCGCACGTTGAGAGCACGATAGAGCTGGTCGGAAGTCAGATAGTCGGCGTGCGACATGAGAAGGTCTCCAAGAAGATGGCAGGTAGGTGAAGGACGAGAAACTTCCCCCGGCCGTACCTGCGGAGACCTACTGCGCTACGACTGCGCGTCGAAGACCCCGCGGCCATATCCCGGCCGGGGGTCTTGAAATCGCTGCTGCATCCGCATGACACCAGTGTAGCTGCGCGCCCAGCCACCCGCGAGCAACGTCAACAACCTCCTGGCCAGCAACAGCTAGATGTACTGACCGGGCACGTTGATTAATCGCGTGAAGGGCGGCTGATTGGCGCAGGCAGTGTGGGGTCGATGATGGTTGTAGTGGTGCAGCCACGTCGTGAGTGTGTCCCGGCGCTCTTGTTCTGACTGGTAGCAGCGGGCGTAGGCCCAGCGGTCGGCCATCGTCCGATGGAATCTCTCGACTTTTCCGTTCGTCTGCGGTCGGTAAGGGCGCGTGCGCTTCGGGGTGATGTCCAGGGCATCGCACGTGTCGCGCCAGAGGAAGGACCGGTACGCGCCACCGTTGTCCGACAGAATTCGTTCGATCGTGACGCCGCGTTCGGCGAACCACGCCACAGCTCGGTGCAGCATCCCTACGGCGGTGACGGCGGTCTCGTCATCGTGCACCTCGGTGTACGCGACGCGTGAGTGGTCGTCGATGATCGTGTGAATGAAGGCGTATCCGAGCTTCGGGTTGCCCCACTTGCTCTTCAGCTTGTCGGGTGTGGCCGAGCGGTTCTTCTCGCCTTGCTGGCGGCCGACATAGAGCCATCCGCCGCCGTCAGGTATGTTCCCTATTTTCTTCACGTCCACGTGGACCAGTGAGCCGGGGTAAGGGTGCTCGTAAGTGCGGATGGGTTCCCCTGTGGCACGGTCGAGATAGGACAGTCGGTTCAGCCGCGCCGCGGTGAGGATACGGTGGGCTGTCGACGCCGCGATGCCGAGTCGTGTGGCGAGCTGAACTGGGCCCTCCCTCAATCGCATCCGCAAGCTGACGCAGCGCATCGATACTGCTTTGGGCGTCTTGTTCGGCGAGGTCTTCGGTCGGGACGAGCGGTCATGCATGGACTCGCCGGCGCGCTAGCGGCCCACCCAGCGTTTCACGGTGGGCCAGGCGACCTGGAAACGGGCGGCAACTTCGCTGCTCGGCCACCCGTCATCAACGACGAGTCGCGCGACTTTCAGACGGTGGCGCGGGGTGAGGGCAGCATTAGGGTGTGACATGTCTGAGCTCCTAGACAGACCGAAGGGCCGACCATCGTGTGTGGTCGGCCCTTCGAGATCGAACATAGTGGGCGGGGCCCGTGCAGGTCAGTCCACCGGGGAGACCCGGATGAGATTGCCGTCGGGGTCGGTGATCACGAACGTGCGGCCGAAGACATCGTCGTGCGGCTCCTCCACGACGTGGACTCCCTTCGAGACCCACCTCGTGAAGGTCTCGTCAACTGCGGACGCCGGTCCCGGCACCATCAGCCCGACCTCGCACGTGCGAGGGGTGCTCGGATCCGCGTGCTCGCTGCGTCCTGTCCACAGCGCGAACAGGACGCCGGGGGCAACCTCGAAAGCCACATAGCGGGGGCTTGTGAAGGTCGGTTCGATCTCGAACAGGTCGCTGTAGAAGGCCGTGGCGTCTTCAGCATCGCGGACGTAGATCAGGAACAGATTGGGTGCGGGCATAGAACGCTCCTCAGGTCGTTGGGTTCTCGGTACCGCACCAGTTGACCGCCTAATCACGACAAGACCTGTCACCTTTTCTGCGAAGATTGGCCAGTATGAAGGCTTCGAGACTGCTGCACCTCTTGTTATTCCTGCAGACACGCCAGCGCATTACCACCACCGAACTAGCCGACCGTCTGGAGGTGTCCCGGCGGACTGTGCTGCGGGATGTCGAGGCGCTCTCGACGGCAGGTGTGCCTGTTTATGCCGAACGGGGCCGGAGCGGTGGGATCGTCCTGCTCCCCGGTGTACGGCTCAATGCATCCCATCTGGAACCTCGGGAGCTAGAGGCCCTCTCCGTTGCCGGTTTAGACAGCGCGCAACTTGAGAGTTTGGGGCTGTCTGCGGTGCGTGAGTCGGCCGCACGCAAGATCGCCGCCCGCCAGACCACAGCGCTCGAGTCCCCGAACCTGCCGCGCCTGTCAGACCTGGTCCTGGTGGACAGCAACGCGTGGCTTGCCGACTCAAACGCGGAGGTGGACGTAGCAGATCTAGCATCAGCGCTACGACACCGACGCCGGATGCGCATCCAATACCGGCGCAGCGCTGAGGGACAGGCTTCGATGTTGGTGGTCGACCCGTACGGGATCGTGGCGAAATCGGGCCGCTGGTACCTCATCGCCGACGACCAGGGAGCCGGCCGGCTGTTTGCTCTGGAACGGCTCTCGGCTTACGAGACACTCGACGCGCCAGTCGCCCTTCGCCCAGATCAGACCCTCCGCACCATGTGGGATGACCTGAAGGAACGCACCGAGACGCCAGGTCGCGTAAGCGTGACCGCCCGCCTTCGAGAAAACCGCCTCGACCTGGCACGGCGCATCCTCGGCACCCGCATCCACGAGGTCTCCGAAACCGAAAGAGGCTGGTGCTCGGTCGTCATCCGCTACCCCAACATCGAGTCAGTGCGCCAGCTCCTCCAATTCGGTGACCACATCGAGATACTGACCCCAGAGACAGCCCGCGAACGCATCGGTCAACTCGCCAGGGATCTCGCCGAAACGCACGCGGCCCCCGCCCCATGACTGGTAGGCGGCACGCCCCGCCGTCGATCAATGTCCCCGGTCAGTACATCTAGTGCCGCGCGACTGCCTACCTCTTCTCGCAGGCACGCGTGCCGGAATAGGTTCTACCCGCTCGTAAGGGAGCCCACGGCCGATGGGATTCGTCCCGCGTTGTCCCTTGCAGATACATGACCGCATAACAGTCCCCTTCCCGCAACGTAGGGCTTCGCGATGCCGCTGTGCGGTCAATGGGAAGATGCCCGCATGGACGTCGCCGCCTTCGTAATCTCCTGCCTCTCACTTGTCGTTGCCGGGCTCGGCACCTGGTTGGCGAATGCTCGCGCCAAGGAAGCGCTTGAGGAGTCTCGGCGTGCGGCTGCCGATGCGAGCTGGTCCAAGCTCCAGGAGGCGGTGCAGCGGCTCCTCGGCTTCGATCCCGCAGCTGAGCCAATCAACGATCGCCTGACAAATCTTCGCATCGCGATGATGGAGCTCGTCGAAAAGCTCGGCGACGCGTGGAAAGGTCTCGATCTATGGCTCGACTCCGAGCGGACCCTCGGCGCTACCTTCGGCCGGCTAGTCATGGAGCAGGCGAGGCCGGACGACTCGATCGACCGGCGACTGAAGAGCCTCGAACCTCTCATGTCCTGGGCGCAGGTGCTCAGCCAAAACCTCCGCTACCTCCGGTCAAAGGGTCATGACGGCCCGGCGCTCAGCGAGCTCACCGAGCACGCCAGGAGCATGACCCTCAGCGTTCACGAGCAGCAGGGTTGGGAGCCGCCTCGTACGTCCAACCCACGGGTCCGTCCGCTCGACGAGGACCTCCCACGGTCATGAAGGCGAGTTGTCGGCTGTCGGCCGCTCGCGTACACTGGCTACTACTAAGACCGGTTCCGCCTACCTCGGTAGGTCCAGGGCCGGTCCTCATTCTTTCAGGCGGTGTTCGTGGACAGTGGCGTCAAGGGGCACGAGTCCTACGCCCGGCAGGTCGAGATCCTCGCCGCCCGTGGCATGGACATGGGCGACCGCGAGTCGGCCGAGGCAACGCTCCGGCGAGTGAACTACTACCGGCTGAGCGGTTACTGGTATCCGTTCCGCAAGCAGGTTGAGGGTGGGCGCGAGGACGACTTTTACGTCGGCACGCGCTTCAGTGACGTGGTCGCGCTCTACGAGTTCGACGCCAGGCTTCGAGCCGCGACGTTCACAACGCTGACTCCCGTCGAGTTGGCCATCCGCGCGCTGCTCGGCCATGAACTCGGGAGCATCGATCCCTGCGCGCACCTCGACGCGGAACTGCTCGGCCCGACAGCTCGCCAAGGTGATCGCTATCCGAGGTGGCTGAAGAAGTACCAGCGCGAACTCAACTGTTCACGCGAAGACTTTGTGAAGCACCACGACATGAAGTACGGCGGGCGTCTTCCGGTCTGGGCTGCCGTCGAGATCATCGACTGGGGGAGCCTCACGCATCTCTACAACTTCGCGCCAGCCGGGGTTCGCGAGGACGTCGCCGATGCTTGCGGGCTCAGCCCTTCCCAGCTGGCGAGCTGGCTAAAGTCGCTCAACGTTGTGCGTAACACGTGCGCTCATCACGGCCGTCTCTTCAACCGGGTGCACACGCTCACGCCGAAGCTCCCACCTGTCGGCCGTCACGCTGATCTCCACGCCAGTGCTGCGGACTGGAGTCGCACGTTCGGGCAGTTGACGCTCGTGCAGTTCCTATCGGACCGGCTGGGGCTCGGCCGCAGCAGCCTGCTCCGAGCCGTTCTGAAGAGCTATCCAGCAGTTCAGGCCGTGCCCGTCGCGCACATGGGCATCCCTGACGACTGGCAGACCAGCAGTCCGCTCTGGGCCTGACGAAGCTGTGTCGGAAGTTGAACGCTAGAGGTTGTTCGGCTACGGAACGTGGTGGAGTTCCGCTTCAACGTTTAAAGGGCGTGAGGAACGAATCGGTGACAACTGATCGTTAGTGCCGGGAGGCGCTGGCGGGGAGGATGTCATCATGCCCGGTCCCTATCCCAGAGAGTTCCGCGAAGACGTTGTCGCGGTCGCTCGTAGCCGCGAGAGCGGCGTCACCATCAAGCAGATCGCCACCGACTTCGGCATCAGTGAAGCAACCCTGCAGAACTGGCTCCGCCAGGCCGATGTCGAAGACGGCAATCGACCTGGTCAGACCGCGGCGGACGCTGCCGAGGCTCGGGAGCTGAAGAAGCGGATCCGGTTGCTGGAGCAGGAGAACGAGGTCCTCTGCCGTGCGGCGGCGTATCTGTCGCAGGCGAACCTGAAACTCGGTGGCTCCCCAAAATGACGTACCCGCTCGTATCTGAGCTCGCCGACGCGGGGATTCCCGTGACGGTGTCGTGCCGGGTCCTCAAGCTCGCAAGACAGCCCTACTATCGGTGGCGCAAAGCCCCTGTCCGGGAGGCGGACGTGCTCCGCGCGTATCGGATCAACGCGCTGCACGACGCGCATCACGACGACCCGAGGTTCGGCTAGCGCTACTTGGCCGACGAAGCCCGCCGGGCGGGGTGGCGGATGAGCAGGCGCACGGCGTGGAAGCTGTGCTCGCAGGCCGGGATCCTCTCGTCCGCGCAGCGCCGGCGGCGCGGGAAGGGCAAGAAGGCCGGCCCACCGGCGTTCGACGATCACGTGCAGCGGGTGTTCCGCGCCGACGCCCCGAACCGGCTCTGGCTCACCGATATCACGGAGCACTGGACGAGCGAAGGCAAGCTCTACTGCTGCGCGATCAAGGACGTGTTCTCGAACCGGATCGTCGGCTACTCGATCTCAGACCGGATGACCGCGAAACTCGCCGTCGATGCTGTCGGCAACGCCGTCGCCCGGCGTGCTGAGGTCGCCGGGTGCATCCTGCACGCCGATAGGGGCAGCCAGTTCCGCTCCCGGGCCATGGCCCGCGAGCTGCGCCGCCACGACATGGTCGGATCGATGGGAAGAGTCGGCGCCGCGGGCGACAACGCTGCCATGGAGTCGTTCTGGTCGCTGCTGCAGACGAACGTGCTCAACCAGCAGCGGTGGGCCACCCGGCAGGAACTCCGGCTCGCGATTGTCGTGTGGATCGAGCGGAAGTATCACCGCCAACGCGCCCAGGACACCCTCGGCGGCTTGACGCCCATCGAGTTCGAAGCCAAGCTAGCCGAGCCGCACACACTCGCGGCCTAAACCGAACCTGTCACCAGTTCGTTCCTCACGCCCTTCAGGTGAGGTGCTGCCATTTGGTCATGCGGTCTCGTAGGTCGTGGAGCTGGCCGTTTTCGGTGAAGGTCCCGTTTCCGCGGTGGTGGAACTCCGGGGTCTCGGCGTCCGGGCGCAGCCATGCGGCGCGGGCGCGGAGGATCCACAGGTCATAGGCGTCGACGAGCGTGTCGTCTTCGACGGCGCACTCAATGTTTGCCACGCATTCTCCGATCAGGGGTGCCTCGATGGTTGACGCAGGCAACTGGGTGAGTCCGAAGTGTTCCCATTTGTTCATCTGTGCGCTGGAGGCGTTGCCGACGTCGACGGTCGTCTCCAGCAAGCCAGTGTCGGGAACCGCGATGACGCACTCACCGACGCGTCGTAGCGTCTCGTAGGTGGTATCCCAGGGGCCGACGACGACGGCGAGGGTGCCATCATGCCGGACGGGCATGTTGAACCCGTTGGTCATGATGGTGGGCCACTGGTCACCCCCGGTGGTGATCATCACCGTGGGGCCCGGCTCGATCAGCTGATGGACGAGCGAGACTGGATACGGCTCGAAAATGCTCGACATAGGATCAGTCACTTTCGGGGTGTGCGGTGGCCGCTGATGCCTCGCGCAGCGGGGTGATCTCGCGCTCGATGCGCTCGTTCATCTCGGTGCGACGGTCCAAGGCATCCTGCCCGACCGGCAGGCGCAGTGGAAGCCGTTCTCCTGAGGCGACCTGGTAGATGAATGCAGCCCCCTTGACCGGGTCACCAGGCTGGGTGTGGTTGGCTTCGTCGACCCAATCGAGGGTCACATGGGCTGGTGTGCCGTCGTAGACATCGATGCGGTGATCCGGCAGCTGGACTGAGGAGGCGTCGAGGAAGTCGGTGCGGAACACGCCAGGTTCGACGACCATGCTTTGGATGCCGAAGGATTCGAGCTCGGCCGCCAGGGCCTCGCTGATTCCTGCCACGGCGAATTTGGAGGCCGAGTACATGCTCACACCTGGTTCGCCCTCGAATCCGGAGCGGGACCCGATGTGAACGAGCTTGCCACTACCTGCTGCGCGCATGATCGGTAGCACCGCACGAGTGGTGTTGATCAGCCCGAAGACGTTGACATCGAACAGCGAACGCGCCTCGGCATCGGTGATCTCTTCTAGGGCACCGAGCAGGCCCCGGCCAGCGTTGTTGACCAGGACATCGATGGTGCCCAACTGGTCGGCGACCTCGGTCACAGCGGTGGCGATCTGCGCCTGGTCGGTCACGTCCAGGCCAACGGGCAACGCGTTCGGATGGGTACGCACGTCCTCGGGTAGTCGCTCCGGGAGGCGGGCGGCCAGGGCCACTTGTTCGCCGCCGGCCAGGGCTGTGCGAGCGATTTCAAGGCCGAGTCCGCGTCCGGCACCGGTGATCATCCAGACAGACATTGAAGGGGTTCCTTTCGGAGACAGTAGGTGACAGTCGTGCCGAGTGGCAGCGACTCATCCATCGTCTGCGAGGTCACGGCGGGCAAGAAGGCCTGAGGTTTCCTAGGACAGATTGGGCACCCTTGGCTCTCGCCAACGCCATCCCGACGCGGAAGAATGAGACCATGACTGGTCACTTAGAGCCGCGCTTGGCTGACTTCCTGCGTGCCGCACGGGGGCGAATCACTCCCGAGGCAGCAGGTGTGATCGACGACGGGCGGCGTCGGGTCGAGGGACTTCGCCGTGAAGAACTCGCCATGCTCGCCGGCGTCAGTGTGGACTACTACACCCGGCTAGAACAGGGCCGCAGCAAGAGCGCCTCAGCACAAGTCCTTGAGGCCATCGCTGAGGCTCTGCAGCTTGACGACACCGAGTGCGCCCATCTATATACGATCGCGAAACCCACCCCGGCCCGACGTCGGCGGGCGCCAAAACCCCAACAGGTGCATCCAGCGACTCGGACACTGCTGGAGACGCTCAATGAAGCCTCTCGACCAGCTTTCGTGCTGGGACGCCGCCTCGAAGTCCTGGGGCAGAACCGGCTCGCCGCGCTTCTCATCGCGGATTTCGAGGCCCTGCCAGCGACCGAGCGGAATCAAGCACGTTTTGTGTTCCTTGACCCCCATGCTCGTGAGCTCTACGCGGACTGGGAGCAGGTCGCTGCTGACACTGTGGCGATGCTGCGCATGGATGCAGGCAGGCACCCCGAAGACCCCGGGCTCGGCCGGCTCGTCGGGGACCTGTCCATTCAATGCCCGGAGTTCGGGCGCCTCTGGGCCCGGCACCGCGTGCACCAGCGCAGCACCGGCACCAAGCGCTACCACCACCCACTAGTCGGAGACCTCACCATCACCTATCAGGCGCTCACCCCTGGTGATGATCCCGACCAAACGCTGATGATCTATGACACCGAACCCGGGTCATCCTCGGCCCATGCACTGCAACTCCTTGCGACGAATAGCAGGAACGAGTACGCGAGCGGCTCCGAACAACAGCTGAAGCGTTCTGCCTGATAGCCCGCCGTGACAGATGGTATAGCTACTGGCCGGTTCCAGGGCGTGGCATGCCGGCACGAGCTGTCTTCCCGATGCTGCCGAGGTGGGTGTGGGTGAATGGGCCGAGTTTCAGGCCGAAGCCTAAGGCGCGGTCGACGGCGACGTGGAAGCCCCAGCAGGCCGCCAACAGCACCATCCAGTCGGCGTTCACCCCACTGAGGTGCAGCGCTGCCCAGCCTGCAATGAGCAGGGCCGGGGCGGTGTAGTTATGCACCAGGTTGTAGCAGAACGCTCCCACCCGCTGGTTGATCACATAACCCAGCGCGGAGAGGTCGAAGGCGAGGAAGGCAAGCAGCAGCACCCACCACGGCTGGCTCCAGGCCACCACGGCCAGAACGATGCCAACGGCGATCAGCGCATTCTCTGCCCGCTGCCAGCCGAATGCCCGGCGTTGTGGACTTTCTGCTGACATGCTGTGACTCCCTGTTTCCTGGCCGGATGTTTTCGCTGGTGGGTTCATATGCTGGCGCGCCAGTCTTTGATGATCTGGGTGACCTCATCCAGGTGGGACTCCAGAAGGAAATGGCCGCCGTCGAGCAGTTCGACCCGCGCGTTCGGGGAGTCGCGGCTAAACGCCGTGGCTCCGGCCGGGCCGAAGATCTCATCGTTCTTTCCCCATACGGCCAGCACGGGGACAGCGGAGGTGCGCAGCCAGTCATGGACCTGTGGGTATAGGGCACGGTTGCTGGCGTAGTCGGCGAACAGGGCCAGCTGCGCCCGGTCGAGGCCCGGGCGAGCCAGCAGGGCGATGTCGTGCTCCCAGGCCTCGGGCGCGATGGTGGACACCTCCGGCACTCCGTGGATGTATTGCCATTGAACGGCTTCCCGGTCGAGAGCCGGCCGCAGGGCATGCTCGTTGGCCTCTGTGGTGTCCTCGCCGTAAGCCCAGATGGGCTCCCAGAACTCCGGGATGAATCCTTCCTCGTAGGCGTTGCCGCTCTGGGAGATCACCCCCTCGACCGATTCTGGACTCGCCAAAGCCAGCCGCCATGCGATCGGGGCCCGTAGTCCTGGACATACACGGTGTACTTCATCACCCCTACAGCGTGGAGAAACGCCGAGGTGACATCGGCGAGAGCATCGAAGGTGTAGGAGAAAGCCTCCACAGGGGGAGTTGAAGACCGTCCGAAGCCGATGTGGTCGGGTGCGATCACGCGGTACTGATCAGCCAGTGCAGGGATCAGGTGGCGGAACATGTGAGAGCTTGTGGGGTAGCCGTGGAGCAGAAGCATCACTGGGGCGTCCTTCGGCCCTGCTTCGCGGTAGAACACTTCTAGGCCGTTGATGGGCATGGTGCGGTGGTAGACAGTCGGCATTTCTAACCCTTTAATTATATTTAACTGGTTATCTGTACGGTAGCATGGGATATGGAGCAAAGCTATGGCGTCATGCCACGGAGCTGAGGAAGACGATGATTGAGGACGAAGAACTGCTGATGGCAGTACTGAACAGTGCCCCCGTGGTCGACGGCTTCCCTATCGAACAGCTCGACGGCCCGGCGGGCAGCGAATTGGTCAGCCGATTCAGCGGTGCTGGTACCGGGGCTGAGCTTCTGTGTCTGCGTCGGACCCGCGACGCCCTGCAAGGCATAATCCGTGGAGAGGACGCCGCAGCTAAGCGCCTCGCCGCGACGATCGACAAAGCTGCCCTGCTGCCTGAGATCACACTCGAGGGCATTCATTGGGAACTCGACGCGCCAGCGGCACAGCGGCTGGCCGCACGTGTGGCGCTGGCATGGTCGCACGTGGTCCAGGAACTGCCTGGGCGCCTTCGGGCTTGCGCCAACACTGAGTGCAACCTCTTCCTGATCGACCACAGTCGACCAGGCACAGCGAAGTGGTGTTCCATGGCCACTTGCGGAAACCGGATGAAAGCACGCGCCCATGCCCAGCGCACCCGGGAACAGCGGTAAGGCGTCTCAGTCGAGCAGGGCTTCGGCTTCCACCTCGACCAGAACATCGGGTTCGAAGAGGTAGTCCACGCCGATACACGACAGCGGCGGCAGCGGCTGCGGGATGTCTAGTTCTTCTACGACGCTTTCGATACCGGCCATGAAGTCTGTGTACATCGCTGGCTCCCAGCCAGTGACGTAGAACCGCAGGCGGACCACGTCGGAGAAGCTGGCTCCGCCACCTGCCAGGCCTTTCGCCGTACTGCGCAGAGCGTGGGCCAGCTGAGCTGCAAGGTCGCCGGGGGCGAGCTTGTTGGCGTGTTCGTCACGGGCGATCTGGCCTGCGACGTTGACGTAGCGGCTGCCGGTGGCCACCGAGACGTGGTGGTAGGGGACTGGTTGGAACATGCCCTCCGGGGTAGAGAGTTCGACGGCCATGGGGTACTTTCCTTTCGTAGTGCGATCAGGTATCTCATGTGTACCTAGTAGCAGAAGAGCACTTCAACGAAACCAGGTGTCATGAACGAAACCACCCCTGCTGAGGCTGTCCACTCGCAGATCACTGGTGAGCACCGTGAGCTGCTCGATCAGGTGCTGGATAAGTGGTCGCTGCTGGTACTGGATAAGCTCTGTGAGAGCCCGCGGCGCTTCAACGAACTGCGGCGTGCTATTCCTACGGTCTCGCAAAAGTCACTCACGGCCTCGCTGCGCCGGCTCGAACGCAACGGCATGATCGAGCGGGTGGTGGTCGATACCCGGCCGGTTGCCGTGGAATACCGCATCTCAGCTCTCGGCCGAACCCTGCAGGACCTCATCGACGCCCTGCTGCTGTGGAGCACCACCCATATGGTGGAGGTCCAGCAGGCCCGCGAGATGTTCGACGCCGAGCACGACGCCTGAGCATTCCCCGGCTCATTTCTGTAGCACGAATCCGGCGTGGTGCAGGGTGCCGTCGTGGTACTGGCCGAAGGCCCAGAATCCGGTGTCGTCGAGGTAGGTGATGCGGTCTTCGTCGAGCCAGAATCTGCCGGTATAGGCGTTGCGGCGGCCACTGCGCGTCTCGCTGTACCGCCCGTCAGCGGTGAGGTACTGGGTCATGTCCCGGCGTGGATCAGTCCACGCACCAAGGCGAGCATCCCCGGCCGAGAGACCATCGATGCCTGCTGGGCGAACCGGCTGCCCCTGCCGGACTACCAGTTCCCCGTGTACGACGACGGCAACGAGGTCCCTTGGACTGACCACCAGCATGTTCCGAATGGCAGAGGTATCTGCTGTTCCTCTGATGACGGCGAACGTGGCGGGGTGACCGGCCATGAGGTCGAAACTCTCAGCAGCCGGTGGTGAGGCAGTTTCAAAGACGGTATCCACCAGCAGCGGAACCACTGAACAGCCCGCGGCCTCGATCAGCATCGACTGATCGGCTGGCACCTCCTGACCGCCGATCACTGCTCCACTGGCCTGAAGGTCGCCGCGTCGTGTCTGGCCAGGGGAGGTGTGGATAGTGGCATCAGCGACGATCAGCGTCATGGTTCTCCTTGTCATACGGATCAAAGGGTTGCTCCTGCTGGTTCAAGGCGCTGTGGTAGGTCCCCAGCAGGGCGAGCGCCTCCGCAGAGGTGGTGCCGGGTTCAGCGTCGTAGATGATGATCTGCCAGCCTGCGGCCTCCGGAACCTCGAAGGCCTGGTACTCCAAGCTGAGTGCACCGACCTGCCGGTGCTGGAACCGCTTGACCGCATGTGTCTTCCCGCGAACCTGTTGTTCGTCCCAGAGGCGTCCGAATTCGGCAGAGGCCTCTGAGAGCTCACCGATGAACGGGCCCATCACCGAAGCGGGCGTGCAGGTGGTGTTGTGCCGGAGGGTGGCGACCACCGACTCGGCGGCCCGATCCCAGTCGGTGTAGAACGTTCTGGCCGCAGGATCGAGGAAAACCATCTGAGCCAGATTGTCCTGGTGGGTGAAATCAGCGAAGAGCGCTCGGGCCAGCACGTTAGGAGCCAGGACGTCCAGAGTTCCAGTGAGCACGAAGGCTGCCTGGTGCGACCACTGCTCCAACAGTCGGGTCAGCTCCGGGCGCACCGCCTGCGGTACAGCAGACTCCGGGGGCTGATACCCGGCTAAGCGGAACAGGTGATCTCGCTGGGCTCCAAAAAGATCCAGGCCGCGGCACAGGGCCTGCACAATCTGTGCTGAGGGGTTCTTCTCCCGACCCTGTTCCAAGCGGGTGTAGTAGTCAACGCTGACACCGGCCAACACCGCGACCTCTTCACGGCGCAGGCCCGGCACACGACGGGCACCGGCATAGGGCAGGGACAGGTTCTCCGGCTGGATTCGTGCCCGGAGACTGCGCAGATACTGCCCGATGCTCATGACCAACAACTCTAGGGCTGGGCCACCGCCCCTGCCTGGCCCTGTCGCACCCAGGCTCAGCAGAACCTGGCAGAGGACGCTAACACCGAGAAGCCTTGAGACCAAGGGCCAGGGAACCACCCCTGGCACCACAACGATATGCAAGGAGCACAGTCATGTCCCCGACGAACGCGGACGCCAAGCCTGAGGTGAAGGTTGTTCTGATCACCGGAGCATCTAGCGGGATTGGAGCAGCTACCGCCCGAGAACTGGCCGGTGAAGGCCACACGGTAGTTCTCGGTGCCCGACGGCGAGACCGCCTGGAGGAACTCGTCTCCCAGATCAAGACCAGCGGAGCAACAGCTGCCGCCGTCTCGCTCGATGTCACCGACCCACACAGCGTCCAAGCAGCAGTCGACCACGTGGTCGAGGCATTCGGCAGGCTCGATGTGCTGATCAACAACGCAGGGATCATGCCGCTGTCCCCACTGGAGGAGTCCCACGTGGACGAATGGGACAGCATGATCGATGTCAACATCCGCGGAGTACTGCACGGCATCGCCGCAGCACAACCGGTGATGCGCGACCAGAAGAGCGGACACATCATCACCGTGGCCTCCACCGGTGCACACGAAGTGCTCCCCACAGCTGCTGTCTACTGCGCGACCAAATACGCCGCCTGGGCCATCAGTGAAGGACTGCGCATCGAATCCGCACCATGGCTGCAGGTCACCACCATCACCCCAGGGGTCACCGAGTCAGAACTCGCAGACTCCATCACCGACCCAGAGGCTCGTGAAGCCATGCGGCACTACCGGGCCAATGCCCTCCCGGCTTCCGAGATCGCCCGAAGCATCAGCTACGCGATTAATGTTGAGGGCGACGTCAACGAGATCATCATCCGCCCCACCACCCAGAGGCCCTGAACCAGCCGCCTTGAACTGGTGTCAGAAAACACCCCCGGGTCTGCTGACGATTTGGTTGACCTCGGGATTCACGCCGCCAGAGCGACGGTCGTTTTGTAAACGGTCTCGTATTCAACCGGGGTCAGCTTACCCAGGCGGCGCTGTCGACGACGCCGGTGATAGGTCCTCTCGATCCAGTAGATGATCTCCCTGCGGAGCTCGTCCCGGGAGGGCCAGCGGCGCCTGTTGAGCACGTTCTTCTGCAGCGTGGAGAAGAAGCTCTCCATCGCGGCATTATCGCCTGCAGCGCCGACCCGGCCCATCGAACCGAGCAAGCCATGAGCCTTGATTGCCCGCTGATATCGCCGAGATCTCAATTGAGACCCTCGGTCGCTATGTACAACACAGCCGACCACGTGTGCGGCCCCACGGCGAGCGACCGCGTCGTTCAAAGCAGCCACTGCCAGGTGTGACTTCATCCTGGGTCCGATCGAGTAGCCCACGATCCTGTTCGAGAACACGTCTTTGACTGCGCAGGCATAGAGTTTTCCTTCCGCAGTCTGATGCTCCGTGATATCGGTGAGCCATAGCTGATTCGGCGCAGTCGCAGTGAAGTCGCGTTCCACCTGGTCATCACAGACCGCAGGCCCTGGTTTCTTGTTCATTCTCCTGGCTCTGCAGATGGTGGCGGAGAAGATCCGCTGTTGGGAACACAGCCGCCAGACCCTGCGCTCTGAGACACGATGTCCGGCCGCGCAGAGCTCATCAGCGATGAACCTGTGCCCGAATTCTGGGTCGTCGGCGTGGATGTCATAGGCGGCGTTGAGCAGCGTGGCCTCCTGCCAGTCACGCTCCGAGACGGGGTTGGCCACCCACTGATAGAACGCCTGCTTGGAGAAGCCCAACACCCGGCAGGTCACCGCCACCGGAACACCGGCGGCGGCAAGGTCACAGACCAGCGGGAACATCATTGTGGGCGGGTCTGCCCGACCTTCAAATTCGCCTGCGACAAGTACGCCGTGGCTCGACGCAGGATCTCGTTTTCTTGTTCGAGTTCACGGATGCGTTTGAGCATCTTCGACTGGTCCGCTCGGCCAGCAGCATCTTCAGCAGGCTCGACACCGTGGTGATGTGCTCGATCCTTGCTCACCCACATTTGCAGGGCTGACTTCGAGATGCCCAGGTCTTGGCTGACCTGCTTCTGCCTCATCCCGGAATCGAGCAGCTCCAACGCGGAGGCCTTGAACTCCTCGGAGTAGATCTTCGGCATGGGACTATCCCCTCTGCTTTCTTAGCAGTCAGGAAGTCAATCGAACCGTCAGCAGACCCTACTTCCGCACTACGGACGAGTACCGGGAATGGCTGATCAGTCTCGGGATCCCGCAGCGCTCGGAAGAGGCGGTCACCCCCGATGCCTCGTGGGTGGCAGAGGTCTTCGGTGAGGACGACATCGACGATGGGGGAGAGGATCTCGGACCCGCTCCGGAGGCTCCGAAGCATCGGCCCGGTCCGGCCGGATCGAAGGCCGCAGAGCAGTGGGACGCGCTGGCCCTGGACGGCTGAGCCGACACCGGAATCTCCGCAGATACAGGTAGGCCCCGTGGACTGGTCATTGTCCACGGGGCCTACCTGTATCTGCGGAGGTCAGACCAGCATCGGCTCTCGTTGGGAGCGCACCCACTCCTCGACGTCTTCGGGGAGGTAGCGCACCGTCGATGTGCCGTACTTCACCGGTGCAGGTCCTCGGCCAGCGGAGTTCCAGTTGCGCAGTGTGCCCTCGGCGACACCCAGATGCTCGGCAACTTCGCGTCGGGTCATCAGCCGGGGTAGATCTTCCTTGGTGAGCTTCTTCTGCTTCATGCACTGAAAGTGTCCGGCGGTGACGGACGATGACTCCCCGGTTTTGCCCCAAGGTGCCTGCGGCGCGTGATGTCCGGTGACGGTTGTAGGTTCTCACTGAACTTGTCAGGGCCGCGCTGTGCTGACCTGGGGCATGACAACTCGGTGAGACGACTCCTGTCCCAGTAACCTGTCACAATCCTCAACGGCATCGCAGCACAGCGAAGAGGCTACGGGAGTCCAGCCCGCGGTGAAGGTGTGTCACTTGGGGATCCCCATACGACTACCGGGGTTGGCGACCCTCACCCCTGTCGACCCACCCGGATCGATACGTGCTGTGAGTCCCTCGGGCGCAGTTCCGATGCCCACTGCGCCGCTGACACTTTCGTGTCGGTAGGTCGAGGCGGAACGTTCCAGCTGTGCGGCTGGGGCTCGGTCGACCACCACCCCTCGATGGCGTGTCCGTGCGGCGTCGGGCTTGGCTACAGGTACCGGCAGACCTGGTCGGAGCTGCACGTGTCGGGCTCAACGTGCTCGGCCTGGTCGCGTAGCCCGGCGAGGGTGTCGCGCAGGTCGTGGAGCTGTCTGAGTTTCAGGTCAATGTCGGTCAGGCGTGCGTCGAGCAGGTCGCGTACGTGATCGCAGGGAGCTTGGCCGTGGTCGCGGATGTCGAGGACCTGCCGGATCTGGGCGAGGGAGAGTCCGGCGGCTTGGCCGCGGTGGATGAAGTCGATCCGGGTGAGGCTCTCGGTCGTGTAGTCGCGGTAGCCGCCGGGCGTGCGCTCGGCCGGGGGCAAGAGCCCCTGGTCTTCATAGAACCGCAGAGTCTTCGTGGTCGTGCCGGCCGCTTCAGCGAGCTCCCCGATCCGCATCCTCACCCCTCGTGTGTCACAGGTCTCACCCTTGACCTTCCCCTGTACTGGAAGCTTTAGTATCGCCGCATCAGGAGGATTTCTCAACAGTCCGGGGAGGGTTCGGGATGCAGTCGAAGATTGATCTGGCCGTGATCGGGTCGGGTGGCGCGGCGTTCGCCGCAGCGATCCGCGCCACCACGCTGGGCAAGTCGGTGGTGATGGTCGAGCGCGGCACGTTCGGCGGCACCTGCGTGAACACCGGGTGCGTGCCGTCCAAGGCGCTGATAGCGGCCGCCGAGGCCCGCCACGTGGCCGCGGACGCGGGCTCCCGGTTCCCGGGGATCGCCGCCACCGCGGGCGCGGTCGACATGCCCGGGCTGGTGGGTGGCAAGCAGGACCTGGTCGAGGCGATGCGGGGTGAGAAGTACTTCGACGTGGCCGAAGCCTACGGCTGGCCGGTCCGCCAGGGCCAGGCGGCCTTCGCCGGCACCCCGGATGCGCCTGTGCTGGAGGTCACCGCCGCTGAAGGCACCGTGGAAACCATCGAGTCCGCCCATTACCTGATCGCTACCGGCACCCGTCCCTGGGTCCCGCTCATCCAGGGGCTGGACGGCGTCGAGTACCTGACCTCGACGTCGGCGATGGAACTGTCCGAGCGCCCCGACTCGCTGCTGGTGCTCGGCGGTGGCTACGTGGCGCTGGAGCTGGCCCAGATGTTCGCCCGGCTCGGCTCGAAGGTGACCCTGCTGGTGCGTTCTCGGCTGGCGTCGAAGGAGGAGCCGGAGGTTTCCAGATCATTGCAGGAAGTCTTCGCCGACGAGGGCATCCGGGTGGTCCGCCGCGCTGTTCCCTCCCGCGTTGCCCGCGATACCGTCACCGGGCAGGTCGTCGTCATGGCCGAGGTCTCGGGCGGCGAGCAGGAGTTCCGTGCCGACGAGATCCTCGTCGCGCTCGGACGCCGCCCGGTCACCGAGGGGCTCAACCTCGAGGCCGTGGGGGTGAAGACCGGCGAGGCCGGACAGATCGTGGTCACCGACCAGTTGCAGACCGCCAACCCCCGCGTCTGGGCGGGCGGGGATGTCACCGGGCACCCCGAGTTCGTCTATGTCGCGGCCCGGCACGGCACGATCGTCGCCGAGAACGCCTTCACCGACGCCAACACTTCGGTCGACTACACACGGATGCCTCGGGTGACGTTCACCGGTCCCGCCATCGGCGCGGTCGGGATGACCGAGAAGGAGGTCATCGCGGCCGGGATCCGCTGCGACTGCCGCGTCCTGCCACTGGAGTACGTGCCCCGTGCGCTGGTGAACCGGGACATGCGTGGGTTCATCAAGATGGTCGCCAACGCCGACACCGGCGAGATCCTCGGTCTCACCGCTGTCGCCAAGGACGCCGGCGAGCTCGCCGCCGCCGGCGTCCACATCCTCGGCAAGACCATCGCAGAAGTCGCCGACGCGTGGGCCCCATACCTGACCATGGCCGAAGGCATCCGCATCGTCGCCAAGGCCTTCACCACCGACGTCTCGAAGCTGTCCTGCTGCGCCTGACCGCGCACTCACCCCAATAGAACTGGACGCACTCAATGAGACGATCCTCACCACCGACCTGACAGACCACCGACCTGGCAGACCGGCTCGTCCGGTCCGAGGAGACCGCCCTGCTGGTCCCGTTGCTGCGGCTGCGCGCCGCCGGTGACCCGATCACCATCGATCACCTCGCGACGGTCCCTCGACGGCACACTTCCGAGGGTCCCGCATGGGGAACCCCAACCGGGAACACCCACCTCTGACCAGGCGTAACGCCAACTGGCCAGAGAGGGTGTCCCGTATAGGTGGTCCGCACCCTGTCCCGCTGACGGGGGGCTAACCGGGACACCGTGCGTGCGAGCTTTTAGGTCTCGATAGATCGGCGGAGACTCTGCTGGGGAATCGCGGCCATGGGGATGATTCGACGTGACCCACTGACAGATAGATGACACCACTGACAAACCACTGACAGATAGGTGACACTACTGACAACTTAGCTGGAACCTACAACGGTTCCTGACGGTCTAACGTGGACCGATGGCCCTCATGCGAAGCGGACGGATCACCCTCTGTCGAGGAAGCGGCAAGGAGGTGGCCCGATTGACCGCCAAAAGTGGTCGCTTCGCCAGCGACCGTTTTACGACCACTTTTGAACGTGACGGCGCGTGATCCTGGGTTACGGTCAATGACGGTCTAACGTGGCTGGATGACCGGAAGCTCGCGGCAAAGGGCCGTCATGGCGGGCAACGGCGCGGGTCCGTCATACTCCTCTCCGAGGAGTACGACGGCGACGGTCGGCTTGCCGCGGCGATCCTGGTCGCTGGCACGCTCGCCTCCATCGTGACCATCCCGCTGGTGGCCGGGTTCCTGACAGTGTGACCACGACCCGCCGGGCATGTGAGACAGCTCACAGATAGGATGTCCCCACGGAGGTGGGGCGCATGCAGGAGCTTCTGGGCGATGTGTGGCCGATCCTCGGAGCAGTGGTGCTCATCGGGATCCTGGCCTGGGCGTGGTGGACGAAGAAGCAGGAGCGGGACAGGATCCGCAGCGCGGCGGAGGCGCGAGGATGGTCGTATCGTCCCTCCGATCGATCCCTGACGCGCCGCTTCGAGGGCAGGCCGTTCCGGTACGGACGACGCGGCAGGACGCCGTTGTCCGGTCAGGCCCGCGTGGATTACCGGACCACCGCGGTGCACGTGCTGGAGGGCGAGCATCGGGGCCGGCCTCTGCTGGCCTTCGAGTATCGGTACCGCACCGAGAGGCCGTCGGGGACTGCTCGGCGCACGTCCTCGGGATCACGCCGACGGGAGCGCGTCCAGGTCACCGAGAAGCACCAGATCGTGGTGCTGGGGCTGCACCAGCCGATGCCGCCGTTCTTCCTCGAACGTCGCGGCCTGTTCGGCAAGGCCGCCCAGGCGGTCGGGGTCGGCCCGGAGGCCATCGGGGACCCGGAGTTCGACGAGAGGTTCGTCGTCGGCGGCGTCCCGGCCGACCAGGCTCAGGAGATCCTGACCCGGGATGTGCGCACGTGGCTCCTCCAGGAGGAGCGGGCCGACCGGTGCCCGGTCCGCGTCGAGGGCGACGGCCTGCTGACCCACTCCCGGGCCGAACTGACCGTCGGACGCGTGGCGAAGGCGGCCGACTTCCTGGCGGAGCTGCTGGACCGCATCGAGACTGCCGAGCGCAGGCCCTGAGCCGACCCACGGCGGGTCGCGGGTGATCGCCCCGCTCACCGTCGGAGGTCCGACGACGGCGCGCGCCGCGCCACGCTTCGCGGCGGCATCGGTGACGCGCTGTCGCGAGAGGACTCCGGGAAGGCCTCGTCCGCGATCGGTGGTGAGGGTGGCAATGACGCTCAGCAGGACGAACGCCCAGGCCGCGGCGGTCCCGGGGCCGGGTGCGAGCATCAGCACGCCGAAGCCCACGACGCCGGTCACGGCCCGCAGCGTCCTGGTCACCGGTGTGGGGAAGACGGAGCCGGTGTAGCGCAGCTGCACGGCGACGTCTCCCACCGACCTGCCGGTGCCCAGGATGAGCAGCAGCCAGACGGCGCAGGCGGACAGCATGCCAAGCGTCGTCGGGGTCTCGCCGAGGGCCGCCTCGCGGTCGTCCAGGACGTACAGGAGGCCAGCCCGCAGAGCAATCGTCACGGCGGCCGCGAAGAGGAGGAGACCGAGGCCGTCGCAGAGCATCGCCAGCAGGCGCCGGCCCCGTGTGACCTCGCGGGGCATCACGGCCTCCACGTGGGTCCGGATGCCGCGGCGTTCGCGGGGGATGAGCACCGCGATGACGGATCCGCAGACGGCGCCCAGAGTGTTCATCAGCAGATCATCGACGTCGAAGACCCGGTAGGCACATGGGTAGAGGCCCCAGACGCCGGTCAGCTGAGTGGTCTCGATGACTGCGGACACACACAGACCCACCACTGCCGCCGTGGGGATCCCCCGGTTCCCCAGGAGCCGGATGAAGAAGCCCAGCGGCACGAACAGCAGCACGTTCAGCGCCAGCTGAAGCACGGCGGGGTCGGTGAGCGTGGCGCGCGGCGGGCCCAGCGCGCCTCGGACGTCATCGACGAAGCGCAGCGGATCCAGATTGGTCCCTGCGCAGGTGATCGTCTCGGGCGAGGGTAGGGGCAGCAACGTATAGGACCAGATGGCCCAGAAATAGACCAGTGCGGCGAACCAGACGAACAGACGCGTCGCGCTCAGCCGCCCCCGCACCCGATAGCTGACTACGACGAACGGCACGAACAGCGCGACCGCGGCGGCGAAGCCGACGCCGATGGCCAGCGCCCCGAGGATGACCTGCTGCTCCATGGGGGAAGCCTATCGCCGGCATGCGGGCCACGAGCTCCGCAGGATCCGCGCGAACCGTTCGCCGATGAGCGCGTGTGTGGCAGTGTCCGGGTGGAGAGCGTCCGGCAGGGGAAGCCGTTCCGCGTCTCGGGGCCCATAGAGGGACAGCCCGTCGACCAGATGCAGATGGGGATCGTCCTGGGCGCGTTCGCCCACGATCCGGGCCAGCTCCGCACGGACGACCGTCAACGTCAGGCGACCCTGCTCGACCTCGGCAGGGTCTCCGGCGGCGTGGAAGACGCGGCGCACGACGCCGTCATGCCCCGCGTGATCAGTGGCGACCACGGGCCCGGGAGTGTGCTCCTGGATGCCGCACCACAACGGGGTCACCACATGCAGCGGGGTGGTCGGATGGCCGTCACGGATCGTGTCCAGGAAGCCATGGACCGCAGGGGAGAAGCTGCGCAGCCGGAACACATCGCCGTTGACCACGTTGATGCCCAGCTTCAGTGTGATCACATCCGCCGGCAGGTCCCGGATGGTCCGCGCGGTGAACTGGTCGAGCATCGCGTTGCCGGCCAGCCCCAGGTTCACCAGGTCGAGGCCTGCGGCCTGCGCCGCCACCGCCGGCCAAGCCCGTGACGGTCCCTCGGCGTCGGATCCGTGACTGATGGAGCTGCCGTGGTGCACCCACCGCGGACCGTCGGACGGGGCCGGCGCCACTGGAGCATCCGCATGGATGTCCACCAGCTCCGCCGGCTCCTCATACGGCAGCCAGATCTCCACCAGCTTGTCGCCCGCGGGGAGCAGTCCGTCCGGGGCCGATCCGGAGACGTCCACCTGCCACAGCCCGGGATCCTCTGCCGTCCGGACTGGCTCCGACCCACGCTGCTCGAGCGGCTGAGCGACAGGACAGCTCAGCAGGGAGCCGTCGACCAGTACGTCATGCAGCGGAGCCGGGCGAGTGGGATCATCCCGGGCCCCCATGTCGGTGGGCAGCACGGTGACCATCAGCCGCCGGGCCGCCGTGCGCAGCCGCAGCCGCACTCCTGCCGGCGCGGCGGCCACAGCCGCTGTGCCCGGGTCATGGATCTGCCGCCGGGCCGGCGCCGGAAGCCGGTGCGGGACCACTCCGCGGAGACCCGGGGCGAGCTCCACCGCGCCGTGGACGTGAAGGGCTTCGATCGGACACGTCAGCGCAGAATCACAGGACACGTCGGTCATGGATCGACAGTCTACTGAGCCCTGCGGCGTGGACGGGTCCGGCTCCGCCCGACGGACGGATCAGCGGGAGCGGCCTCGCACCGGCTCACGGTCAGAGCGCGTCAGCAGCGACCGCAGGCAGCCGGCGGCCAGTCCGGTCACCGCGCCGACTGCCACACCGGTGAACAGGCTGGACACCGTGGCGGCCCCGCGGGTGATGAGGACATGCGCCGCCGGCGGCAGATCCTCGAAGTTCCCGCCCAGCCGCACATCGGCACCCGCCACGTTGAGGTCCCAGAGGACCAGGTGCAGGACGGCGAGCAGCACGCCGTACACCGCGCCCACCGCGAGCAGAGCCAGGAACGGACGGCGCAGACGCATCACGACGGCGACCACCACCCACACCAGCGGCGGAACCACGGCCAGAACAGCATTGAGGACCGAGCCCGGCGCGATCAGGTGCAGGTCATGCAGCACCACACGGGGCACGGCCAGGAGGGCCAGGGCGACGGCGCCGTACCAGGGCAGCGACGGGCCGGTGCGCCCAGCCAGCCCGTCGGGCGGAGGGCGATGCGGCGATGCGGGGTTCTGCGAGGTGTCCATGGGAACCAGCATCGCCTCGGGGAGAGGGCGGCCAAATCCGTCTCCAGGCGAGGGACCCGGTCGCCTCCAGGCGACACCCCAGACCTCCTGGGGCGATCACCTCTGGCCCAGGCCCGGCCTACACTGGGCCCATGGCACAGGCGGACCCCGAGGACGAGCGACGGGGCGTCGGCATGACCAGGCCGCAGGGCCTGGACATCGCGATGGCGCTCGCGGTCACCGCCACCCTGTCGATCATGATCTCAGCGGACCAGGCGGGGGACCGTGCCCCGGACGTTCTCGCCTACCTCTGGGCCGCCGGGCTCGGTGCGCTGATGCTCGCGCGCCGCAGCCACCCGTTGCTGGTGCTCTGGCTCACCGTGCTCGGCCTGTTCGCCTACTACAGCATCGGCTATCCGGTGGTGGGACTCAGCGTGCCCACCGCTGCGGCCCTGTTCTCCGCCGCCGAGCAGCGTGGTCCCCGCTGGCCGGCGCTCGCCGCCGTCGTGCTGCTGCTGGTCAGCTACACGGCGCGGCTCCTGCAGGGCCAGGATCCGGTCCAGATCCTCGGCTACGAGGCGGCGGGACATGTGGCGCTGATGGCCGCAGCGATCGCTCTGGGCGATGCCCTGAGGACACGCCGCCGTCTCCAGCGCCGCACCGACAAGCTGGTGGAGACCAGCGTGCGCCTGGAACGCAGCCGAGCCGCCCGTCAGCGCAGTGACGACCGCACGGCGCTGGCTCGGGAGCTGCATGATTCGCTCGGACATCAGATCTCCGTGATCACCCTGCATGCCGATCTGGCCCGAGAGGCCGCCGAAGACGATCCCGGCGCCGCACAGGAGGCCATGGACGTCGTGGCTCGCACCGGCCGCACCATGCTCGATGAGCTGCGCAGCACGGTCCGCCAGCTCCGGAAGGAGGCCGATGGGGACGATGCGGAGGACCCTGACCACGCCGCTGACGCCGTGAGCACCCCGTCCAGAGTGCCGCCTACGCTCCACGGCCTTCGGCGATCCGTCATCCCGGCGCTCCCGCTGCGCATCAGCTGTCACATCGAGGTCCCGGTGGCGCTGCCGCCGGCCCGGGAGGCGGCGGCCCATCGGATCGCCCAGGAGGCCCTGACCAACATCGTCCGGCATTCCCGGGCCGAGGAGGCTCGGCTGTGGATCGGGCTGACGGACGGCGGCCTGGGGGTCGAAGTCGAGGATCCCGGGCCGCGGCGGGAACCTGCCGCCGCGCACCACGGAAGCCGCCCGGCGGCCGGTCATGGGCTGCAAGGCATGCGGGAGCGCGCGGAGGCCTGCGGCGGATCGCTCGAAGCGAGGCCACAGGCCGACGGCTTCTTGGTGCGGGCCCTGCTGCCGCTGCCTTCGGACCCCGAGGAGCGTCGCCGCCCGCCTGCTGCCCCAGGGAGGACACCGTGACCATCCATGTCGTGCTCGCCGATGATCAGGACCTCGTCCGGGCGGGGATCCGGGCGCTGCTGGCCCGCGGAGCGCAGGAGGGCGGCGCCTCCGGGACTCTGGGCGACGAGCCCCTGGAGGTCGTAGGGGAGGCCGTCGACGGCGACGACGCGCTGCGCGTGGTCCGCCGGACCCGCCCTGATGTGGTCCTGATGGACCTGCGCATGCCCGGCACCGACGGAGTCGCCGCCACGCGAGCGATCCGCGCCGACCCGCAGCTGGACGGTGTGCGCGTGCTCATCCTGACCACCTTCGACGACGACGCCGACGTCCTCGACGCCGTCCGCGCCGGAGCGGCCGGATACCTGCTCAAGGACACGCCCGCCGAGCAGCTGAGGGGCGCGGTGAGGACCGCTGCCGAGGGCGGGAACCTGCTCTCTCCGCAGATCGCACGCCGACTCATGGAGCACGTGGCAGCGCTGCCGAGCCCTGCGAGCGGCCCCGACGACGGCGCCGGACTCGATCTCAGCGAGCTGACCGACCGCGAGCATGAGGTGCTGCGCGCGGTGGCGCAGGGCCTGACCAATGCCGAGATCGGTGCCACCCTGCATCTGAGCCCGGCCACGGCGCGCACCTACGTGAGTCGGATCCTGCACAAGCTCCATGCCCGAGACCGCACCGAGCTGGCCATCCTCGCCCATCGGGCGGGACTGGGGCCTCCCGAGCCCCGGGGCTGAACCTGATCCCGTGCCTGATCCCCGTGCCCGAGCCCGTGCCTGATCCCTTACCTGCTGCGTTTCCCCGCCGTTCACCTGCTCACGTCAGTCTGGAGTCCTGTGACCCCTTCTTCACCGTCCCACGGCCCCGCCCGCGCTCATGACGGCAGTGTCCTCGAGGTCTTCCTCGTCTTCCTCCGTCTCGGGCTGACGTCCTTCGGCGGCCCGGTGGCTCACCTCGCCTACTTCCGCGAGGCCTTCGTGGAACGCCGTCGATGGCTCAGCGAGAAGGCGTATGCGGACCTCGTCGCCCTGTGCCAGTTCCTGCCCGGCCCGGCCTCCAGCCAGGTGGGCATGGCGCTGGGGCTCCAGCGGGCCGGCTGGGGCGGCATGGCCGCGGCCTGGTTCGCCTTCACGATGCCGTCGGTCGTCCTGCTGGTCGTCGTCGCCTACGGGGTCTCCGCCGTCGGTGACCTCTCCGACGCCGGGTGGATCCATGGGCTGAAGGCCGCGGCTGTGGCGGTCGTGGCCCACGCGGTGCTGGGGATGGCCCGGACGCTGACCCCGGACGCGGCCCGCGCCACCATCGCGGCGCTGGCGATGATCACCGTGGTGCTGGTCCCGCACCCGTTCATCCAGGTCGCTGCGATCGCCGCGTCAGGAGTGATCGGTCTGGTGTGGCTGCGGCCCGAGACCCCGCAGGCGCGGGAGGAGGATGCCTTCACCGTGGCCGTCTCCCGCCGTGTCGCCGCCGCCGCGCTGGTGCTCTTCGGGATCCTGCTGGTGGGCCTGCCGCTGCTGGTGGCCGCGGCCGGGTCAGCGGCCTGGCACGCAGCGGCCCAGCTGGTGGACCTGTTCTACCGGGCCGGCGCCCTCGTGTTCGGCGGTGGACACGTGGTCCTGCCGCTGCTGGAAGCCGAGACGGTCGGTTCGGGCCTCGTGGACCCTGAGGTCTTCCTCGCCGGCTACGGCGCGGCCCAGGCGGTGCCGGGGCCCCTGTTCACCTTCGCCGGATACCTGGGGGCCTCCACCACCTCCGGTCCCAGCGGCGTGGTGGGGGCGCTGATCGCGGTGGCGGCCATCTTCCTTCCCGCGGCACTGCTGGTGGTGGGCGCCCTGCCCTTCTGGGAAGCGCTGCGCGGCGCCCCGCTGGCCCGACGCGCACTGACCGGTGTCAACGCCGGGGTGGTCGGAATCCTCGCGGCCGCCCTGTATGACCCGGTCTTCACCGCCGGAGTCCTCGACGTCGGTCCGGGGGCCCTCGGGCTGGTCGTCGGGGCATTCATCGCGCTGAACAGCTGGAGGGTGCCGGCGTGGGCGGTCGTCCTCGTCGCCGGCGTGCTGGGGTGGCTTGTGCTGTGACGGGCCCACGCGCCGTCGAGAGGCGATCAGCCGGGAACGTGGGTGTGAGGGCGCCCACCGCGCTGGACTAGACTCGATCATCGGCACGGGGTGCCGCGTCCCCGCAGGGGACCTGGCTGAGACCACACCCGTTGAACCTGCACCTGATCATGCTCGCGAAGGGATGCCCGATGACCTCACCCGCCTCTGCACCGCGCCGCTCCCCGTCAGGCGTCCGGGAGATCCCCAACGTGCTGTCCATCGCCGGGACGGACCCCACCGGCGGGGCCGGCATCCAGGCGGACCTGAAGAGCTTCGCCGCCCACGGAGCCTACGGCATGGCGGTGGTCACCGCACTGGTGGCGCAGAACACCGAAGGTGTCCGTGACATCCACCTGCCGCCGGTGACGTTCCTTCGTGCGCAGCTGGACGCTGTCAGTGACGATGTCGCTCTCGATGCGGTCAAGGTCGGCATGCTCGGCACCGTGGAGGTCATCGAGACCGTCGCCCAGTGGTGGGACGGCCTGCCGGACCGGCCGTGGCTGGTGGTGGACCCGGTGATGGTCGCCACCTCGGGGGATCGGCTCCTCCAGGCGGATGCCGAGCAGGCGCTCATCGAGTTCCTGCACCGTGCGGACCTCATCACCCCGAACATCCCCGAGCTGGCTCTGCTGGCCGGGCAGGAGCCGGCCGCCGATGCAGCGACGCTGGTCCGGCAGGCGCGGAGCGTCGCCGACGCCCACGGCGTGGTGGTCCTGGCCAAGGGTGGACACTTCGACGACGACGAGGTCGAGGACATCCTGGTGCATCCGGCCGACGACGACGGCGCTCGCCCGGACGAGGGCCGGCACGTCTCCGAACGGGTGCGCACCACCAGCACCCACGGCACCGGCTGCTCGGTGTCCTCCGCACTGGCGGCGCTGCGGGCGCGAGGTCTCAGCTGGGATGAGGCCGTGCCCCAGGTCAAGCTGTGGATGACTGAGGCGCTGCGCGACACGCAGCGCCTCAACGTCGGGCACGGGCACGGGCCCATCCAGCACTTCGCCCAGCTGTGGGGGACGCAGGCTGATCCGGACGCCGGACCGGCTCGCAGACGACGGACCCCCTGGGTGCCTGGACGCCGGCCGGTTGCCGCTCTGTGCGCGGCTCAGTTCTGCTGCGAGGAGGCCTGCTGTGCGATGTCCTCCCACTTCCACGCGGCGCTGGAGGCCTGTTCTCCGGGGAACTCGCTCTCGGGCACGTCCTCGTCGGGGAACCACGGTCCGGTGCGAGGGCGGTCGGCGGCGGCCGGCGTCGGACCGGTCGCGCCCTGCCCGGAGCTCGGCGCCTGTTCCTTCAGGGCGGTGACGCGATCCCGGATGTCCGCCATCTGGCGGTCCAGCGCGGCGGCCTTCTCGGCAGCGTCGCGCAGCTGGTCGTGGATGTCGTCAGGGACCTCACCGGAGTAGGTGTAGTAGATCTTGTGCTCCAGGGAGGCCCAGAAGTCCATCGCCACCGTGCGGATCTGCACCTCCACGTAGACGAACTCGGTCCGGTTGGAGAGGAACACCGGAACCTGCACGATCACGTGCAGGCTCTGATACCCGTTCGGCTTGGGGCTGCGGATGTAGTCCTTGACCTCCACCACGCGCAGGTCCGGCTGGCTGCACAGCATCTCGGCGACCCAATAGGCGTCGGAGACGAAGGAGGTGGTGATCCGGATCCCGGCGATGTCGCGGATGGAGCCGCGGATGCCCTCCAGGGTGGGCTCGCAGCCGTAGCGCTGGACCTTGTCCAGGATCCGGTCCAGTGACTTCAGCCGGAAGTTGACGTGCTCGATGGGGGAATAGTCCCGGGTGTGCTCGAACTCCTCGCGCAGCACGTTGATCTTGGTCAGCACCTCGTCCATGCCGAACTTGTAGTGCAGCTGGAACTCGGTGAGCTGGCGGCGGATGTCGACCATGCGCGGCACTGCCCCGGTGGTGCCGTTCTTGCCGGCGTTGGTGTGCAGCTGCCGCAGCAGCTGCTGGTAGGTGTCGTCGTCGGCGACGGCGTCGGTGCGGGCGATCGCGGCGCCACGGGTGCGGCCTGCCTGGCGCGGCGGCTGGTCCTCCGCGTCGTCGGCGCGCGTCGGGCCGGCCGGGCGAGAGCGGCCGGGGGAGGGAGAGTGCTGCTCACGGGGGAAGGGCTGGGCCCATCGGCAGACAGGAGACGGCTGTCGGCCTCAGTGGACTGGCCAGTGGACATGGTCACTCCTTCGTATTCCGTCCCGGCGCGTCGATACGAGCCGGGGTGTCGAGTCGGTGCAGCTCGACCCCTTCGATTGTCGACCCTAGGAGCGGAACCTGTGAAGTTCCTCGACGCATGTGGCCGAATCGAGACCTGGGAGCTGTTCTCCGCGGACCGCGCGTGGTGCTGCTCATGCCGATGCTCACCTCGCTGCTCACCTCGCTGCTCAGGCCGATGCTCAGGCCGCCGGCCTACGTCGCGGGACGCCTCAGCCCTCTGCCACCGCCTGGTCCCGGTGCTGGCCGTACGCCAGGCGGTCCGCGGAGATCTGGTCCAGCACCAGATCGGTGACCAGACCCGCGGCCAGGGCCCCGCGCAGCGCGGGCACCTTGTGGGGACCGTTGACCACGCACACGCGCCGCGGCACCTCCACGAGCTCCGTGGGCACCGGTCCGGAGCCCCTGCTGTTCAGTGCGATGTCCTCCCAGCTGCCGTCGGCCCGGAGGAACACGGTGCACACGTCACCCACCACCTGCTCGGCGCTGAGCGCGTTCAGGTCGTCTCGGCTGAGGTATCCGCCGGAGTAGACCTGGGAGGCCTGGCCCTCCGCGAAGGTCCCGACCCCGAAGACCGCGAGGGAGGCGCGGCGGTGCATGTCCAGGATGCGGCGGGTCGAGCGTTCCCGCCACAGCGCCTTCTTCGTCTCCTCGTAGTCGAAGAACGCCGGCACGGCGAACACGTGGGCCCGGGCGCCGTAGGCCGCGGCGAACCGCTCCACCACGCCGATTCCGGTCCCGAGCGGAGCACCGATGCCTTCCGGCTCCGAGTTCACCGCGCCGTTGAGCTGCACCACATGCAGGTCAGGGACCTCGCGCCGGTTCAGCCGCGCCACCACCGAGGTCATCGTCTGGCCCCAGGCCACGCCCACCACAGCTCCCGGGGTGACGAGCCGGTCGATGAGCCCGGCGGCCAGCACCGAGACGCTGTCGCTGCGGCGTGCGGGGTCGTCCCCGCGTTCGGAGACGGCCACATGGGCGCGCACCCCGTAGAGCTCACCGATCCGGTGCTCCAGGGCGCTGGTGCGGTCCACCGGGGGATGCAGCGAGATCCTGACGATGCCCTGACGACGCGCCTGCTGCAGGAGCCGGGACACGGTGGAGCGGGAGACGCCGAGCTCCGCCGCGACGGACTGCATGGTCCGATGCTCGCCGTAGTACATCCGTGCAGCGTGGTACTCCGCCTTCTCGCGGTATGAGGCCTTCATGGTGTGCAGTATGCCCCAATGGTGCACGTTTGTGCAGAATGCTTGAGAAGATGCGCTGGACCCGATGAGATGGACCACACATCACCGTCCATGTGACAAGGAGATCGCCGGTGAGAGCAGAGCCGCTCAGCACAGAGACCCGCCGCGAGGCCCTCGAGGCGATGGCGGGGACCAGTCCCGAGGACCCCTTGGACGTCCTCGTCGTCGGCGGTGGAGTCGTCGGCGCCGCCGCAGCCTTCGACGCCGCCACGCGCGGACTCCGCGTCGGCCTGGTGGAGTCGCAGGACCTCGCCCAGGGCACCTCGTCCCGCTCCTCGAAGCTCGTCCATGGCGGGCTGCGCTATCTGCAGATGCTCGACTTCAAGCTGGTCTCTGAGGCTCTCCGGGAGCGCGACCTGCTGCTGAAGCACACCGCGCCGCATCTGGTGCGGGCCCTGCCGTTCGTCTTCCCGTTCGAGAAGCGCGTGCTGGACCGAGCGTTCATCGGCTCCGGGGTCTCCCTCTATGACGCGATGTCCATGCGTCCCGGGGAGAAGCGCCCGGTGCCGTTCCATCGGCATCTCTCCCGCGCGCGGCTGCGGCAGCGCTTCCCGGGCCTGGACCATGACAAGTTCATCGGCGCCCTGGAGTACTACGACGCCCAGGTCGACGACGCGCGACTGGTCATGACGCTGGCTCGCAGCGCCCACAGTCTCGGCGCCCTGGTGGCGAGCCGTACGGAGGTCACCGAGTACCTGCGTGCGGGTGCGGCCGACACCGCAGACGCCGAGGCCGCCGCCGCCGAGGATGCTCCCGTCCAGGGAGTGGCCGTGCGAGACCGCGAGACCGGTGAGCGCCTCGAGATCCATGCGCGGGAGACGGTGCTGGCCGCCGGCGTCTGGACGGGTCGGCAGCAGGAGGCCGCCGAGGTCCCGTCGGGACTGAAGGTGCTGGCCTCCAAGGGCATCCACATCACTGTGCCGAAGGACCGGATCTCCGCGGACGACCATGTCGGCGTCATCACCCAGACCGAGAAGTCCGTCCTGTTCATCATCCCCATGGGGCGCTACTGGTCCATCGGCACCACCGACACCGCGTGGCATGAGGACATCGACACCCCTGCGCCCACCGCGGAGGACATCGACTACGTGCTCGAGCACGCCAATGCGGTGCTGGAGTCCGACCTCAGCCATGACGACGTCATCGGCACGTGGGCCGGCCTGCGTCCGCTGCTGCAGCCGGTGGAGACCGACGAGTCGAAGAGCTCCAAGGTCTCCCGCGAGCACACCGTCATGCGTCTGGCCCCCGGGCTCTCCGCCGTGGCGGGAGGCAAGCTGACGACCTACCGGGTCATGGCGGAGGACGTCATCACCTTCGCCCTCGGGGACCGGCAGGTCCACCGCGAGAGTCTGACCCATGCCATGCCGCTGCTCGGCGGGCAGGGATACAGCGAGTGGGAGGCCCGGGCGCCGGAGATCGGTCAGACCCACGGCTGGTCGGACGAGACAGTGGACCGGCTGCTCAACCGATACGGCTCGCTGCTTCCGGAGCTGCTGGCCCTGGTCGAAGAAGACCCTGCTCTCGGCGAGGAGGCGCCCGGCACCGGGGGGCACCTCCGGGTGGAGTTCCTCTATGCCGCCCGTGCCGAGGGCGCCCTCCACCTGGAGGACCTCCTCGAGCGGCGCACCCGGGTCTTCCACGAGGTCCCGGACCGCGGGCTGGGCGCCATGGACGCCGTGATCGAGATCGTCGCACCGGCCCTGGGCTGGGACGAGGCCGCTGTCGCGCGTGAGAAGCAGGCCTTCACACGGGTGGTCGAGGCGCACCTGGCCGCTGAACGCACCACCAGCGACGCCGAGGCGGCCGCGCTGGTGGCGGAGGCCACGCCGGACTACCTCGCTCGGTGACCCTGATCTGACGTCGCCGCCTGGCAGGAGTCGGCGGCGACGTCCGGGTGTCTCGCCCGTCCCTGATCGGACGGGCAGAGGTCCACCCTGAATGAACTGTGAGATGCAGCACAGCCAAACGGCGAAATGTTCGTCCGCTCACAGGTATCATCATCCGCACCTCGTTCAATGATGAATGGCAATAGGAGAGGGACCAATGGAAACGATCTTCCTGTTTGAGATCATGGGCACCGCGATGCTCATCCTCATGGGTGCCGGCGTGGTCGCCAACGCGATCCTGGCCGGGACCAAGGGGCTGGGCGGCGGCTGGCTGCTCATCAACTTCGGCTGGGGCCTCGGCGTCTTCGCCGGTGTCTATGTGGCCTACGGGTCCGGAGCCCACATCAATCCGGCGGTGACCGTCGGCCTGATGACCTCCGGGGCTGAGGAGTTCGCCCCGGGCATCGCGGCCACCGTGCCGCATATGTTCGCCTACTTCGCGGCCCAGCTGATCGGTGCCTTCATCGGCGCGGTCCTGGCCTGGCTGGCCTACAAGAAGCACTTCGACGCCGAGACCGACGCAGGCAAGATCCTCGGCGTCTTCTCGACCGGACCGGAGAAGCGGGCCTACGGCTGGAACGTGGTCACCGAGGCCATCGGGACCTATGTGCTGGTCCTGCTGGTGCTGATGTTCGGCGAGACCCCCTCGGAGCTCGGCCCGCTGGCCGTGGCGCTGGTCGTCGTCGGCATCGGTGCCTCGATCGGTGGTCCCACCGGCTATGCGATCAACCCCGCCCGTGACCTCGGTCCCCGCATCGCCCACGCGCTGCTGCCCATCGGCAACAAGGGGTCGAGCGACTGGGCCTACTCCTGGGTGCCCATCGTCGGCCCGATCCTGGGCGCGATCCTCGCCGGAACCACCGTCCAGGTCCTGCCGCTGCTCAGCTGAGCTCCGCACGAGGGGGCTGACGCGCCGCCCAGTCTCCAGGCAGACTGAAGACATCACGACCAGCAGTCCGACCAGCAGCCGCACAGCGCGGCACATTCCCCTGGGAAGGAACCAGACCCATGAACGACTACGTCCTCTCGATCGACCAAGGCACCACCTCCACGCGAGCCGTCGTCTTCGACCACGGCGGACAGATCGTCGGCAGCGGGCAGAAGGAGCACGAGCAGATCCTGCCCCGCGCCGGCTGGGTCGAGCACGACCCGCAGGAGATCTGGCGCAACACCCGCGAGGTCGTCGGCCTGGCTCTGGCCGACGCCAACATCAACCGGCACAGCCTCGCCGCCGTCGGCATCACGAATCAGCGGGAGACCACCGCCGTCTGGGACCGCCACACCGGCGAGCCGGTCCACAATGCCATCGTCTGGCAGGACACCCGCACCCAGGCGATCTGCGACGAGCTCGCAGGCGACGCCGGTCCAGAGCGCTACAAGGAGCGAGTGGGCCTTCCGCTGGCCACCTACTTCGCCGGCCCCAAGATCCGCTGGATCCTCGACAATGTCGAGGGGGCTCGGGAGCGTGCCGAGGCCGGCGACCTGATGTTCGGCACCATGGACTCCTGGCTGGTGTGGAACATGACCGGCGGCCCCAACGGCGGAGTGCACATCACTGACGTCACCAACGCCTCGCGCACGATGCTGATGAACATCGACACCTTGGACTGGAACGAGGAGATCTGCGCGGACATGGAGGTCCCGACCTCCATGCTTCCGGAGATCCGCTCCTCCTCCGAGGTCTACGGCCATGGCCACAAGCAGGGTCTGCTCATCGACACCCCGATCTCCGGGATCCTGGGTGACCAGCAGGCTGCCACTTTCGGTCAGGCATGCTTCGAGCCGGGCATGGGCAAGAACACCTACGGCACCGGAAACTTCATGCTGATGAACACCGGGGAGGAGGTCGTCCGCTCCGAGAACGGCCTGCTGACCACGGTGGCGTACAAGATCGGAGAGCAGAACACCATCTATGCCCTCGAGGGCGCCGTGGCCGTGACCGGATCCCTGGTCCAGTGGCTGCGCGACAACCTGGGCATCATCCGCAGCGCTCCGGAGTCGGAGGAGAAGGCCAAGAAGGTCGAGGACAACGGCGGGGCCTATATCGTCCCGGCCTTCTCCGGGCTGTTCGCCCCCTACTGGAAGTCGGATGCCCGCGGAGTGATCGTGGGTCTGACGCGGTACGTCAACCAGAACCACCTGTGCCGGGCCGCCCTGGAGTCGGTCGCCTACCAGAGCGCGGAGGTGGTGGAGTCCATGGACGAGGACGCCGGTCGCCCGCTCACCGAGCTGAAGGTCGACGGCGGCATGGTCGTCAACGAGACGCTGATGCAGTTCCAGGCGGACATCCTCGGCGTCGACGTGGTGCGCCCGCAGGTCATCGAGACCACGGCGCTCGGCGCCGCCTATGCGGCGGGGCTCGCGGTGGGCTTCTGGAAGGGCACCGAGGAGGTCACCGCGAACTGGGCGGAGGACAAGCGCTGGAGCCCGACCATGGACGCCGCCGAGCGCGAGCGGTCCCTGAGGCTGTGGAAGAAGGCCGTCGAGCGGTCCTTCGACTGGGTGGATGAGGACACGGCCTGAGGCGCACCCGGGCGCGGCCTGACCATCACGACGGCGGGGCTGATCTCTTCGAGGAGGTCAGCCCCGCCGTCGTGTGTCCCGACGTACGTGCGCGACGTGCTCCACGCTGTGCCGGATCGTCCCGGTCAGAGCTGCCTCGTCCTGGCGGGTCAGCAGGTCGCTCGGAACCATCCAGGAGCCGCCGACGGCGAGAACGGACGGCAGTCCCAGGTAGTCAGGGAGGCTCCGGGTCGTCACCCCTCCGGTGGGCATGAATCGCACCTGCGGGAACGGGGCGCTGAGTGCGCTGATGGCCTCGGGGCCGCCGGAGGTGGCGGCGGGGAAGAACTTGACCGTGGTCAGGCCCATCTCGAGGGCAGACTGCACCTCCGTGGCGGTGACGGCTCCGGGGATGACGGGCAGTCCGTGGGCGGCGGCGCGGTCCACCACGGCACGGGACAGTCCCGGGGAGACGATGAACTGCGCTCCGACCGTCGCGGCCCGGTCCACCTGCTCCGCAGTGACGATCGTGCCGGCCCCGACCAGCAGATCAGGCGTTCGGGTGAGCGCGGCCACCGAGGACTCAGCGGCCGCCGAGCGAAAGGTCACCTCGGCGACGGGAAGCCCGCCGGCGATCAGCGCGCGGCCCAGAGATGGCGCGTGGTCGGCGTCGTGGAGCGTGACCACGGGGACCACGCCGTGGTGGGCGATGGTGGCGAGCGCGTCGGTCATCGTCGACCTTTCCATCGGGCGTCAGAGTGGCCCGGTTCACTTTTCGAGTGAAATGATCATATCATTGGCGGCAGGCGGTGCCGCCTCGGGCGGCTCGCCTCCACCTTCAGCGTCGACCCAGGAGGCGAGACGGGATGCTCATCCTTGCCCTCGAAGCGAGCACGACCTCGGCGAAGACCATGCTCTTCGACACCGAGACCCAGGAGGTGACGGTCCGGACTCGCCGATTCGTCATCGGGGGAGAGGATGCGGCCGTCCGGGAGGCGGAAGGGATCTTCGTCCAGCTGGTCCAGCTCGGTGCCGAAGCGGCCGCCGGGCGCTCGGTGGACATGGTGGCGCTGTCCGGAACCTGGCACGGCCTGACCGTCCGCGAGCCGGACCTGAGCCCCATCACCGGCGTGCAGGAATGGCCCTACACGGGAGCCCAGGATCTCTGTGCCGACCTCCGTGCGGACCAGGAGTTCACGCGATGGTTCTATGAGCGGACCGGCTGCATGGTCAATGCGATCTACCCGGCCTTCAAGCTCATGCTCCTGGCCCGCCAGGGCATGGACCTGACCGGCGGTGTGGTCATGGACCAGAACAGCTACACCTTCGCCCGACTGACCGGTCGCCGCTGGACCTCCTACTCCCAGGCCTCCGGCACGGGACTGCTGAGCACCTCCTCCGATGACTGGGACCACGAGGTGATCCGTCGACTCGGCCTCGACGGCATCGAACTTCCGGAGCTCCATGACGGTGTCGACACCGCGCCGCTGACCGCTCAGGCGGCGAGCATGCTCGGTGTGGCGGCCGGGACCCCGGTGGTCGTGCCTGCCCCGGACGGGGGCCTCAACCAGGTGGGGGAGGATGCCACCGAGCCTGGGCGGATGACCTTCTCCATGGGGACCTCGGGAGCCCTGCGGTTCGCCGTCGGCGGCCCCTCGCTGTCACCGCGGATGAGCACCTGGGCCTATCGCTCGCCCACCGGCTGGCTCTCCGGCGCAGCCGCCTCCGGATGCACCAACTGCGTGGACTGGGCCAAAGGCCAGCTCTTCGGCGGCGCGATGACCTTCGACCAGCTGGAGCCGATGCTCAGCGCCCGGGAGAGGGATCTGCCGCTGTTCATGCCGTTCCTGTTCGGTGAACGCTGCCCCGGTTGGCAGGACCAACGGCGCGGGGGCTTCCTCGAGCTGCATCCCCGGCACAGTCGCGCAGACATGTATCAGTCCGTCCTGCATGGCGTGACGTTCTCTCTGCTCCACTGCTACCGGGAGCTGACGGCGCTCAACGGCGAGCCGGAGCGGATCATCCTCTCCGGCGGCGTGCTCTCCTCGCCGTTCTGGACCCAGCTGACCGCCGATGTCTTCGGCGTGGAGATGGAGATCTCGGCGCTGCAGCACAGCTCCACGGTGGGCGCGGTGAAGATGGGACTGCGCGCGGCCGGCGTGGAGAGCGCGCAGCCTGCACTCACAGAGGCCCGCAGGAGCACGATCACCCCTGATATGGCCCGGACGCGTCGATACGCCGCTGAGTTCGCCAGGTACCTGGAGGGCTACGCCCGCACCAGCCCGGCTGAAGACGCCTCGGGAGGTGCCGCATGAAGGTCCTGGTCACCCCGACGTCCTTGAGCCGCACGCCGGAGGACCCGGCGCTGCGCCGGATCCGAGAGGCAGGGGCCGACGTCGTGCTCAACCCCCACGGGCGGCCGCTGAGCGAAGCTGAGCTCATCGCCCTGATCGCCGATGTCGATGGGGTCGTGGCCGGGCTGGACGACTACACAGCTCGTGTCATCGCAGCGGCCCCCCGTCTGACGGTGATCTCCCGCTACGGCGTGGGCACCGACCGGGTGGACCTGGAGGCGGCGCGGGCGGCCGGCGTCGTCGTGACGATGCCCCGGGGGCCAACTCCCAGTCGGTGGCCGAGCTGACGGTCGGCCTGATGTTCGCGGTGGCACGCCGCATCCCGCGTCTCGACGCCGCCGTCGCCGCGGGGGACTGGCCCCGGGCCGACGGTGTTGAGCTCGGCGGCGTCGGCTGGGCGTCATCGGACTCGGTGAGATCGGGCGGCAGGTGGCTCGTGCCGGCGCCGGACTGGGCATGGAGGTCCATGGCTGCGACCCCGCCCTGGACGATGACCGCATCCGTGAGCTTGGGATCGTCCCCGGCTCCGTCGACGAGGTGTGCCGGCGGGCCGATGTGCTCAGCCTGCATGTGCCGCTGACACCGAGGACCCGCCATCTGGTCGACGCACGCCGCCTGGACCTGCTGCCGGACGGCGCCATCGTGGTCAACACGGCCCGGGGAGGACTCCTGGACGAGCAGGCCGCGCATGCGGCGCTGGAGGAGGGGCGGCTCCATGGGGTGGCAGTCGATGCCTATGAGACCGAGCCGCCGCGGAGCTCTCCGCTGATCGGTCATCCCCGGGTCGTGGCCACTCCGCACACCGGGGCCCACACTGCTGAGGCCGTGCACCGGATGGCGCAGGCCGCCGTGGGCAATCTGCTGGACGTCCTGCAGGGCCGGGACTGCCGCCACCGCGTGGTCTGAGCGGCAGGTCTCACAGGTGACCGACCGGCGGCAGAGGCTCAGGGCAGGACCCGCACCTCGGCGAGGATGGTCTCGACGTAGGCGCGCACGTGATGTTCCGCAGCGTCCGGATCGCCGCGCACGATGGCTCCGGCGGCCTCGACGTGGTTGTGCAGCGCCTCGTGGACGGGATGGGCAGGGGTCAGGCCGGCGTCCTGACGGCCGGTCAGGACCTCGGCGATGGGCTCCTTGATGGCGGTGAGCATGAGATTGCCGCAGGCGTCCAGCAGGCAGTCGTGGAAGGCGATGTCGGCGGCGAGATATTCGGGGCTGTCGCCCCGGCCGGCGGCTCCGAGCCGGTCGAGCTCGGCGGCGCGCTGCCGATCCTCGGCGCGCTGGTCCTCCGGTGGCGCGCAGTGCGGCCAACCGTGCGGCGGCCGGCTCCACGGCCAGGCGCATCTCGGTCAGCGCGACGATCTGCTGCGCCCGCGCCGCGCTGCGCAGCCTCCAGCGGATGAGATCGGGGTCCAGGACGCTCCAGCTGCTCATCGGCGCGACGGTGACCCCGATGCGGCGTTTGGAGGCCACCATGCCCTTGGCCTCCAGCACCCGGACCGCCTCGCGGATCACCGTCCGCGACACCCCGTACTCGGACTCGAGCCCTGCGAGAGTCAGCACGGTGCCCGGGGCGAGCTCGCCGCCGGCGATGCGGCGTCCGAGGTGGTCGAGGACGGAGTCGTGTGATGCCACGGGGCCTGCCTTCTGGGGGTGAGGTCCTGCTGCGGATGCTGGTGGGGGATGCTGGTGGGAGGGGCGGATCACCACCACACTAGGACACCACGATGGGGCCGTGACGGCTGACACGCATAGGTATGACCAGTGGTTGCGAAACGTGTGATCTATATGGCAGGCTCGGCTCTGTTCACGGCGTGTGAGGCAGGACACGGTCCTCCCCGCTGCGTCGTCCCGCAGATCAATGGAGATACACATGGACAACTGGACGCAGACCCTGGGCACCGGTCCGCTGCTGGCCATCGCCGTCGGCGCCGTCGCGCTCATCCTGCTGCTCATCATCCGCTTCAAGGTCCACGCCTTCATCACCCTCGTGGTCGTCTCGGCCTTGACCGCGATCGTCGCCGGCGTGCCGATGGCCGCCATCTCGGAGACGCTCATGGACGGCTTCGGCTCGACCCTCGCGTCGGTGGCGATCCTCGTGGCGCTGGGAGCCATGCTGGGTCGGCTGGTGGAGCACTCCGGAGGGGCGAAGGCCCTGGCGGATCGGATGGTGACCACATTCGGGGAGAGCAGGGCGCCGCTCGCGCTGGGAATCGCCTCCCTGATCCTGGGATTCCCGATGTTCTTCGACGCCGGCCTGGTGATGATGCTGCCGATCGTCTTCGCCGTCGCCCGACGGGTCTCCGGCAACAGGTCGGTCCTGCTCTTCGGCATCCCCACCGCCGCCGCCTTCTCCGTGATGCACGTCTTCCTGCCGCCGCATCCCGGCCCTGTCTCGGCCACCGAGTTCTACGAGGCGAACCTCGGACTCGTCCTGCTGGTGGGGCTCATCATCGCGTATCCGCTGTGGTACCTGGCAGGAGCCGTGTGGGGCCGTCTGGTGGGGGAGCGCATCATGGTGCCCGTCCCGAGCCTCTTCGGCGACGTCGACGACGACCAGCCGCACAACCCGCCGCGGGTCGCGACCGTCATCGGCCTGCTGCTGCTGCCGATGTTCCTGATCTTCCTCAACACCGGCCTGAGCAGCCTGGCCTCGGTCGGCGTGGTCAGCGACGAGGACCTGTGGGTCCAGACGCTGACGTTCCTCGGCACCTCGGCCATGGCCCTGCTGATCACCGTGATCGTCGCCACCGTCGTGCTGGGCCATCGCCGCGGTGAGCAGGGCTCGGCACTGGAGAAGCTGCTGGACTCGGCCCTCGGCCCGGTCTGCTCCGTCATCCTGATCACCGGTGCCGGCGGCATGTTCGGCGGGGTGCTCCGAGCTTCGGGCATCGGGGATGCTCTGGCGGACTCGCTCAGCGGCATCGGGCTGCCCGTCATCGTCGCCGCCTATCTCATCGCGGTGGCGCTGCGTCTGGCCCAGGGATCGGCCACCGTCGCCCTGGTGACGGCGGCCGGCCTCGCCGCCCCGGCCGTGCTCGCCGGCGACTTCAATGCGCTTCAGGTCGCCTGCATCGTGCTCGCCACGGCCGCAGGCTCCGTCTTCGCAGGACACGTCAACGACTCGGGCTTCTGGCTGGTCGGTCGCCTGATGGGCATGGACGTGAAGACCACCCTGAAGACCTGGACCGTGCAGCAGGCGCTGCAGTCCGTCCTCGGCTTCCTGCTCGTGGGCATCGTCTACCTGGCCGCCAGTGCCGTCTGAGAAGGGGGATCATGACTGATCAGCACATGCAGCGACCTGCGGAGTCCGCAGGCGATGACCCGGGGTCGACCGTGCCCACCGGCCCTTCGGCCCTGTTCGACGTCGCGGACCGGCTGGCGCTGGTGACCGGGTCCTCCCGAGGGCTGGGTCGGGCCTTGGCGCTGACTCTCGCCGACGCCGGGGCCCGCGTGGTGGTGCACGGCCGGGACGCTGAGGCCCTCGAAGCCGTGCGGGCTGAGGCCTCGAGTCGATCCGGTCGCGAGGCGGTGTCGGTCCGCTTCGACGTGACCGACGTCGCGGCCGTGCGGGCCGGGCTGGAGGAGCTCATCGCGGTCCACGGCGTCCCCGACATCCTGGTCAACAACGCCGGCCTGCAGCGCCGCGCGCCGTTCGAGACCTTCGATCCGGAGGACTGGGACGCGCTGGTCGCCTCGAATCTGGACAGCGTCTTCTACGTCTCGCGGCACGTGGTGCCCGGGATGGTCGCCCGCGGGTCGGGCAAGATCGTCAACATCGCCTCGGTCCAGTCGATGCTGGCGCGGGAGACGATCGCCCCGTACTCCGCCACCAAAGGAGCCGTGGCACAGCTGACCAAGGGCATGGCCGCCGACCTGGCGCGCCATGGGATCCAGGTGAATGCGATCTCGCCGGGCTACTTCGCCACGGAGATGAATCGGGCGCTGGTGGAGGACGAGGCGTTCAGCTCCTGGCTGGTGGCCCGCACGCCGGCCCGACGCTGGGGCTCCTTCGAGGAGCTCTCCGGTGCGCTGCTCTTCCTGACCTCTGAGGCCTCGAGCTTCGTGTCCGGGCAGAACCTGTTCGTCGACGGCGGCATGACGGCGGTGGTCTGATGGACAGGCCCAGCGAACGGGATCCCTGGACGACGGGGGAGGCGGGGTCGCGTGAGGTGCGTGCGCTGTTCATCGACGGCGCCGAGCAGGCGCAGGTGCGTCGGACCGTGGTGCCGCCGCCGTCCCCGGGCCAGGTGCGCATCGCCGTCCACCACGTGGGGGTCTGCGGATCCGACCTGCACTACTTCCAGCAGGGGGCCAACGGCGCCTTCGAGCTGCGGGAACCGCTGATCCCGGGGCATGAGCTCTCCGGAGAGGTGGAGCACGACCCGTCCGGGGGCTGGGCGCCAGGAACGCCGGTGACGGTGCATCCTGCGCGGTTCGGGACGCGGGACCCCCGGATCGCCGAGGCGCCCCATCTGTGGCCGGACGGATCGTATCTGGGCAGCGCGTCGACCTGGCCTCATACTCAGGGGGCGCTCACCGAGCTGCTCCTGGTGGACCGGGAGATGGTGCGACCGCTCCCGCGGGAGCTCCCGGTGCGCCGGGCCGTGCTCGCGGAGCCGCTCGGAGTGGCCCTGCATGCCCTCGCCCAGGCGCGGACGGTGGGTGCCGCGGTGCAGGGGGCACGGGTGCTGGTCGCCGGCGCCGGGCCCATCGGTCTGCTGGCGGTCGCAGCGCTCCGCGACGCCGGGGCCGCTGAGGTCACGGTGGCCGATGTTCTGGCGGAGCCGTTGGAAAGGGCGCGCGGCCAGGGCGCCGACGGCGCGGTGGACGTCTCGCGGGAGGAACTCCCTGCCAGCGCGTACGACCTGGTGCTGGAGTGCTCCGGTGCCGCGGCGTCGATCTCGGCGGTGCTGAAAGCAGTGCGTCCTGCGGGCGTCGTGGTGCAGGTGGGCATGGTGCCGGCTGAACCGCGACCGGTGGATCTGGCGCCGTTCATCGTCAAGGAGGTCCGCTACGTGGGCACCTTTCGGTTCCATGAGGAGATCGACGCCGCCGTGGAGATGCTGGCCAGACGCCCGGAGATCGAGTCGGTCATCACCCATGAGCTCGACCCAGGGGATCCGGCGGTGCTGTTCGCCGCCGCCGGGGACGCCCAGGCGTCTGGGAAGGTGATCACCGCCCGGTGGAGCTGAGCGGAGGCATGTGCCCCTGATTCCGCCCGCCCGACCCTGCCTCGGACCGGCCGCAGCACAAGATGTTGCGGCCGGTTCTGCGTCTGCGGGGCATATCTTCCGTCCCAGCGGGTCGACACGCCGCGACACGCGGTGAGAAAAATCATCCTTCCCGTGGAGGGGCCGATCTCCACAGCTGTGGACCACCGGGGTGCGTCACGCAGGGATCCGCATGAATCCGCGGATCCGTCGGTCCACAGGGGCTGTGCACTCGCCGGTGGACGAACTACACTGGTGTGAGTACAGCATCTAGTGGTGACTACCGTGCCCCGACCCAAGATGTAGTATTGAGGCATTGCTTCCACAGGAACACCCGACGACGACGCCCGCCCCTCGCAGAGGGCGGGAGAGAAGGGGAGGACCATGTCCGTCACCGTCTACACCAAGCCCGCATGCGTCCAGTGCAACGCCACCTACCGCGCCCTGGACAAGAACGGTGTCGCCTACACCTCCGTCGACATCTCGCAGGACCCGGAGGCGCTGGAGCGCGTCCGCGCCATGGGCTACATGCAGGCCCCTGTCGTCATCACCGAGGACGACCACTGGTCGGGCTTCCGGCCGGACAAGATCTCCGGTCTCGCCGCGCGCGCCGAGGCCACCTCGGTCGCCTGATCTCCGACACCGCGAGCGGGGTGGAGAGAGTCTCCCCGCGCATGGACACCCGGCAGGAATCAGTGCGGAGCAGCACCTGAGAACCATCGAGGAGCAGCAGCCATGACCGCAGCAGCCGTGGATGCGGCCGGCCCCGCCGGCGCCGCGGGCGCCCCTGCGGACGGCGGCCCCGGCAGGACGACGGCGGCATCCCTGATCTATTTCTCCTCGGTCTCGAACAACACCCATCGTTTCGTGGAGAAGCTGGGTCTGCCGGCCGAGCAGGTCGCCAGACTCCCGCTCCACACCCGAGAGGAGACTCTGCAGGCCACGGAGCCCTTCGTCCTGGTCCTCCCCACCTATGGGGCGGACGGCGGACGGGGCTCGGTGCCCAAGCAGGTCATCAAGTTCCTCAACGTGGAGTCCAACCGGAGACTCCTGCGTGGAGTCATCGGCGCAGGCAACACGAATTTCCACGAGAGCTACTGCATCGCCGGGGACATCGTCGCCGCCAAATGCGGTGTCCCTCATCTGTACAGGTTCGAACTGATGGGCACTGAGGACGACGTGTCCACCGTCCACCAGGGATTGGAAGAGTTTTGGAAACAGCAGTCACGCCGCTGAAGGACCGTGAATCGCACGCCGGTGCCGCCGGAGAGCAGCTCGCCAAGGAGCTGCCGCCGCAGTGGCAGGGGCTGAGCTACCACGAGCTCAATGCCATGCTGAACCTCTACGGCTCGGACGGGAAGATCCAGTTCGAGGCCGATCAGTTGGCCGCGCGGCAGTACTTCCTCGACCACGTGAACACCAACACCGTGTTCTTCCACGACCTGGACGAGAAGCTGAAGTACCTCGTCGAGAAGGACTACTACGAGGTCGAGACCCTCGAACAGTACAGCCGGGAGTTCATCAACCGGCTCTGGGAGACCGCCTATGCCCGAAAGTTCCGCTTCCCGACGTTCCTGGGCGCCTTCAAGTTCTACACCTCCTATGCCCTGAAGACCTTCGACGGCAAGCGGTACCTCGAGCGCTTCGAGGACCGGGTCTGCATGGTGGCCCTGCATCTGGCACGCGGCGACGAGCAGCTGGCGATGGACATCATGGAGGAGATCGTCTCCGGGCGCTTCCAGCCGGCGACGCCGACCTTCCTCAACGCGGGCAAGAAGCAGCGCGGCGAGCTCGTCTCCTGCTTCCTGCTGCGCATCGAGGACAACATGGAGTCGATCGCCCGCGGCATCAATTCGGCGCTGCAGCTGTCCAAGCGCGGCGGCGGGGTCGCCCTGTCGCTGACCAACATCCGCGAGCACGGCGCTCCGATCAAGCAGATCGAGAACCAGTCCTCCGGCGTCATCCCGGTGATGAAGCTGCTCGAAGACTCCTTCTCCTACGCGAATCAGCTGGGCGCCCGCCAGGGAGCCGGTGCCGTGTACCTCAACGCGCACCATCCTGACATCCACCGATTCCTGGACACCAAGCGGGAGAACGCGGACGAGAAGATCCGCATCAAGACTCTTTCGCTCGGCGTCGTCGTCCCGGACATCACCTTCGAGCTCGCCAAGCGCAACGAGGACATGTACCTGTTCTCCCCGTACGACGTCGAGCGGGTCTACGGCAAGCCCTTCAGTGAGATCTCGGTGACCGAGAAGTACTACGAGATGGTCGACGACGCGCGGATCCGCAAGACGAAGATCAACGCTCGGGAGTTCTTCACCACCCTGGCGGAGATCCAGTTCGAGTCCGGGTACCCGTACGTCATGTTCGAGGACACGGTGAACCGGGCCAACCCGATCAAGGGCCGGATCACCATGTCCAACCTGTGCTCCGAGATCCTGCAGGTCTCCGAGCCCAGCGAGTACAACCCGGACCTCGGCTACGCCACGGTGGGCAAGGACATCTCCTGCAACCTCGGCTCGCTGAACATCGCCAAGACGATGGACTCCCCGGACTTCGGGCAGACCATCGAGACGGCGATCCGTTCGCTGACCGCGGTCTCGGACATGTCCTACATCGACTCGGTCCCCTCGATCGCGGACGGCAACCGCCGCTCGCACGCCATCGGCCTGGGCCAGATGAACCTGCACGGCTATCTCGCCCGGGAGCGGGTCTTCTACGGATCCGACGAGGGCCTCGACTTCACGAACATCTACTTCTACACGGTGCTGTTCCACGCACTGCGTGCCTCCAACCGGCTGGCCACGGAGAAGGGTGAGGTGTTCGACGGCTTCGAGGACTCGACGTACGCCTCCGGCGAGTTCTTCGACAAGTACACCGAGCAGGTCTGGGAGCCGCAGACCGAGAAGGTCCGCGAGCTGTTCAGCCACGTGCACATCCCCACGCAGGCCGACTGGCGCGAGCTGAAGGCCTCCGTGATGGAGCACGGCATCTACAACCAGAACCTGCAGGCCGTGCCGCCGACGGGCTCGATCTCCTACATCAACAACTCGACCTCATCGATCCACCCGGTGGCCTCGAAGATCGAGATCCGCAAGGAGGGCAAGATCGGGCGCGTCTACTACCCGGCGCCCTTCCTGACCAACGACAACCTGGAGTACTACCAGGACGCGTACGAGATCGGATATGAGAAGATCATCGACACGTATGCGGCCGCCACGCAGCACGTGGACCAGGGCCTGTCGCTGACGCTGTTCTTCAAGGACACCGCCACCACCCGCGACATCAACAAGGCCCAGATCTACGCGTGGAAGAAGGGCATCAAGACGCTGTACTACATCCGTCTGCGTCAGCTCGCGCTCGAGGGCACCGAGGTCGAGGGCTGCGTGTCCTGCATGCTGTGAGGTTCGGCGGCGGGCCCACCGCGGAGCCCGCCCCGGACGCCCGACACCGCGCCGATCGACACCGCGCCGATCGACACCGCGCCGATCGACACTGACGGAGAGACGAGGGCTGGGCCGAACGGACCCGCCCGGACGAGAAGAGAGACCTCACCCGAGATGACCACATCAGCATCTGCGACGACCTCCTCGACGCTGCTCGACCACGTCGAGGCCATCAACTGGAACCGCATGCCGGACGAGAAGGACGGCGAGGTCTGGAACCGTCTGGTCAACAACTTCTGGCTGCCGGAGAAGGTGCCCCTGTCCAACGACGTCCAGTCCTGGGCGACGCTCACCCCGGAGGAGCAGACCCTGACCATGCGGGTCTTCACCGGCCTGACCCTGCTGGACACCATCCAGGGCACGGTGGGCGCGGTCGCGCTCATCCCGCATGCGCTGACCCAGCATGAGGAGGCGGTGTACACGAACATCGCCTTCATGGAGTCGGTGCACGCGAAGTCCTACTCCTCGATCTTCTCCACCCTGTGCTCCACCAAGGAGATCGACGACGCTTCCGCTGGTCCCGGGAGAACCCGAACCTGCAGCGCAAGGCTCAGATCGTCATGGACTACTACCACGGGAACGACGGGCTGAAGAAGCGGGTGGCCTCCACGATCCTGGAGTCCTTCCTCTTCTACTCCGGCTTCTACCTGCCCATGCACTGGTCCGCCCACGCGAAGCTGACCAACACCGCCGATGTCATCCGTCTGATCATCCGTGATGAGGCGGTGCACGGCTATTACATCGGCTACAAGTACCAGCGCGCGCTGGAGGCCGAGACTCCGGAGCGGCGTCAGGAGCTGAAGGACTACACCTTCGATCTGCTGTTCGAGCTCTACGAGAACGAGGTGCAGTACACCCACGATCTCTACGACGGCGTCGGGCTGAGCGAGGACGTGAAGAAGTTCCTGCACTACAACGCCAACAAGGCGCTGATGAACCTCGGCTACGAGGCGATGTTCCCCAAGGACGTCACCGACGTGAACCCGGCGATCCTCTCCGCGCTGAGCCCCAACGCCGATGAGAATCACGACTTCTTCTCCGGCTCCGGTTCCTCCTACGTCATCGGCAAGGCCGTGGAGACCGAGGACGAGGACTGGGACTTCTGACGTGACCGTGCAGTCCGGGGGCTCGCAGCAGACGAAGGATGAGACGACAGAGCTCGCTGACGGAGACTTCTTCTATGAGTCTCTTGGCGAGGGCCGGTTCCGCTCCACGATCCATGCCCAGGGGGCGTGGAACCCGCATGAGCAGCACATGGCTCCCGCCACGGGGCTCCTCACGCATGCGCTGGAGAGCTTCCAGCCCCGTGACGATCTGCGGCTGGCACGCCTGAGCCTGGACATCCACGGCATCATCCACGCGGGCGAGATCGAGGTGGTCACCCGGATGATCCGTCCGGGGCGCACCATCGAGCTCGTCGAGGCGGAGATGATCGCTCAGGGGCGCACCGCGGTGGTGGCGCGAGGCTGGCGACTGAAGACCTCGGACACCGCCGAGGTCGCGGCGAGCGAAGACGAGGCCGTGCCGGGGCCCGATCTGATGGAGCCCTGGGAGGGCATGCAGGTCTGGCCCGGCGGCTACATCCGCTCCCTCGAGATCCGTGTGGGGGAGGAACATCGCCCCGGTCGCGGCCTCACCTGGCTGCGCAACCCCTATGAGATGGTCTCCGGCGCGGAGACGTCGTCGCTGGTGCGCCTGCTCGGGATGGTGGACACCGCCAACGGCGTGGCGCCGCGGGTGCCTCCGGGGCCCGAGTCCTGGATGTTCCCCAACGTCGACCTGCAGATCCACCTGCATCGGACTCCGGTGGGACAGTGGCTGGGCGTGCAGACCCGGCAGACGTTCGGCGCGACGGTGTCGGCCTGACCTCGTCGGTGCTGCACGACGTCGAGGGCCCGTTCGGCCGCGCCGAACAGATCCTCACCGTCCGACCGCTGTGAGGAGCTCCCGACGCCGGACGCGTCCGTCCCAAGAGCTGCAGCTGCATCGACTGGCGGCGTCCCAGGGTGCTGCGGCCGACCTGGCCGGGGCGATCTCGCTGCTCCAGCGCACGCGATCCGGCGGCACCGCCCCGATGCTGCGGATCTATCGCCCTCGCCCGACGGTGGCCTTCGGCCAGCGGGACCAGCGGCTGCCGGGCTTCGACGCCGCCTCCGAGGCGTGTCGGCGACTCGGATTCGAGCCTCTCGTGCGGCGGGCCGGCGGGCGGGCCGCCGCCTATCATCCGGGCTGCCTCGTGGTGGACCACATCGAACCCGACGACGATCCGATCGTGGAGTCCCAGGACCGCTTCGCCGCCTTCGGCGAGCTCCTCACCGCCGCGCTGACCGCCTGCGGGCTGGAGGCGCGCCTGGGGGAGATCCCGGGGGAGTACTGCGCCGGACGGGAGTCCGTGCACGCGGTGGGCCGGGGAGACTCCGGTCCGTGGGCGGCGGATCGGCGCGTCAAGGTCATCGGCACCGCCCAGCGCGTCATCGCCACCGGCTGGCTGTTCTCCTCAGTGATCGTGGTCGAAGGAGGTGCGGAGGTCCGCCGCGTGCTGGGGGAGGTCTACGCGCATCTGGGCATCCCCTGGGATCCTCTGACGGCAGGATCCGCAGACGAACTCCTGCCCGGCCTGACGGTGGACGCCGTGGAAGAGGCGGTGCTGGACGCCTATCGGAGCCATTGGACGCTCCTCGAGGAGGAGAAGACGACGCCGGACCTCGGCTGAGTCCGCGGCGCACTCGCCCGGGGAGTCCGGTGAGCGCGGGAGCCCGGTGAACGTGGGAGTCCGGCCTCAGAGGCTGAGCGCCTGGGGCAGCTCGAGCACGATGCTCACGGCCACCAGCAGATAGAGCAGCACCATGACCACCCACCACCAGTCGGCGGTCAGGCGGCGCAGGGCCTCAGAGGCCGGGATGACGCCGGCGAGGATGTTGCGGGCGGTCACCGCCACCGTCAGAGGGATCACCGCCGCCCAGACGATCATGCAGTACGGGCACAGCGCACCGATGGCGTAGACGGCCTGCGACCACAGCCAGACGCAGAAGCCGAAGGCGAAGAGGACACCGGCCTGGAGCCCGGACCAGTACCAGTGCGGGGGGCGGAGCCCGGCCCACAGCGTGATGCCGATCGCGATCACCACGGGGAAGCCCACCACGCCGATGAAGATGTTCGGGAAGCCGAAGGTCGCGGCCTGCCAGGAGTTCATGACCTCCCCGCAGGAGACCCATGGATTGATGTCGCAGGCGGTGGAGTGCTCGGCGTCCTGCCACAGCTGGATCCGCTCGTAGAGGAGCAGGAAGCTCGCCACCGCCCCGACGAGTCCGGTGATCACCAGCCACAGGCCCACCGCAGGACGGCTGAACGGGCCGCGCGCCTGAAGGGTGCGGCCGCCGTCGGGGGCCTCCACGGTCGCGGTCTTCTCCACTGCCATGTCCAGCATTGTACGGGCCGAGGCTGAACCGTGAGTCCTCCGGCCCAGGGCATCAGCCTGCCGGGGGACCGAGTGCGGGTGTGCGATACTGAGAATCACCGACGCCCGGACCACACCCGGGGGTCGGACGAGCTTGACTGCTCCGACAGCTGCATATCCGCACCACATGCATGGGCCAGGCGACGCCGGCACCCGTCGTGGACGAGGGACGCCCCCGAGTCTGCACGGATCCGACGAGACGATGGACGACACAGCGCAAGATGCCGCCGCCGACGCCCCAGGAGCCCTCGCGGGCCCCAACACTGCACGCGGGCGGAAGCAGCACGGAGTGAGTGTTCGCGGACAGGCCGTGAAGAGCGCACAGCGAAGGACGCTGTCAGCGCCCGGCATGGTCCGCGAGGCTGCGAGACAGGTTTTTGCAGACATCAAGGATGTGCCCCGGTCGCACCCGCTGTGAGAGAGCGGGAGGGCGTGACCGGAGGAATGACCGTACAAGCAGCCGGCGCGAGGGTGGGTGTGGCAGCCTCGGCGTCGGCATGGAGCAACAGAACAATGTCGCACACAGACACGCCGAACGACGCGGCGTCGACACAGGACACCGTCGGCGCGGACATCTTCAACCCGTTCAGCCCCCCTCCGGCGGACGCGTCGGCCGAGTCGGCAGAGGCCACGAGCGCAGCCCAGCCGGACACCGACACGCCCGAGCCCGCCACGGACGGCGGCACGGACAGCGGCACGGACTCCGGCACCGGCGGCGACACGCCGGCCCGCGGGAGTGCCGAGGACGCTCCCGCTCAGGAGGCCGCCGGCCTGGCGTCCGATGCCTCGACGGAGGAGGACGAGGGTCGGACCAGGACGCGCAGGCTGCCGAGGAGGCCCCGGCGGCCGACCCCGTCATGGTCCTGTTCCAGGCCCCCGACCTCTCCGTGGTGGAGAAGGCGCGGCGTTCCCGTCCTTCTCGGGAGGACGCGGCAGCCGCCGACGCGGAGTCCGATGACGACGCTCGGGACCGGGACGCTTGGGAGGACCAGGACGACCGAGGGGACGACGGGGCAGACTCCCGCGATGACTCAGTCGGCGAGTCCTCGGGCGGATCTGGTGCCGATGACGACGGCTCCGGCGGACAGCGGCGGTCACGGCGCAAGCGCCGCCGCGGTGGTCGGGGTCGCAGCCGACAGTCCTCGGAGAACTCCGAGACGCCCGAATCGTCGGGCAGCTCCGAGGCGTCGCCGTCCGGTGACTCCGGATCCTCCGCTCAGAGCGGGGCCGGAGATGGTGAGAACGGTGAGGAGCCCCGCGACGCCGAGGGCGAGGTGGTCCGCAAGCGTCGGCGCCGTCGCCGTGGTTCGGTGGACATGGAGGTCGCCGGCGGCGAGGGTGACGACCCGGAGCACACGGTGACGCGCGTCCGCGCGCCCCGCGAGGTCTCGGAGTCCTCAGCCCCGACGAAGGTCGCCAGCCTCAAGGGCTCGACGCGCCTGGAGGCCAAGCGCCAGCGTCGTCGTGCTTCCCGGGAGACCGGACGTCGGCGTCAGGTCATCACCGAAGCGGAGTTCCTGGCTCGCCGCGAGTCGGTGGACCGGAAGATGATCGTCCGGCAGAAGGGCGACCGGATCCAGATCGGCGTCCTCGAGGACGGAGTGCTCGCCGAACACTACGTGTCGAACACCCAGCAGGACTCCCTCATCGGGAACGTGTACCTGGGCAAGGTCCAGAACGTGCTGCCCTCCATGGAGGCGGCCTTCGTGGACATCGGCAGGGGCCGCAATGCGGTGCTGTACGCCGGTGAGGTCGACTGGGACGCCGCCAATTTGGACGGCGCCCCCCGGAAGATCGAGAACGCGCTGAAGTCGGGCGACTCGGTCCTGGTCCAGGTGACCAAGGATCCCGTCGGCCACAAGGGGGCACGGCTGACCAGCCAGGTCTCGCTGCCCGGACGGTACCTGGTGTTCGTGCCGGGCGGCTCGATGACGGGCATCTCACGCAAGCTGCCGGACACCGAGCGGTCCCGTCTGAAGAAGATCCTCAAGGAGCAGATGCCGGACAACGCCGGCGTCATCGTGCGGACCGCCGCTGAGGGCGCCTCCGAGGAGGAGCTCACCCATGACATCAACCGGCTCCGTGCCCTGTGGGAGACCATCCAGGCTCAGAAGGCGGACCGGAAGGTCCTCGCCCCGGAGCTGCTCTACAGCGAGCCGGACCTGACCATCAAGGTCGTCCGCGACGTCTTCAACGAGGACTTCTCCTCCATGGAGATCCAGGGTGAGGAGACCTGGGACAGCGTCGAGGCCTACGTGACATACGTGGCGCCCCACCTGCTGGACCGGCTGCACCGCTGGGACCCTGAGGAGCAGAAGGCCGACGACATCTTCGCCCACCACCGCATCGACGAGCAGCTGGCCAAGGCGCTGGACCGCAAGGTCAACCTTCCCTCCGGCGGCTCCCTGGTCTTCGACCGGACCGAGGCGATGACTGTGGTCGACGTCAACACCGGCAAGTTCACCGGCTCCGGCGGGAACCTCGAAGAGACGGTCACCCGGAACAATCTGGAGGCCGCCGAGGAGCTGGTGCGGCAGCTGCGTCTTCGGGACATCGGGGGCATCATCGTCGTCGACTTCATCGACATGGTCCTGGAGTCCAATCGGGACCTGGTGCTGCGGCGGCTGGTGGAGTGTCTGGGGCGGGACCGGACGAAGCACCAGGTGGCCGAGGTGACGTCCCTGGGTCTGGTCCAGATGACGCGCAAGCGCATGGGGACCGGCCTGCTGGAGGTCTTCTCGGAGCCCTGTGAGCACTGCGCGGGTCGCGGGCTGATCACCCATGGGGAGCCGGTCGGCCATGTGCCCTCCTACACCTCCCAGGGGGAGGCACGCTCCGGCAAGGGCCCGAAGAAGCGTCGCAAGAAGGGCGGGAAGGCCTCCTCCGGGGCCGACCAGCAGACCTCCGGCGAGCCGAGCGCCCAGGAGCGCGAGAAGCAGGAGAAGGCTCGTCAGGCGCTGGCCCAGGTCGCCGCGGCGACGACAGGACATACCGAGGACTCCTCGGACGAGACGTCCGGCGGCTCCGGTTCCGGCGGGGGCCAGGACACGTCCGGGCAGACGCGGGAGGACTCCGGCGAGCAGCAGGGCTCGGGCCGGCGACGTCGCGGACGCAAGC
>NZ_MDSS02000119.1 GCF_001758425.2 Nesterenkonia sp. PF2B19 | reverse complement strand
CCCCGACCAGATCTGGTCGGGGCCCGCGGCGTCGTAGTGCTGCGGCGTCGTCGTGCGGCGGACGACCTCAGCTCTGCGGCTGCGGCGCCGCGGCCTCGGTCCGGCTGATCAACCGACCCCGCGGAGTCTCGAAGTCGACCTCTTCGCCGCGCAGCAGCGTGGACTCCACGACGCCGACCAGCTCACGGCCGTCATAGGCGCTGACCTTGTTGCGGTGCCAGAGGCTCTCGGCCTCCACGCTCCAGGACTTTTCCGGGGCGAAGACCACCAGGTCCGCACTCGCCCTCTCGGCGATGCGCCCCCTGTCCTGCAGACCCACCTGGTCGGCCGGGCCGGAGGACATCCAGCCCACCACCTGGGACAGCTCCAGTCCGCGGGCCCTGGCCTCGCTCCACACCAGCGGCAGGCCCAGCTGCAGCGAGGAGATCCCGCCCCAGGCGGCCCCGAAGTCCCCGGTGTCGAGCAGCTTCAGCTCCGCGGTCGACGGCGAATGGTCCGAGACCACGCAGTCGATGGTGCCGTCCGCCAGGGCCTCCCACAGCAGATCCCGGTTCGCGGCCTCGCGGATCGGCGGGCAGCACTTATGTGTGGTGGCGCCGTCGACGATCTCCTCGGCGGCCAGCACCAGGTAGTGCGGGCAGGTCTCCACCGTCAGGCGGACCCCCTCGGCCCGGGCCGCGCGGATCTCCGGCAGGGCGTCGGCCGAGGACAGGTGCAGGATGTGGGCGCGAGCCCCGGTGCGGCGGGCGGCATCGATGACCGCCCGGATCGCCACGTTCTCCGCCTCCCGCGGCCGGGAGCGCAGGAAGTCCTCGTACTTGCGGCCGGAGGCCTGCGGCGCCTGGGCCAGCGTGCCATGGTCCTCGGCGTGGACGATCATCATCGATCCCAGCTCGGCGAGGATGGTCATGTCGGCCTCCATCTCGGCCGGCTCCAGCGGCGGGAACTCCTCCACACCGGAGTCCTCCAGGAAGCATTTGAAGCCGAAGACGCCCTGCTCGTGCAGCGGGCGCAGCTGCTCACCGTTGCCGGGGATCGCCCCACCCCAGAAGCCGATGTCCACATGGGCGGCCACCTCAGCGGCGGCCCGCTTCACCTGAAGCGCCTCCGGGTCAACCGTCGGCGGGATGGAGTTCAGCGGCATGTCCACGATCGTGGTCACCCCGCCGGCGGCAGCCGCGCGGGTCGCCGAGGCGAATCCCTCCCACTCGGTGCGGCCGGGCTCGTTGACGTGGACATGGGAGTCCACCAGACCGGGCAGCAGCACCTGATCCTCCGGAACCTCCACCGTCCGGAGCCCTTGGAGCCCCGTCCCGGCCGGGGCGATGCGGGTGATCGCGCCGTCGTCGACGCCGATCTCCACGGCCTGCCATCCCGCAGGCAGCAGCGCCCGGGACGCTGTGACCACCAGTTCATGTGCCATGGTCCTCATTCCTCTCCGGGCCCCGCGGGCCCTGCCATCAGCTGCCTCTGCCGCGAACGCGCCGCGAGCTCCTGCCCGATCCGGCCTCCGACCTCCTGCAGCAGCGCCGGTGCCCGACGGATGGACTCCTGGTCGCTGCCCGCCAGGTCCCGCAGAGCCCAGACGTGGTCGATCCCGGCGGCCGCCCACTGATCCCGGTCCAGGAGACTGCGTCCGCAGACCGCCACCACCGGTATACCATGCCGAGCTGAGACGCGCGCCACCCCCACCGGCACCTTGCCGGCCAGCGACTGCGTGTCCAGGCTGCCCTCACCGGTGATGACCAGGTCCGCCCCGGCCATCCGTGTCTCCAGGTCCACCAGCTCCATGACGACCTCGACGCCGGGGCGCCGCTCCGCCCCGAGCAGCGCCAGGGCGGCGAAGCCCACCCCGCCGGCCGCGCCGG
>NZ_MDSS02000118.1 GCF_001758425.2 Nesterenkonia sp. PF2B19 | reverse complement strand
CTCCCGGCGCATCGCCCGGGAGCTCGGGCGCGGACTGCACCGGCTGGCCGCGGCCCTGTGGCCCCAGGCTCCGGGTCTGCGGGCGCTGGGTCTGCAGTCTCTGGGTCAGACAGGGGGCTCGGTGTCCGAGCGTGTCGCCCCGCCGCGACCGCTGGTGCTCGGGGCCGTGGCGGCCCACGTCGGCCTGGGTGCGGAGGAGCTCATGCGTCTGGCCGTCTATGACGACGTCGCCTCCGCCGCGGCCGCCCTGCTGAAACTGGATCCCGGTGATCCCGTGGAGGCCATGGCGATGGTGCTGCAGGCCTGCCGCGCCGCCGAGCCTGCGGTGCAGGCGCTGGCCGGGATCACAGCCGCCGGGCAGATCCCGGCGCCCAGCGCACCCCAGACCGAAGAATGGATCGAAGCACACACACTCACCACCAGGAGCTCTTCCGTGCCTGAGCACCACCATTCGCCCGTGTCCACCTCTGCACCCGCGCTCTCGTCCCCGCGCGCCCTGCGGCTCGGCGTCGCCGGCCCGGTGGGCACCGGCAAGTCCTCACTCATCGCGCTGATCTGCCGGGCGCTCGGCGAGGAGCTGCGGCTGGGCGTGATCACCAATGACATCTACACCGACGAGGACGCCCGGTTCCTCCGCTCGGCCGGCGTGCTGGAGCCTGAGCGCATCCGGGCGGTGGAGACCGGGGCCTGCCCGCACACGGCCATCCGCGACGACGTCACCGCCAATCTCCTGGCGGCCGAGGACATCGAACGGGACTTCTCCCCGCTGGACGCCGTGCTGATCGAGTCCGGTGGCGACAATCTCACCGCCACGTTCTCGCCCGCCCTGGTGGACGCACAGATCTTCGTGCTCGACGTCGCCGGCGGCGGTGACGTCCGCCCGCAAGGGCGGCCCCGGCATCGGGCGGGCCGATCTGCTGGTGGTCAACAAGACCGACCTGGCCCCGCATGTCGGGGTGGACGTCGCCCAGATGGTCGCCGACGCGGAGCAGGCGCGCGAAGGGCGCGCCGTGCTGGCCCTGTCCCGGGAGGATGCCGACTCCGTGCAGGCCCTGCGCCGCTGGGTGCTGCAGGTGCTGGCCGCGCACCGCAGCGGCGAGCATGTGCCGCAGGACCCGGGCCCCATGGCCCCGCATTTCCACGCTGATGAGGAGCACCCCGAGGGCGGGTATGTGCACTCTCACCACTGAGCCGCAGCACTGGCCGGTGACACCGCCCGAGAGCCGCATATCGGAGGTCGGCTGAGATGCGCATCGCCGTGGCCGCAGGCGGACCCCGGGCCCGGGTGGAGCTGGTGGTGGGCTCGCTGGCTCCCCGGCTGATCTCCCGGGGGGCACGGCACGTCCACGTCGGCGTGACTGCGGCCGAGATGCTGCTGCTCGACGGCGACACGGTGGAGGTGTCTGTGCAGGTGGGGCCCGGGTGCGTGCTGCACATCGAGGACATCGGCGGCACCGTCGCCTATCCCCGCCGGAACGTCGCTGACCTGGCGAGCCCTCCGGCGCGCTGGCTGCTCGACCTCCAGGTCGCCCGCGGCGGGGTGCTCCTGTGGCAGGGGCTGCCCTTCGTCTCGCCGGCGCCGCGACGTCGTACGACACACCACGCTGACGCTGGCCGAGGACGCCCGGGCCGTGCTGCGCGAGACCCTGGTGCTGGGCCGCCACGGGGAACGAGGCGGACGGGTGCGGTCCGGGCTGGAGATCCACGACGACGGCGGTCCGGTGCTGCTGGAGGAGCTCACCGTCGACGGTGAGCGCCCCGAACCGGGTGTGCTCGGCGACCGACGAGTCGCGGACACCCTGCTGGCGGCGGGCTTCCGGCCTCCTTCCGAGCAGGGAGACCTGCGGCTGGAGGCCCCCGGGGCGCTCGCCCGCCACCTGGGCTCCGCCACGCACGACTCGCCGCTGGACGAACGGTTCCAGCGCTGGGCCGCAGCCGCGGAGTCGTGACCACCCGGCCTCAGGGACCGCACACGACGACGCCCGG
>NZ_MDSS02000117.1 GCF_001758425.2 Nesterenkonia sp. PF2B19 | reverse complement strand
CCCGGTGGTGCTGGCCGCCACCCCGATCGGCAACCTCTCTGACGCCACGGACCGTCTGCGTGCCCTGCTGTCCAGCGCCGAGATCATCGCCGCCGAGGACACCCGCCGGACCCGCCACCTGTGCCAGGCCCTCCGCGTCTCCCCCGCCGGCCGATGGTGAGCCTGCATGAGCACAATGAGGCCGCCCGCGCCGAGGAGTGGTGGCGGCCGCTGCCGAGGGGGCTCGGATCCTGGTGGTCTCCGACGCCGGCATGCCCGGAGTCTCGGACCCCGGCTTCCGTCTGGTGGCCGCCGCCGTCGCCGCCGACGTCGGCGTCACCGTGGCGCCCGGGGCCTCTGCGGTCACCACGGCGCTGGCTCTCTCCGGGCTGCCGACCGACCGGTTCACCTTCGCCGGGTTTCCGGCGCGCAAGGGTGCGGAGAGGCGTCGCCTGCTGCGCCGACTGGCGAGCGAAGAGTGGACCACGGTGCTGTTCGAGTCGCCGCACCGGACCGCGGCCACGGTGGCCGAGCTGGCCGAACAGCTGGGTACGGGCCGCCGCGCCGCCGTCTGCCGCGAGCTGACCAAGAAGCATGAGGAGGTGCTGCGCGGCACTCTCGGCGAGCTGACCGAGCTGCTGGCCGAACGGGAGGTGCGCGGCGAGGTGGTGCTGGTGATCGGCGGCGCCGAGGACCCCGAGGAGGAGGCCACTGCGGAGGAGCTGGCCGCCGAGGTGCTGCGCCGCACCGAGGCGGGGGTGAAGCTGAAGGTCGCCGCCAAGGAGGTGGCGACCGATCACGGGTTCAGCTCACGGGAGCTCTACGACGCCGCCCTGAGCCTCAGGGCGCCTCCTAGGCCCCAGCGACTCAGAGATGCGCCCACGCGTCGCGGATGATGTCCTCCAGGCTGTGCTGCGGCGCCCAGCCGAGGACGTCCCGAGCCTTCTGACCGGAGGCCACCAAAGTGGCCGGGTCGCCGGCGCGGCGGGGATGCTCCTCCACCGGCACGGCACGCCCGGTGACGCGCTCGACAGCGTCGATCACCTCCCGCACTGACGAACCCACTCCGGTGCCGAGGTTGAAGATCTCATGGGTACCGGGCTGGACCCACTCCATGGCCTGCAGGTGGGCTGCGGCCAGGTCCAGGATGTGGATGTAGTCCCGGACCGCCGTGCCGTCGGGGGTCGGATAGTCGGTGCCGAAGAGCTTGGCCGTACCGCCCTCGCCGGCGGCGGCCTTCAGCAGGTTCGGGATGAGATGGGTCTCCGGATCGTGCCGCTCGGCGAGCCCGTCGCTGGCCCCGCCGACATTGAAGTAGCGCAGGCTGACCGCGGCCAGGCCGTGGGCCTTGGCCTCGGCGGTGAGCATGTGGTCGATGGCCAGCTTGGAGGCCCCGTACGGATTGATCGGGGCGGCCGGGTGGTCCTCGGAGATGGTCTCGGTGATCGGGCTGCCGTAGACGGCGGCGGTGGAGGAGAACACCATGCGCTGCACTCCGGCGTCCCGCATGGCGTCGAGCAGGCCCAGGGAGGCGACGATGTTGCCGTGCCAGTACCGCTCCGGGTGCTCCACGGACTCGCCGACCAGTGACTTCGCGGCCAGGTGGATGACGGCGTCCACGCTGGGGTCCAGCACCTCGGCCGCCTCGGCGAGGGTGCCCTGGTGCCAGGTCGCGCCGGGGAGGACGGCGTCGGCATGCCCCTTGGAGAGGTCGTCCAGGACGATCACCTCATGATCGGCACGCAGCAGCTGCTGGGCCACCACACTGCCGATGTAGCCGGCGCCGCCGGTCACCAGTACCTTCATGCGCGCTCTCCTCCGGGTCGTCGTCGCCTGCCCGTCACAGGTCCTGGAAGGACTCTACACAAGAGTCTCCGAAATCAACAGAGTCAGACATTTTCACACGTTCTTCACCATTCGGAACCAGTGGCCGACATGCTCGGGCTGACCAGCCGGCCCGCACCCGTCTCATGGACTCCTCATGAGCTTCTCATCTGTCTCTCATGAACACCCCTGAGTCTGGACAGCGATGACGACACCAGCGCCGGACCTGCTGAGAGGCCACCCATGAGCATCACGATCGCCATGTACTCCCATGATTCCGTGGGTCTGGGCCATGCCCGCCGCAATCGGGCGATCGCCCACGCCCTGGCCGCCGACCTGCCACGGCTCACCGGCGAGCCCGTGGGCGGGCTGCTCATCGCCGGCCACCCCGACGCGCCAGGGACAGC
>NZ_MDSS02000116.1 GCF_001758425.2 Nesterenkonia sp. PF2B19 | reverse complement strand
CGCGCTCGCACCGCACGCACCTCGCGCGCCTCCGCGCTCACCCGGATCGGCGCCCTGGCCCGGCTCGGGCTCGTCGGCGCCTGGCCCGCCGACGTCGCCGCCCGATGCTTCCGCACCCCGCGCGCCCGGGCGCTCTTCGCGGGCATGGCCGCCCACTCCACGGTCCCGTTCTCGCATCCGCTGACCGCCGCGTTCGGGGTGCTCTTCAGTGCGGCCGGACACGGCACCGGCTGGCCCGTGGCCCGTGGAGGGTCCCAGGGCATCGTCGATGCGCTGGTCTCGGTGCTGCATGCTGCCGGCGGGCGGATCGAAACCGAGTTCGAGGTCACCGGCGTCCGGCAGATCCCCGGACGCCACCGGGCCGCCCACCGGGATCAGCGGGCGCCGCTCCGGCAGCGGTGCCGGCCGCGCCGTCGTCGTGGAGGAGACCGGCCGACGTCGTCATCGCGGACCTGACGCCCGCCCAGCTGCTGCGTCTCGAGGGACTGGAGCTGCCGGTCCGGTACCGGCGCGCCCTGAGCCGCTGGACGTACGGGCCGGCGATCGTGAAGATCGACTATCTGATCAACGGGCCCATCCCCTGGCGGGACCCGGAGGTGGCACGCGCGGGGACCGTGCACCTGGGCGGATCCCATGCACAGATCGGCGCCGCCGAGGCCGCCGCTGCGCGCGGTGTGCTGCCCGGACGGCCCTATGTGCTGCTCGCCCAGCCGTCCGCGGCGGACCCGTCCCGCGCGCCGGCGGGGCAGACGGTGGCGTGGGCCTACGCCCACGTCCCACACGGCCTGGCCGGGGGAGCCGCAGACGGGCGCCGTCGATGATCGACGCGAGATCGGCGACCGCCGCGCCCGGGTTCCGGGAGGCGGTGCGCGCCCGGACGGTCTGGACGCCTCAGGATCTGGAGCCTTCGACGCCAACCTGGTGGGCGGGGCGATCAGCGGCGGCATGCCCACACTTCGCCAGTTCGTGGCCCGACCGGCCCTGCGCTGGGACCCCTACAGCACCGGGGTCGAGGGTGTGTGGCTCGGTTCCTCGTCCACCCCGCCCGGAGGAGGGGCCCACGGCATGAACGGCTATCACGCCGCGCAGGCGGCGCTGCGCGAGCATGGGTGAGGAGGAGCGCATGAGCCACGACGTCGAGGAGATCCTGACGGAGCTGCAGCAGCTCGCCGAGTATGAGGAGCGGGAGAAGACTCGGCGCCGCGTCCCCGAAGAGCTGGAGATCGTCGGGGTGCGGATGAAGCACGTCTTCGACCTCGCGGCCCGGGTGGAGCGCCAAAGGCAGCCCGTCGGCGACCTGGTTCCGCAGCTGCTCACCTGTCCCGACTACGAACGCCGGATGGTGGGGATCAGCATCCTGGACTTCCGAGCCCGCCGTCGGCTGACGGCGCAAGAGCGTGCCGAGCTGGCGGGCATCTACCTGGACCACCACGACCAGCTCGTGGTCTGGGACCTGGTGGACCGGGCGGCGCCGCGGGTGATCGGCGCCCACCTTTCTCTGGACCACCCACCGGAGGCTCGTCGCGCCCAGCTGGTCGCGCTGGCCGACTCACCGGACCCGATGCGCCGCCGGACCGCCGTCACCGCCACGTTCTGGATGGTCCGCCAGGGAGACTGCGACGACGCCCTGCATCTGGCCGAGCGTCTGGCGGCGGACACCTCGGAGCGGGTCGCCCAGCCGATCGGCACGGCGCTGCGGGAGGTCGGGAAGGTGGATCAGGACAGGCTCGTCGCGTTTCTGCGAGAGCAGGCGAGCCGCCTGCAGCGGGTGAGCATCCGGTTCGCCGTGGAGCGGCTGCCGCAGGAGCTGCGGGAGGAGTTCGTGCCGCCGCGGCGATGATCAGCCGCCGAAGGCCAGCAGGCCCGCCACCACCAGCATGGTCACGCCGACGCCGGCGTCGATGACCTGCCAGGTGCGCGGCCGGTTCAGCAGCCCGGCCAGGGCGGAGCCGCCGTAGCCCAGCAGGGTGAACCACAGGCACGAGGCGCCCAGCGCGCCGGCGCGAAGAACCACTTCTCCGCGCCGAAGGAGTTGGCCATGGTGCCCAGCACCACCATGGTGTCCACCCAAGCGTGCGGGTTCAGCACGCTCACCGTCAGGCCGGTCCCGACGACGGCGCCCACGGTGCTCAGCGGACGGGCGCGGCGGCGTGTGCGCCCCTTCTGCGCCTTCCGCTCCACGCGCGGCAACGTCGCGGTGGTCGTGGCCGGCTCTGAGAGGTGGCCGCCGTGCTCGCCGTGCCGTGCC
>NZ_MDSS02000115.1 GCF_001758425.2 Nesterenkonia sp. PF2B19 | reverse complement strand
GAGACTCAGGAATGGTTGGAGTCTTTTGATCAGTTGGTGGAGGTCCATGGCACCGAGCGTGCGGAGTATATGATCCGTACCTTGCTCCAGCGTGCTGGAGCGAAGTCCATCGGTGTGCCGATGGTCACGACCACCGATTATGTGAACACGATCCCGGTGGATCAGGAACCAGAGTTTCCTGGGGATGAGGAGATGGAGCGCCGGTTCCGTCGGATCCTGCGGTGGAACGCGGCGATCATGGTGCACCGGGCTCAGCGTGATGGTGTCGCGGTGGGTGGTCATATCTCCTCCTACGCGGGAGTGGCCACGCTCTATGAGGTCGGATTCAATCATTTCTTCCGCGGCGCGGATCATCCTGGTGGTGGGGACCAGGTGTTCTTCCAAGGACATTCCTCTCCGGGCAACTATGCTCGCGCGTTTCTCGAGGGCCGGCTCACCGAGGCCCAGCTCGATGGGTTCCGGCAGGAGATCTCCCGGGCCCCGGAAGGGCTGAGTTCGTATCCGCATCCCCGTCTGATGCCAGATTTCTGGCAGTTCCCCACGGTCTCGATGGGCATCGGGCCGATGAACGCGATCTATCAGGCCCAGTTCAATCGGTATCTGCATCACCGCGGCATCAAGGACACCTCGGATCAGAACGTGTGGGCGTTCCTCGGTGATGGTGAGATGGACGAGCCGGAGTCGCGAGGGCTGTTGCAGCATGCGGCCAATGAGAAACTGGACAATCTGCATTTCGTGATCAACTGCAATCTGCAGCGCTTGGATGGCCCGGTCCGGGGCAATGGCAAGATCGTCCAGGAGCTGGAGGCGTTCTTCCGCGGAGCGGGATGGAACGTGATCAAGGTGCTCTGGGGCCGGGAATGGGATGATCTGCTGGCCCGTGATGATGATGGCGAGCTGGTCCGGATCATGAATGAGACCTTGGATGGGGACTATCAGACCTATAAGGCTGAGTCCGGGGCCTTCGTGCGGGAGCATTTCTTCGGTCGGTCGGCCAAGACCAAGGCCATGGTCGAGGACATGTCTGATGATGAGATCTGGAACCTCAAGCGTGGGGGTCATGATTATCAGAAGGTCTACTCGGCGTATCAGGCCGCAGTGTCCACCACGGGCAAGCCCACGGTGATCCTGGCTCAGACGATCAAGGGCTATGGGCTGGGTCCCAGCTTCGAGGGTCGTAATGCGACCCATCAGATGAAGAAGCTGACCATCGAGGACCTCAAGCGGTTCCGAGACACTCTGCGGATCCCGATCACTGATGAACAGATCGAGGCCGACCCGTACCAGGTGCCGTATTACCATCCGGGTGAGGACTCTGAGGAGATGGCTTATCTGCGGGCTCGTCGGGCCGAGCTGGGCGGGGCGCTGCCGGCCCGCCGGGCAGAGGCCGGCGCGCTGGTCCTGCCGGGGGCGAAGACCTATGCCCAGGCGAAGAAGGGCTCGGGCAAGCAGCAGGCGGCCACCACGATGGCGTTCGTGCGGCTGCTCAAGGACCTGATGCGGGATAAGAACATCGGGCATCGGATCGTGCCGATCGTTCCGGATGAGTCCCGGACCTTCGGGATGGATTCCTTCTTCCCGACCGCGAAGATCTATAACCCCAAGGGACAGAACTATCTCTCGGTGGATCGTGAGCTGATGCTGGCCTATAAGGAATCTCCGCAGGGCCAGCTGCTGCATCCCGGGATCAATGAGGCCGGGGCCACTGCGGCGTTCACTGCGGCTGGGACCAGCTACGCCACTCATGGTGAGCCGATGATCCCGGTCTATGTGTTCTACTCCATGTTCGGGTTCCAGCGCACCGGGGACTCGTTCTGGGCTGCGGCGGATCAGCTGGCTCGTGGTTTCATCATCGGGGCCACTGCCGGGCGGACCACGCTGGCCGGTGAAGGGCTGCAGCATCTCGATGGGCATTCCCCGATCCTGGCCGGGACCAACCCAGCGGTGAAGCATTATGACCCGGCCTATGGGTACGAGATCGCTCATATCATCGAACAGGGTCTCTATGAGATGTATGGGGATCATGCCGGGGATCATGATGTGATGTATTACCTCACCGTCTATAACGAGCCGGTGACTCAGCGTCCTGAGCCGGAAGACCTGGATGTCACTGGTGTGAAGAAGGGCATCTATCGATTGGTCACTGCGGCCCAGGGGTGTGGGGAGCATGGCCTGGAGCTGGATGGTGATGCTCCGGTGGTGCAGCTGATGGCTTCTGGGGTCGCGGTGCCCTGGGCGTTGGAGGCCCAGCGGCTGCTGGCCGCTGATTGGGGGGTGGCTGCTGATGT
>NZ_MDSS02000114.1 GCF_001758425.2 Nesterenkonia sp. PF2B19 | reverse complement strand
CGATCAGGTCGCTCATCGTCGGCGCAGACCTGGGCGGCCGATCGACTTCGGCGATGAGCAGCAGGCCCGATACAAGGGTCGCAACGTCGTCGAACGATGCTTCAACCGGCTCAAGCAGTGGCGCGGGATGCTGCACGAACGGATAAGACTGCCCGGAACTTCCACGCTGGGCTCTGCCTCGCAGCGACTCTGCAATGGGTTTAGCAACACGCCCTAGGAGCTGAGGGGCTGCATCCGGTGGCCTACTGGACCGCCAGTGGGGTGATGCTCGCCGGGCTGGCCGGGGTGAGTGCCTGGGTGTGGGTGCGGGTGCGCCGCTGGGGGCAGCAGAAGCAGAATGACCCCCATCGGCTGGCAGGTACTGCCACCAGTGCCGACATCGCCAATGTCGCCACCTCCAAGGCCCTCTTGCGGCGGGCTGAGACGCTGAGGCCTTCCTTGGTGAAGCCGCGGGTTGAGGATGTGGGCTACCTGCTGGGGGCCTCTGCGGGCAAGCAGGTGTGGGCTTCGGTGGAGGACTCGATCCTGCTGATCGGCCCACCCCGCTCCGGTAAGGGCCTGCATGTGGTCATCAACGCGATCCTGGATGCCCCCGGGGCAGTAGTGACGACATCTACCCGGCCGGATAACCTCACCGCTACATTGCGGGCGAGGGAGAAGATCGGCCCGGTGGCGGTCTTCGACCCCCAACACCTGGCAGAGGGCATCCCCGCTGGGATGCGCTGGTCGCCCATCCGGGGGTGTGAGGACCCGCTGACGGCGATGATCCGGGCCACCGGGCTCGCGTCAGCGACTGGCATGTCCGCTGGCGGTGTCGAGTCCGGTGGGTTCTGGGAAGGCAAGACCCGTACTGCCCTCCAATCCCTCCTTCATGCGGCTGCGTTGGATCATCGGTCACCGGCTGAGCTGTTCCGCTGGACTCTGGACCCCTCAGCCGCCGCCGAGGCCGTGACCATCCTCTCCAGCACCCCCAGGGCAGCGATCGGATGGGATGACTCACTGGCCTCGATGCTGGAAGCTGACCCGAAGACCCGGGATTCCATCTGGCAGGGCGTCTCCCTGGCGCTGTCAGCGTTGGCTGATCCTCGGGTCTTGGATGCGGTCTCACCCCGGGCTGGGGAGGACTTCGACCCCGAACAGTTCATCCAGGACCGGGGCAGCCTGTTCCTGTTGGCCACCGGCGCAGGAGCCGGAGCCTCAGCCTCCCTGGTCGCCGCATTCGTCGAAGACCTGGTCGAAACCGCCCGGCGCATGGCCGCCCGATCGCCCGGCGCACGGTTGGACCCGCCGCTGCTGCTGGCGCTGGATGAGATCGGCAACCTCGCACCCCTACCGTCGCTGCCCACGTTGATGGCTGAAGGAGGCGGCACCGGAATCACCACCCTGCCGGTACTTCAGTCGTTAGCGCAGGCGCGGGAGAAATGGTCAGAGAACCAGGCCGGGGCGATCTGGGATGCCGCGATCGTCAAAATCATCCTCGGCGGGGCATCGAACTCCCGGGACCTCCAAGACCTCTCCACCCTCATCGGAGAACGCGACGAGTACACCGATTCAACCACCATCGGGGACCACGGCACCCGCTCCAACCAACGCTCAGTTCGCCGGGTCTCGGTGCTGCCACCAGACCGGATCAGGACCCTACCCTTCGGCACCGGAGTCACCCTGCTGCGGACCGCACCGCCGATCATCACCGACCTGCGCCGCTGGACCCAACGACCCGAGGCCACCGAGTTGAAGGCCGACCGGGAACAGATCGAAGCCATGCTCCAACACCACCCAGGCACCTAACCCGCCGGGGGCTGTGTCTCGGGTGGCGGGGTGCACCTGTCTGGCAGAGGCCACCTGCACCAGGCGGTGGCCGTGGCAGATAAGGAGCCCTGGTCATGGCGATCCATACCCAGCAGTCATTCTCCGGTTTCATCGCCTCAGCACCGCAGCTGAGCTACACCGAAAACGGTGACCCGCGCCTGTTCGTCAAGGTCGGCAAGGAGCACTACCAGCGCGAGGCAGACGGGACCTTCACGCAGAAGGACACCACCTTCCACAACCTGGTGGCCTTCAAAGCCGCCGCCGAACAGGGCCATGAACGTCTGGCGAAGGGCGACAAGATCATCGCCGAAGGCTACGTGCGCGAATACGAGTACACCGACGCCAACGGGCTAACCGCTCCCGGTGAGGAGTTCGTGGCCCGCCGGATCGGTCATGACATGGCCCGCACCCGCTACGAGGTGGAGCGCACGCCCCGCCGCAGTGTCGAACGCGACGCCGCAGGGGGGTCTGCTGAAGGTTCGGTTGACTTCCTGACTGCTCGAGCGAGCAGAGAGGATAGTCACTATGCCGAAGATCTACTCCGAGGAGTTCCGCGCTACCGC
>NZ_MDSS02000113.1 GCF_001758425.2 Nesterenkonia sp. PF2B19 | reverse complement strand
CGGTGAGGTCCGGGGCCGGGCAGGTCTGACGCGCTCAGGCAGGCCTCCAGCATCCCGTCGCCGAGCCCCTCCGTCGGCTCGGGAGCCTGCAGCCCGGACTCCAGCAGGCGCAGGCCGGCCGCCGCATGCCCCAGTGCTCCGCAGACGGCGAGCTGGTCTCCCGGACGGGCGCCGTCGCGCAGCAGGCTCGTGGCACCAGCAGGACGCCCCAACGCGGTGATGGTCACGGACACCGTCTCCCCCGAGCCCAGGTCCCCGCCCGCGATCAGGCATCCCGCCGCACCGGCGACCGAGGCTGCCTCAGAGATGCCCTCCATGACGCCGACCGCCCAGGACACGGCGGTGCTCGGGGGCAGCGTCAGACTGACCAGCAGAGCCGTCGGCCGCGCCCCCATGCCACTGAGGTCCGAGAGGTTCTGGGCGGCGGCCTTGACACCGACGCTCCGCGCCTCCTGCGCAGGGTCGGACCACCAGCGGTGCCGGAAGTCCTGGCCCTCGCTCATGGTGTCCGTAGTGGCCACCAGCCGATGGTCCGCGAGCTGCAGGACCGCGGCGTCGTCACCCGGTCCCACCGGCATCGGTCCGGCGGCGGCGTCTCCGGCGGCCCGGCTCTGCGTGGCGGCCTCGGCGCGGAGAGCCTCACGGTTGTGGCGTCGATGACCTCGCGCAAGGCGGACAGCACGCGGTCCTCACCCAGCTGCCCGACGGTGTCAGCATCAGTGTCAGCATCAGTGTGAGCATCAGTGTGAGCATCGGTGTGAGCCCCGGCGTCAGATCTCAGCGGCACCGGGGCCGGATGGACGGAGCCGTCGGCGGAGAGGGCCGAGTCCTGTCGGCGCAGGTCAGACATGTCTCCATGATCCCATGCAGACCCGGGCACCCCTCCCCCGGTCCTTGCCGCCCGTCAGGCTCACCGATCACCCCGCACCTGGCGGGCCTGCCAGGGGCCACCCGCGGCCGGTGGCCTCCACCGTCTGCTCGTCCTGTGCCGGCGGCTCGTCCTCCACCAGTCCCAGCTGCAGCAGCTCCAGCCGGTTCCGGCACGAGAAGCGCTGCAGCAGCCCGGAGACCACCGCCTCCACCGTCCGCGGCGAGAGGTGGAGCTCCGCGGCAGCCTCCCGCGTGCTCAACCCCTCCTGCAGGAAGGTCAGGACCCGGTGCTCCCGCAGGCTCAGGGCCAGCTCCGTGAAGGCACCCAACACCCAGGACGCCTCCGGGGCGGACCGCTGGGCCCGGCGCACCGCCCCGACGAGGCGAGCGCGCTGGCCGACGTCGAGCTCGGCCCGAGACTGCCAACGCACCAGCAGGATGGAGCAGCCGAAGAACTCCGCGTCGGCGTCCAGGAGCGTCTCCGCGATCTCCAGCGCACGATCTCCGGAATCGGTCGTCATCGCCTCGGCGAGCAGGACGATCATCCGAGCCCTGCCGCCCGATCGGACCCAGGAGGAGCTGAGGATGGCCTGCGCGGCGGGCGGCCACCCGCTGAGCACGCTGAGCAGCAGCAGCTGCTGCTCCTGCGCCCATTCCCCTGCGGCTCGGGCCCTCGCTCCGAGGCTCGCCAGCTGGTGGGCCACCTCCTGCGCCGGCGGGCCGCCGCCGATGAGCGCCATCCCCTCGGAGACGAGGCGCAGCTCCGGCAGACCCGTCTCGCCGCACGTCACCGAGCGTCCCTCCCCCTGCGTGGCCTCCTGCAGGAGCTCGCGAGCCTGCCGGTGGCGCACCGGGCCCACGTAGGAGGCGCAGGCGGCGTGGACGGCTGCGGCGAACCCCGCGAGGCCGTAGGGATCGTCCTCCCACCACGCCTCCAGCGCTGCGACGGCCAGCTGCGCGGCGGTGGCCATGCGGTCCCCCTGCATGGCCGCCACGGCGCCGATGATGTCGTCCACGGCAAGGGCCGTGCCGGCATCGCCGTCGGCGTGCCGCCATGCCTCCAGCTCGAGGCGCAGAGTGTCCGTGCGCCAACCGGCGATCATGGTCAGCATCTGCAGCACCGCGCGGGCGCACTCCTCCACGTCCGGGCTGCCGCCGTCGGCGGAGAGCTCGTCGACCAGCGAGGAGAGCACCAGTCTGCCGAAGTCCGGATGCCGCCGCAGCCCCAGTCGAGTGCCGATGATCAGCTGAGCCATCACGCCCTCGTCCCGCGGCGCCTCCTCGCGGACCCGACCGAGTTCGCGAAGCCACTGACGCACCTCCCCGAGCCCTTCCGGGTCTGCGGCGCCGGCCGAACAGGGCTCCTCGAGCAGCACGGTGACCCGGTCGATGCTCGGAGTCGCCGAGGGGCCGAGAGCGGCTGACAGCCGACGCCGCACCGGACCGACGAGCTCGGGACGGAAGATCTCGAGTCGACGAGCGAGCAGGAGCACCTCACGCAGCACCGCGGTGAACCCCGGCGTCAGGGGCGGCTGCGCGGCGTCGACGAGATCCTCCATGTGCCGCACTCCCTCCCTGACGCGGCCGAGCCCCAGGAGGCTGCGGACCCGGGCAGCTGTCCGCGCACCGTCGGGCTGCCCCGCGGCGGCGTCGAGGATGCTCAGCGCCGCCCGCGGCCAGGACCGCTGCAGTGCGGCTTCGGCGGCGCGAGGGCCTCTCCGG
>NZ_MDSS02000112.1 GCF_001758425.2 Nesterenkonia sp. PF2B19 | reverse complement strand
GACCAGTCCTCGCATGAGGTGCTGGTGGAAAGATTTTATCGGTCTTGGATGGACTCGCGGCCTATCAGCTAGACGGTGAGGTAACGGCTCACCGTGGCGATGACGGGTAGCCGGCCTGAGAGGGTGACCGGCCACACTGGGACTGAGACACGGCCCAGACTCCTACGGGAGGCAGCAGTGGGGAATATTGCACAATGGGCGCAAGCCTGATGCAGCGACGCCGCGTGCGGGATGACGGCCTTCGGGTTGTAAACCGCTTTCAGCAGGGAAGAAGCTTTTGTGACGGTACCTGCAGAAGAAGCGCCGGCTAACTACGTGCCAGCAGCCGCGGTAATACGTAGGGCGCGAGCGTTATCCGGAATTATTGGGCGTAAAGAGCTCGTAGGCGGCTTGTCGCGTCTGCTGTGAAAGCCCGGGGCTTAACCCCGGGTGTGCAGTGGGTACGGGCAGGCTAGAGTGCAGTAGGGGAGACTGGAATTCCTGGTGTAGCGGTGAAATGCGCAGATATCAGGAGGAACACCGATGGCGAAGGCAGGTCTCTGGGCTGTTACTGACGCTGAGGAGCGAAAGCATGGGGAGCGAACAGGATTAGATACCCTGGTAGTCCATGCCGTAAACGTTGGGCACTAGGTGTGGGGGACATTCCACGTTTTCCGCGCCGTAGCTAACGCATTAAGTGCCCCGCCTGGGGAGTACGGCCGCAAGGCTAAAACTCAAAGGAATTGACGGGGGCCCGCACAAGCGGCGGAGCATGCGGATTAATTCGATGCAACGCGAAGAACCTTACCAAGGCTTGACATGGACCGGATCGCTGCAGAGATGTAGTTTCCCTTCGGGGCTGGTTCACAGGTGGTGCATGGTTGTCGTCAGCTCGTGTCGTGAGATGTTGGGTTAAGTCCCGCAACGAGCGCAACCCTTGTCCTATGTTGCCAGCACGTAATGGTGGGGACTCATGGGAGACTGCCGGGGTCAACTCGGAGGAAGGTGGGGATGACGTCAAATCATCATGCCCCTTATGTCTTGGGCTTCACGCATGCTACAATGGCCGGTACAGTGGGTTGCGATACTGTGAGGTGGAGCTAATCCCTAAAAGCCGGTCTCAGTTCGGATCGAAGTCTGCAACTCGACTTCGTGAAGTTGGAGTCGCTAGTAATCGCAGATCAGCAACGCTGCGGTGAATACGTTCCCGGGCCTTGTACACACCGCCCGTCAAGTCACGAAAGTTGGTAACACCCGAAGCCCACGGCCCAACCGGTTTTCCGGGGGGAGTGGTCGAAGGTGGGACTGGCGATTGGGACTAAGTCGTAACAAGGTAGCCGTACCGGAAGGTGCGGCTGGATCACCTCCTTTCTAAGGAGCTTGGGCTCGAGTTCGAGTCCGCCGCCTGATGCTCACCGAGTGTGTGAGCTGGTGGTCTGCTCAAGGGTGGAATATCAACATTCTGTCGCTGCGTCTGTGCGTCTGGCTGTTCAGTACCTGGTGCTGGTTCCCTGTGTAGGGGGCTGGTGGTGGTGGAAGTCGGTCGGGTGTGTGGGTGTGGTGCTTGGTACACTGTTGGGTCCTGGGACAACAGGCCTGGCTGCGGTGGCGTTGGTCGTCGTGGTGGGTTCTGGTGTTTCTGGATCTGTTGCCCTGGCTGCAGGTAGCCGCATTGGGGGCATCATCGGGCCGCAGCATCCTGGTTTTGGGGTGTTGTGGTGGTGGTGTCTGGTGTGGTGATGGTGGTGGGGGTTGTTGTTTGGGAACTGCATAGTGGACGCGAGCATCTTTGTTTCTTAATGTGAAACGTGGTCAAGCATCGCATCGTTGTCATGGCCCTGTTGGGTTGTGGTGGTGGTGTTGTGTTGTCCTTGGTTGAACACTTGTGTGTAAGTGTTGAAGGGCGCATGGTGGATGCCTTGGCAGCAGGAGCCGATGAAGGACGTGGGAATCTGCGATAAGCCTGGTGGAGTTGATAACCGAGCGTTGATACCAGGATTTCCGAATGGGGAAACCCCGCATGCTGTTATGGTGTGTGACCGCCGGCTGAATGTATAGGCCGGTTGGAGGGAACGTCGGGAAGTGAAACATCTCAGTACCGACAGGAAGAGAAAACAAGAGTGATTCCGTGAGTAGTGGCGAGCGAAAGCGGATGGGGCTAAACCGTGTGCGTGTGATACCTGGTAGGGGTTGCGTGCGCGGGGTTGTGGGACATTCCGTCCAGGGTCTACCAGTCCTGGGGGTTGAGGTGCGGGCGTATAGACGAACACGTTTGAGTGCGTGACCGGAGAGGGTGGGAGTCCCGTAGTCGTAATGCGTTCCGCCGGCCTGTGAGTGTATCCCGAGTAGCACGAGGCTCGAGGAATCTTGTGTGAATCTGCCAGGACCACCTGGTAAGCCTGAATACTCCCTGCTGACCGATAGTGAATCAGTACCGTGAGGGAATGGTGAAAAGTACCCCGGGAGGGGAGTGAAATAGTACCTGAAACCATGTGCCTACAATCCGTCAAAGCATCCTGCGGGGTGTGATGGCGTGCCTTTTGAAGAATGAGCCTGCGAGTTAGTGCTCAGTGGCGAGGTTAACCCGTGTGGGGCAGCCGTAGCGAAAGCGAGTCTGAATAGGGCGTTTGAGTCGCTGGGTCTAGACC
>NZ_MDSS02000111.1 GCF_001758425.2 Nesterenkonia sp. PF2B19 | reverse complement strand
GGGGGATGAGCTGTGGGTAGGGGTGAAAGGCCAATCAAACTCTGTGATAGCTGGTTCTCCCCGAAATGCATTTAGGTGCAGCGTTGTGTGTTTCTTGCCGGAGGTAGAGCTACTGGATGGCCGATGGGCCCTACAAGGTTACTGACGTCAGCTAAACTCCGAATACCGGTAAGTGAGAGCGCAGCAGTGAGACTGTGGGGGATAAGCTTCATGGTCGAGAGGGAAACAGCCCAGACCACCGGTTAAGGCCCCTAAGCGTGTGCTAAGTGGGAAAGGATGTGGAGTTGCTTAGACAACCAGGAGGTTGGCTTAGAAGCAGCCACCCTTGAAAGAGTGCGTAATAGCTCACTGGTCAAGTGATTCCGCGCCGACAATGTAGCGGGGCTCAAGCACACCGCCGAAACCGTGGCAATTCTCATCTTTGGATGGGGGTTGGGTAGGGGAGCGTCGAGCACAGCGGTGAAGCCGCGGCGGAAGCCTGTGGTGGAGCGTGTTCGAGTGAGAATGCAGGCATGAGTAGCGAAAGACACGTGAGAAACGTGTCCGCCGAATGACCAAGGGTTCCAGGGTCAAGCTAATCTGCCCTGGGTTAGTCGGGACCTAAGGCGAGGCCGACAGGCGTAGTCGATGGACAACGGGTTGATATTCCCGTACCGGCGAAGAACCGCCCATGGTGAACTGGTGATACTAACCACCCGAACCACACTGGACAGTCTCTTTGAGTCTGCGTGTGTGGGGAGCGTGGGACCTGAACTGGGGAGCCAAGCGTATTAACAGGTGTGACGCAGGAAGGTAGCCGGGCCTAGCGATGGTTGTCTAGGTCTAAGAATGTAGCCTGGTTCCTAGGTAAATCCGGGAGCTGTTGAGGGTGAGATTTGATGGGCCCCACCGTTTGGGTGGGGATCCGGTGATCCTATGCTGCCGAGAAAAGCATCGACGCGAGGTTCTAGCCGCCCGTACCCCAAACCGACACAGGTGGTCAGGTAGAGAATACCAAGGCGATCGAGAGAATCACGGTTAAGGAACTCGGCAAAATGCCCCCGTAACTTCGGGAGAAGGGGGGCCTCACCCGTGATCCGCACTTGCTGCGGGGAGGCGGGTTGGGGCCGCAGAGACCAGGGGGAAGCGACTGTTTACTAAAAACACAGGTCCGTGCGAAGTCGTAAGACGATGTATACGGACTGACTCCTGCCCGGTGCTGGAAGGTTAAGAGGACGAGTCAGCTGCTTTCGGGTAGCGAAGCTCAGAATTTAAGCCCCAGTAAACGGCGGTGGTAACTATAACCATCCTAAGGTAGCGAAATTCCTTGTCGGGTAAGTTCCGACCTGCACGAATGGAGTAACGACTTCCCCGCTGTCTCAACCGTGAACTCGGCGAAATTGCATTACGAGTAAAGATGCTCGTTACGCGCAGCAGGACGGAAAGACCCCGAGACCTTTACTATAGCTTGGTATTGGTGTTTGGCATCACTTGTGTAGGATAGGTGGGAGACTGTGAAGCGGTCACGCTAGTGGTCGTGGAGTCATCGTTGAAATACCACTCTGGTGTTGTTAGGCATCTAACTTCGGGCCCTGATCGGGTCCAGGGACAGTGCCTGGTGGGTAGTTTAACTGGGGCGGTTGCCTCCCAAAGAGTAACGGAGGCGCCCAAAGGTTCCCTCAGCCTGGTTGGCAATCAGGTGTTGAGTGTAAGTGCACAAGGGAGCTTGACTGTGAGACAGGCATGTCGAGCAGGAACGAAAGTTGGGACTAGTGATCCGGCGGCACCGTGTGGAAGGGCCGTCGCTCAACGGATAAAAGGTACCTCGGGGATAACAGGCTGATCCTGCCCAAGAGTCCATATCGACGGCATGGTTTGGCACCTCGATGTCGGCTCGTCGCATCCTGGGGCTGGAGTTGGTCCCAAGGGTTGGGCTGTTCGCCCATTAAAGCGGTACGCGAGCTGGGTTTAGAACGTCGTGAGACAGTTCGGTCCCTATCCGCTGCGCGCGTTGGAGATTTGAGAAGGTCTGTCCTTAGTACGAGAGGACCGGGACGGACGAACCTCTGGTGTGTCAGTTGTACTGCCAAGTGCACCGCTGATTAGCTACGTTCGGGATGGATAACCGCTGAAAGCATCTAAGCGGGAAGCCGGCTTCAAGATAAGATCTCCGTCACCCTTGAGGTGTGAAGGCTCCCAGCTAGACCACTGGGTTGATAGGCCGGATGTGGAAGCACGGACTGAAGACGTGTGAAGCTGACCGGTACTAATAAGCCGACCACTTACACCACACACACTTTCCTCACGTTTGTTGGGGTTGGTATGGGTGTTCAACAAGAATCATGTTTAAGAAATTGCGTGTTCGCGTCCACTAGGCGGTCCCTGATCAACAAACCCTGTCCCCTCGTTGTTGTGTTCTCTCGTGTTGTCGAGGGGATGCTGTGAGGGGTGGCAGCTAATTGAATACGACTCATGCGCGCCTCGGGTTGGTTGAGGTGTAGTCGTTACTGGATTTACCCGCTGTTGGTATCGTGCCTGCTTGTGTGTAGGTGGTGGTGCTGGTGGTTGGGTTGAGAGAGTTACGGCGGTCATAGCGTGGGGGAAACGCCCGGTCCCATCCCGAACCCGGAAGCTAAGACCCACAGCGCCGATGGTACTGCACACGGGAGTGTGTGGGAGAGTAGGTCACCGCCGGACACCACTT
>NZ_MDSS02000110.1 GCF_001758425.2 Nesterenkonia sp. PF2B19 | reverse complement strand
GACGCGGCGATCTCCGAGGGCCCGCCCACCTGCTGCGCCAGGTCGGTCACCCGGCCCGCCGCCTCCTCGAGGCGCCGACTCGGCAACGTGCCGTCGGCCAGTGCAGCCAGGACGGCATCCTCGGCCGCGAGCAGGTCTGCCTCGGCATCGCCGGAGGAGCCCGGGTTCGCCGGGTTGCCCAGGCACAACAGGTCACAGCCCGCGGCGAGAGCGACCACCGGAGCCTGGGCGCCGAAGCTCGCCCGCATCGCACCCATGTCCAGGGCGTCACTGACGATGGCCCCGGCGAAGCCCATGTCCCGCAGTTGGGCGAGCACGTCCGGGGACGCGGTGGCCGGCTGTCGGCTCCAGCCGGGGACCACCAGATGGGCCGTCATGATCATGCGGGCCCCGGCCGCGACCGCTGCGGCGAACGGCGCCAGATGCACCTCCGCCTGGTCGGCGAGCGCGGCACGGGAGACCGTCAGTCCCACATGGGTGTCAGTGTCGGTGTCCCCATGGCCGGGGAAATGTTTGGGCGCACAGGCCGCGCCGACGTCGTGGATCCCTCTGACGGCGGCGGCCACATGCCGGCTGACCAGCTGCGGCTCCGCCCCGAAGGAGCGGGTGCCGATCACCGGATTGCGCGGGTCGGTGTTCACGTCGGCCACCGGTCCCAGCACCACGTTCGCGCCGACCCCGGCGGAGCGCACGGCCAGCCTGCGCGCGGTGGCGCGGGTCAGCTCGACGTCGTCGAGGGAGCCCAGCTGGGCCGCGCCCAGCTCTCGGGACCCTCGCGCCGCGTCCAGGCGGGTCACCGTCCCGCCCTCCTCATCGATCCCCACCAGGCACCCCTCGGGCAGGTCCAGAGCATCCCCTCCGAGTTCCTCACCGAGGTTCCCCGCGAAGAGCACGACGCCGGCCAGTCCGTCCTCGCAGCGGCGCCGCACCCAGTCCGGGGTGCCGGTGCCCAGGAATCCCGGCCAGAGCACGGAGTCCACCAGTCGGCGCAGTCCGGGATCACTCACCCTTTCACCGCCCCGGAGACCAGCCCGCCGGAGATCCGTCCCTGCACCAGGATGAAGAAGATCATCACCGGCACCGTCATCACCGTGGAGGCGGCCATGATCGCGCCCCATTCGTTGGAGTGCTCGCCGAAGAACTGCCGCAGCCCGATGGAGACCGTGTACTGGTCCGTGGCTCCGCCCAGCAGCGTCATGGCCAGCAGGAACTCGTTCCACGCGATGATGAAGGAGAAGATGCTGGTGGCCACGAGTCCGGGCAGGGTCAGCGGCAGCAGGACCGAACGGAACATACGTCCCCAGCTGGCGCCGTCGAGGTAGGCCGCCTCCTCCAGCTCCACCGGGATGGCGGCCACGAACCCGCGCAGCATCCAGATGCCGAACGGCACGGACAGCGCCACATAGACCACGATCAGCCCCAGCATCATATTGAGCAGCCCGAGATCCCGGACCTGCACGAACAGCGGGATGACCAAGGCCTCCAGCGGCACCATCTGCACGATCAGGATCATCATCAGCAGCTGGGTGCGCAGCCGGAACCGGAACCGCGCCACCGCGACCGAGGCCAGCAGCGCCAGCACCGCGCTGATCAGCACCGTGGCCAGCGCCACCAGCATGGAGTTTCGGAGGAACAGGCTGAAGCCGCCGTCGGAGAGCACATAGGCGAAGTGGTCCAGGGTGAACTCTTCGATCAGCAGACTGGTCCGCCGCGCCGGGCTGGATTCGAAGGCGCTGGAGACCATCCACCACACCGGGAACAGCGTGAAGGTCAGCAGCACCACCACCAGGGACGCCTTGAGCGCGGCGGCCCCGACCCGCCGAGACAGCCGGGGCCTCACAGCTCGTCCTCCCGCATCAGCGCCCTCACATAGATGACCGTGATGACGATCAGCACCAGCGTGAGCACGACGGCGATGGCCGCCCCGAATCCGTAGCGGTTCTGTCCGAAGGACTCCACATAGGACCACACCCCCAGGTTGAGGACCTCCCGGTTGGACCCGGATCCCCCGGGCATCAGATAGATCTGGGCGAAGACCTTGAAGTCCCAGATGGTGGAGAGGATGATCACCACCGTGAAGACCTGTCGCAGGGTGGGCACGATGATCAGCCAGAACCGCCGCCACGCGCCGGCGCCGTCGATCTCGGCGGCCTCGAGCATCTCGCGTGGGACCCCGAGCAGCGCGGCGAGGACGGTCACGGCGACGAACGGAAAGCCGGAGTGCACGATGTTCAGCAGCGCGATCGCATAGAAGGACACCCGGCCGGTGAACCAGTTCACTGGGCCTTCCAGCAGGCCCAGGCTGATCAGCACACTGTTGAAGATGCCGCGGTCGGCGTCGAAGATCCAGACCCACACATAGGTGCCGGAGACGGCCGGCATGGCCCAGGCCACCATGATCGCCGAGCCCACCACCAGCCGCCAGAACCGGCCGAGTCGGCTCATGAGCACCGCCACCGCAGTGCCCAGGGCGACGGTCAGCGTCACGGCCAGCACCGCGAAGATCAGCGTGTTGGGCAGCACGATGCGCCAGAGCCGCTGCGAGGAGAACAGCTCCGTGTAGTTGCCCAGGCCGGTCCAGTTCGGCTCCCCGGAGACGATCTGCGGCAGCCCGTAGTCCTGCAGCGAGAACAGCACCACCCGGATCAGGGGCCACAGCAGCAGGCCCGCCAGGACCACCAGCGCAGGGGCGAGCAGCAGCCAGGGGGCGGGCCGCCCGGCGCACCCGCGCACG
>NZ_MDSS02000010.1 GCF_001758425.2 Nesterenkonia sp. PF2B19 | reverse complement strand
CGCCGCCGCGCAGAAGGACTGGGCCGCCCGACCCCGCGGGAGCGGGCCGCCGTGCTGCGCCGGGCCGGACGGCTCTTCGAGGAGCACGCCGAGGAGATCCGCTCCTGGATCGTCTCCGAGACCGGCGCCATCCCGCCCAAGGGCGGGCTGGAGGCCAAGATCGCCGCTGACGAGTGCCACGAGGCGGCCGCGCTGCCCACCCACCCGCACGGTGAGGTGCTGGCCACCGACGAAGATCGCTGGTCCCAGGCGCGGCGCCGGCCCGCCCGAGTGGTCTCCGTGATCGCCCCGTTCAACTTCCCGCTGATCCTCTCCATCCGCTCCGTGGCGCCGGCGTTGGCGCTGGGCAATGCCGTGCTGCTCAAGCCCGACCCGCGCACCTCCGTCTCCGGGGGTGTGGTGTTGGCCCGCATCTTCGAGGAGGCCGGCCTGCCCGAGGGGCTGCTGCATCTGCTGCCCGGCGGCCGAGAGACCGGCGCCGCCGTCGTCGAGGCCCCGGAGGTGCGCGTGGTGGCCTTCACCGGTTCCACGGAGGCCGGCCGCAGCATCGGGGAGACCTGCGCCCGGCTGCTGAAGCGGCCGCATCTGGAACTCGGCGGCAACAACGCGATGATCGTGCTCCCCGAGGCTGACCTGGACCGGGCGGTCTCCGCGGCGGCCTTCGGCTCCTTCATGCACCAGGGACAGATCTGCATGACCACGGGGCGGCACCTCGTCCACGAGGACATCCATGACGACTACCTGGAGCGACTCGCCGCGAAGGCCGACGGCCTGCCGGTGGGTGACCCGGCCCGGGAGCAGGTGGCCCTGGGGCCGATCATCGATGAGAACCAGCTCAAGCGGGTGGACTCCATCGTCCAGGAGACCGTGCTCCACGGCGGCCGCGTGGTGGCCGGCGGCACCCATGACGGACCGTTCTACCGGCCTACGGTGCTCACCGACCTGACCGAAGAGAGCCCCGCCTGGGCGCAGGAGATCTTCGGGCCGGTGGCCCCGGTGATGCGGTTCCGCACCGAGGAGGAGGCCATCGCCCTGGCCAATGGCAGCGCCTACGGGCTCTCCGCCTCCATCCTGGGCGACGTCGGCGCGGCCATGCGGATCGCCGACCAGCTCGCCTCTGGGAAGATCCACATCAATGAGCAGACCGTCTCCGATGAGGCCTATGCCCCCTTCGGCGGCGTCGGCGACTCCGGCAACGGGAGCCGGGTAGGAGGCGCGGCCGCCAATATCGAGTCCTTCACCGAGCTGCAGTGGCTGACCCTGCGTCCGGAGATCGCCCAGTACCCGTTCTGACGCCGTCTCTCCGTCCCGACGCCGTTGGTCCCGACGCCGGCCAGGCCGCCGTCGTCGTCGGCTCCGGCGTACTCTGAGCAGGGGCAAGGAGACGTCAGGAGGCGCGGGTGAGCAGAGGCGAGCCGTCACAGGTGGGCGCATCGGGCCGCGAGGGTCCCGGGATCGGGCTGCTGGCCGCGCTGCTCGGTGCGGTCGGGATCGGCCCGGTGCTGCTCTACGGGCTCAGCGCCACCAGTGAGCTGGTGATCGCCGACCTCGGCATCACCGAAGCCCAGTTCGGACTCTTCGCCACCGTCTGCTTCGCCTGCGCCGCCGTGGGCAACGCGTCTCTGGCCCGACTCTCGGACCGGCTCTCCGACCGTGTCCTGATGAGCCTGATCTTCGTGCTCGCCGCGCTCGCCCTCGGCCTGGCCGCCGTGCCAGGAGGCTACGTCCTAGTGCTCGTGGCCGCCGGGGTCTCCGGGCTGGCCCAGTCCTTCCCCAACGGGGTCACCAACAGGATCCTGCTGCAGCGCGTGCCCGCCCGCCGGCGCATCGGCTGGGCCGGAATCAAGCAGTCCGGGGTGCAGGCCAGCCAGCTCACCGCCAGCCTCGCCTTCCCCGCCCTGGCGGTGTGGATCGGCTGGCGCGGCGCGTCCCTGCTCTCTGTACTGCTGGCCCTGGGCCTGATGGCGCTGACCTTCCGCGCCTGCGAGCCGCACCGCCGCTGAGCGGCCCCCGATCCTGGTCGCTCCAGGCCGACCTCGGCCTCCCCGGGTGCGACGCCGGAGGCCCCCGGCGCGTCACCGGCCACAGGCCGGGGACCGGAAGGGGCGCCGTCGAGATCGCGCCTGCCGAGTGCGGTGTGGGCGCTGACGCTCTTCGGCTTCCTCAACGGGCTGGGCGTCCAGGCCACCAACGTGTACCTGCCGCTGTTCGCGGTGCGGGAGCTGGAGTTCAGTCTGCTCGCTGGCGGCATGACCGCCGCGGCCGCCGGCGCGATCGGGGTGGCCGCCGCGTGGGATGGGGCCGGGTGATGTCGCCGCGGCGCTTCTGCACCGAGGCTGCTGCTCGCCCTGGCGCTGATGGCGCTCGCCGGGGCCGGGACGTTCCTGCTGGCTGGGGCGACCGGCTGGGCGGCGCTGCTGTGGCTGGCCGTGGCGCTGCACGGGGCCTCGGCGCTGGGGGTCTCCGTGGTGATCATGGGGGCGCTGCTGCGCCGCATCCCCGCGGAGAAGATGGCCTCGGCCACCGGCATCGCCACTGCAGGGATGTTCGCCGGATTCACCCTGGGCCCGCTCGTGATGGGGCTGCTGATCGGCGCCACGGAGGATTTCAAGCCGGGTGGCTGGCCGCGGCCGGGACCTATGCCGGCTGCGCAGTGCTCGCCGCCGCGCTGGTGGCCCGGGGCAGGTGACGTCCTGCTGCGTTGCCTCCGCAGCAATTGTCGCTAAACGTCGCTTCAGTGCCTGGATTCCGACCACCGCTCCGGAGCCAAGGGGTGGGGCGCCAAGGGTTCGAGTGCCGACGTGGCAGACTCGTGGTGGCGCAGCCGACGGGTGAGGCCGTCGCAGGAGCGGCATCGACGCGGTGCTGAGACAGGGAGGAGCGCATGGCAGAGTCCACGGATCGCGGATGGTTGGAGTCCAAGCTGCTCGCCGACGGCGAGGAGCCGGACCCCCGGTTCACCCTCGCCAATGAGCGCACCTTCTTGGCCTGGATCCGCACCGCCCTGGCCTTCCTGGCCGGCGGCATCGCCCTGGAGGCGTTCGCCGCCGACGTCTTCGCCGACCCCTACCGGACCATCATCTCCGTGCTCACCATCGGGGTCGGGCTGCTCATCAGCCTCGGCGCGGCGGCCCGCTGGCTGCATGTGGAGCGCAGCCTGCGCCGTCGTCGACCGCTGCCCATGCCGCTGATCATCCCGGTGCTCAGCTTCGCCTCCGGGGTGGCGATGGCGGTGGTGATCCTGCTGGTGGTCATCAGCTGATGCCGTCCACCCCGGCCGCGCTGCACGGCGACCCCGGGCTCCAGCCGGAGCGCACAGTGCTCTCCTGGGGCCGCACCATGCTGCTGTTCGCCCTCATCGGAGCGGTGTTCCTGCGCTGGATGCCGCACTACGGGCTGTGGACCCTGCTGCTGACACTGGTCTGCGCTGGTGTCGCGGCCGGCATCTACCTCACCCAGCGGGTCCGCTACCGGCGCCAGGCCCGCGGGGTCCAGCAGGAGAAGGTGGAGGCCGACGTCGTGGCGGTCCTCTGCACCACCGGTGCCGTCGTCGCCCTGGGCGTGTTGGGTCTGTTCGCGGTGCTGTGGGCCTGAACGCCCCCTGAACGTCCGGCGTCGAGTCTGGTGGCAGGCTGGATGGGGCCTGGCTTGCGTGTTGTGTCCCGTGTGCTACGTTGCCCGCTCATCCACGATCAGGAGGTGCTTGTCATGTCCAAGAAGCTGTTGACAAGCTGTGCCCTGGCCGGCGTGCTCCTCGGAGTCGCGGCCTGCGGCGATGCCCCCGAGGAGGGGGCCGACGCGGACACCACCGCCGAGGCGGAGCAGGGTGCCGAAGAGCAGGGTGCCGAGCAGGGCGCTGAAGAGCAGGGTGCCGAGGGTGAGGCCGGTGCTGAGGGCGAGATGCCCGAGCCGGACACCTCGGACATCCCCGACGTGGTCGCCGAGGTCAACGGGGAGGAGATCTCCGGGGAGGACTTCGCGGCCTTCTACGAGAGCCAGTTCCAGCAGGCCGTCATGCAGTCCCAGATGAGCGGCGAGGAGCCGGACGAGGACGCCATCAAGGAGCAGTCCCTGGAGTCCATGATCGGCAACGAGCTGCTCATCCAGGACGCGGAAGACTCCGGCTACGAGGCCAGCGAGGACGACGTCGAGGCGCTGTTGGAGGACACCGCGGAGCAGTCCGGCATGGAGTCGGTGGACGACCTCATCGCCGCCTACGAGGAGCAGGGCATGGACGAGGAGCAGCTCCGCGAGGACGCCCAGAACCAGGTGCTCATCGACCAGGTGATCGAGGACATCGACGTCGAGGAGCCCTCCGAGGAGGAGCTTCGGGACTACTACGACCAGTCCGTGGGTCAGCAGGCCCCGCCCGAGGAGGGCGCTGAGGAGGGTGCCGAGGGCGAGGCCCCCGAGACCCCGGAGTTCGAGGACGTCAAGGACGAGCTCGAGGACCAGCTGACCAGCCAGAAGCAGGGTGAGGCCGCCCAGGCCCACGTGGACGAGCTCCGCGAGGACGCCGACGTGGAGACTCACCTCTGAGTCGCTGACTCACCCCGCGTCACAGACTCACCCACATCGCCGACCCGCCTCGGGTGCGGCTGACACACATCGATCGGTCGATCCGGCGAGATCACCGGGCCTGTGAGGCTCAGATCCCGTCGGATCGACCGATCGGTGCGTCGTGGCGCGCCATGCGCCTGCGCCGGTCAGCCGGCTGGAAGGGCGAACTGCGCGACGACGGCTGCCGCCAGATACGCAGATCCCAGGGTGAGGAACCCGATGAGCACGACCTTCCAGCTCATCTTCTTCAGCCCATCGATGTCGCGGCCGAGGCTCAGCCCGAGCAGTGCGATCTGCGGAAGGCCGACCAGCAGCACGTTGAGGTCCTGGGTCATGGCCACGAGGAACTCGGAGCCGGGGAAGAACGGCGCCGAGGCCAGGGTCGCCATGCCGAGCACCCAGATGCTCGCCGGCACCCCTCGGGTGTAGCGGGCCAGCAGGAAGGCCAGCACGGAGAGCCCGGTGACCATGGTGATGCCGATGATGCCCGTCAGGTTCAGCTCGCCAGTGCCCTGCCAGTTGATCAGCAGCCCGGCGACGCCGGTGAAGATGAAGGCGGCCACCCAGGCGGCGATGGTCGTCGGCGGCGGCGGGTCCTGCGGCTTCTTCGCCCGCGCCGGGCTCTCCTCCGGGGCGGGGACAGGCTCGGCGGCGATGCTGCGCGCGTCGGCCTCCTGCTTGCCGAGGACCTTCACCCAGACCCGGTAGAACCAGCGGGCGAAGGGCAGCACCACGTAGACGCCCATGTAGAAGCCCACGATGTTGGTGACCAGGTTGGAGATCGCGGCCAGGGCCATGATCTCGCCAGCCATCTCCGGGTAGAGCACGGTCAGCGAGCCGACGCCGCCGAGCATCATGGAGGCCGAGCCGAGACCGCAGGCCAGGGCGAGGGCGCGGGGGTCGAAGATCTCCAGGCCGCCGGTGATGCCGGCGATCAGCGAGATGAAGGCCGCACCGAAGACGGTGCCGAGCAGCCAGACGCCGAACACGCCCTGGTACTCGGGTGCCCGGACGCCCCACTTGTCGATGGCGTAGGCGAGGTAGGACTCGCGGTTGGCCGACCAGGTCGCGCCGATGGCCACGCGTCCCATGCCCATGGCCACGGCCACCGGGATGCCGATGATGACGGTGCCGAAGGCGTTGCCCAGCTCCTGCAGGGCGATGGCGGGTCCGATGTCCACCAGGTCCGGCAGGGACGGGCCGATGCCGGTGCCCAGCAGGGCGAGGAAGACGACGATGCCGACCCGGATCAGCAGTTCGCTGACGGCTCGCGTGGGCCCGGTGACGGGGCGCCAGGGCTGGAGTCCGACGACGGCGCCGATCAGCACTGCCCACAGCAGCGGGAACAGCACGATGGCGGCGAGGCCGATGGTGAGCTCATAGGTGCCGATGAGGACGGCGGCCGCGGAGACGCCGACGCCGAGTCCCATGGCCCACATCCAGGAGCGGCGCGAGTGCCTCTGGTGCGGAGGGTCGACGGCGGCGGCCTCCGATGCCGCCTCGGTGTGGTGTCCGGTGGTCTGCATTCAAGCCTCCCGCGTGAATTGGTATACCAAAACCATAGGGAGCGGTGTGACGTCCGTCAATAGCTGCTGTGAGGCGTTTCACAGAGTGAGAAGGTTCTGTCGCTCAACAGCAGGCGCGGCGTCGCGACGCGGACGAGCCGGCCCGGGAGCAGGGGGAGACTCCCGGGCCGACCCGTACGGCGGCGCCGGTCCACGGCGCCGATCAGGGGAGCAGCGCCCTCTCAGGCGCGGCGTTCAGCGGATCGGGAAGCTCGGCGGCTGCAGCTCCTCCAGGCTCCGTCCGGCATGGTCGCTGACCGTGTGGGAGGCGATGTACTCGTCCAGGAACTCCTGGGCGCGCGGGAGGTAGTCGCCGTCGTCGACGGTGAGGATCTCCCGGTCCTCGACGATGGTCCGTCCTGCCACCACCACGCGGGTGATGTCCCGGCCGTCGCCGTTCATCACCAGAGTGCGCACCGGGTCCGCATGAGGGCCCACATGGGTGCCGGTCAGGTCCATCACGAAGTAGTCCGCCTGCGCGCCCGGCGCAAGCCGCCCGAGGTCCTCCCTGCCCAGGGCGCGGGCGGGGTCCAGGGTGGCCGAGCGGAACAGGTCATGCGGCTGGGCCGCCGGGCCCCGGCCGGTCAGCGTCTTGGTCATGGCCATCGCCAGATCCAGGGCGCGGACCATGTTCGGCGGGGCGGAATCGGTGCCGATCACCACCCGCACCCCGCGCTGCCGGTAGGACTCGTAGCTGTCCATCGCGGAGCCGTAGTGCCCGCTGGGGATCGGGCAGAAGATCACCGAGGTCCCGGACTCGGCCAGCAGCGCCAGGTCATCGATGCTGTCCCCGCCCGCCCCATGCTCGGGGCGGCACAGGTCCTCGGGCATGTGCAGGTGTCCCGGGAGGGTCCAGGCATGCGGAATGAACGTGCGCTCGCCCAGGAAGCCGATCTCCGCCAGATGCGGCAGCGAGCGGCGCGAGGTGCGGGCGATCATCTCCCGGTTCTCCTGGATCCCCTGGGCGGCGTGCAGACGGATCGGCACGTCCAGGTCGTCGGCCGCCTGCCGGGTGTGCCGCAGCGTCTGCTCGGTCTGCGTCTCGATGCGTGCCGGCAGCAGCGCCCCGCGGATGAGTCCGCCCGCGGCGCCGTCGTAGTCCTGGATGAACCGCACGGCGTCGTCCAGTCCGTCCAGGCCCTTCTGCTCGTCGCGGTGCAGCAGCATCTGCGTGCCGTCGGTGTAGGGCACATGGGTCCGGTAGCTGGGCCCCAAGTAGGCCCGGATGCCCAGCGCCTCCACCGCCTCGGCGGTGTCGGCCATGTCCTGGTAGTCCTCGCACCATTCCTTGTAGGTCTCGGCGGCGATCGGCATCATCGTGGTGATGCCGTTGCGGATCAGCTGGCTGATCGCGAATTCGCGCCGGAACTTCTCCTGGGACCGCGTGAAGCGCGGACCGTGATCGTGCAGATACTCCTCGGACCAGGCCAGGCCCAGCAGCCGGGAGGCGTCGGGCCAGCAGTCGAACAGGGCGTGGTCGATGTCGGCCAGTGCGTTGAGGTCGATGAAGCCGGGGGAGATGACGGCGTGGCCGGCGTCGATCTCCCGGTCGGGGGCGCCCGGCCAGTCACGGCCCACGAAGAGGATCTCGGCGTCGTCGTGGACGAGCTCGCCGTCGGGGATCAGGCAGTGGTCGCCGTCGGCGTAGCCGATGACGAACCGGGCGCGGATGCGGGTGATCATCAGCGGACACCTCCGATCAGCTCGCCGTCGGAGGCCACCAGCCGGCCGGCGGAATAGACATCACGTGCGGCAGGGCTGTCCATGACCGCCGCGGTGACCGTGTCGGCCTGCAGCAGGATGAAGTGCGCGGGAGCGCCGACGGCGAGGCCGAACTCGGCGTCGTCGAGAAGGCTCACGCCCTCGGGCCGGGCTCCGGCCATGACCATCGCCCCGCCGCGGGAGGCGATGTCCACGCAGGCCTCGACGTCGGCGTCGCGGCGGAACCCGTTGGTGAAGGCCAGCTGCCAGGTCCGGCGCAGCAGGTCGCCGTCGCCGTAGGGACTCCAGTGGTCACGCTGCCCGTCCTCGCCCAGGCCGAGCGCGACCCCGTGCTCACACAGCAGGCTCTGAGGCAGGGAGCCGATGGAGGGGGCCACCGTGGTCAGCGAGACGCCTGCCTCGGCGAGCTGCTCCACCACGCGGGCCACCTCCTTGTCCGGATTGGTGTGCAGGGCGAAGGCGTGGGAGACCGTCACCTTGCCCTGCAGGCCCAGTTCCCGGGTGCGGTGGGCGATCTCCTCCATCGAGAAGATGCCGGCGGTGCCGGACTCGTGCAGGTGGATGTCGGCGCCCGCACCGTGCTTCTCGCACAGCCCGAACACCACGTTGAGGTGGGAGACCGGGTCGCGGTCATAGAGGACGGGGTCCAGGCCGCCCACCAAGTCCGCGCCCTCGGCCAGCGCCTGGTCGAGCAGGTCGACGACGCCGGCCTCCCGCTGGATGCCGGCCTGGGGGAAGGCCACGATCTGGTGGTCGATGATGTCGGTGTACCGGGAGAGCCCCTCCTGCACGCCGTGGAACCGCTCCAGGCCGCAGTCGGAGTCCACCTGGGCGTGGGAGCGGATCCGCACTCCGCCGGAGGCGATGATCTGCGCCAGCGCGTAGGAGGCCTGGTCGGCCACGCTGCGCTCGCCGTCGCGCCATTTGCGACGGTCGTTCATGATGTAGCCGTGCAGCGTGCCGTCTGCGGTGTGGGGCAGGAAGGTCTGCCCGAGGCGGTTCGAGTCCAGGTGGGAGTGGACGTCGCCCAGGGCTGGAAGCAGGACGCGGCCGCCGCCGTCGACGATCTCCGCGCCGTCGGGGGCGGGAGTGGTCCCGGCCGGGATGATCTCCGCGATGCGGCCGTCCTGGACCGTGAGGTCGACGGCAGGTTCGTCGGGGGTGCGAGGGAAGAGTCTGACGTCGGTGAATCGGGTGGTCATCCGCTGTCTCCTGGATGGTCGGTGATGTCGGGCGTCGACGGCGTCGGTGGAGCTGACAGGGTCAGTCTCGGGCGACCTGCCGAGGGAGTGGGAGAAATCACGTCCACGTATTATGGTATACCAAACAGGAGTGGCACGATATTGAGGTGACAGGATCAGGAGGCGGGCATGAGAACTGACGCGCAACCCGGACGGGGCGCGACGGCCCTGGCCGTCCTGGCCCTGGCGCTGCTGGCCGTGTGCCTGCGTCCCGCCGCGACGTCGCTGGGCCCCGTGCTGGCCGAGGTCGAAGCTGCCTTCGCGCTGCAGGGGTGGCAGTCCGGACTGCTCACCGCGCTGCCCGGAGCCGCCTTCGTGGTCTTCGGGGCGATCTCCTTCCTGCTGCTGCGTCGGCTGGGTCTGTTCTGGTCCCTGGCCATCTGTGCGGCGGCCATCGGCACCGGGCTGGGCTTGCGGGTGCTGGTGGACAGCTGGTGGGGCTTCGCGGCGTTCACCACGCTCTCACTCGCCGGCATGGCGATGGGCAACGTGGTGCTGCCCGTCTTCGCCAAAGCGCGTTTCCCCGAACGCCAGGCCGTCTCGGTGACCGTCTTCATGGTGGGACTGGGGCTCGGCGCCTCCGTCCCAGCCTGCTCACCGCACCCCTGGCCGAGCACGTCGGCGGGTGGCGCTTGGGTCTGGGGGTGTGGGCCGGACTGCCGCTGGTCGCCCTCATCGCCTGGGCCGCCCTGCGGCGCCTGGGCGGCGTCCCGGCCGCCTCCACCCAGAACCGCGGCGCCTCCGGGGCGGTCGGCCGCATCACCGCGTCGTCCGGGGCCTGGATCCTGCTGCTCTACTTCGGGCTGCAGTCCCTCCACGCCTATACGCACTTCGGCTGGCTGGCCCGGATCTACCGCGACGCCGGCCTGGACCCTGTCGCCGCCGGCGCCATGGTCGCGATCATCGTCGCCGGAGGCATCCCGGGCGGCTTCATCGCCCCCCAGATCGTGGTGCGCCGCTGGCATGTGCGCAGCGTGCTCATCGGCTACGGCCTGATCTCCGCCGTCGGCTACACCGGTCTGCTGGTCGCCCCCACCACCACCCCATGGCTGTGGGCGATCTGCCTGGCCATCGGCGGGTTCTCCTTCCCCTCGGCGCTGGCGCTGATCACCGCCCGCACCCGGGATCCGGAGTTCACCGCGCGGGCCTCCGGCTTCATCCAGTCCGGCGGCTACGTCTTCGCCGCCCTCGGCCCTCTGGCCATCGGCGTGGTCCTGGAGCGCACCGGCACCTGGACCGTGCCGCTGGTGGGGCTCATCGTGCTGGCCCTGGCGATGGCCGTCGTCGCCTGGTGGGCCTCCTCGCCCGAGTCTCTGGATGATGAGGTGGCGCCCGACGGGCCGCCGCCGGGCGAGTCGCAGGAGGCGGCCGATGCGGAGACGGGCAGCGCGGAGACGAGCATTCCCGAGGCGGGCCCAGCAGACGCGGAGTGGAACAATGAGACCTATGGCCGAGCCAGAGAACAGAGAGTCCGAGACGACGCGCGTGGCCACCCGGCTGCGCGAGCAGATCATCGACGTGAGCGCCTGCCCGGCAGCAGGCTCGTCGAGCGTGAGCTGGCCGCCGAGCTCGGCGTGAGCCGGGTGCCCGTCCGCGAGGGTCTGCGCCTGCTGGCCGCCGAGGGTCTCATCACGCCCCGGCCCCGGACCTGGGCCATCGTGCGTGAGTTCACGGAACGTGATGTGCGCGAGCTCGAGGAGGTGCGCACCTCCCTGGACACGCTGGCCTTCACCTCGGCCGCCCGGCGCCACGACGATGCGGGACTGGCGCGCCTCGAGCGTGTCCTGGTCAACGGGGAGGCCGCGGCCCAGGCCGGCGACGCCGTCACCGCCCACCGTGCCGCAGCCGCCTTCCACTCCACCGTGGTGGAACTGGCTGACAACACCCACCTCCAAGAGCTGTGGGGCACCATCCAGAGCCGGGTCCGCTGGATGCTCAGCCAGCATGATGACCTGCTGGTGGTCACCCAGGAGCACCGCGGCCTGTTCGAGGCGCTCGCCTCCCGGAACGAGGAGCTGCTGGAGCGGCTGGTGGTCGAGCACGCCCAGACCAGCCGGGATCAGCACCGCGAACGTCAGGCCCGCCGCAGCTGAGCGGGGCGGCCTGTCTAGCGGTGAACTTGACGGGGACCGAGCTGCTAGACATAACGATCCATAGGGTCATTCATAATCAACTTATCGTTTTGTGATGTCCCATCCACTGTCATTATGAAGTGCACCACACTTCTGCACCGATGACCCGTGGAGGACAAGATGAGGACCCGCAGCGCACTCTTCGCCCCCTGGGCGGTTCTGACCATGCTGGTCGTGACGGCCTGCGGGCCGCAGGGCGGAGACGGCTCTGACTTCCCCTCCCAGAACGTGGAGCTTCTCGTCGGCTTCGCGGCGGGGGGCCACAACGACGCCACTGCTCGCAAGTTCGCCGAGGGGCTTGAGGCCGAGCTCGATGCGAACGTGCTGGTGGTCAACCGGGAAGGCGGAGGCGGCGCCATCGCCGCGACGGAGGCTGCGAATGCTGGCGCCGACGGTCACACGCTGCTCTTCGCCCCGACCGGTGCCTTCACGTCGGTGCTGCTTCAGCAGGACGTCTCCTACGGCATCGAGGACTTCCGATCCGTGGAAGCCGTCGCTGAGAACGCGTTCGTGATCGTGGTCCCCGATGACTCGCCGATCGAGAGTTTCGAGGACCTTGAAGACGTCGACGACCGGATGACGTACTCGGCCTTCGGTGAGGGCCACCAGACTCACCTGATCGGAGAGGGCATCGTCCAGGGTTACGGCCTGGACGCGGAGGTGGCGACCTTCCCAGGCGGCGCCCCTGCCTTGCCCGCGCTCGTCAATGGTGATGTCGACTGGGGCGTCCAGGACATCACCAGCGCCCTGCCACGAGTCCGGTCCGGGGAGCTTCGCATCCTGGCCATCAGCACCGACTACCTCCCCGACGCTCTCGATGAGGAGGTCCCGACACTCGGCGAGTTGGGGTTCGAAGAGCTTCAGACGGCCGGTTCCCAGGCCCTCGTGGTGCCGGCCGATACGCCCCAGGAGGTCTACGACGTGCTGGCCGCGGCGTCGACCGCTGTCGTCGAATCCGACGAGTTCGTGGAGTTCGTGGAGCAGTCCGGCGGTGCGGTCCCAGATGTGGAGGGAGAAGCCTGGTTCAGCGAGTACATGCCGACTGAGCTGGAACGGTTCCGGTCGCTGTTCGAGGATCTGGGCCTTGAGGTTCCGTGAGTCCGATGGCGATGCGGAACTCTCAGCCCGCACGGGAGCAGGAGCCCCTGCGCGAGCACCTCGATGACTTTGAGGGGACTCCTCAGCTGGATGAACCCGGACCCGTCGACTGGTGGTCGCCGGTGGTTCTGGCTGCCCTGGCCGCCGTCGTCATCATCCCCGCGGTCCAACTGGGCCTTGGCTCCATCGCCAGGCCGGGTCCGGGCCTCTGGCCCTTCCTCAACGCGATGCTGGTGGTGGCGGCCATTCCGCTGCTGCTGGCCACCCGGCACCGGTTCCATCCGCCGAATCGGTCTGAGCTGACCCGGGTCGCCCTCGTGGCCGGCCCGCTCCTGCTCTTCGTCCCCGCCTATGACTGGCTGGGCCTGATCGGGGCGGGGGCACCCGTGATGTTGATCGTGGCGCGCTTCGTGGCACGCATGAGGTGGCGGACGTCGATCCTGATCGCTGTGATCGCACCCGCCGCCGTCTACGCGCTCTTCGCCCTGGCCCTCGGGGTCAACCTCCGTCCGTTCTGATCCACCTGAGAGAAGCGACTTTTCCCATGACCGACATCCTCGCGGGGCTGGGGCACGGATTCAGCGTGGCGTTCCAGCCCGAGAATCTGCTCTTCGTCCTCATCGGCGTCACGGTGGGCACACTGATCGGCCTGATCCCGGGGCTCGGGCCGGTGGCGACCATCGCACTGCTGCTCCCTCTGACCTTCTCGCTCGACCCCGCCGGTGCCGTGATGATGCTCGCCGGGATCTACTACGGATCCATGTACGGGGGTCGGATCCCCGCTATCCTGCTGCGTCTGCCGGGTGACGCCTCTGCGGTGGTGACCACGTTCGACGGATATCCGCTGGCTCAGCAAGGCCGTGCCGGACCTGCGCTGGGGATCACGGCGATCGGTTCGTTCCTCGGGGGCACGGTGGCCATCATCGGGTTGTCCTTCCTTGCTCCGACGTTGGCCGGGGTGGCCAAGTCGGTCGGAAGCCCGGACATGTTTGTCCTGGCCGCGATGGGGTTGCTCATGATCGTGTTCCTCGGCTCGGGGTCGAAGGTCAAGGCGATCGTCTCGGCCGCGCTGGGGGTGATCGTCGCCACTGTCGGGTTGGATCCCACCACGGCTGATCCACGGCTGACCTATGGCAGTTTCGAGCTGACGGCCGGTGTCAGCATCGTCGCCGTAGCAGTGGGGCTGTTCGGGATCGGCGAGATCCTGTACAACGCACAGCAGGGCTTCTACGGCGGTCTGGCCCGATCGGCGATCGGTAGGGTCCTCCCAACGCGCGCGGACTGGCTGATGACCCGGATGGCGATCCTGCGGTCCTCGATCATCGGATTCTTCATCGGCATCATCCCAGGAGGAGGGGGCACGATCTCCGCGGTGGTGGCCTATGGGGCCGAGCGGCGGTTCTCCCGCCATCCGGAGAAGTTCGGCAAAGGTGCCATGGACGGCCTGGCTGCCACGGAGACCGCCGACAACTCCTCCTCGAACTCCTCCTTCCTCCCGCTGTTGACCCTGGGCGTGCCGCCGAATCCGGTGCTCGCCCTGATCTTCGGTGCGTTGCTGCTGCACAACATCACGCCAGGACCACAGCTCATCGATGAGTACCCGGACGTCTTCTGGGGCGTCATCGCCTCCATGTACGTCGGCAACATCCTGCTGCTGATCCTCAACCTGCCGCTGATCGGCCTCTTTGTGAGACTCCTGCGCATCCCGGGCGGAATCATGGCTCCGATCATCCTGATGGTCGCCGTGGCCGGCGTGTACTCGGTCCGGAACTCGATGTTTGACGTGCTGCTTGCGGTGATCTTCGGCATCGTCGGTTACGTGCTGCGCACTTTCAACTTCGGGCTGGGACCCTTCGTCCTGGGGTTCATCCTGGGACCGCTGCTGGAGGAGCATTTCCGGCGTTCAATGGTGCTCTCGGACGGATCGTTCATGATCTTCCTGACCCGCCCGATCCCCCTGGTGCTGATGTCGCTGCTTCTCGCGGTGATCATCTGGACCGTGGCGGACTCCCGCCGGAAGAACATGCGCCCCACCATCGACCAGTTTCGGGAGGCCGAGCGTGCGGAGGGTGTGGTTGCCGAGTCCGACTCAGGAGCCCGCCCGGGGTCAGAGGGCGAGCCAGTTGAAGAGGGTGACACGCCGCGTCATCCGGGAACCGATCCTCGACACGACGCCTGACGTCAGACCATCTGGTCCTGAAGGTGCCGCAGCGCCTCTCGCACGCGGGCAGGCAGCTCTTCGGAGGGAGCGGTGAGCGCGATGATGGGATTCGCTGGGATGTCGTCGAGGATCGGCACGTAGGACACCTTCAGGCCGTCATAGGTGATGTCCGTCTGAGGAGTCACATTCACGAACGCCCAGCCGAGTCCGTGCCCCACGAGAGACCGGACCGTCTCGAAGTTCGACGACGACCACTGGACGCGGGGCTGCAGCCCAAGGTCCATGATGATCTGGGTGACGCGTTCGACGCTCGGCGGAATGTCCACCATGATCATGGGCTCCTGGATGAGTTCGCGAAGCTGAATGCCGGGACGATCGGCGAGCGGGTGCTCCGCAGGGAGCATCACGTGATGCTGATTCGTGCCGATCCGCGTCTCGTCGAGATCCTCTGCTGACTGGCGTGCATAGGCGAACCCCAAGTCGGCCTGTCCGCTCCGCAGCATCTGATGGATCTCGGGAACGGTGGCCTCCGCGATGGTCACGTCCACCGCGGGATGCTCCGCAGCGAAATGTGACACGAGTCGAGGAAGCACGTGCGGTGACACAGTCATTGAACTGACGACGCGCAGCGTGCCGCGAATCTCGGAATGGTCGTTGCTGACAGCCTCTGATGCATCAGAGATGGCTGTGGCGGCCCGCCGGGCATGGGGCAGCAGGGCCTGGCCGGCAGGTGTGGGTTGGGCGCGACGTGCCGGAGCTCGGTTCAGCAGCTCTGCGTCCAGGCCCTTCTCCAGCTGCCGGATCGCCACAGAGATGGCCGCCTGGCTGATGTGCAGCTGCCGGGCTGCGGCGCTGATCGAGCCGTGGTCAACCACGGCGAGGAAGTACTCCAGTTGACGAAGGGTGATCTCCGGCATCGTGTCTCCTCGAGGCGTGGCGAGTTGAGCATGAACTTAATCTGCGTCGAAGTCTGCCATGACTTAAATTCGCTTTCCACTATGGGGCAGCCCGAGCAGACTGGATCCACGAGACGGGCGTGAGCAGGCGCCAAGCGGACAGTGAGGAGCGGAGACCCGTGAGCGGACTGACGAAGCAGAGTGGACACCACGTGATCACACTGGGCACGGCCGGCGGGCCGCGGTTCTGGCGGGACTCTTCGCGCACCGGCATTGCCACGGCCATCGTGGTCGACGACGGCTTCTATCTGGTGGACTGCGGCCACGGTGTCGGCCGCCAGATCGAGAGGGCAGGGCTCGAGATGAGCAGACTCAAGGGCATCTTCCTCACACACCTGCACTCGGATCACACGGTGGACCTCAACACACTGGCCCTGTTCGGGCTCTTTGAGCTCCAGGACAGGATCGGCCGACCTGTGCCGATCATAGGTCCCGGTGACCGGGGCGCCCTGCCGCCGGTGTCTCCACTGGCCGCCGTCGCGCCCAGTCCGGTGGCTCCGTACAGTCCCACCCCAGGGACTGCGGAGATGTTCATGCGGCTGATGGAGGCCGCTGCGACAGACCTCAACGACCGGGTCATCGATGCCCTCAGGCCGTCGCCGCTCGACATCTTTGCTGCGCAGGACATCGAGATCCCCAGCTCCTTGGAGTTCCACCCCAATGAGAATCCGGTGCCGGCGACGAACGGCTTCGAGATCTTCCGGGACGAGTCAGTGGTCGTCACGGCCACCCTTGTACAGCATCCGCCTGTCGCCCCGGCCTTCGCATTCCGCTTCGACACGGCCCAGGGCTCGGTGTGCGTCTCGGGGGACACGACGTACACACCGAATATGGTTCGACTGAGCCGGGACGCCGGACTGGTACTGCACGAGGCCATCGATTTCGACTTCATGGAGTCGATGTACCGGGGCAAGGACGACGAGATGTCGCGTGCATCCTTGGCGCATCACTACAAGTCCCACACCTCGGTGGCCGATGCCGTTCGCGTGGCCCGTGAGGCGGGGGCGCGGCGTCTGGCGCTGCATCACCTCGTCCCCGGCTCCGGTGCCATTGCCTGGGAGCGGGTGGCGGCTGAAGGGTACTCGGGAGAGTTCCTCGTGCCAGATGACCTGGCGGTCATCCCCTTCCAGGTCTGACGGCTGCTCTGCCCGCTGCGTCGGAGGAGACTCCCGCGTGGCAGGCTTGTGGTTGCGGACTTGGTGAGGGTTCGAGCGACGACCGAGGAGGAAAGCCGCGATGTCGATGACCACAGTGGTCCTCGTCCTGGAGCTGGTGGGCACTTTCGCCTTCGCAGTCTCCGGGGCGCTGCTGGCTGTGCGCAAGGGCTTCGATCTGGTGGGTTCGCTGCTGCTGGCGAGCCTCGCCGGACTTGGCGGCGGCGTGATCCGGGATCTGGTGCTGAACATCGGGGTCCCCAATGCCTTCGCGGCCCCGCAATACCTGGTGCCGGTGGTGCTCGCGGTCCTGGCGGTGTTCATCCGACTCATCCATGAGGACCGACTGCGGCGCACGCTGCTGGTCTTCGACGCCCTCGGGCTGTCCCTGTTCTGCGTCATGGGGGCGACGATCGCCCATGAGGCGGGGCTGAACCCGGTGGCGGTCGTTCTGCTGGGCGTCACCACCGCCGTCGGCGGAGGGGCGCTGCGCGACGTCGTCGCCAATGAGGTGCCGCAGATCTTCAACCCCCAGGGCGTCTACGCCGCCCCCGCGTTCCTGGGTGCGGGGGCGACTGGCGCTGCTGCTGGAGACCGGCCTGTTCCACGCGATCAGCGCCGTCGCCGTCGCGCTGCTGGTGTTCGGACTGCGCCTGCTGGCGCTGCGGCACCGGTGGAGGGTGCCGCTGGCGGTGCTGCGGCGGCGCCGTCGGTGAGGAGTCAGTCGGCGACTCCGCAGCAGTGCGCTGGTCATCTGCTGTCCGGAAGTGCCAGCTCCTCGACGAGGTCGGTGCGGAGGGCCTCCACCACCTGGTCGAAGAGCAGCCGACCTTTCGCCGCATCGGATCCGCTGGGGGAGGAGAGGCATCCGCTGGCCGGGGTCCGCGCTTCCACCACTGGCAGACGGTCGAAGCGCGGGAGCTGCGCCGCCGGATGGTCCGGAGCGAGGTCCAGGCGCACCTTCGAAGGGTCGATGTGGAGCATCAGTGAGGTCTCGAGGACACCGCCGTGCTCGACGTCCCAGCCCGGGAACCCGTCGGGGTAGACAGTCTCCAGCGTGGTGGCTGAGACATAGTCCCAGTACGAGAGCAGCAGCGCCGCCTGGTCCTCGCGGCGGCCTGCGCCCAGGTCCCGGAGCGCGAGGTCGACCCCCTCGTAGAGGAACTGGTAGTTCTCATAGTGTCCATTGACCAGGACGACGTGGGCCACCCCTTGCTGCAGAAAGGACCTGGCGAGGTCCCGGGTCATGGCGATCAGCGACGTGGCGTCAAGGCTGGTGGTGCCGGGCAGATGGTCCCCGCCGCCGGAGCGCTGCTGAGACTTATACCCGTAGGTGAGCGCGGGAGCGACACGCATGGCGGTCCCTTCGGCGACCCCGGCGGCGATCCTGTCCGCCAGCAGCGCGTCGGTCCCCAAGGGGAGGTGCGGGCCATGCTGCTCCAGAGCTCCGACGGGGATCAGCACCGTCGAGCCGGGCTGCGTCGCCCAGCGTCTCCAGCTGACGGCGTCCATCATCGCCAGGTGGACCTCAGCCGGCTCTGCCTGGGCGGCTCGGTGGTCAGATGTCATGGTCGGTCTCCTTGCGCCGGCTGGACGACGGGTGACGATTCCGTGGTTCCTCCGGGGTCGTCATGGTCGAGATGGTCGTCCTCCGCGCGATGCCGCGGGTCGTTGATCTCCTTCTCCATCCTGCGGACCGCCGCCGTGCGGCACCTGAGACGGCGGATGAGGTTGACGATCATCACCAGAATGACGAAGGAGAACGGGAAGGCGCCGATGATCGTGCCCGTCTGGACGGTGTCGACGACCTGGGTCCCGCCCAGGGTGAGGAGGACCACGGCCACGGTGCCGATGCTCGCGACCAGCACCACCCGGAACCAGGGTCCGGCCTTCTTCGGGGCGGAGACGAACTCTGCCAGGGCGTAGCTGCCGGCGTCGAGGCTCGTCACGTAGTAGGTGGCCACGAGGATCGTGGCGATGACGAGCAGCCCAGTGCCGAGCACCGGGATCATGTCGAGGGTGAGGAAGAGCCCGGCGGCAGAGTCCTCGGCGACGGCCTCCGAGATCGACCGGTCAGTGGTGTCGTCGTAGTGCAGACCGGCTGATCCGATGATTCCGACCCATATCATCACGATCAGGGACGGAACGAGGGTCACGCCCAGGACGAATTCGCGGATGGTGCGTCCGCGGGAGATGCGGGCGATGAAGCCCGCCACGAACGGCGAGAAGGCGATGACCCAACACCAGATGAAGACGGTCCACCAGCCGTTCCAGGTGTCCTGCCAAGAGTCCAGCGCCGCGCCGCCTTCGCCCGCTTCGGTCCAGAACGACATCGGGACGAAGTGGGTGATGAAGGAGCCGAACGTCTGGGTGAGGTTGGACAGGGTGTAGACGGTGGGCCCGAAGACGAAGACGATGACCATCAGCATGATGCTCAGGACCGAATTGGTCTCGCTGATGCGCCGCATGCCCTTGTTGACACCGAGCAGCACGGAGATCGCAGTGAGCCCGGCCAGGGTCAGAATGACCCCCATCCAGATGCCCGGGCCGCTCTCCACTCCCGTGAAGGACTGCAGGCCGGCCGAGAACTGCATCGAGGCGAATCCGAAGGAGGTCGCCAGGCCCAGCACCGTGGCGATGATGGCGAGCAGCTCCACGACCACGCCCGCGGGACGACGGGCTCGGTGCGGAAGGATGTCGACCGTGGCTTCGCGGAATGTCAGGGTCTTGCCGAGATTGTGGTGGGAGTAGGCGAGGCAGACCGCTACGACGCAGTACATGGCCCATGCTGTGACTCCCCAGTGGAAGTAGGTCCACACCACGCCTCCTTCGCTCGGCGAGGAGCCTGAGATGAGAGGTGCGTCCACGCGGAGCATGAGAGGCTGAGCGATCCCCCAGAAGATCAGGCCGATCCCCTGACCGCAGCCGAACAGCATCGAGTACCAGGCGAATCGACTGTGTTCAGGGCGTGCCTGGGGGCCGCCGAGACGGATGCGTCCGTGTCTGCTGATCGCCAGCCAGGCGCAGACGCCGACGGCGATCAGTGAGTACAGCACGAAGTGCCAGGTGAACCCGGAGGTGACGAAGGTGCGCATCCGGTCGATGAGCTCGGCGGTGCGCTCGGGGTGTCGGATCGTCAGCACGACGACGGCGGCGATCATCAGCGGCGGGAGCGTCATGATGATCATCCGATCTGTTCGGGGGATGATCTGTCCGCGGAAGCGGGGCAGAACCCTCGGTGAGGAGGCGGGGTCAGCAGGGGGCGGTGACGGGATCCGTTCTTCGTCGGACGCAGGTGACGGGTCGGACCGATCGGGGCGCATCTGAGCGGTCGTGCGGGGCGGGGGTGTGGCTGCTGGTTCTGGTGACATGCGTCCTCCGAGAGACGTCTTCAGCGACAGAGTGTGGTCGATGGAGCCAGTGGGTGTGACCCGGCGTGGCCGACGGCGAGGCAGGGCCTCATCGAGGTGTTGCGTCAGTCACAACTGAGTTGCATGAATTATGTGGGGATCTGTCCTCGCGGTCAAGGGGCCCTCTCTGTCATGGGGCGACTCAGGGGTCCGGTCACAGCGCGGTGCGCACCGTGGCTTCGAACGCGGCGACGTGGGTGCGCGCGAGGCGTTCGGCGCCGGGGGAGTCCCCGCCGAGGATGGCGGCCAGCAGGGCCTCGTGCTCGGTGATGTGTGTGGTGATGCTGGGGAGTCGGTGCAGCACCAGGCACCAGATCCGGGTGGCCAGATTGTCCAGGCGGACGAGCGTCTCCTCCAGATGGGGGTTCTCGGCGGCGCGATAGATGGTGCGGTGGATCTCCAGATCCTGGGTGATGAGCTCCCGACGGCTCGACGTCGTCTCGATCAGCCGGATGGACTCGAGTGCGCGTTCGATCTGGCTCCGTGCGGAGCCGCCTCGTCGCTCGGCGGCTTTGGCGGCCGCATGCGGTTCCAGCAGCATCCTGATCTCGGAGATCGTTGCGAGTTCGGTGACGTCGGCCGGCGTCGCGAAGGTCCCGCGGCGCGGGTAGGTCACGACCAGATGGTCCGTCTCGAGGCGCTTGAGGGCCTCGCGCAGCGGGGTGCGGCCTATCCCCAGCTCCTCCGTCAGTGCGTTCTCGCTGATCGGCGCGCCCGCAGGGATGTCGAGCAGGATGAGGCGGTCGCGAAGCTCGCGGTAGGCGCGCTCGCCCAGCGGCAGCGGCCCAGCGGCCGGGGAGGGATCGGGACGCATGGCTGTCTCGCTATCTGCGCGGGAGGGGTTGACCGGATATGACGTACCTCATATTGTAAGGCGTCAACTGATATATCAGTTGTCGACAAACAAGGCACGAGGAGGGGACATGACCGTCACGCCCATCACAGACTCCGGGGTCTCCCGGGTGCAGACCGGATCACTCGGTCACATCGATCCCGAAGTCGCCGGACATATCGACGCCGAGCTGACCCGGCAGCGCGACGGGCTGGAGATGATCGCTTCGGAGAACCACACGGCGCTCGCGGTGATGCAGGCCCAGGGGTCCGTGCTGACCAACAAATACGCCGAGGGCTACCCCGGCCGTCGCTACTACGGCGGGTGCGAGCATGTCGACGCGATCGAGACGCTGGCGATCGACCGAGCTCGTGCGCTCTTCGGCGCAGCCCATGCCAACGTGCAGCCGCACTCCGGTGCCCAGGCCAATGCTGCGGCGATGCATGCGCTGCTCAGTCCCGGGGACACGATTCTGGGGCTCGACCTCGCCCATGGGGGACACCTCACCCACGGGATGAAGCTGAACTTCTCCGGCCGCCTCTATGAGGTCGCCGCCTACGGCGTCGACCCGGAGTCCTCCATGATCGACATGGACCACGTGGCGGAGCAGGCTCGCCGACACCGTCCGCGCCTGATCATCGCGGGTTGGTCGGCCTATCCGCGGCAGCTCGACTTCGCTGCGTTCCGTCGCATCGCGGACGACGTCGGAGCTCGCCTGATGGTCGACATGGCGCATTTCGCCGGCCTCGTCGCCGCCGGCCTCCACCCCAATCCGGTGCCTTATGCCGACGTCGTCACCAGCACCACCCACAAGACGCTGGCGGGTCCGCGCGGCGGGCTGATCCTCACCGACGACGACGCGATCGCCAAGTCGGTCCGCAGCGCAGTCTTCCCCGGCCAGCAGGGCGGACCCCTCGAGCACGTCATCGCCGGAAAGGCCGTGGCCTTCGGGCTGGCCGGTCAGGAGGACTTCCGCGAGCGTCAGACGCGCACAGTCGCCGGAGCCAGATGCTCGCGGACAGGCTCTCCCAGGAGGACGTGAAGGAGGCGGGCGTCCGCGTGCTCAGCGGTGGGACCGACGTCCACCTGGTCATGGTGGATCTGCGCGACTCCCGGATCGACGGGCAGCAGGCCGAGGACCTGCTGAGCCAGGTGGGCATCACGGTGAACCGCAACGCCGTGCCGGACGATCCGCGTCCTCCGATGGTCACCTCCGGGCTGCGCATCGGGACCCCCGCTCTGGCGAGCCGCGGCTTCGGCGACGACGCCTTCGCCGAGGTCGCCGACGTCATCGCCCGTGCGCTGATCGCCGGATGCGCGGATCAGGGCGCCGAACCCGCAGAGGTGGCGACGCTGCGCGACCGGGTGGAGGCCCTGGCGGCGGAGCACCCCCTGTACCCGACACTGACACCGATGGGAGCCTGATCATGACTGAGGCGCTTCCGGAGCACCCGGACTTCCTCTGGCGGAACCCCGAGCCGAGGGACAGCTACGACGTGGTGATCGTCGGTGGAGGCGGCCATGGACTGGCCACTGCCTACTATCTGGCGACCCGGCACGGGATCACGGACATCGCCGTGCTCGAGAAGGGCTGGCTCGGCGGCGGGAACATGGCCAGGAACACCACGATCATCCGCTCCAACTATCTGTGGGATGAGTCTGCCGCGATCTACGAGCAGTCCCTGAAGCTGTGGGAGCAGCTTCCCGAGGAGCTCGACTATGACTTTCTCTTCTCGCAGCGCGGAGTGCTCAATCTGACGCACACGCTCCAGGACGTCCGGGAGGCGCGGCGCAGGGTCAATGCGAATGCGCTGAACGGGGTGGATGCCGAATTCCTGAGCCCGGCGGAGGTCAAGGAGGTGTGCCCGATCATCAACGTCGAGGACGACATCCGTTACCCCGTCATGGGCGCCACCTACCAGCCCCGGGCCGCATCGCCAAGCACGACCACGTGGCCTGGGCGCTGGCTCGCCGGTGTGACGAGCTCGGAGTGGATCTCATCCAGAACTGTGAGGTCACCGGTTTCCAGCTCGACCGAGGTCGCGTCACCGGGGTGCAGACATCACGCGGACGGATCGCCGCGGGCAAGGTCGGGCTGGCGGCGGCGGGCCACTCCTCGGTGCTGGCCGAACTGGCCGGCTTCCGTCTGCCCATCCAGTCCCACCCGCTGCAGGCGCTGGTCTCGGAACTGTTCGAGCCGGTGCACCCGACTGTGGTGATGTCCAACCACGTCCATGTCTACGTCTCCCAGGCCCATAAGGGGGAGCTCGTCCTCGGCGCCGGGGTCGACTCCTACAACGGCTACGGGCAGCGCGGAGCGTTCCACGTCATCGAAGAGCAGATGGCCGCCGCCGTCGAGCTGTTCCCGATGTTCGCCCGCGCCCACGTGCTGCGCACCTGGGGCGGCATCGTGGACACCACCTTCGACGCCTCGCCGATCATCTCCGACACCCCGGTCGATGAGCTGTACGTCAACTGCGGATGGGGGACCGGTGGGTTCAAGGGCACCCCCGCCTCCGGGCTCACGTTCGCCCACACGATCGCCACAGGGAAGGCCCACCCGCTCAATGAACCCTTCGCGCTCGACCGCTTCGAGACCGGCCAGCTCATCGACGAACACGGCGCAGCCGCCGTCGCCCACTAGGAGACCCTCTTGCTGCTGATCACCTGCCCCCACTGCGGGCCCCGAAACGAGACCGAGTTCCACTACGGCGGCCAGGCGCACGTCGCCTATCCCCGGGATCCGCACGCCCTGGACGACCGCCAGTGGGCCGAGTACCTGTTCTACCGCGACAACCCGAAGGGTGAGTTCGCCGAGCGTTGGAACCACGCCGTCGGGTGCCGGCGATGGTTCAACGCGCTGCGCGACACCGTGACGTACCGCATCCACGAGACCTGGCCCATGGGGGAGCGGGCCACGGCGGACGCCGCCCACGAGGAAGGAGGAGACCGATGACCACTGGACGACTCACCACAGACCGTGCACCGGGCCACGGCATCGACCGAGACGTGACTCTGCGCCTGCAGGTGGACGGGCATCCGCTCACCGCCTGTGCGGGGGACACGGTGGCCAGCGCCCTCGTCGGCGCGGGGCGCCTGGTGTCGGGACGATCCATCTATCGGAGTCGGCCCCGCGGCATCATGAGCGCAGGAGTGGAGGAGCCGAACGCTCTGCTCGCCGTCAGCTCCCGGAATGCGGGCCACGCTGATGAGTCTATGATTCCGGCCACGACGGTCTCGGCCGTGGACGAGCTCGAGGCCAGGTTCCTGCAGGGTCTGGGTCGACTGGACCCGAGGCCCGACGGCGCCACCTATGACCACAAGCACGTCCATGTCGACGTCTTGGTGGTGGGAGCCGGCCCAGGCGGTCTGGCCGCCGCCCGGCAGGCCGCCGTCGGCGGTGCGCGCACCATGCTGATCGACGAGCAGCCACAGCCGGGCGGGTCCCTGCTGTCCAGCCGCGACGAGAGCATCGCCGGCCGTGATGCGAGGCGCTGGGCCGATGACGTCGCCGAAGAGCTGGAGGCCCGCCAGGACGTCACCTACCTGCGCAGGGCCACCGCATTCGGCAGCTATGACTCCAACTACGTCATCGCCGTCGAGCGCCGCACCGACCATCTCCCCCCGGCATCGCGCCCGGGGGTCTCTCGGGAGCGGGTCTGGCACATCCGCGCCGGCCGCGTCGTGCTGGCCACCGGTACGCATGAGCGCCCCCTGGTCTTCGCAGACAACGACCGTCCGGGCGTCATGCTGGCTGGAGCCGTCAGAAGCTACCTCAACCGCTACGCGGCCTTGGCCGGCTCGCAGGTGGTCGTGGCCACGACCAATGACAGCGCCTATGCCCTCGTGCAGGATCTCCACGCCGCTGGTGCGCCGCCCGTGGCCGTGGTCGACTCCCGGCCGGAGCCCTCACCAGCCGCCGCAGAGGTGCTGCGGGCCACAGGCGTGCGGGGTCTTTTCGGCCAGGCCGTCATCGGGACGGCGGGCGAGGGGGCCGACGGCCGGATCAGCGCCGTCTCCGCAGCTCCGCTGGATGCGCAGGGGAACCTCGCAGGCGAGCCTGAGACCATCCCGGTGGACCTGCTGGCGGTCTCGGGCGGACACTCCCCGGTGGTCCACCTGCACAGCCAGCGGCAGGGCCGACTGCGGTGGGACGAGGAGCTGGCCGCCTTCCTCCCGGACGCTCCCGTGCCCGGGCAGCAGGTCGTCGGCTCGCTCGCCGGCACCGCCGGCCTGCAGGCCGTGCTCGAGGAAGGCGCCCGGGCCGGGCATCAGTGTGCCGTCGAGATGGGGTATGCCGCCGAGCTCGAGATCCCCCGGGCAGACGCTCGTCCCGGCGCGGACTGCACAGGCGGACCCGTATGTCCGTTGTGGCTCGTCCCGCGCGCAGACGGGGAGCCTGCCGAGTGGGACACCCACTTCGTCGACCTTCAGCGTGACCAGACCGTCGCCGATGTGCTGCGGGCGGTCGGCGCCGGACTGCGCGCGGTCGAACACGTCAAGCGCTACACCTCGATCTCCACGGCCAACGACCAGGGCAAGACCAGCGCCGTCAACGCCATCGGGGTCATCGCCGCTGTGCTGAATGACGAAGTCCCCGAGGTCGGGACCACGACCTTCCGCGCCCCCTACTCGCCGGTCTCCTTCGCGGCCTTGGCGGGCCGGCGTCGCGGAGACCTCTACGATCCGGCGCGCGTGACCGCGATCCACCCCTGGCACCTCGCCCACGGAGCACTCTTCGAGGACGTGGGCCAGTGGAAGCGTCCGTGGTACTTCCCCCGGCCCGGTGAGGACATGGACACCGCCGTCCTGCGGGAGTGTGCCGCTGTGCGCGATTCTGTGGGATTCATGGACGTCACCACGCTGGGCAAGATCGAGATCCGCGGTGTCGACGCGGGGGAGTTCCTCAACCGCATCTACACCAATGGGTTCGCCAAACTTCCGGTCGGCAAAGGACGCTACGGACTCATGTGCGGCGCTGATGGAATGATCTTCGACGACGGCGTCACACTCCGCATCGCCGAGGATCGGTACCTGATGACCACCACGACCGGCGGTGCCGCCGGGGTGCTGGACTGGTTGGAGGAGTGGCATCAGACGGAGTGGCCGGAGCTGGACGTGTCATTGACCTCGGTGACCGAGCAGTGGAGCACGATCGCCGTGGTCGGCCCTCGGTCCCGTGACGTCATCGCCAAGCTGGCGCCCGAGCTCGACGTCTCCCGCGAGGGCTTCCCCTTCATGGCGTTCCGCGAGACGGAGCTGGTCGATGGTACCCCCGCGCGGATCTGTCGGGTCTCGTTCTCCGGCGAGCTGGCCTTCGAGGTCAATGTGGACGCCTTCTACGGGCTCAACGTCTGGGAGATGGTCGCCGAGGCCGGGGCGGAGTTCGACATCACGCCGTACGGGACAGAGACGATGCACGTGCTGCGTGCGGAGAAGGGCCTGATCATCGTCGGACAGGACACCGACGGCACCGTCACCCCGGATGATGCGGGAATGGGTTGGGCGGTCTCCAAGGTCAAGGACTTCGTGGGCAAACGGTCACTCTCGCGGCCTGACACAGCCCGTTCCGACCGTCGGCAGCTCGTGGGGGTGCTGCCTGTCGACGGCGCCACCCGCCTCGAGGAAGGCGCACAGCTCGTCGCCCGCGGAACGTCGATCACGCCTGATCAGGGTCCTGTGCCGATGATCGGTCACGTGACCTCCTCCTACCTCTCGGCCGCTCTGGGCCGTCCCTTCGGGCTGGCCCTGGTGGATGACGGCAGGAATCTCATCGGCGAGATCGCGCAGGTCCCGGTGCGGGACCGCGTGGTCGACGTCGAGATCACCTCACATGTCCTCTACGACCCCGAAGGGAGCCGGCGCGATGGGTGACCACACCGTGACGATGACAGCAGAGACGGCGCGGACCGGTCCGCATCAGGGAGGTCCGCAGGGCCCGCGGCGACGTTCACCGGTGGCCCACCTCGAGGAGGCCATGCACGATGCCGGAGTCTCGGGCCGGCGGGAGGTGCGGCTCCGCGAGATCGCCTTCCCGGTGCAACTGGGGGTGCGGGTGAGGCCCGGCACGCCGTCCGCACAGGCGGTCGAGCAGCGTGTCGGGCTGACGCTCCCTCAGCATCACCGGGGCACCAGCGGCGATCTGAACGGCCTGCACGCGGTCTGGCTCGGCCCGGATGAGTTCCTCGTCATCGACGTCTCCCGGGAGCAGCTCCCCGGCGAAGCTGAGGAGCTGGCCGGCTGCCTGGAGGGACTGCCGGGCCAGCTGCTCGACCTCTCCGCCAACCGTGCGGTGCTCGAACTGGCCGGCGTCGAGGCACGTGCGGTCCTGGAGAAGGGCTGCGCGGTGGATCTCCATCCGAGGGCGTTCCCGGTCGGGAGCGGGGTCTCCACGCTGCTCGGGACCGTCCCGGTGGTCCTGGTGCGCAGCGCGGAGACCACGTGGCGGATCCTGCCGCGGGCCTCCTTCGCGGACTACACCGTCCGGTGGCTGATCGACGCATGGCGGAGTTCGCCCAGCCGGAGCTCCCGGGGGCACCGGGATTCCTCTGACGTTGGGATGACGCGCATCGGACCCTCTGCTGTGTGCGAGGGTCCGGTGTGCGTCCCTGGCGGACGCGCTCGACGGACGCGGGCGGAGGATCGAAGAACCGACGGACCTCAACAGGGGGTCTCATGGCCGACGTCAGTGCAGGTCGGCCTCCACCATCACTTCAGGAGGATGTCATGGCAGTCATGATCGGGCCTGACCGTGGATCGGCAGACCAGTCGCAGGACCATGTGCTCAGCATGGACTGTCCGGACAGACCGGGCCTGGTCCATGCTGTGAGCGGGGTGCTGCTGCGGCATGGGGGCGACATCGTGGAGCTCAGGCAGTTCGACGACCAGCACACCGGCCGATTCTTCCTCCGCGTCCAGGTCAGGCTGAGCGGACCTGGGGGCGCCGAGGTCGGCGGCGCGGGGATGCGCGAGGAGCTCGCCGAGCTGGCCGACGAGCTGGACGCCCGGTGGGAGCTCTTCCGCCACGGGGAGCCGCGGCGCGTGCTGATCATGGTGTCCCGATTCAGCCACTGCCTCAACGACCTGCTCAACCGGTCGCGGGCGGGTGAGCTGCCGATCGAGATCGCCGCCGTGGTGTCGAACCACGAGGATCATCGACAGCTCGTGGAGTGGCATGGGATCCCGTACTTCCACGTGCCGGTCACCCCCGAGACGAAGCAGGCCGCCGAGCAGGAGCTGCTGGACCTGGTAGGCCGGTTCGACGTGGAGCTGGTCGTCTTGGCGCGGTACATGCAGATCCTCTCGGATGATCTCACGAGGACGCTCTCGGGGAAGGCGATCAACATCCATCACTCTTTCCTGCCCTCCTTCAAAGGCGCCCGACCGTATCACCAGGCCTTCGACCGGGGAGTGAAGACCGTGGGCGCGACCGCCCACTATGTCAACGAGGAGCTGGACGAAGGTCCGATCATCGCCCAGCAGGTGGTCGATGTCGATCACACCTATATGCCGCAGGATCTGGTCGCCGCCGGACGAGACACCGAGTCGAAGGCGTTGTCCAACGCCGTCCGGTGGCACTGTGAGGGGCGGGTCTTCCTCAACGGGATGCGCACGGTCGTCCTGCGGTGAGGGCGCAGGACGATCGTGCGCCGCGACGCATCGCGGTCACCGGGCCCTCAGAGAGTGGTGGTGGGCCCAGGCGGCCGACCGCTGCTGTCCCGCAGCCTCCCCGGGCCCTGATCCACGTGCTGTCGCCGAAGGTCATCGACGAGCTGCTCTGCGCAGACGCTGACACGCCCATGAGGCGCAGATCGTCGACGACGGGTGAGAACTGAACACTCCCGTCTCTGCTCCGAGTCCGGCCCGATCCGGCTCTGGAGCTCCGGTTTCCCGGTCACACCACGCTGTCCCAGCACGCCTGTGCCGTCCGGGCAGACGTGACTCCCGCACAGCGCCGTCAGAACGAGGCTCACGCCCGTCGTGCGCGCCTCCCTGCCGTTCAGCGCAGCTCCTCCTGCGCCGTCTCCCGGGAGAGCAGGACCGCCACGAAGGCGATCGACGCTGCAGCCATCAGCATCCAGCCAGGGGCCAGCGCGGATCCGGTCACGGAGATCAGCAGCGTGGCCACGAATGCGGCGGTGCCGCCGAAGAAGGCGTTGGCCGAGTTGAACGAGACTGCGAAGCCGGTGTAGCGGATCCGTGTGGGGAACTGTTCGGAGAGGAAGCTCGGCAGGACGCCGTCGTTCAGTGCGAGCGTTCCGCCCATGATGACGAGGACCAGCACGCCGAGGAGGAATCCGTGCTTCAGCAGCATGAAGGCCGGTACGGCCAGTACGAACATGGCCACGGACGCCGAGAGCAGCACTTTGCGCCGGCCTACTCGGTCTGAGAGCGATCCGGTGATGAGGATGAACCCGATATAGGTGACAAGTGAGGTCGCCGTCATAGTGTTGGCCTGGGTCACTGAGAGGTCAAGCTGGGACTCCAGATAGTTGGGCATGTAGCTGAGCAGGATGTAGAAGGCGACCGCATTGAGCAGCGCGGCACCCAGGGCACGCAGCAGCAGGCGCCAGTGCTGGACGAAGAGGTCGCGCCAGGGCGCCGTGATGACGTCATCCTGCTGCTGGAGCGCCGTGAACTGCGGGGTGTCCTCCAGCCGGGTGCGGATGTAATGGCCGATCAGTCCCAGGGGTGCGGCCAGGAGGAACGGGATGCGCCACGCCCACTCATTCACCGCGTCCGATCCGAGAGCCGCGGTGAGCCCGGTGACGAAGAGCAGGCCGAAGAGCAGGCCGGCCGACGTCGAGGCCGGCACGACGGCCGCGTATCTGCCTCGCTGGCCCTTGGGTGCGTACTCGACGAGGAAGGCCGAGGCGCCGGCGTATTCCCCGGCAGCAGAGAACCCTTGCACCACACGGACCAGCAGGAGCATCAGCGGTGCGAGGATTCCGGCTGTCGGGTAGGTGGGGAGAAGTCCGATGCAGAAGGTTGCGACCGACATGACCAGGATCGACCAGGACAGGGCCGTCTTGCGGCCCCAACGGTCCCCGAGCCACCCCCAGAAGAACCCGCCGAGGGGTCGGACCAGGAACGAGACGGCGAAGACGGCCCACGCGCCCAGCAGCTGAGTCGTCGGATCGCTCTCCGGAAAGAACGCGATGGCGATGCTTCCGGCGAGGTAGCCGTAGACGGCGTAGTCGAACCATTCGACGAAGTTGCCGATGAAGGTGGCGGCGACCACTTTGCGTCGAGTGAGCGGGTCGACGGGAGTCAGTCCCGCCGTGTTCGGTGTTGGGGTGGTCTGGTGGGTGTCGGTTCGGTCGAGAGCCGGTGGCTGGGTGTGCCGGATAGGGGAGTCGGGCTGAGGGGACATGCGATACCTCCGCTCAAAGGTTGCGATGAACGCAACTCGGTTGCGTTAAGAGTATGAGCGGTGTCACATGTCGTCAACGGTTCGGCACAGTTCAGTGGGGGGGGGCGCGTGCGGGCATGCCGCGCCGAACCGGGGCGCGGATCGCAGCAGGAGGTGTGCCGAAGGGGTGTCGCGGTCAGGAGGGCTGGGGTGCGGCGCCCAGGCGCCGACTGACCCGGTCGGCAGAGTGGCGACACAGCTGCACCAGCTCCGGGATGCGCGTCTCTGGGACGCGGAAGGCGGGGGCTGCGATCATCATGGCGGCGACGACCTCCCCGCGGTGGTCCCGCACGGGGGCGGCGACTCCGGCCTCATCGGCGGACGTCTGGGCGTGGTTGACCGCGAAGCCCTGGCGGCGGACCTGGGCGAGCAGGTCGAGGTGCTGCTCCGTGGACAGGGACGGCGGGATCGTCACCCTCCCGGTGTCCAGGAGGCGCTGGGCCTCTCCCGGAGGGCGATGGGCGAGGAGCACCTGCACGCTGGCGCTCAGGCCGGTCGAGTATCGGCTGCCCAGCTCGGAGGTGTGTTTGACCTGAAGCCGGCTCGCCACCTGCTCAACCGTCACAGAGGATTCGCCGTCCCAGATGGTCAGCGCCGCGGTCTCGGCGGTCTCCGCAGCGAGATCCTGGAGCTCGTCGAGGGAGACGCGACGCACGTCCAGATTGGCCAGCAGCGGTCCGGCGACGGCGATCAGGCCCAGGCCGAGCTGGTAGCGGCGGGAGGGTTCGTCGCGCTCCACGATGCGCTCATCCTCGAGCGTGGCCAGGATGCGCGAGACGGTCGACTTGTGGAGGCCGACCTGGGAGGAGATCCCGGTGACGCTCTGCTGCGGCTCGTCGACGGTGAAGCAGCGGAGCACCTCGATGACGTTGACGATCACCGAGGGCTCACGGCCCGGCTGTCGCCTGGTCTCGCGGTCTGCCATGTCGGGGGCTCCTGTTCTCCAGCCCGTGGCCACGGTGGGGCCGACGCTCCGGCGTCGACCCCACCGTGCGATGAGGAGCCTCAGGCGAGGATGATGTTGTGCTCCGGTCCGAAGCCGAATCCGGTGATGTTCTCAGCTCCGTCCTCCTGGACGACGAGGATATCGTGTTCGCGGTATCCTCCCGCGCCGGGCTCGCCCTCGGGGATCGTGATCATGGGCTCCATGGAGACCACCATGCCTGGTTCGAGGACGGTGTCGATGTCCTCGCGCAGCTCCAGGCCGGCCTCGCGGCCGTAGTAGTGGGAGAGCACCCCGAACGAGTGGCCGTATCCGAAGGTGCGCCGGGGGAGGAGTCCGTGGCTCACGTAGATCTCGTTGAGCTCTGCCGCAATGTCCTTGCAGACCGCCCCGGGCCTGATCAGCTCGAGGCCGCGCCGATGCACCTCGACGTTGACGTTCCACAGGTGCAGGCTCGTCTCGTCCGGCTCGCCGAGGAACAGTGTGCGCTCCAGAGCGGTGTAGTAGCCCGAGGTCATGGGGAAGCAGTTCAGCGACAGGATGTCGCCGTGCTGCAGCCGGCGGGTGGTCGCCCAGTTGTGGGCGCCGTCGGTGTTGATGCCGGACTGGAACCAGACCCAGGTGTCCCGCACTTCGCGGTGGGGGAAGGTTCTGGCGATCTCGTGGGTCATCGCCTCGGTGCCGATGAGGGCGACCTCATATTCCATGATGCCCTCGCGGATGGCGGCCTTGATCGCCTCACCTCCGAGATCCGCAATGCGGGCGCCATGTCGGATGACCTCGATCTCCTCGTCCGACTTGATCATCCTCTGGCGCATGGCGGCCTGCGAGACGTCGAGGAGCTCGGCATCCGGGAAGGCGTCCTGGATGCTGCGTCGTGTCATCACCGGCAGGGAGTCGTCCTCGACGCCGATTCGTGAGGCGGGGACGCCGGCGCGGGCCACGGCCTGCTGCAGGCCGTAGTAGAAGTTGTCACGTTTCCAGTCGGTGTAGACGATGTTGTCGGCGTGGCTGGTCCGCCACGGCATGCCGGCATCGATGTTGGCGGTGACGGTGACTGAATCGTCCTGCGTGACGACCAGTGCGTAGTTGCGGCCGAAGGTGGTGTAGAGGAAGTCGGAGTAGTACTTGATGCCGTGGTAGCTGGTCAGGATCGCGGCGTCGAGGCCCTGTTCGCTCATGATGCGCCGAAGGCCCGACAGGCGGCGCTCGAACTCTTCGGCGGAGAACGTCAGCGGCTGCTTCTCGCCGTTGTGCAGCGTCTTCAGGCGCTCCAGGTCGGAGACAGTGTCAGTGGTGGTCGTCATCGGTGTGCCTCGCCGTCGTCGGGCGCCCATATGTGGAGAGCGCGGTGTCTGAATCGCTGAGTTGCATTCAACACAACTCAGTTGCGCCAATTATGGAGAGTGACGCTCGCCACGTCAAGGAGGCTGCTGAGGCGTGTGTGGCCTGGGGCGACTCGCGAGTCATGGGGGATTCTGGCTCCGCTGCAGCTCACCAGTAGTCCGCCGGCTTGGTGAGCAGCTGTCCGGCACGACCCTGCTCGTCGAGGGCCCAGCCGACGCGCTTGGGGATGTGGGTCAGCACGACGCTCTCTGCCAGCTGCAGGCTCGGCAGGGCTTCCTCGATCTGCTGTTCGATCTCGGTGATCTCCGCGGCTGATCGAAGCCACATCATGAACAGGAAGTTCGTCGTGCCTGTCGTGGAGGTGCACAGCCGCGGGGCTCCCATCTGGGCAAGCAGCGCAGCGGCTCGGGGGTGCAGCGTCGTCGGGAGGCGCGCGAACCATTGGCAGACGAGAGGGTAGCCCAGCAGTCCCTGGGCGACGTCGCAGCGCAGGGAGACTCGCCCGCTGGCCAGCACCTGGTGCAGGCGACGGCGTGCGGTGGTGGGTGCGAGGCCGGTCCGTGCGGCGACGGTCCGGGACGAGGCTCTCCCGTCCTCGGCGAGGATCCGGACGATCGGCCCGAAGGAGCGCAGGGAGCGGGGGGTCTGCGGATGGGCGGGTCGTGCCCTCAGCTGACGGATCTGGTCAGGGGAAAGGGCCCCGAGGTCCCAGTCGTCCGCACCCCTGTGCAGTGCGGTGCAGTGGAACGTCTGCCAGCGGAGCAGGCCTGGTATGGCGTCGAAGAGGGGGAATACCCGTTCTCGCAGGTCGCCGGGGTGGGGGACGATCACGGTGAGCAGCAGGTCCCGTCCGCTGGGGGACTCCTCCACCGAGTAGACCTCGGGGAGTGCGCACAGGGCTGCGGTGACGGACCTTCGGGAGGCCGGATCGCAGATGACGCTGTGGAGGGTCAGGGTCATCTCGTCCGGGGTGCCTCGTGGGTGTGCCGTGACCCAGGCGGCGCCGGACCGGCGGAGGTTCTCGAACCGTGCGGCGAGCGTCGAGGGATGGCGGGCGAGCACGGTCCCGAGATGTGTCCAGGAGGCGCGGGGGGAGACCTGGAGTGCATGGATCAATCGCAGGTCTTCCTCAGCAAGAACGGTCATATGTCCATCATCCGACGGGATCTTTGGATTTTTCTCGGAAATCTGGTGAAAGTGTCGGGCGTCACAGTCAAGGTGGAGTCGTCCGCGGAACACCCCTCGACGACGGAGGCATCTCGTCCATGACATCACCCGCCGCCTCGCCTGAGACGTCGACCGATGTGCTGGCTGTGGCGAACATGCCGCTGCTGTGGGTCAGCGCCCTCGGCGTCTTCCTGGTCATCATCGTCCAGACCGCCATCTATATGAAGGCCGCCCGGCGTGCCGGACCCGGAGTCGGCATGGATCGGCACGACCTACGGGTCTCCTTCCGGTCAGGAGCGGTCGCGGCACTGGGCCCCTCCGTAGCCGTGGTGATCGTCGCCCTCTCGCTGCTCGCGCTCTTCGGCACCCCTGGTGTCCTGGTCAGGATCGGTCTCATCGGCTCGGTGGCCTATGAGACCGGCGCAGCGTCGATCGCCGCCGGTGCCGCCGGGGCTGAGCTGGGCGGCCCCGGCTACACGCAGACGGCGTTCGCCGTCGCCTTCTTCGCCATGAGCGCCGGCGGCGCCATGTGGATGCTCGCCACCCTGCTGCTCACTCCGGTCCTGCAGCGCAGTGAGAAGCGGATCGCACGGTTGAACCCGCTGGTGCTGACCGTGGTGCCGGGAGCGGCGCTGGTCGCAGCGTTCCTCTCCCTGGGGATCGCGGAGGTCCGCATCAGCGCGGCGCATACGACCGCGTTGGTCGTCGGGGGCGCCTCCATGGGGCTCGCCGCCTATGCGGCGTCGCGTCTCTCGCTGCCCTGGATCCGGGAGTGGGGGCTGGGCCTCTCCATCCTGTCGGGCCTCGCGGCGGCATATGTCGCAGACCAGGCCGGCCTCGGACTGGGCATCAGCTGACACGGAAGGACACCCATGAGCACCTCCACCCTAGGGAATCCCCCGCGCTCGATGGCGCAGTTCACAGCGACGACGACACGTGCTGGCCGCCTCACCATGATCATCGGGCTGATGGTCTCTCTCTCCGGGCCGCTCTACCTGGTCCTCTTCGCGGACCTGGGCGTCACCGCCTCAGCCCTGCTGACGGCCTTCGCGGCCGTGGCCGGCACGTTCTTCATCATCTGGCTCGTCGAGCCGGTGACCTAATACCCGATCCTGGGCCCTGCCGCCATGTATCAGGCCTTCATGATCGGCAACATCTCCAACAAGCTCCTCCCCTCAGCTGTGGTCGCCCAGCAGAACGTGGGTGCTCAGCCTGGGACCGACCGGGGCAGCCTGGCGGCATCCATGGCGATATGCGGGGCCGCGGTGGTGCACATCGTCTCGCTGGTGATCTTCGTGGGACTGATGGGCACCTGGCTGCTGTCCATCACCCCGGAGACGGTGCTCGAGGTGGTGCGCACCTACGTCGTGCCGGCCGTCTTCGGCGCCGTCGCCGTACAGGCGATCATCACAGTGCGACGACTGCGCCCTGTGGTCATCGCCTTCGCGGTCGCGGTCCTCGTGCAGCTGGGGCTGGTGCCGCTGATGCCCGGCCTGGCATTCGTCGCCACCGGAATCTGTGTGCTCACCACGATCCTGCTGACCTGGTTCCTGCGACCGCGCGTAGCGGAGGGCCGCGCTGAGACCGCAGCGAGCGGGCAGCCCCAGGGGAAGTGACCAGTGACCGACCGGAGAGGAACCACGATGCATGCACCCGTCACGACGACGCACCCGGACGAATCCACCTCGACGACGAGCCCAGGGGGCGACTGAGACAGGACTACCGGCACCTGCACCGCCACCCCGAGCTCTCGATGCAGGAGCATCACACCGCCGAGTACCTCACCCGCGCACTGGAGGCTGCCGGTCTCGAGACCTTCCGCTGCGGCGGGACCGGGGTCGTCGGGGTGCTGCGCAACGGGGAGGGCCCCACGGTGGCCTTCCGTGCGGACACCGACGGGCTCCCGATCGAGGAGGAGACCGGGCTGCCCTACGCGAGCGGCGCGCGGGGCACGCTGCCGGACGGGACCGAGGTGCCGGTCATGCACGGGTGCGGCCATGACGTCCACACCGCGTGCCTGCTGGGGGCCGTCCGCCACCTGGTCGCCCAGCAGGACGGATGGTCAGGCACCCTGCTCGTCCTCTTCCAGCCGGGCGAGGAGACCGCCGCCGGCGCGCGGGCCATGGTCGAGGACGGCCTCTGGGAGCGGGCGCCCCGGCCCGATGTCATCCTGGGGCAGCATGTCATGCCGATTCCGGCCGGAGAGATCCGGCACATCACGGGGAACGCCATGGCGCTCGCGGACTCGTGGCGAGTGACCCTCCGCGGGCGCCAGTCCCACGGTTCACAGCCTCAGGATGCGATCGACCCCGTGGTCCTGGGTGCCCACATCGTCACGCGACTCCAGACGGTGGTCTCCCGCGAGCTCGACGCCCGGCGCTCCGCAGTGGTGACGGTGGGGACCTTCCACGCGGGGCTCAAGGAGAACATCATCCCGGAGCAGGCGGAGATCACGCTGAACATCCGCAGTCTGGACGAGCAGACCCGCCGGCGCGTCCTCACCGCGGTGCGGCGCGTCATCCTGGCCGAGGCGGAGGCGTCCGCCGCCCCGGCGCCGGTCATCGAAGAGCTCTACACATTCCCGCTGCTCACCAACGACCCCGACTGGACGGCTTCGATCGTCGAGGCCCTGGGCGCCGAGCTCGGCCCGGACCAGGTGATGGAGAGCGAGCCGCTCATGGGCTCGGAGGACTTCGGCACGCTGCCGGCCTCCGCCGGCGTCCCCGGCGTGTACTGGTACTTCGGAGGACATGATGCGCAGACCCTGGCAGGGGAGCACGTGCCGATGAACCATTCGCCGCACTTCGCCCCGGAGGAGGAGACCACCTTGGAGACGGGCGTGCGGGCCGCGGTGGCGGCGCTGTGCCGAGCCTTCAGAGCGGGGTGAGCTCGGGCGCCCTTCAGCGGAAGGCGGCCTCCCCGGTGAGGCGCTGACCGATTCCAGGTCGTTCGCGTGCCGCAACGGGGAGTGCTCGGCAGTGGCGAGCGCGGCCGCCCACCGATGGTGGCAACTTCTGGCAAGAGATTGCCCGGGGGGTCTGCGCGGGCCAAGCATAGTGCCCATGCCGACTGAGATTGCTGATCACGCGGATCGTCTGTTGCCGGCCGACCCGAGGGTGCGTGAGATCGCCAGAGACCTCCACGCCGAGGTGGAGGCCCTGCCGATCGTCTCCCCGCATGGACACGTGGACGCCGCCATGCTGGCCGACGACACTCCCTTTCCGGACCCCACAGCGCTGCTGATCAGCCCCGATCACTACGTCACCCGACTGATCCACGCCAACGGCGTGCCGCTGGAGCAGCTGCGGGTCGGCGGGAGCGCCGAGGTCTCCCCGCGGGAGGCGTGGCGCATCTTCTGCGCGCACTGGGCGGATTTCGACGGCACCGCATCCGGGTACTGGCTGCGGCAGGAGTTCACCGGGGTCTTCGGCATCGACGATTCGACCATCACCGAGGACCGTGCCGACGAGCTCTATGACGCGATCTCCGAGCGCATCGCAGCACCGGACTTTCGGCCGCGGGCGCTGTTCGACCAGTTCGGCATCGAAGTCCTGGCCACCACCGACGATCCGCTGGACGATCTGGAGGCCCACCGTCGGCTGGCTGAGGATCCCACCTTCACCGGTCGGGTCCTGCCGACGTTCCGTCCTGACCGATACCTGAAGTTCGGTCCCGAGTTCCGTCAGGTCGTCGAAGCCCTGGTGGAGACGGTCGGAGGCGGAGTCTCCGGATACGCCGGGTATCTGCGCGCCCTCCAGGCCCGTCGCGGGTACTTCATCGACCACGGGGCGGTCTCCGCCGACCACGGGGCCCACACCCCACGCACTCTGCGGATGGACAAGTCCGAGGCCGAGGCTCTGTTTGAGAAGGGCATGACCGGCACGGCCACGCTGGAGGAGGCCCGCGCCTTCGAAGCGCACATGATGTATCAGATGGCGCAGATGTCGGCCGAGGACGGACTGGTCATGACGGTCCATCCTGGTGTGCACCGCAACACCCACACACCGACTCTTGAACGCTTCGGCCCGGACACCGGACATGACATCCCCTTCGCCGTGGACTACTCGAGCGGACTGCGTCCGGTGCTTGAGGACTTCGGCACCGTGGAGGGTTTCCATCTCATTCCCTTCACCATCGATGAGTCGGTCTACTCTCGCGAGATCGCCCCTCTGGCGGGCTTCTACCCCTCGGTGTTCGTCGGTGCCCCGTGGTGGTTCCTTGACGCACCGGACGCGATGCTGCGCTTCCGTGCCGCGGTCACCGAGACCACCGGGTTCACCCGCTCCTCGGGCTTCATCGATGACACCCGTGCCTTCTGCTCGATCCCGGCTCGTCATGACGCCTCACGCAGGGTGGAGGCCTCATTCCTGGCCAGACTGGTGGCAGAGCACCGCATCACCGAAGCTCGTGCTCATCAGGCGATCGTCGAGCTGGTCGACACCTCACCCAGGAGGGCCTTCAAGCTGTGAACGACGCATCGAATACGACAGGGGACACTCTCTCTCTCCTGAACCGCACCGATCACCAGACGGCACCAGCTCCGCGCGTGCGCATCGTGCACATCGGTCTCGGCGCCTTTCACCGGGCCCATCAGGCCTGGTACACGGCACTGGCGGATCCGCGGGGGGAGTGGGGCATCGCCGCCTTCACCGGACGCACCCGGACGGCGGCAGACCACCTCACCGCCCAGGACGGCCTGTACACATTGGTCACCCGCGGCCCGCTGGGCGATGAGTTCGACGTGGTGACCTCCATCGCCGAAGCTCATGACGGGGCGGACGTGGAGGCCCTGAGCGGTCTGATCTCTCGGGCCGAGACTGCGCTGATCACGCTGACCATCACCGAGGCCGGATATCACCTCACCCCTGGGCCGGAGGGCCTCCAGCTCGACACTGCCGATGAGGTCGTCGCTGCGGACGTCGCGGCGCTGCGCACCCACCGGACCGGAGGCGCCTTCACCCTCGGAGACGCCGGTCTGACCGGAGACGGCGTCCGCAGCGCGCGCCCGCGCATCGTGGTGGGGCTGGCGGCGCGTCGCGCCGCCGGCTCAGGTCCGCTGGCCGTGGTCTCCTGCGACAACCTGCCCGGCAACGGGGCAGCGGCACGGGCGGCCGTCCTGGGGACGGCGCGGCTGGTCGACGAGGACCTCGCCGCATGGATCGCAGAGCAGATCTCGTTCGTCGACTCCTCCATCGACCGCATCACGCCGCGGACCGCTGAGGAGGATCGCGCCGCCGTCGCGGCCGCCACGGGTCGGACGGACCAGACTCCAGTGGTCACCGAGCCCTTCACCTCCTGGGTGCTCAGCGGCCGGTTCCCCGCCGGTCGACCGTGCTGGGAAGATGCCGGGGCCGTGTTCGTCGAGGACGTGGAACCCTTCGAGCGCCGCAAACTGTGGATGCTCAACGGTGCTCACTCGCTAATGGCCTACGCGGGACAGCTGCGTGGTCACTCCACCGTCTCCGAGGCTCTGGGCGACTCTGCCGTCTCCGACTGGGTCGAGGAGCTCTGGGACGCCGCCGGAGCCCATCTCCAGGACCCTGCGCTGGGCATCCCCGAGTACCGGGCCGCGTTGCGCGCCCGGTTCGAGAACCCCAGGATCGCACACCATCTGGCTCAGATCGGAGCCGACGGATCGCTCAAGCTGGCAGCCCGAGCGGTGCCGATCCTCCAGGCCGAACGGAGGGCCGGACGTCCCGGCACCGCTGCGCTGCGAGCCATCGCGGCCTGGATGGACCAGATCTGCGCACAGTTTGAGACAGGCCGGGAGCTCCACGACTCGGCTGCTGAGCGCCTCCGCGCCGTCATCGCTGAGGCCGACGACGCTGAGGCCGTCGACGACGCGCAGACTTCTGCCCTGCTCGCCGTCATCGACCCTGTGCTGGCTGAGGAGACCGAGGTCGTCACCGCGGTCCAGGGACTGCGCGGCACCTTCACCGACTGAAGTCACCCCCGGCGGAGCGCAGCTCCGCCCCACTGAGAGGACATCGTATGAAGATCACGAAGGCCGAAGTCTTCGTCACCAGTCCGTCCCGCAACTTCGTCACGCTCCGTGTGGAGACCGACGAAGGTCTGGTCGGGATCGGCGACGCCACGCTGAACGGCCGAGAGCTCGCAGTGGCCGCGTATCTGCGCGAGCACGTGACCCAGCTCCTGATCGGCCGGGACCCGCACCGGATCGAGGACACCTGGCAGTTCCTGTACCGGTCCTCCTACTGGCGCCGTGGACCGGTCACGATGGCGGCGATCGCGGCTGTCGACATGGCCCTGTGGGACATCAAGGGGAAGGCGGCCGGCATGCCCGTCTACCAGCTGCTCGGCGGCGCCTCACGGACAGGGCTGCGCGCCTACGGCCATGCCTCAGGGACCGACATCCCCGAGCTGTTCGACTCGGTCCGGGAGCACCTGGAGCTGGGCTATCGGTCCATCCGCATCCAGACCGCAGTGCCGGGGCTCAAGGCCGTCTACGGCGTGGCCGCCCAGGTGCAGAGCTCCGGGGAGCGTTACGACTACGAACCCGCCGGACGCGGCGCCTTCCCGCAGGAGGAGGACTGGGACACCCGGGCCTACCTGCGCCACCTGCCCACAGTGTTCGAAGCTGTCCGCAACGAGTTCGGCCCTGAGCTTCCGCTGCTCCATGACGGACACCACCGGATGACCCCCATCCAGGCGGCCAAGCTCGGCAAGGCATTGGAGCCCTACGATCTGTTCTGGCTGGAGGACTGCACTCCTGCGGAGAACCAGGACGCCCTGCGCCTGGTCCGTCAGCACACCACCACCCCGCTGGCCATCGGTGAGATCTTCAACACCGTCTGGGACTTCCAGGCACTGATCAGCGAGCAGCTCATCGACTACGTGCGGGCCGCCTCCACGCACTTCGGCGGCATCTCGCCGTTGAAGAAGGTGATGGACTACGCGGCGCAGTATCAGATCAAGTCCGGCTTCCACGGGCCCACCGACATCTCACCCATCGGATTCGCCGCCCAGCTGCACGTCGGGCTCGCCATCCACAACTACGGGCTGCAGGAGTACATGCCGCACTCCCCGGCGACCAACGAGGTCTTCGAGCAGTCCATGACCTTCACCGACGGCTATCTGCACCCGGGGCAGGCCCCGGGGCTCGGCGTCGAGTTCAACGTCGAGGCTGCGGAGAAGCACCCATACCAGCAGGCGTACCTGCCGTACAACCGTCTGGCTGACGGGACGGTCCACGACTGGTGAGCGCGAGCATCCCGCAGACTCCCGCGCGGCCGCCTCAGGGAGACTCCTCGCGCGTCTCCAGCGGTGGGCCGCACCGTGTGGTGGTCATGGGGGTCTCTGGCTGCGGCAAGACCACGGTGGGGGAGCTGCTCGCCGCGCAGCTCGACGGCAGGTTCCTCGACGGCGACGTCCTGCATCCCGAATCCAACATCGCGAAGATGCGTTCGGGGGTTCCCCTGGAGGACGCAGACCGCGAACCCTGGCTTCGACAGATCGGAGAGCTGCTGGCCGACGCCGCCGACGACGGCGGAGCCTGGTGATCGGCTGTTCGGCGTTGAAGCACAGCTACCGGGAGATCATCCGTGAGGCGTCGCCGGAGGTGACGTTCCTGCACCTGCATGGGAGCCGGGAGCTGCTCGCCCAGCGTCTGGAGGCGAGGCCTGGACACTTCATGCCGGCGAGCCTGCTGGACTCCCAGCTCGCCACGCTGGAGATGCTCCAGCCCGACGAATCAGGACGGATGGTCGACATCTCGACTCCGGTGGCCGCTGTGGTGGACCAGGCCCGGAGCTGGCTGACGGGCTCTGCCGCCTGAATCGTCCCTCAGGCCGACGGCGGGCGGCCCGATGCCGGCCCGCTGGAGGAGCGCTCTACGAGTTTCGTGGGCAGCAGAACGGGTTCCTCCGAGGAGATCGCCCCGTTGATGATCGCGATCAGGTTCTTCACCGCCATCTCTCCCTGGTGCTGCAAGGGGGACGCCACTGACGTCAGGGCCGGGGTGGTGAGCAGCCCGATGCGGCTGTTGTCGAAACCGATGACGCTGACATCGGTCGGCACGTCCAGACCTGTCGCCTGCAGGCGGCGGATGAAACCCACCGCCATGATGTCGTTGTAGCAGATCACGCCTGTGGTGGGAGCCTCCGCCCATGCTCTCGCGGCCTGTTCGCCTCCGGCCACAGTGGGGACGCCGGGCCCGATGCGGCGAGTGCGGATGTCCAGGTCGATCCCGGCCTCCTGGGCTCCCCGCCAGCGCATGCCGTCCGTCCATGACGCTTCAGGGCCGGCCACGTAGGCCAACGAGTCGTGCCCGTGGGCGCCGAGGTGCTCAGCGGCCCTGCGCGTCCCGCGCGCGCTGTCAGTGAGCACGCTGGGCAGGCCCCGCACCTGGCGGTTCAAGGTGATCAGCGGGCGCTGCTTGGCGATTGCGTGTATCCCGGCATCCGAGAGCCGTGGGCTGGTCAGCACCAGACCGTCGACAGCGGGCAGGAACTGCTCGGCGGCGCGGCGCTCTCTCTCGTCCGACTCCTGGGCGTCGAACAGGATCACGGTGTATCCCGCCTCCTCGGCAGCCGCCTCGGCGCCGCGGATGACGTCGTGGAACACCGGATTGGCGATGTCTGCGACCACAATGGCCAGCAAACGTGTCGGCAGGGCGGTCAGCCCGGGGGAGGGCGGGCGTCTGCCGTAGCCCAGCGCTTCGGCGGCGCGACGAACCTTGTCCGCCGTCTGGGTGCTCACGCGACCGGGCCGAGCCAGCGCCCGGGAGACCGTCGAGGGGGCGACCCCTGCACGTTCGGCGACGTCATAGATGGTCGGAGGCCTCACCCGCTTCGCATCATCCGCCATGTGCGTGAGAGTACTCAGAGCACCGGACGGCGGCAACTCAAGGAAGACCCTCAAGGTGCCGCCGTCGAGCTCGTGGCGAGTCGCCGCGGGATCTACCTGCCCTCTTCGTAGGTGAGGCCGTGGCCGAACTCGAACAGGGCGCCGTCCTCGGTGTCGGCATATCCAGGGGCGTCGCTGTTCTGATCGATGACCGCCTGACGGGTGGAGGGCAGGGCGAAAGGCAGCCTGCCCTGCGGCGCATGCTCACCGGAGAGCACATCCATCAGGGCCGTGTCGCTCATGCCGAACCCGGCGACGATCGCACCGGCATCGAGCAGGCCGCTGTCCTCGTCCAGGACGTAGGGCTGGCGGAAGTAGACGTGCAGAACGACCTTGCTGGGGTCGTCCACCTCGTCCATGACCTCCTGGATCGTCTCCAGGGACGGGACGACCTCCCAGGACTCGGCCTCTTCCATCCCGGTGAAGTCCAGGATGGAGGACTCCCACGGATATGAGCCTCCGAAGATCAGGCCGTCATCGGTGCAGTCTTCGGCGCGATAGGCCACGCACGCGTCCGCGGCTCCGTAGGGGCTCCACCCGTCGAGGCCCTCCAGGCCGTCGATGGTGATCGGGTTGGTGTGTTCCAGATCGAGGCCGAACTCCTCATCGTCGCTGACATACTCGTCAGAGACATTGCGTGCCGTTATGGAGATCAGCACGTGGTCGCTCCCTTCGGCGCTGGGGCGTTCCTGGTCCTCGTCGACGTTGCCGTCGACGACGTCGAAGCCGTACTCGGCGACCGTCTCCTCGGTGAAGTCACCCAGGATGTAGACCTCCGAATCGGTCTCCAGGGGCAGGGTGGGCTCGCCGTCGACGTCCTCGTTCTGCAGCAGAGTCAGCGACTGCCGCTGCAGGTCCAGGCCGAGCTCCCGGTTCTCCTGGGCGCCGATGGTGGCTGTGGCAGCCTCGGGGTCAGCGTAGGGGTTCTCGAAGAGCCCCATCTGGAACATCGGTGTCAGCAGCCGCTCTGCCGCCTCGTCCACCCGCTCCTCGGTGACGAGGCCGTCATCGACGAGATCAAGGATGACGTCGACCTCGTTGAACCCGGAGAGGGTGTCCGTCCCGGCGTTGATCGAGGCCGCGACCCGCTCAGGCACGGAGGCCTCCTCCAGTCCCCAGGCCCGGTCGTTGATGATGCCGGTGTCGGAGTTGACGTACCCGCCGAAGTCGAGGTTCTCGCGCAGCAGCCCGTCGATGATCTCATCGGAGAAGGCGAAGCCGGTCTCGTCGTACTGCTGTTCGTCATGGGTCACATCCATCGGGATGCCGTAGTACGGCATGATGGAGGAGACTCCTGCATCGATGGCGGCCTCGAAGGGCAGCAGGTGCTCCCCGAAGGCGTCGGTGGGGTAGACCTGTGATTTCCCGAAGGCGTAATGCGGGTCCAGCCCCAGCTCCTGAGGCCCGCCGCCCGGGAAGTGCTTCAGCGTCAGTGCCACTGCTGTGTCGGGGGACAGGGAGACGCCGTCCTGGTCGACAGGGCCCTGCAGGGTGCCGACCAGGGTCTCCATGATGTCTGCGGCCAGCGCCGCATCCTCCGTGAACGTCTCATGAGTCCGGTACCAGCGCGGCTCGGTGGCGAGGTCGGCCATGTAGCCGTACATTCCACGCAGTCCGATGGATTCCCACTCCTGACCCATGACCTGCGCGAAGTCCTCCACCACACTCATGTCGCCGGTGGTCGGCGCTTCCCCAGTGGCCTCCGCCTCAGCTCCGAGTGCCGCCGCGGCGATGCCCGCCTCCTTGGGGAACGCGCTGAAGGCTCCCGCCGATTCGTTGATCCCGGCACGGGCGTCCGGGTCGATGTGGTTGCGCGCATTGGACTTGAACAGCGCCGGGATGCCCAATCGGGTGGCTTCGCTCAGCTCCTGCACGGCGTTCGTGAACTCCGCCGCCTCCGCCGGGGTCACGCTGGTGCTCGCCCGGAAGCCGCCGTCGGGATCCCCGCATTCGGCGTCGTCCTCATGGGTGACCTCGTTGCGGAAGACGAATCGGTGCATGTGCTCGGTGTCGATGTAGTCCTCGGCATGCTCCGGCACCGCGCCGCGCTCCTCGTCCAGGCACTCTGCATTGAGCGTGTCGATGAGCATCAGGCCGGCCTTCTCCTCCAGGGTCATCCGGCCCACCAGATCCGTGACGCGCTCCGAGGTGGGCAGGCGCCAGTCCTCATAGGGATCCAGTTCACCGTTGTCGTTCAGGTCGCGGAAGCTCTCTCCGTCGACCTCGATGATCTCGGCGACCCGGGAGTCGAGCTCCGGCGGCTCTTCGGATGCGCTCTCTGTGGGAGTGGCGCAGGACGTGGCGACCAGGGTCAGGCCGAGCGGGACAGGGAGAAGACCACGACGCAGGGTGCGTCGCCGTGGCGGGTGAGACGTCGTCATTGAGTGATCCTCCATTCGGTGTGGAGTGATCAGGATCACGGCGTGCGACGCCGACCGGCAACAAGTTGCCATGAGTTGCCGCTCCCCAGGCTGCAGTGCGGAGCGAGGGGTTCAGCGCCGGGGCCAGGGATGTGTCCTGGGCCACGTAGTCTGGCAACTCGTGGCAACAACTTCCCTGCCTTTCTGCGGTCTGACGACAATGCAGGTCTGAGGCTGTTCCTGTTCTGAGCGGCCGGATCACCCCACGGCGGCGACGAGGACGTCGTGGACGCACCGATGAAGGATGGACTGATTTCGATGAACAGCACCAGAACCCCGATCATCATCTCCAGCGTGGCCACAGTGACCCTGCTGCTGAGCGCCTGCGGCGGTGAGGCGGCAGATGGTGCCGACGCCGGCCAGACGCTGCGGCTGGCGCTGAACCAGTCTGAGGATCACCCGTCGTACATCGCGCTGGAGAACTTCAACGACCATCTCGCAGAGAACACGGAGGGGTGGGAGATCGACGTCTACCCCAATGAGACGCTCGGCGCGCAGGCCGAGGCTCTGCAGCTGGTCAGCGATGGAAGCGTGGACATGGCCATCGTCTCCGGCGCCCAGCTGGAGAACCTCAACGACGACTTCATGGTGTTCAACCTGCCGCGGGTCTTCGACGACGTCGACCATCAGATGGACGTCATCCACGACCCGGAGATCACCGGCGACCTCTATGCCTCGCTCGAGGACTCCCACAGCTTCACCGTGCTCGGAGGCTTCACTCAGGGGGCCCGAAGCGTCTACACCACGGACGGGCCGATCGAGACTCCGGAGGACCTCAGCGGACAGAACCTGCGCATCCAGGAGTCCCCGATCAACATCGCCATGGCTGAGGCGCTGGGCGGGTCCGCGACGCCGATGGCCTATGGAGAGCTGTACACCGGGCTGCAGTCCGGTGTGGTGGACGCTGCCGAGAACAACGAAGTCTCCTACTACACGCAAGGACACTACGAGGTGGCGCCCTACTGGTCCTACACGAACCACTTGGTGGGTCTGGACTACCTGATCATCAACTCCGACGTCCTGGACTCGATGAGCGAGGAGGACCGTGCGACCTTCGACGAGGGCTGGGCCGCCGCCCACCAGGAGCACACCGAGCTCTGGGCCGAGGCCACCGAGGAGGCCATCGCAGGAGCCGAGGCTGGCGGCGCCGAGTTCTCAGAGGTCGATGACGAGGCCTTCGACGACGAGCTCACGGCGATGGTCGAGGAGTTCATCACCACCGACTCCCAGCAGGAGCTCCATGACGCCGCACGGGATGCGGCTGAGTGATCCTGCTGTGCTGCCCGTGCCGGTGATGGTCGGAGGTGTGACGTGGACATTCTGAAGAAGTCCTTGGACAGAGGCCTCTACTGGATCACCGTGGTGCTCTTCGCGCTGCTGGTCCTGGTGGTGGTGTGGCAGGTCTTCAGCCGGCAGGTCGCCGGGAGTCCGGCCACCTGGACTGAAGAGGGGGCTCGGCTGACGTTCGTGTGGTTGGGGCTCTTCGCCTCGGCGTTCGTCTTCGGGGAGCGTGGCCACATCGCCGTGGAGTTCCTGGCGCGGAAGCTCCCCAGCGGAGCCGAGCGACTGCTCTCCGTGCTGGTCCAGGTGGTGGTGCTCACCTTCTCTCTCGTCGTGCTGATCTGGGGAGGATGGCGGGCGTCGCAGAACGCCTGGAACCAGGAGCTGAGTGCGTTGCCGTTCACCGTGGGGCAGATGTATCTGGCGCTCCCGGTGACCGGGGTGCTGATCACCTTCTACGCGCTGTACTACATCCAGGCGCTGGTGCGTGAGGCTGAACCTCCGTATCCCGACACCAGCGACGAGGACGACCCGCAGGTCCAGGTGACGAAGTACACCGACCGCAGCACGATCCTGCCCAGTACGGATGACCCACGGAAGGGGAAGTGATGGAGCCTGCGACGCTGACCGGACTCATCCTGCTGGTCGGGATCATCATCGGCATGGCCTTCTCCGTGCCGATCGCGGTGGTCATCGGCGCCGTCTCGTTCCTCGCCGCCATCCCGCTGCTCGGGCTGCAGGAGGCCGCGCTGATCAGCGCTCAGCAGATGTTCACCGGGATCAACTCCTTCCCGCTGTTGGCCATCCCCCTGTTCGTGCTGGCCGGGGTGCTCATGAACAACGGCGGGATCGCCGGGCGACTGGTCGATGCTGCCAAGGTGGTCACCGGTCGGATGCCGGCCTCCATGGCGCAGACCAATGTCGTGGCCAACGGCCTCTTCGGCTCCGTCTCCGGCGCGGCGGTCGCCTCGGCGGCGGCGGTCGGGACGGTGATGAACCCGAGGATGACCCAGGAGGGCTACGACCGCCGCTTCAGCGCCTCAGTGAACATCGCCTCGGCCCCGGCAGGGATGCTGCTGCCGCCGTCGAACACGTTCATCGTCTATGCGCTGGTCTCCGGGACCTCCATCGCAGCACTCTTCATGGCCGGCGTGGTCCCGGGAATCCTCTGGGTGCTGGCCTGCATGGTGGTGGTGCTCGTCTACGCCCTGCGCCAGCCCGGGCGACTGCGCACCCCGGAGCGGGTGAGCTTCGTGCAGGCACTGAGGGTGCTGTGGAGGGCATTCCCCTCGCTGCTGATGATCGTGATCGTGGTCGGCGGCATCATCGCCGGATACTTCACCGCCACGGAGTCCGCGGCGATCGCTGTGGTCTACTGCTTGGTGCTCTCCGCCTTCTACCGAACCATCCGAGTGCAGGATCTGCCGCAGATCCTCGTCGACGCAGGCCGCACGACGGCCATCGTGATGCTGCTGGTGGGCGTCTCCACAGTGCTGTCCTTCGTGCTGTCCTTCGCGAGGATCCCCCCGTTGATCTCGGACCTGGTCCTCGGTCTGACCGAGAGCGAGATCGTGGTGCTGCTGCTGATGATGGCGGTGCTCATCGCGATCGGGACATTCATGGATCCCACTCCGGCGATCCTGATCTTCGTGCCGATCTTCCTGCCCATCGCCCTAGAGTTCGGCATCGACCCGGTGCACTTCGGAACTATGGTCGTGATGAACCTGTCGCTCGGTGTGATCACGCCCCCGATCGGCAACGTGCTATTCGTCGGGGCGCGGGTGGCGCGGCTCCGCATCGAGCCGGTGATCGGGAAGCTCTGGCCGTTCCTCCTGGCGATCCTGGTGGCGCTGCTGCTGGTGGTGTTCGTCCCTGAGCTCTCACTGACGGTGCCGCGGCTGAGCGGTCTCATGGACTGACGCGCCTCGGACGGCGGACGGTGTCGCTGGTCTCCCCGGGCAGAATCTCACGTCGCGCGCCGGGGTGCTTGAGGCCGAGGCGGATGCTGCCGGCAGCGCTGGTGCTGCTGCCGGTGTGGAGACTCCAGCGGTCTAGGATCTGCTGCCCGAGTGCCTCAGGGGCCCCGGCCGAGAGGCGCTGGTGGACGGTCAGGACCTCACTCTACGGACCCCCAACGGCCTGGCCGGGCATCTGCAGCAGGAGGGGTGCGGGGTGTTCCTCATGGACTGCCGGGGTCATGGGCGCGATCTCGGGAGCCCCACGGATGAGGGGCGTCTCAACGAGGCATCGCGGAGCCTGGGGGCACGCGAGGAGCAGGGCTTCCCGCCCGGGCGGCCCTGCTCCTCAGGGGCGAGTCTCCCGTGACGGATGCCGTGGCTGAGCCCTCCATCGCGGAGGCCGTCAACCTCAGATGATCAGCGGAAGGCGGCCTCCCCCGTGAGACGCTGACCGATGATCAGCGTGTGGACCTCGTCGGTGCCTCATAGGTGCGGACCGACTCCAGGTTGTTGGCGTGCCGCAGCGGGGAGTGCTCGGCGGTGATGCCGTTGCCGCCCAGGATGGTGCGGGCCTCTCGGCAGATCTCGATGGCGGTCCGGCAGTTGTTCAGCTTGCCCACGGAGATCATGTGGTTCTCCAGGGTGCCGGCGTCCTTCGCCCGGCCCAGCTGCAGGGCCAGCAGCTGGCCCTTGGTGAGTTCCAGGGCCATGTCGGTGAGCTTCTTCTGGGTCAGCTGGTAGCCGGAGAGCGGGCGGCCGAACTGCTGGCGCTCCGCCGCGTAGTCCAGGGCGGCTTCCAAGGCGTCTCGGGCCGCGCCCATGGCACCCCAAGCGATGCCGTAGCGGGCCTCCGAGAGGCAGGAGAAGGGGCCACGCAGGCCCGGGTGCTTCGGCAGGATCGCATCGGCTGGCAGCCGGACGCCGTCCAGGACGATGTCGCACTGCAGGGAGGCGCGCATGGAGAGCTTCCGTTCGATGGCCTCGGCCCGGAACCCGAGGGTGTCGGTCGGCACGATGAAGCCGCGCACCACCTCGCCCGCGTCGTCGGGGCGGGTACGGTGCTCGCCATCGACGGCGGCCTCGGACTCCCCGGCCGCGACCTTGGCCCAGATGATCGCCACATCCGCGATCGTGGCCAGGCCGATCCAGCGCTTCGCCCCGTCGAGCACCCATTCGTCACCCTCACGGCGGGCCCGGGTGGACATGCCGCCCGGGTCTGAGCCGGCGGTCGGCTCGGTCAGTCCGAAGCATCCGATGGTGTCCCCGGCGGCCATGCCGGGCAGCCACTGCTGCTTCTGCGCCTCGGAGCCGTGCTTGTGGATGGCCGACATCGCCAGCGAGCCCTGCACCGAGACCACCGTGCGGATCCCCGAGTCCCCGGCCTCCAGCTCCTGCATGGCCAGCCCGTACTCAGTGGCGCTGCGGCCCGCGCAGCCGTAGCCGCTCAGGTGCATGCCGAACAGCCCCAGCTCCGCCATCTCCCCGAACAGCTCCGTGGGCAGGACCGCCTCGTCGTACCACCGGGCGATGTGCGGACGGATCCTCCGGTCCACGAACTCCGCAACCCGGTCCCGGGTGGCGATCTCCTCGGCGGAGAGCTGGGCCTCGATGCCCATCAGGTCGGTGCGGTGGAGGGCGGGGGTGGTGGTCATCAAGACTCCTTCGTCATGAGGTGAGTGATCGGGGGTGCGTGGATCTGGGCGGCGGGTCACGCGGGGTCGACGACCCGCTCCGCCAGCATGCTCCGGGCTGCAGGTCGAATGATCTTCCCTGCGGCCGTCCGTGGCAGCGAGTCGACCAGGTGTGTCTGTCGGGGGCGTTTGTACGGAGCGAGCTCCTGACGCGCATGCTGATCGATGCCCTCCAGCAGCCGGGCCCGTTCGGGCGCGGTCATCTCCGCCGTCGGGCGACATGGCACCACCAGCGCGGCAATCTCCTGTCCGAGCCTCTCATGGGGTTGCCCCAGGACCACGGCCTCCACAACGTCCGGATGGGACGTCAGCACGTGTTCCACCTCGGCCGGATAGACGTTGAGGCCCCCGCGGATGATCATGTTCGACCGCCGATCGACCAGGTGGACGTAGCCTTCTGGGTCGATCCAGGCGAGATCCCCGGTGCGGAGCCAGTCGCCGTCGAATGCCGCGGAGGTGGCGTCGGGATCTCCGGCGTATCCGGCGAAGACCGTGGGACCGCAGATCTGGAGCTCACCCACATGCTCCGGTCCAGGAGGGAGCGGAGTTCCGTCATCGGACACGACACGCATCTGCGTGCCCCAGGACGGTGTGCCGACTGAACCGGGGCGTCGTCGTGCTCTGCTCGAGTTCACGCATACCGACGACGTCGTCTCGGAGGACCCATAGCCCTCCAGCAGGGTCGCACTGGGAATCAAGTTCTCGAAGTCCTCCAGCACGCCGGGAGGCAGTGCCGAGCCGCCGGAAGTGACGTGACGCAGGCTGGAGAGATCACGTTCTCCGACGCCTTGTCGGATCATGTCCAGGAACATGGTGGGCACCCCGGAGAAGCGGGTTACCCGGTGCTCCTCGATGAGATCCAGGGCCTCGGCCGCCTCGAAGCGGGGCTGGAGCACCAGCGTCATCCCCCAGGTCATGGCGGCGTTCATCAGTCCGGACATGCCGAAGACGTGGTGGAGGGGCAGGGAGGCCAGGACCACGTCGTCGGCCGTGGGTTGGGAACGAGAGAGCAGGGCGGTGCAGCTCATCCAGAGGTTCCAGTGGGTCAGCTGCGCGGCCTTCGCGGCTCCGGTGGTCCCGGAGGTGAAGATGACGGCGGCGACGTCCTCAGGTGATCGTGCCGTCAATGACTCGGCGCCGTCGTCAGCGCTGTGCTCGACGAGGCCCGAGAGACTCAGCACGGTGAGGTCATCGCTGCCCTCTGGCCGGCTGCCGTCCAGGGTGACGAGCGCCCGGGCGCCGCACGTACCCAGTGCGTGTCGCACCTCCCGGGCTGACGAGTACGGGGCCATCGGAGCGACGGTGAGACCGGCTCTCAGTACGGCGTAGTAGGAGACGACGAACTCGGGCGACGTCGGCAGGCTCAGTGCGACGGTGTCGCCCGGCATGAGCCCGGCATTCCGGAGACCTCCTGCGGCGCGACTGATGTGGTCCTCCAGCTCGGCGAACGTCCACGACTCTTCGGCGGAGACCACTGCCAGCCGATGGGGACGCGTCTGGGCGGTGTGTGAGACGGCCATCGCCAGATTGAACATGAGGACTCCTTACTCCGCGTCACGGGTGAGAGTTGTGGCCTTCGCATCCGCGTGACGAGCAACACGTAACCAGGGTCGGCCCCGTTTGGCAACGCGGTGACCAGGCTCCGGGCGAGGGTGCGACGCCCGTGAGGTCCCCGCGCACCACGTGGTGGCCCGGACTCTCCTGATCTGGTGCGGGACTCGGCAGGCGTTGCGTCTGTCGCTCGTGATTCATGCGAAAAGAGGAATAAAGCCCCCGTGGAGTGTTGCGGATCACACTCTGCGGGTATGAATGGAGGTACTGCTCCGACCGCGAGGCGACGTCCTCGTTCCGTCCGCAGACGATTCTCAGGTACGCCGGCCCGACAGGCTCGATGCGGCCTGAGGAGTCGGCCGGACGTCTCGCATCGCGCTCCCCACCTGGAGGTCACATGTCCCCGAGGTTGACTCGTCGCACGTTCCTGGCAGCCGCGTCCGGGACCGGGCTGGCCGCGCTGGCCGGCCTCACCGGATGCAGCCCGGCCCCTGCCCAGGCCTCCGGCCTGCCCCGGCAGCTGGTCTGGTCCACCTACGGCGTCGGCACCGGGACGTACAACGATCTCGCCGCCGTCGCCAACACTCTCACGGGGCGCATGGGGGTCCAGGTCCGCCTCATGACCTCAGATACGGGGATCGGGCGACTGGCCCCCATGATCAACGGAACGGCCCACTACGCCCGCGCCGGAGACGAGTACTACTACGGCTTCGAAGGCGACGACGAGTTCGCCTCCGAGCAGTGGGGACCGCAGCCCATCCGGCAGGTCTGGGCTCCTCCCGGCAACTACGGCGTCCTGGTGCTGGCGGACAGCGGAATCGAGACCGTCGCCGACCTCGAAGGCAAGCGGTACCCGCGCCTGGTGGCCAGCACCTCGATGAATCGCAAGCTCGAGGCGATCCTCAACTACGGTGGCCTCACCGGCGAGGACGTGGTCCCGGTGGACCTGACCTACGGAGAGCAGATCGACGCACTGCGCACCGGCCACCTCGACGCGCTCTATCAGAACGTGGTCGGCTCGAACATCGAGGAGCTGGCCTCTCAGCATGAGGTCCGTTGGCTCGACCTCGGCGGCGATGACCCGACTCGCTATGAGACCTGGGAGGAGCTGGCACCCATGGTCCGGCCCGGTGAGTTCACCGGTGCCGGGATGGACGACGGCGAGACCGCCGTCAACATGGAGTACTCCATCCCGCTGACCACTGTGGCCGAACGGCCCGCGGACGAGGTCTCCGAGTTGGTGCTCGGGATCGACGAGCACTTCGAGCATTTCCGGGATGCCACACCGGACGCGCAGAACTTCGGGCCCGACAAGGTCCTTCTGGAGCCGATGGTGGTCCCCTTCCACTCCGGGTCCGTCGAGTACTTCCGCTCCATCGGACGGTGGACGGAAGGGCACGAGGCCCGTCAGCAGGCCCTGCTGGATCGTGAGGGACTCCTGGCCGAGGCCTGGCCGGGATTCTGGGAGCGCCATGGCGACGACGACGGCGTCGCCCGCCGCTGGAAGGACTGGAAGCGGGAGAATCTGCCGAGCCTGCCCTCCATCGATTCCACCGACGACGGAGCTGACGCATGACCTCCATCAGTCCTGAGCGCCGCAGCGCAGCGACGACCCGGCGGGAGCAACCTGAGGCCCCCGGGATGCCCGCGATGTCCGAGGGGGAGGAGTCCACGGAGACGCGCCGCGTCCTCGACGCCGTCCGGAGGAACCCTCGTCTGACCCTCCCGTGGACCGTGGTCGTCACCGGGCTCACCCTGGCCGGGATCCTGCTGACCATGAATCAGGTGTTCTTCTGGAACATCGGAGGCCTGGCCGTGCTGACCAACGCCTTCCTCTATCTGCTGATCGCCTGCTTCATCCCGATCGTGTTCATCATGTGGCCGGCCCGCGGTGCACGGTCCGCCCCGACCGCGGGCGAGGACGCCGCCCCGGGCGTCCCCTGGTACGACGTGCTGGTGCTGGCGGTCTTCCTCGCGTGCTGCCTGTGGTTCGCCTACCACGGCGTGGACATCCAGGAGTATGGCTGGGAGTTCGTCGCGCCGACCACTGCCACGGTGCTCAGCTTCGTCCTGTGGGGCATCGTCTTGGAGGCCCTTCGACGGGCCGCGGGATGGATCGTGGCGGTGCTGGCCCTGGCCTTCTCGCTGTATCCGATGGTCGCCGACGTCATACCGATGGGTCTGCTGCAGGGGATCTCCTACGACCTTCCGACGATCGCGCAGATCCACGTGATGGGGGCGGAGAGCATTCTGGGCCTGCCGCTGCAGACGGCAGGGTCCATCCTGGTCGGTTTCCTGCTCTTCGGCGTCGTCCTCCAGCACACCGGCGGCGCAGGGTTCTTCCATGGCCTGTCCATGGCGTTGTTCGGCCGATACCGCGGGGGCTCGGCGAAGGTCACGGTGGCGAGCTCTGCCGCCATGGGCATGATGAGCGGCTCGGCCGTCTCCAACGTGCTCACCACCGGCCCCATGACCATCCCTGCCATGAAACGCAGCGGTTTCAGCGCCCGCATGGCCGGAGGGATCGAGGCCACGGCCTCATCGGGCGGCTCCATCACGCCGCCGATCATGGGCACGGCCGCCTTCCTCATGGTCTCCTTCGTCGGGGTTCCCTACACCGAGGTCCTCATCGCGGCCACCATCCCCGCGGTGCTCTACTTCCTGGGCATCTTCCTGCAGATCGACGGCTATGCCGCGCAGCAGGGTCTTACCGGCACGCCGCGGGAACGGCTTCCTCGGCTGGGCGCCTCGCTGCTGGCGGGATGGCCCTACCTGGGGGCGCTCGCCCTGCTGACCGTCCTGCTGTTCACCTCAGGGTCAGAGTCCCAGGTCCCGTTCTGGGTCGTGGGCGTGCTCCTGGCCATCGCTGTGGTCACCCCGGGGCTGCGCTTCGGTCCGCAGGAATGGCTCGCGATGGTGCTCGACGTCGGCCGGACCCTCGGGCAGATCATCGCGATCATCGCCGGGGTGGGGCTGTTCCTGGGTGGACTCTCCGCCACCGGAGTGGCGCTGTCGCTGTCCCGCGACCTCGTCGCCGTCGTCGGGGACAACCTGCTGCTGATCCTCATCGCCAGCGCCCTGGTGTGCTTCATCCTCGGCATGGGGCTGACGATCTCCGCGGCCTACGTCTTCCTCGCCATCGTCATGGTCCCCGCCGTCACCGCGCTGGGAGTGGATCCGATCGCGGCGCACCTGTTCGTCATCTACTGGGCCTCGGTCTCCTACATCACTCCGCCGGTCGGACTGGCCGCGTTCGCCGCCGCAGGGATCGCCCGATCCAGCCCGATGGCGACCTGCATCTCCGCGATGAAGCTCGGTGCCGTGAAGTACGTCGTGCCCTTCGGGTTCGTGCTCAATCCGGCTCTCGTGGCCCAGGCAGGGTTCGGCGATGTCGCGCTGGCGCTGCTGGCCGGCCTCGTGGCGGTCTACGCCCTTGCCTGCGCGATCGGGGGCTGGCTGGTCGGCGTCGAAGCGCATGTGAGCGTGCCGCTGCGGGTGCTGCTCGGAGCCGGCGGGTTCCTTCTCTTCCTCAGCGGGAGCATCTGGGCGTTGGTCGGCCTGGCCGTCGTCGCGGGAGTGGTGGGCGTGGCCTGGGCGGGACGCGGCCGTCAGGAGGACGACACACCCCAGGATGCGGCCGCCGAGGCCGCCGCGGAAGGAGCACGATGACACTGCAACCGACCACCGAGACCGACCCGACACGTGAAGGGGCACAATCGACGATGACCACATATGCACACGAATCCACCCGCAGGGTCGGGAGCCTGATCCTGGACGTCGACGACGGCATCGGGACGATCACTGTGGACCGTCCGGAGGTCCGCAACGCCCTGGACAGCCGTGTCCTGCAGCAGCTGGCCGATGCGGTGGAGGAGCTCCGGTGGGACGACGCCGTGCGGGTCATCGTGTTCACCGGGGCAGGGGAGAAGGCCTTCGTCGCCGGTGCCGACATCAACGAGCTCGCCCGGCGCACGCCTGAGGACGGGCTGCGTGCCACCATGCAGCGGTTCTACACCGCCGTAGAGGCCGTGGAGAAGCCCACGATCGCCGCCGTCAACGGCTATGCCTTCGGGGGCGGGCTCGAGCTGGCGCTGGCCTGCGACATCCGGATCGCCTCCACGGCCGCTCGTTTCGCCCTGCCGGAGACGGGGTTGGGCATCATCCCCGCCGCCGGCGGCACCCAGCGTCTTGCCCGGCTGATCGGTGCCGGGCGGGCCACCGAGATGATCCTGACCGGGCGCCGTCTCGACGCCGATGAGGCGCTGCAGGCGGGGCTGGTTACTGCCGTCGTGGAACCGGACGGCCTGCTCGAGGAGGCGCGACGGACCGCAGCCCAGATCATGGCCCGGGGGCCGCTCGCCGTCCAGCTCGCCACCACGATCATCCGTCACGGTCTGAACGCCGACGCCGCGACCGGCATGCTCCTTGAACGACTGGCCCAGTCGGTGCTCTACAGCACCGGAGAGCGAGCAGAGGGCACCGGCGCCTTTCTGGAGAAGCGGACGCCCGACTACAGCGCGCACCAGGTGGTGCAGCCGTCCCGACCCACTGACTCCGGAAGCCCCGCCGCATCCGATCGCGCCCCTGAAGGAGGCCAGGAATGAGCACTCACGCCCACGAGCCCTCGACGCCTCAGGGGGAGTCAGCGATCTCCACGGCCACCGTGGTGGGCGCTGGCACCATGGGCTCACAGATCGCGGCCGTGTCCGCGCTCGCCGGCTTCCGCACCCACCTGGTGGACATCAGCCAGGAGCAGCTCGACTCCGCGGGCGACCAGCTGCGCTCCCGACTGGACAGGGATGTGGAGAAGGGAAGGCAGACTCCGGAGGACGTGGCCGCAGCCTGGGGTCGCCTGAGCATGACCACCGACCGTGACGCGGTCGCGGCCGCCAGCGACATCGTCATCGAAGCCGCTGTGGAGGAGCTCGGTGTGAAACGCAGGATCTTCAGCGAGCTGGACGCCGTCTGCGGTCCTGACACCATCTTGGCCACCAACTCGTCCAACATCGTGTCGTCCCGCCTGGCGGACGCGGTGCGGCATCCGGAGCGGGTGTGCAACCTGCACTTCTTCAATCCGGCCCTGGTCATGGAGTGCGTGGAGCTGGTGCCGCACCCCGGCACCTCGGAAGCCACGCTCGAACGCGCGGCGGACTTCACCCGCGCCCTCGGCAAGACCCTGGTCACGCTGCGGAAGGAGATCCCCGGGTTCGTGGCCAATCGGCTGCTCCACGCCATCCGCCAGGAGGCGCTGAGCCTCCTGGACCAGGGCGTGGCCGACTTCCAGGACATCGACGCCGCCGCTCGGACGGCCCTGCGCCACCCCATGGGGCCCTTCGAGCTGATGGATCTGGTGGGAATCGACGTCGTGCACATGATCCGGAACGCCGAGTATGAGCAGACCGGCGACCCCGCGAGCCTGCCACACCCGGCCATCACGGAGCTGGTGGAGGCCGGACGGTACGGCAGGAAGAGCGGACAGGCTGGTACACCTACGAGTGACGGTCCGTCGTCGGGAGACGCCCCCGCGCCTCAGGTGTGTCCGTCCTGCCCCTCCTGCCCGTCCCGTGGGTCGGGGAACATGGTCTGGGCGATGTCGATGACCGCGTGCAGCGCCGGATTGTCGTCGGCCCGCCGCCAGATCATCCTCACCTCCAACGGGCGGTCCTCCGAGGTGATCGAGGAGAACACGACGCCGTCTGACGAGACGTTGTCCCGCACGGAGTCCAGACTGAGGCCGCATCCCATCTGGGCGCCGACGAGGACCACCTGCGTCCATGAGTCGGGTGCGGTCTGCACGACTCGGGGGACGAACCCGGCCGCCATCGCCAGCGAGTTCAGGCGGTTCTGCAGCGCGGCGCCGACACCACCGGGAAGGGTGATCCAGGGCTCCTCGGCGAGGTCCCGCATGTCGACCGTGGCCCGCGAGGCCAGCGGGTGGGCCGCCGGCAGGACCACCATCACCTCCTCCAGGGCGATGACTGCCGAGTCGACCTCGGCCGGCAGGAAGTCCCAGCGCCCGATGACCAGGTCCAGGGAGCCGTCCAGCACGCGCTCGAGACCCAGATGGGAGAACTGCGAGCTGTAGAGCTCCAGCATGAGCCCGGGGCGTGCCGCACGGACCTGGCGGGCGAGCTCGCCGACCTTGCGATTGATCGAGGCCCCCGCGAACCCGACGCGGACCCGGCCCGTCTCCCCGGTGAGAGCGTTGCGCACGGCCTGTTCCGCCTCCTCTGACGCTTCGACGAGCCTCCGGGCGGGTTCGAGTAGGGCGCGGCCGGCGGCGGTGAGGGCGACGTGACGGGTGCTGCGTTCGAAGAGGTCCGCTCCCAGGGAACGCTCGAGCTGCTTGATGAGGCGGCTCAGCGGGGGCTGGGCCATGCGCAGCCGGGAGGCCGCCCGTCCGAAGTGCAGCTCCTCGGCCACCGTGAGGAAGGCCTGAGCCTGGTGGACCTCCATGCGCCTCCATTGTTCGTGCTGCCCGTCCGATTATTGCCGCGCAGGTATCAGAGTTCAGAGGAATTTGTCTTGGACAAAGCCTAATCTGCGTGGTTGTGTGGTGCAAAGCACAGCGTTCACAGGAATCGGGGGAAGTGATGACACTGTCAGCCGAAGACGTCGCCGCCGGGGAGTACGGATCTCAGGACCAGGACCCGGCGTGCTGGCCGACGTCGCAGGCCACGCCCACGGGTCCACTGGCCGGCGTCGTCATCGCCGACTTCTCCCGGGTGCTGGCCGGGCCGTACTGCACCATGCTCCTGGCGGACATGGGGGCGACCGTGATCAAAGTGGAAGGCCCCGGCGGAGACGACACCCGCCAGTGGATCCCCCCGCACCGTGACGGTGTGAGCACCTACTACCTCGCGGTCAACCGCAACAAGCACTCCGTGATGCTGGATCTGAAGGATCCTGAGGATCTGCGCACCGCTCACGAGCTGCTCGATGCGGCCGACGTCTTCGTGGAGAACTTCAAGCCCGGAGGCCTCGCGAAGTTCGGCCTCGACGTCGAGTCGGTGGCGCGGCGTTGGCCCGAGATCGTCCATGTGAGCATCACCGGCTTCGGCACCAAGGGCGGGGCCACGATGCCCGGCTACGACCTGCTCGCTCAGGGCGTCTCCGGGTTCATGTCCGTGACCGGGGAGGCCGACGGTTCGCCGCAGCGTGCAGGAGTGGCGATGTTCGACGTCATCACCGGCCTCCACGCGGCAGTCGGCATCCTCGGCGCCCTGCGGGAGCGGGAGGCCTCCGGCAAAGGTCAGCATCTGGCCCTGGACCTGCTCTCCTCAGCGCTGTCCGGCCTGGTGAACCAGACCACCGGCTACGTCGCCTGCGGAAACGTGCCCCGGAGACTCGGCAACGACCACCCCAGCCTCTATCCGTACGGACCTTTCCCTGCGAAGGATCGAGACCTCATCATCTGCGTGGGCAACGACCGGCAGTTCACCCGACTGGTCACCCGCCTCGGGCTGCCGGAACTTGCTGACGACCCCCGCTTCTCCTCCATGGAGGCCCGGAACGGGCATCGGGACGAGCTCCGCCCTCTGCTCCTCGACGCGCTCGCCGGAGCCACGGCTCAGGAATGGTTCGACGCCCTGCAGGCTGAAGGCGTGCCATGCTCGCCCATCCTCGGGATCGACGAAGGGGTGGAGTTCGCCGCCTCTCTGGGCCTGGAGCCCGTGGCCGAGAGCGGCGACGGTGAGACGAGCGTGCCGACCGTCAGGCATCCTGTCACCTACAGCCGGACGCCCGCCAGCTATCCCAAGCAGCCCCCGGCCCTGGGGGAGGACCAGGACGCCGTGCTGACCTGGCTCGCCGAGCGGCGAGAGAAGAGCGGAGACTCCTCCGGCGGCGGCGCCTCGGCTGAGGGCGTGCGGTGACAGGCGTCGCACCGTTCACCTGCGCCATGCCGCTGCGATGGTCGGATCAGGACCTCAACGCGCATGTGAACAACGCCAAGGTCATCACGCTGTTCGAAGAGGCGCGCATCCAGGCCTCCTCCCAGTGGTTCCGGGGCATTCCGGAGAGGCCGCGCCTGGTGCGCTCCCTTTCCGTCGACTATGTCCACCCGCTGCACTACGGGGAAGAGACGACGGCGCGCGTGTGGATATCCCGGATCGGCACGACGTCGTTCAGCGTCCACCACGAGCTGCACCAGAAGGGGCGGGCCTGCGTCACCGGCCGTTCCGTGATGGTCTGCGTAGATCCAGAGGTCGGACGCCCGGAGCCCCTGAGCCCGGACCTCCGGGCCGCGCTCGAGGCGGCGCTGATCCCCGAGGACACTGCCGAAAGAGCAGGGCAGCTCTGATCCGGCCCGTCCTCGCTCTTCCCCGAGTCGACCGGTTCCGACCACTCCCTGCTGTCCATCCCGTACGTTCTGAGAAGGAGATGCCTTCGATGGCTGAGACCCTGAGTGCCGCTCCGGCGGCAGACACCTCTGTAGGCCAGGAGCCGACAGTTCTGGACTTCTTCGAGCTCGACGCGGATCTCAGCCAGGACGAGCGGGACCTGCGTGACCGGGTCCGGGAGTTCGGACTGCGAGAGATCGCCCCGGTGATCGATGACCACTGGGAGCGGGCAGAGTTCCCCACCTCTGTGCTGCCCGGATTGGCGGAGCTCGGCATCGTGGGCGGCTTCATCCCGGGGCACGGATGTCCGGGGCTCTCCCGGCGAGCTGCGGGGATCGTGGCGCGGGAGATGGGGCGCATCGACGGGTCCGTGAACACCTTCTTCGGGGTGCACTCGTCGCTGTGCATGGGCAGCATCTACATGCTGGGCAATGACGAACAGCACCACCGGTGGCTGCCCGCCATGGCTCGATTGGAGAAGACCGGGGCCTTCGCTCTGACCGAGCCGGCCCACGGCTCGGACTCAGTCTCGCTGGAGACGCGGGCGCGCCGAGAAGGTGACACCTGGGTGCTCGATGGGCACAAACGCTGGATCGGCAACGGACATGCCGCCGACGTCGTCGTGGTCTATGCCCGGGATGAGGCTGACGGCCAGGTCAAGGCGTTCGTGGTGGAGAGGCAGGACGACGGCGCCTGGCCTGCGGGTTATCGGCCTGAGGTCATCACCGGGAAGATCGGCAAGCGTGCCATCAACCAGGCGGACATCGTGATCGAGGCCCTCAGGGTCCCCTCGGAGAACCGTCTGGAGCACTGCGAGAGCTTCGCGGGTGTCAACCGAGTGCTGGCCGCGACGCGCGGCGGGGCGTCCTGGGAGGCGCTGGGCCACGGGATGGCCGCCTTTGACATCGCCGTCCGCTACTCCCTGGAGCGGGAGCAGTTCGGCGGGCCCATCGGCGGATACCAGCTGGTCCAGGAGAAGCTGGCCACGATGCTCTCCGACCTGGTCTCCATGCAGCTGATGTGCCTGCGAATGGCCGACCTCGCGGAGGCGGGGAGGCTGACCGGCCCTCGGGCCTCACTGGTGAAGATGACCACGTCGCGGAAGGCGCTGGAGATGTGCCGCACCGCACGGGACATCCTCGCCGGGAACGGCCTTCTGCTGGAGAACGAGATCGCGCGTCATCTCACCGACATGGAAGTGGTCTCCACGTATGAGGGGACCGACTCCATGCAGGCGCTCATCGTCGGTCGAGAGATCACGGGTCTCTCCGCCTTCACCCGTTCGCGTCGCTGATCGCAGTCGGCTCAGGGCTCCAAGCGCTTGACCAGCAGCTCCTCAGTCTCGGTGGCGGTGCCGGGGGCGCCGCCGTCGTCCACGGATGAGAACGTGGTGGTGGTGCGCACGCCGGTGGGCCGGTACCCCAGCCGCTCGTAGAGCCGCCGGCCGCCCGCGTTGTCCGCGCTCACGCGCAGCTGGAGGCTCAGCGCCTCCTCATCGTCGGCAGGCTCACCATCGTCCGCCGACTCACCCTGTGCGGCCCGCGCCAGCACCGCCTGCTCAGCCGCGTTCATCAGCGCGGTGCCGATGCCTTGCCCTCGCCAAGTCTCGACGACGTGGACGTTTCTCACCTCGGCAGGCCAGGTCCAGCACAGCTCCAGTGACCCGCTCAGCTCCTCCCCGCAGAAGGCCACCAGGCCCGTGCCGATGCCGCTGGTCTGCTGGCGCAGCAGATACGGGCCCATGCTCGCGGCGTCCGGCCGGGCGGCGAGGAAGGCGGGGAGGTCGGTCGCGCGGATCTCACGGACGGTCGGTCCTTCCAGAGGGGCTGGTGCGACCACCTGGAAGGCCCTCACCCCACCACGCGCGCCGGCGCCGACGGTTCCACATGCAGGAACCGCGGAGCGGTGAACCCCTGCTCCTGGCACACTCGGGCCGCAGCCCCGATGACCGCATCCTCGCGGTCGCGGGGCACCAGCGCGAGCACGGAACCGCCGAAGCCGCCGCCGATCAGCCGCGCGCCCAGCGCCCCGACCTCGGACACCGTCCCCACCAGGGCGTCCGCCGCCGGGAAGGAGACTTCGGCGTCGTCCCGCATCGAGGCATGCCCGGCGGTGAGGATGCGACCCACCTCGGCGGCCGCGTCGTGGGCTCCAGTTCCTCGTCAGTGAGGATCCGGTCCAGCTGCTCAGATCGCAGCATCTCCGTCAACGCATGCCGCAGGCGACGCCGGCATGCCGCCGTGCTGCGCCCCTCGAGCGCCTCTGCTTCGCTGGCCAGCTCATGGCCGCCGGTCAGCTCATCGAACCGTGCCAGCGCGACGTCGACGTCGCCAGTCTCCGGGTGCTCGGGCAGCAGATCCCGCAGCCGGTCCACACCGAGCAGGCGCATCGCCGCCTCCGAGTCGGCGCGACGATCGTCGAACTGCCCGTCACCCAGCCAGTGGGCCTGCCGGGTGTCGATCGCCAAGAAGGCGTGCTCGGCCAGCAGTCCGTCCATCGGCAGGCGCTCCACCGTGAAGTCCCGGCAGTCCAGGGACACCACATGACCGGCACGCCCCCTCAGGCTCACCGTCTGGTCCAGCCCGCCGGTGCCTGCACCGACCACCTCCACCTCGGCGCGCATGCAGGCCGCAGCCAGCCGGGCCCTCAGCTCGTCGTCCAGGGCCGCGTCCAGCGCGGTTCCACGGTTTGCCGCTCCCAGCGGGGTGGCCAGAGCGACGAACGCCAGCATCGCCGAGCACTCCAGCGCGGCCGAGGAGGACAGCCCGCCGCCGATGGGCAGGGTCGAGCAGATCAGCAGGTCCGCGCCGAAGTCCTCCGGCACCGCCAGCTCCGGGGCCTCCTCGCCCACCCGAGCCAGCGCCCACAGGGTGCCGGCCACGTACCAGGTCCATCCTGAGATCTGCCCGGGCACGATGGTGTGCACATCGGTGATCGTGGCCGGCTCGCCGGCCTCCGCGCCGTCGTCGCTCATCACCGCGCCGACGGCGGCCAGGCTGAGGGTCTGCACGCCGTCGTCGAGCTCCGGGTCCAGGGTGCGCAGCCGCAGCAGGCCGTCCTGCCGCGGGGCGGCGGCCACGTAGGTGCCATGCGCCAGAGCCATCGGCAGGCACCGGCCACCATGGAAGTCCACGTGTTCACCGTTGAGGTTCGCCCGCCCGGGGGCGAACCAGACGCCGTCCGGATCCCGGCCGAACTCCTCGGCGAACCGGGTGCGGAGCCCTGCGCTGATGCGGTGCGGCTCCCCGGGGGAGAGGCGGGCGGCGTCGTCGGAATGCATGGTTCCCTATTCTGCCTGGCGGACGGCCCGGACACGGCATCGGTGACACGAGCCAGGCTCACCGGCGACGTCCCGCCCCCGGGTGGAGGAGTGGTTGAACAGCGCACAGCTCTGAGCGAATACCGGCACGAACCCCTGGTCAAGGCCGGACAGATGTGTTGTTCTGATGCAGGACTGATCGTCGACCGAGAGGAGATCACCATGGAGACCCTGTACACGGCGGAGGCCATCGCGACCGGGGGAGGCCGCAACGGCCACACCCGTACCGACGACGGCCGCGTCGACCTCGACCTGGCCGCCCCGAAGGCCATGGGCGGATCCGGCGAGGGCGCCAACCCGGAGCAGCTCTTCGCCGCCGGCTACGCGGCCTGCTTCCACGGCGCGCTGCAGCTGGTCGCCAGCCAGGAGAACGCCGAGCTGGGCGACTCCTCCGTGGGGGCCAAGGTCGGCATCGGCAAGCTGCCCGAGGGCGGCTTCGGTCTGGAGGTCACCCTCGAGGTGGTCGTGCCGGACTTGCCCCAGGATGAGGCGCAGAAGCTGGCCGACAAGGCCCACGAGGTGTGCCCCTACTCCAACGCCACCCGCGGCAACATCGAGGTCAAGGTCGTCGTGACCGACGACTGATCGATCCGCGAGGAGAAGCGCCCGCGCTTCCGCCGCACGTGCCACGGCCCGTCTCCCTGATCAGGGAGACGGGCCGTTGTCGTCTCAGCGGCAGGCCATCGGCGCCTCTCAGCCGAGCCCCGCTTCAGCCGAACCCTGCCTCAGCCGAATCGCAGCTCGTGCCGCCCCGCCCCGAGCACGGCCGGTTCGGCCTGCGGGAACGTGGAGGAGAGGTCGACGTCGGCCTCGACCCCCTCCGGGAGCTCCACCGTCAGCACCACCGCCTGCCCCTCGCGCCGCCAGGCCACGGTGACCAGCCCGTGGGGCGTCTGCTGGGTGGTCTCCGCCCAGGTGATCTCCTCGGCGAAGACCCCGACCGGCGGCTGCGGGGCCACCCGCACCCGCGCATAGCCCGGCGCCGCTGGAGCCAGACCGCCGACCACACGGTGCATCCAGGCGGCCACCGACCCCAGCGCGTAGTGGTTGAAGCTGGTCATCTCCCCGGGGTTGATCGACCGTCCGGCAGCATGGAGTCCCAGCGCTCCCAGATGGTGGTGGCCCCCATCGTCACCGGGTACAGCCAGGACGGGCAGCCGGTCTCCAGCAGCAGCCCGTAGGCCTCCTCCGTGTGCCCGGTGCTGCTCAGCGCCTCGGTGATGTACGGGGTCCCGGCGAAGCCGGTGGACACCCGGAACTCCGCCTGGCGCACCAGCTCAGCCAGGCGCTCGCCGGCGGCGGCACGCCGTGTCCCGTCCAGCAGGTCGAAGACGATCGCCAGGGTGTAGACGGTGGTGGAGTCCGAGCGGATCCGCCCCTCGGCGTCCACATAGTGCTCCAGGAATGCGGCCTGGACCAGGTCGGCCAGCGCGCGGAAGGTGGCGGCGTCGTCGTCACGGCCCAGGATCTGTGCAGTCTCGGCGACCATGCGGGCGGTGCGCACCACACAGGCAGTGGCCACCACCGCACGGTCGGCCTTGGCGTTCCAGGGCTCGTGGGGAGAGGCATCAGGGTCCAACCAATCGCCGAACTGGAAGTCCTGATCCCACAGTCCGGTCGGCGAGAGCCGGGACTCCACGCGGCGCAGGTGTGCGGTCATCGAGTCGTACTGGACGGCCAGGACCTCGGCGTTTCCAGAGGCCTCCCACAGCGCCCACGGCACCCACACGGCGGCGTCGGACCAGATCGCCGCCGTCTCCACGGGTTGGAACTCCTCCGGCATGTCCTGGTACTTCAGGGCATCCGGCACCACATAGGGCACGAACCCGTCAGCGGCCCGCTGCTCCGCGTCCACATCCCGCAGCCAGTCGGCTAGGAAGCCGTGCACGTCGTACAGGTGCGCCGCCGCCGGGGCGAACACGGCGATGTCACCGGTCCAGCCCAGCCGCTCGTCGCGCTGCGGGCAGTCGGTGGGCACGTCCAGGAAATTCCCGCGCAGCCCCCACACCACGTTCTCGTGCAGCCGGTTCACCAGGTCATGTGAGGTGCGGAAGGTCCCGGTGCGCGGCATCTCGGAATGCACGACGACGGCGGTCAGCGCGTCTGCGGTCAGCGTGCCGGGGTAGCCGGTCACCTCGGCGTAGCGGAATCCGTGGAACGTGAACGTGGGTTCGAAGGTGTCCTGTCCGCCGGAGAGGACGAAGCGGTCGGTGGCGTCGGCGTGCCGCAGCGGACGGGTGCCCAGCTCGTCATGCTCCAGCACCTCGGCGTGACGCACGGTGATCGTCTCGCCTGGGCTCCCGGACGCGGTCATCCGGATCCAGCCCACGAGGTTCTGCCCGAAGTCGACCAGGGTCTTCCCCGACGGGGAGGTCCAGATCCGCTGCGGGGCGATCTCCTGCTGGCGGCGTACCGGCGGTCCCAGCGGCTCCACCAGCTCGGCATCGACTTCGAGGGTGCGCACCGGCACCTGCTCGGCGTCCTGTTCCCGCCGGCGTGCGTCGATGGTCTGGCCGTCGTAGAGGTCGTCGGAGAGGATCTCTGATCCGGAGGCCGTCCAGGAGGCATCCGTGCGGATCGACTGCACGTGGCCGTCGTCGTACTCCACGTCCAGCTGCATGATCAGGCCCCGGTGCTCCCCGTAGAGCCGCCGTCGCTCCTGCCAGCCGAGCTGGCCCAGGTACCAGCCGTTGCCCACGGTGGCGGTGAGCACGTGCTCGTCGTCGGCGGAGTCGGCTCGCAGCTGGTGGGTGACGTCGTAGGTCTGGTATCGCAGCCTCCATTCGTAGCTGGACCAGCCGGGGGCCAGTACGTCGTCGCTGACCGGAACGTCGTCGAGCTGGGCCTCGTAGACGCCGAGGGCGGAGGCCCGCAGTGTGGCGCGGGCGACGCCTCCGTGTCCGGTGTCCAGCGTGAAGGCACGGCGGAATCGCGGGGCGGTGTCCACGGGCCGGGCCGGGGTGATGGCCTCGGCGGTGAGCGGGGGCAGGTCGGCGGTGTGGCTGCCAGGGTCGGTGGCGAGGTGCTGCGTCATGGGGTCCTTCTCTGGGTGTCGAGTGGTCATGAGGTCGGGGAGTCAGCCGGCTGCGGGTGCGTCGTCGGGTCCTTCTCGGCCTGGAGGACCTTCGGGCGGCGCGCCACCCAGAGGAGTCCGATGAGCCCGGCCACCAGGATGACCCCGGCCAGGAACAGGAACATCAGCTCGGCGCTGCGGTCCAGGATCGCCGGGGTGACGAGCCCGACGCCGGCGGCGACGGCACGCGCGAACGCGATGGACACCCCCTGGGCGGTGCTGCGGTGTGCGGTGGGTATCAGCTCCTGGGACCAGACCTTGAACATGGGTTCGCCGGAGACGATGCCGGAGATCCCGTAGACGACGCCGAACAGCACGAGCGCCAGGATGGAGATTCCCACCACGGCGGGGACCAGGCAGGCGATGACCGCCGCGACGGTGCCGAGCAAGAAGGCGAGCATCCGGTATCGGGTGTCCACGATGCGCATCAGGAACAGAGAAGCGGCGATGCTGCAGCCCAGCCCCACCAGGCTCATCGCCGAGGCCGTGGAGACGTCGGCCCCGGCCACATTGACGTACATGTAGGTGGAGAACTGCCCGTTGGTGTTGGCCGCGATGTTGGTGATTGCGTAGAAGAGCGCGACGCCGGCCAGGGCGGGGAACCACCGCCGGGAGAACAGGTCCTTGAGGCTGGCCCGATCCACGGCGCCGGTGTCCACGTCGACCTGGCGTCGCGCCCAGAGGGGAGATTCGGGCAGGCGCATGCGCAGCACCAGCACCACGAGCGCGACCACGAGCAGATGGCCGTACATGATGCGTGCTCCGGTGGCTCCCATGCCGCCGACGATGATGCCGAAGACGTTGACCACCGGGATCGCGATCATCCACAGCACGTGGGAGAACGCCACCATCTTGCCCTCGTCGTTCTCCGGCGCAGCCTCGGCGATCATCGCCAACGACGGCGGAAGGTCGGCGCCGGAGGCGAAGCCGAGCAGAAGGATGCCCAGGTACAGCGCGCCGACGCCGGGTGCGGCCACCAGGATGAGCGCGCCCACGGCGTAGAGGACCATGGTGACGGTGAAGACGCGGCGGCGTCCGAAGCGGTCTGAGAGATTGCCGCCGATCAGGGCGCCGAGGCCGATCATGACCATCAGCAGTGCGGAGAGCTGGCCGAACTGGCCGGAGGTGATGCCGAGCTCGTCCTGGTAGAGCACCAGTGCGGTGCCGGTGGTGACGATCGCTCCGGCGTCGAGGTAGGACGCCATGCCGGCGATGCCGGCGGTCCACCACGCGCGACGACGTTCCGGCGTCATGGGGTTCAGTGACATGGGTTGCTCCTGCGGGAGTGTGGGTGACAGCCTGTGCTGCCCGGTGAGGTGCGTCACGTGGGCGTGGTCACACAGCGTAGAGGGATGTAGAACGTTTTACAAGCAGGAGATGAAACGATTCATAGGATGTGTCGGGGAGTATTTCGGTCCGCCCAGGTCAGCGCGGGGGAGCGCTGGTTCCGCGGATCACCAGGTCGGGTGAGATGACTCGATGGGCAGGTTCGGTGCGGCCGTCCAGCCGCTGCAGCAGCAGCTCCGCGGCGATCCTTCCGGTGGCGGGCCCATCCTGGTCCACCGTGCTCAGTGAGACCCTGCCGATGCCGGAGACGAAGGCGTTGTCGAAGCCCACTACGGAGAGGTGCTCCGGCACCTCGAGGCCGCGCTCCTCAGCGGCGCGCAGGGCGCCCAGCGCACTGCCGTCGGCTCCGGCGAAGATTGCTGACGGCGGGGTCGCCGCGTCCAGCGCCTGGGCGGCGGCGCGGTGGCCGCCGGGCTCCGAATAGTCCGTCTCGATCACCTGCGGGGGGAGTCCATGGCGCTCCATGGCCGCCAGGTATCCGTCCAGTCGCGGAGTCTGGGACAGCACCGACGGGCGCTCCAGCTCCCCGATCGGCGCCGTGATGTGCATGATCCGCCGGTGGCCGAGGGCGACGAGATGATCGACCACCAGGACCGCACCGAGGCGGTCGTCGGTGACCACCGAATCATAGGTCTGTGAGGGTCCATGGCGGGCGACCGTCACCAGGGGCACGCGGCGTCCGAGCTCCTCGAGCCACGAGGCTTCCATGTTCGGGGTGATGAGGACCAGGCCGTCCATCTGACGGTCCAGCAGGGCCTCTACCGCGCGCTTCTGCCGGGCGGGGTCCGTCCCTCCGGTGATGAGGACCTCTTGGAACGGGGTGGACTCCAGATGGGTGCTGATGCCGTCGATGATCTCCCACTGGAACTGCGCGGCCACGTCCAGCAGCATCACCCCCACCGTGTAGGAGCGTCCCCGCATCGCCCGGGCGCCGGTGTGGGGCCGGTACCCGAGGGCATCGACGGCGGCCTGGACCTTCGTCCGCATCTGGTCACTCACGCCGTAGGCGTCACGGAGGACCTTGGAGACTGCCGCGGTGGAGACCCCGGCCTCGGCGGCGACGTCGGCGATGGTGACGCGCCGCCGTCGTGACGTCCCTCCGGTGCGCTCCTCGCGTGACCTCCCCATGGTCATGGGAGGCTACACGACCTGCTCAGGGTGCACTCCCCGCTGGGCAGATCGAGGCCGGACAGAATCAGGCCGGCGAGATCCAGGCCAGCGCGGAGGGCGGGCCCGGCTCGGAGATGCGCCGCGGTCCGGGGTGCCGCAGGCCAGGCCTGGATGTGCCGCAGGCCAGGCCTGGACGACCGGCCGGACCGGGCGCCTGTCCTCATGAGTTCCAGGATGACGGCTCACTGTGGGAATCAGGTGAGAGAGGGAGGCGGCCGGGGCTCTTGCGGCGTCGTTCCTCTCGGCTACAGTGGAGACCCCAGATGATTCAAATCTGAATGACCCCCGTGGCTGAGTGTCGGAGGTGCCAGGATGAGCAATGTGGAGCGCGCCCCGCAGGAGCGGGTCTGTGTCAACGGCCCCCAGGTCAACGGCCCCCAGGTCAACGGCCCCCAGGTGGGCGGCCCCCAGGTGGGCGGCACCGGGGGACTGCGCGACGGCGTCGCCGTGGCTGACTCCGGCGTCGAGATCCTTGAGCCGCGGGAGGTGCCGCTCGGAGGGCCGCGGGCCATGACTGTCCGCCGAACCCTGCCACAGCGTGCGCGCTCCCTGGTGGGGGCCTGGTGCTTCCTGGACTTCTACGGTCCTGACGACGTCTCCGCGTCCACGCCGATGCGGGTGCCCCGCCATCCGCACACCGGACTGGCCACCGTCTCCTGGCTGTTCTCCGGCCGCATCGACCACCTGGACTCCGCCGGACATTGGGCCACCGTCCGTCCCGGTGAGCTGGCCCTGATGAACGCAGGGAGCGGCATCAGCCACTCCGAGTACTCCACCGAGGACACCACTGTGCTGCATGGCGCGCAGCTGTGGTTCGCGTTCCCGCAGGACCACCGGTTCTCGGAGCCCTCACTGGCGGCGTACCGTCCTGAGACCGTCACCGGCCGGGGTTGGGAGGCGAAGGTCTTCCTCGGCGAGCTGCTCGGCAGCCGTTCGCCGGTGCCCACGCCTCTGCCGCTGACCGGCGCCGAGCTGCGCCTGGAACCCGGTGCGAGCCTGGAGCTCACGATCCCCGCAGATCACGAACACGGCCTGCTCCCGGTGTCCGGCCGGGTGCGCGTCGACGGCGCGGACGTTCCCGCCGACCATCTGGCCGTGGCCGACGTCGGACGCACCGCTCTGCGGATCGACGCCGGTGAGGAGCCCGTGGCGGCATTGCTGCTGGGCGGCCTGCCCTTGGGAGAGCGGATCGTGATGTGGTGGAACTTCGTGGGTCGCAGCCACGAGGACATCGCCGCCTACCGGGCCGCCTACCAGTCGGAGATGGGCTTCGAGCCTCCTCCTGCGGGTTCCCCGCTGCACCGGCACCTGCCGGAGGGTGAGCCGCTCGGAGCGCCGCTGTCCGGGGAGCTGCGGGACGCGCTCGCCGGGGAGACCTACGACGACGGCCGCCCCTTCCCGCAGTTCGGCGACTTCCCGCGGCACACCGAGCCGCCCCTGCCTGCCCCGGCTCTGCCGACCACTCGGATGAAGCCGCGGGGATGAGCCGACCCTCCGGCGTTGACCCCGGAGCGTTGGTCGGAATCCACGCACTGACGCGAGGTTAGCGATACGATCTCCGGGGTCAACGTGGGGCGGACGCCAGCGCCCGCGAGATCAGGACAGAATCTGTCCTCATCGCTCCATAGCGTGGGTGCATGATCACCACAGCGCCCCGGCCGGATGCCCCCGCGTCCGAGAGTCTGGAACCTCCGCCCCATCGGCAGGCTCGGGCCGCACGCCGCGAAGCCCGACGCCGTCGTCGGGTTCTCTCCCGCGAGGTCCGACTCCTCCGTGCTCGCGAGCTGGCCCTGCAGCGGCTTGAGGTCGAGCGTGCGGGTCATCGGTGGAGGATCGGAGGCTCCGGGGACTTCCGCTGGATCTGAGCTGGAGCTGAGGCGGCATGGACCGGGGCTGATCCGGATCCCCGCCAGGGGTAGGCCTTCCCGTCACCTCCTCCCGCCCGCAGGGACTGTCGTGCCAGACTGGCATCGTCGTCGACGGGAAGGGAGCACAGATGGTGCGGATCGGATACATCGTGGGCAGCTTCGCGGAGGACTCCGTGAACCGGAAGCTCGCCGAGGTCTTGGTGGACCAGGCCCCGGAGCGGGCAGAGCTCACCGAGATCGACATCCGCCCCCTGCCGCTCTATGACCGGCACCTCGACGACGACTTCCCGGCCGAGATGACCGTATTCAAGGAGCAGGCCTCCGCCTGCGATGGGCTGCTGCTGGTCAGTCCGGAGCACAACCAGAGCTTCCCCGCTCCGGTGAAGAACGCGATCGACATCCTCACCCGACCCCCGCGGCAGGGCGTGCTGCGCGGTAAGCCGATGGGCATCGCCGGTGCCTCGCCCAGCAGGTTCGGGACCATCAACTCGCAGACTCAGCTGCGCAGCTTCCTGCCGCTGCTCGGGGTCAAGCTCATGGGCACCCCGCTGATGGCCGTGCAGGTCACCGAGGACACCTTCGGCGACGCCGGCCCAGACGAGCAGCTCGCCACGCGCGCCGCCAAGTACATGGAGGCGCTCACCACCTGGGTGGAGCAGCACTCCTGAGCTCTCCCGGGAAGTCCGCGCCACGATGACTCCGCGGTTTAGGCCCTTCTGAGGGCTCCCAGCGCCGGATAAGGGCCCAAACCGCGGAGGCAACTCGGTCCGCGGAGGGAGCTCAGCGGCTGTGCGCCAGCAGCCCGCAGGCTTGGGCCGCGGTCTGCGTGATCAGCTCGGGCGCGCGCTCCAGCAGCTCCTGAAGCTCCGCGGCCCCGGGCGCGATGGAGAATGCCCCGGTCAGCCCCGCCTCCCGACATTCGGCGGCGGTCAGCTTCACGGTGCCGGCGATGACGACGACGGCGGCACCCGCCGGCGCGTTGCGGCGCACCGCCTCCACGACCTTCCCACCCAGTGACTGGGAGTCCAGGGAGCCTTCGCCGGTCAGCACGATGTCGGCTTCGGCCAGTGACTCGGCCAGACCCACGGCCTCGCCCACCATCTGCGAACCCGGCACCACCTCGGCCCCGAGCAGGCTCACCAGCCCCACAGGGATGCCGCCGGCCGCCCCGAAGCCCGCGGCCTGCCGGTAATCCTCGGCCTCAGCGCCCGTGTGGGCGGCGAGCACGCCGGCCAGGTGGGAGAGCCCGGCGTCGAGCGCGGCGACGTCGTCCTCATCCGCGCCCTTCTGCGGACCGAAGACCGCGGCGGCCCCGCGCTCACCGGTCAACGGATTGTCCACGTCCACGGCGATCCGCCACCGCACGTCGGAGGCGCGGGGATGCAGCCCGGAGACGTCCACGGCAGCGATCTCGGCCAGCCCCTGCCCGCCGGGCGCCACCGGGGCGCCTGCGTCGTCCAGGAACTCCACGCCCAGGGCGCGCAGCAGCCCGGTGCCGCCGTCGTGCTGGCCGAGCCACCGATGCACAGCAGGATCTCCTCCACGCGGGTGCCGCCGGGGGCGGAGTCCAGCAGGTGCCGCGCGATCAGCCCGACCCCGTAGGTGTCAGCCCGGCGCGGCTGCAGCGGCACATCGCTGACCTGCGGGAGGCCATTGCCCTGGGCCGCCTCCAGCACTGCGGTCCGACCGTCTGCCGAGCGGCCCACCAGGGCCGTGGCGGGACGCCCGATGGCGTCGAGGACCTCCAGCTGTTCAGCCTCCTGCCCCCAGACCGCCAGCAGCGCATCCAGGGTGCCTTCGCCACCGTCGGCGAAGGGAAGCTCGGTGATCCGCGCCTGCGGGAACACCTCCCGAGCGCCGGCGGGCCAGCGCGGCGGCAGCCTCGGCGGCGGTGGCGGAGCCCTTGAACGAGTCAGGGACGCAGGCGATGCGCGGGCCGGTGTCGCGGGGCGAGGCAGCGCTGGAGTGCGGGTCGGGGGTGATGTGGCTCATGCGCACGACTCTACGACGCCTCGACCACGGCCCGGCGCATCAGATGATCGGCCAGCACCTGCTCATCCGGGGTGAAGCCCAGGCCAGGCTCCTCGCTCAGGGTGATCGTCGGACCGGCGCCGTGCAGGCGATGCAGCCGCTGCGGCCACTGCAGGAACGGCACCTCCAGCTGGACGTCCTGGCCCAGGGCGGCGATCAGCTCCGCCGAGGCGTTCAGTGCCGGACCGTAGTAGAAGCAGTGTGGGACGACGGCGACACCGGTCTCCCGCCCGGCGGCGAACACCTCCTGCATCGCGGAGATCCCGCCGATCTTGCCCACACTCGGCTGGGCGTAGGACACTGCACCGGCGCGAATCTGCTCGACCATGCCGTGGACCCCGGAGGCGTTCTCCCCGGCAGAGATCCGGCCGTGGGCGGCATTGAGCCTGGTCAGGGCGCCGGTGTCGTCGGGCGGGAACACCGGCTCCTCCAGCCAGAGCAGATCGGCCTCGGCGAAGTCCTCGAGCGCCTGGGCGGCGCCGGCCTCGTCCCACCGGCAGTTCACATCCGTCATCAGGGCAGCCTCCGGGCCGGCCTGGGTCCGGGCGGCGATGACGGCTGGGGCCGTCGACTCGTGCAGCTTGAACGAGCGGTATCCCGCCTGCTGGGCGCGCCCGATGTGGTGCGCGACCTCCACCGGGTCCTCCCCGTAGTGGACCAGGGAGGCGTAGCAGTCGATGGTGTCCCGGGCCTGGGGGTCCAGCAGGCGGCGCAGCGGGACCCCGGTGCGCTGCGCGGTGAGGTCCCACAGCGCGGTGTCCACTGCAGAGAGCGCATAGTGGACCGGCCCGGTCCGCCCGAACGCATGGAACGCGTATTCCGCTTCGTGGTGGACGGCCTGCGGATCGGCGGCGCGTCCCAGGTGGAACGGTCCGACGATCTCCTCCAGGGCTGCCCACGTGGCCGGGTTGCTCCGATGTCCGAACGCCTCGCCCCAGCCCACGTGGCCGTCGGAGTCGGTGACCTTCACCATCAGTGCCTCCATGCGGGTGAAGGTCTGGGAGGAGGCGTTGTACTCGTCGACGGACTCCTCGCCCGTGACGCGGCGCGCCGCGGAGAACGGCAGGGCGGTGAGCAGCATCTCGAGGCGGGCGACGGTGGGCTGGCTGAGGCTCATGGCTCTCCTGGGCGGATTCGGCGGGGGATCGGCGGGGGATCGGCGGGGCGAGCGGGCACCGGCCTCGCAGCGGCCAGCGGCGGCGGAGCCGCGCGACGACGGCGTCTTTGAGCCTAGTGCCGCAGGGTGATGCCGTCCACGGTGGGTGCTGCATGGATTGATGCCGGAAAGGCATTATAAAAATCGATTCAATCCCTCCTGCCCGGTATTGCGCGGATGTGCGCGTGTTCACCTGGGCCGCGCTGCCCGCCGGGACCCGATCCGCGCGGGTCAGGGCCAGAGTACGGACTCCGGTGTGCTTGACCTCACAATGTGGCCTCACTTACCGTTGACGGAACGTACCTGGAAAGCGATTTCCCAAAGTTTCGAGGAGGCAGCCATGCTGTCCCAGTCGCAGAGCAGCGACCCCGCCGCGGAGCACCGCCGCACGGCGGGGCGGGAGGTGACGCCATGAGTGTCGTCGCCGAACTCCAGCAGCTCAAGAAGGCCCCTCAGGGGCAGCGCAAACGGAGGCACAAGGACAACAAGGCAGGGCATCTGTTCCTGCTGCCGTGGACCATCGGTCTGTTCGGCATCACCCTCTTCCCGATGGCCGCCTCGCTGTACCTGGCGTTCACGAACTACAACCTGCTCCAGCCGCCCGAGTGGATCGGCATGGACAACATCACCCGGATGATGGGCGATGACCGCCTGCACAACGCCATCCAGGTGACCTTCACCTACGTGTTCGTCGGAGTGCCCATCCAGTTGGCGGTGTCGCTGGCCATCGCGATGCTGCTGGACCGCGGCATGCGCGGGCTGGCGTTCTACCGCTCGGTGTTCTACCTGCCCTCCATGCTCGGCTCCTCGGTGGCCATCGCCGTGCTGTGGCGCCAGATCTTCGGCCACTCGGGTCTGATCAACCAGCTGCTGGGCATGGTCGGCATCGAAGGTCAGGGTTGGGTGTCCAGCCCGGACACCGCGTTGGGCACGCTGATCATCCTCCACGTGTGGACCTTCGGCGCCCCGATGGTGATCTTCCTGGCCGGCCTGCGGCAGATCCCGGACATGTACTACGAGGCCGCCTCGATCGACGGTGCGGGCAGGATCAAACAGTTCTTCACCATCACGATCCCGCTGCTGACCCCGATCATCTTCTTCAACCTCGTGCTGCAGCTGATCGGTGCCTTCCAGAACTTCACCCAGGCGTTCATCGTCTCGGGCGGATCCGGAGGCCCGGCTGACTCCACGCTGTTCTACACGCTCTACCTCTACCAGCAGGGCTTCGGCCGGTTCGACATGGGCTACGCCTCGGCGATGGCCTGGCTGCTGGTGCTGATCATCGCGGCGATCACCGCCATCAACTTCTGGCTCTCCAAGTATTGGGTGCACTACGATGACTGATTCTCCTCAGACCACCACCAGCGGCACGTCCACGATGAGCCGTACCGACGCCACCAAGTCTGACGCCACCGCCGCCCTGGCCGGGGCGAGCTCCATCGCCTCGGAGGACCGAGCCCCGATGAAGTCCGTCTCTCCGGCCCAGCGCGCGGTCAAGGCCACCGTCAAGCACATCGTCATGATCGCCGCCTCGCTGGCGATGATCTACCCGCTGCTGTGGATGCTGGTCTCCTCCCTGCGCCCCAACGAAGCGATCTTCCGCGAGCCGGGCATCCTGCTCACCACGCTGGAGTTCAACAACTACGTGCAGGGCTGGAATGCGCTGAGCCACCCGTTCAGCCACTTCCTGTGGAACTCGGCGATCGTCGTGTTCGCCTCCATCCTGGCCAACCTCATCGCCTGCTCGATGGCGGCCTACGCCTTCGCCCGGTTGGACTTCAAGTTCAAGATCCCGATGTTCGCGGCGATGCTGCTGACCATCATGCTGCCGGTGCACGTGGTGATCATCCCGCAGTACATCCTCTTCTCGAACCTCGGCTGGGTGAACACGTTCCTGCCGCTGATCGTGCCGAAGATCCTCGCCACGGACTCCTTCTTCATCTTCCTGATGGTGCAGTTCATCCGCGGCATCCCGAAGGACCTGGACGAGGCGGCCCGGATCGACGGCGCCGGCCACATCCGGATCTTCTTCCAGGTGATCCTGCCGCTGATGGTCCCGGCCCTGGCGACCACCACCATCTTCACCTTCATGTGGACGTGGAACGACTTCTTCAGCCAGCTGATCTTCCTGACTTCACCGGACATGTACACCGTGCCGCTGGCGCTGCGGGCCTTCATCGACTCCACCGGCGAGTCGAACTGGGGCGGCATGTTCGCCATGTCGATCATCTCGATCCTGCCGCTGTTCCTGATCTTCCTGTTCGGTCAGCGGTTCCTCATCAAGGGCATGGCCACCACCGGCATCAAGTGATCCGCCCGACCGTGCGACGGTCGTCCGCCGCTGCCTGCGGCGGGCGGCCGTCGTCGGCGTCTGCGGGGTGGATGCCCACGCGGCACATGTGCCATCCACGGAAGGCATGGGCGGATCGCTTCTCATTCCCCGCCGACACGGCAAGACTGCTGGGGAGGACCTCCCCGGACGCACACCACCTGTACACCGCATGAAGGAGCTGGCTCACCCGTGAGCACTGAGAACGCCCGCACCCGCTACGTGATCATCGGCATGGGCAGCCGGTGCAGGATGTACACCGACGCGATCGCCGGCCCCCACGCCGACGTCGCCGAGCTCGTCGCCCTGGCCGACACCAACCCCGGCCGCGTCGAGTACCACCGCAGCCGCATCCGCGAGGAGCACGGCGCCGACGTCGCCACCTTCGACCCTGCCGCGCTGACCTCCGTCATCCAGGAGCAGCGCATCGACCGGGTCATCATCACCAGCCCGGACTTCACCCACGCCGACTACATCGTGGAGTCCCTGCAGGCCGGGGCCGACGTCGTCGTGGAGAAGCCGCTGACGGTGGACGCCGAGTCAAGCGCCCGGATCGCGCGCACCGTGGAGGCCACCGGGCGCGAGGTCATCGTGACCTTCAACTACCGGTACTCCCCGCGCAACACCGCGCTGAAGGCCGCGATCCTCGAAGGCCGGATCGGGCAGGTGACCTCCATCGACTTCACCTGGGTGCTGGACACCGTCCACGGTGCGGACTACTTCCGTCGCTGGCACCGGGTCAAGGAGAACTCCGGCGGACTGCTGATCCACAAGGCCAGCCACCACTTCGACCTGGTCAACTGGTGGCTCGCCGACGTCCCGGAGCGCATCTATGCCTCCGGCGGGCTGAAGTTCTACGGGGCGAAGAACGCCGCCGCCCGCGGCATCGCCCCCGCCGAGCGCGGCACCCGCGAGGGCTCGTCAGCCGACCCCTTCGCCCTGGACCTGCGCACCGACGAGACCCTGCAGAAGCTCTACCTGGACAACGAACACCACGACGGCTACATCCGTGACCAGGACGTCTTCGGCGAGGGCATCACCATCGAGGACAACCTCGCGCTGATCGTGGACTACACCCGCGGCGCGGTGCTGAACTACTCGCTCAACGCCCACGCCCCCTGGGAGGGGTACCGGGTGGCGGTCAACGGCACCGAGGGCCGGCTGGAGCTCGACGTCGTGGAGCGGGCCGCTGTGCTGCCCGCCTCCGGCGGCTCCCCGGTGGATCCCTCGGTGGCCGACGACGGCCGGTCCGGGGCGGTGCGCTCCAAGGGTGAGCGCCTGGTGCTGCAGCGCCACTGGGGCGAGGCCGAGGAGCTCGAGATCGTCCAGGGCGAAGGGGCCCACGGCGGCGGCGACCGGCTGCTGCTGGCCGACATCTTCAACGGTCCCGGCGAGGACCCGTACGCCCGCCCCGCCGGTCTGGTGGACGGCATCCAGGCCATCGCCGTCGGCGTCTGCGGCAACCGCTCCCTGCAGACGCGCGGCCCCGTGACGGTGGCCGAGGTGGAGCTGGGGCTGGCCTCCGGGGATGCCTCGGGGACCGCCTCCGGGGCCGATGCCACGGACTCGCGCGCCGACGCCGCCGTCGCGCACTGAGCAGGGACTGAACAGGGGACCGAGGAGGACAGCCATGGCAGAACGCATCATCGTCACGGGCGGTTCCGGACGGCTGGGCCGCAGCGTGGTGGCCGGGTTCGCCGAGACCGCGCATGAGGTCATCAGCGTGGACCGGGATCTGCCCCCAGAGCCCGTGGCCGGGGTCGAGCACCGCAGCATCGACCTGCTCGACGCCGAGGCCACCCAGGCCCTGTTCGCGGAGCTCGCCCCGACGGCGGTGGTCTCCCTGGCCGCGATCGCGGTGCCATTCAGCGCCCCGGAGGACGTGATCCTGAAGACCAACGCCGGCATCGCCCACAACGTGACCGCCGCCGCAGTGGCGGCCGGTGCCACGAAGGTGGTCATCGCCTCCAGCCCCTCGATCATGGGCTACGGGTCGCCGGCCGGCTGGGTGCCGCCGCGGCTGCCCCTGGACGAGGAGGTGCCGCCTCAGCCGTGGCACGCCTACGGGCTGAGCAAGCACGTGGCCGAGCAGGTGGCCGCGATGTTCGCCCAGCAGACCGATGAGGTCACGTTCGTCTCCTTCCGGCCGTGCTACGTCATCGCTCCGGAGGAGTGGGCGGGCGCGCCCACCCAGCAGGGGCACACGCTCACCGAACGCCTGGACGACCCGGCGCTGTCCGCCGTCGCGCTGTTCAACTACGTGGATGCCCGGGACGTCACCGACTTCCTGCTGACGCTGCTGGCCAAGATCGACCAGGTGGAGAACGGCTCGGTGTTCTTCGTCGGAGCCAAGGACGCGCTGGCCCGCCGGCCCCTGGCTGAGCTCATCCCGGAGCATTTCCCGGACCTGGCGCATCTGGCCGGGGACCTCACCGGGGACGCCCCGGCGTTCTCCCTCGAGAAGGCCCGCCGTGTGCTCGGCTGGGAGCCGACGCGCTCCTGGCGCACCGAGCTGGTCAGTGAGCAGGGCAGTGAGCAGGGCAGTGAGCAGGGCAGCGCTCCCGTGACGTGAGGGCGTCCGTCCTCGTCCAGTTCGTCTGCCCCCTGGCGTGCGTCCGTCCCCGTGGTGTTCCCCTATGTCCTGAGACATCACACCGTGGTGTTCCCCTGGGACGAACGAAGCCGAGGGGGACGGACCGGCGGGCAGTCGCGCGACGGAATTCATCAGGCGTTGAAAAATGAGAGATCGAGTCCTGCCCTGAAATTCATCGCATGATGAAATACAGGGAGGGATCGTCATGGGGCGCATCCTGGAGAAGCTCCTGGCGGCGGTGGTGCGCCGGCCGAAGTCCGCGCTCACCGTCCTGCTGCTGGTGACTTTCGGCTTCGTCGCCGCCGCGTCGCTCAATGACGTCGAGGTCGACATCACCCAGCTCGGGCGCGAGGACTCTGCCACGGTGCAGACCATGGCCCGCGTGCAGCAGGAGTTCGACGACCCCTCCGCCGTCGTGCAGGTCATCGTGGACGCCGGCCCCGGCGGGGACATTCTGACCTCAGAGGGGCTGGCCGCGGTCAGTGAGGTGCAGCGGCACGTGGCCGATGCACTGGGGGAGGATCTGCGGGAGCCCGCCGACGGAGGGCCGAGCCTGCTCTCGCTGCCGGTGCTTCTCGGGCTCGATGAGCGGACTCCGACGGAGGACGACGCCCAGGACGCGAGGGAGCGACTCCGCGCCGTCGCAGCTCAGCCGCAGGCCGCCGCCCTGATCTCGGGGGACTATGACGCCGACGCCGGCAGCACGCGGGCCACGGTCATCGTCGCGTTCCTCCGGGAGGGCCTCAGCGAGCAGGATCGCACGCAGGCCGCGCTGCGGGTCCAGGAAGCCGTGGCCGAGACTCCAGATCAGCAGATCATCGTCTACAGCCAGGGGCTGTTCGTGGAGGGCATGCTCGACGCTGTCCGCGGCGAGGCGCCCGTGCTGTTCCTGGTGGCACTTTTGGCGGTCCTGGTCCTGCTGGCGGTGACGTTCCGGTCGGCTCTGGTCGTCGGAGTCGGTCTGATCGGTCTGGCGATGACGGTGGTCTGGACCTTCGGGCTGGCCGGCCTTCTCGGACCTCAGGGGCTGGGCTGGATCGGGCCGCTCTCTCAGTTGGCGATCATCGTCCCCATCCTGCTGGTCGGGCTCGGCATCGACTTCGCGGTGCACCTCATGGCCCGCTTCCGTGAGCTCTCCGCGCAGGGGGCTGCACCCTCCCCGGCCGCCTCCGGGGCGGTCCGCGCGGTCGGCCCTGCCCTGGCCATCGCCGCGGTCACCACCGGCGTGGGATTCGGCGCGACGGCGACCGCGCCACTTCCCCTGCTGGCCACCTTCGGAGTCCAGGTGGCCCTGGGGATCCTCTGCGCCTTCCTGGTGATGATCATCCTGGTCCCCGCGACCCAGGCTCTCTGGGGACGGCGCCTCGCCGCGGCGTCTGCCAGGCGCCGCCGGCGGGACTCGGGCGCCCAGCCCACAGGGCGCGAGAGCGCGCGGCCGTCCTCGGGCGTCCTGAACCGCGCGGCGGTCCGCACCGCTGATCGGAGGCCGCTGGCCGGTCTCGTCGTGGCATTGATGCTCATCGGCCTGGCCGTCCTGGCCTCCTTCCGCCTGGACACCCAGTTCGACAGGAGTGACTTCCTCCCTGAGGGGTCCGACATCGAGGCGACCCTGGCGCACCAGGAGGAGCTCTTCGGGTCCCAGATCACCGAGGCGACCTTCGTCCTCATCGACCCGCCGGACACCCGTGCCGATCTCGGGTCGGCGCTCGACAGGGCCAGCCAGCAGGTGGCCGAGGTCGAGGGTGTGCGGGTCTCGGGCGGAGAGGCGCAGATCATGGCGCGTCAGGCCGCCGAGTCGGACACTCTGCTCTGGCAGATCCGGACCACCGCCGGCGACGGCGGAGCGGAGCAGCTGGCCGAGGACCTGGCTGCCGCGCTGGACCCCGTCACGCAGCAGGGGGCAGAGGTGTCGATCTCCAGCGAGCCGATGGTGGTCGCCGAGATGAACCGGGATCTCGCCGAGTTTCAGGTGAGGTCCATCCTGCTGACGCTGAGCATCGTGACCGTGCTGCTCATGGCCACCTACCGGCTGTGGCGTCGTCGAGCCGTGCTCGGGGTGATCGCCATGATCCCTGCGGTGACGAGCGCAGCAGGGGTGATCGCCATGATGTGGGTGCTGGGCATCGACCTCAACGTGCTCAGCGCGACGCTGACGGCCATGGCGATCGGGATCGGCGTCCCCTACGGCGTCCACGTGGTGAACCGCTTCCTCCAGGAGCTGCCCATGAGCGCTCCCGAGGGAGCGGTCTCCTCCACCGTGGGGACCACCGGGGCAGCGCTGACCGGATCCGCCGTCACCACCTTGGGGGCGCTCCTGGTCCTCTCCTGGTCTGCCCTGGTGCCGATCCAGACCCTTGGTAGGCTCGGTGCCGTCGCGATCGTCGTCGCGCTGGTCGCCGGCGTCTTCGTCACTCCGGGGGCGCTCGTGCTGTGGGCCCGCCGAGCGGGCGGAGGGGAGTCCTGATGGACGCTGACGCCGACCCTGACCCTCAGCCCGGTGAGTCGGCCCGCTACGGCAAGGGGCGCCGTGCCGGCCGGCCCGACACGAAGGGTCAGATCCTCGCGGCCGCCCGTGAGAGCTTCGCCGAGGCCGGCTACGAGAAGGCGTCCCTGCGCGGCATCGCTGCCCGCGCCGGAGTGGACCCCGCCCTGGTGCATCACTATTTCGGCACCAAGGAGAAGCTGTTCGCCGCCGCGGTGGACGTGCCCTTCGATCCGCAGGGCGTCGCCGCCGCGGTGCAGGAAGCTCCGCTGGAGCTGCGCGGCCGTCGGCTGGTCCACGTCTTCCTCGGCGTCTGGGATGATCCGGTGCGCCGCGCACCGCTGCTGGCCCTGCTGCGCGCCGCCATGTCCCAGGACTCCGCCTCTGCCCTGCTGCGCGGCTTCGGACGGCGCGTCATGGTGGCCCGGATCGCCCAGGGCATGACCGGGGAAGATCGTGAGCTGCGGGCTGAGGCCGCCGTGGCTCAGCTCTTCGGACTGGTGATCGCCCGCCACGTGCTGCGCATCGAGCCGATGGCCTCCGCATCCGTCCAGGAGCTGGAGGACCTCGTCGGCCCGGTGATCCAGCAGTACTTCGACTGAGGACGACGGCGACCCCGGCAGGTGCCGGGGCCGCCGTGTCGTGCCGTGCGGCGGTCAGCGCGCTGTGTCGCTCACCGGGGCGTGGATCACCGGCGCGTGGCTCACCGGGGCGTGGATCACCGGCGCGTGGCCCACCGGGGCGTGGATCACCGCCACGGGCGCCACGTGTCGTCACCGGTCAGATACGCCTCCCGGGTGTGCTCGGCGGCCTCTTCCTCGGTGAGCTGCGGCCGACCCTCCCAGGTCTCGCCGTCGGGCACAGCGCCCGGACCGGTGTTGCCGTACTCGGCCAGCAGGCTGTCCTCCCATGAGTGGCCGCCCATGTCCGCCCAGGCGGGCGTGGCGATATGGGCCCCCAGCTCGGAATCGCGCACGATCATCGACGGCTCCACGTCCGGGTTGCTGCTGGGGTGCCACGGCCGCCCCAGGTGCACGGTGCCCTCGGCCGCGTCCGAGGTGAAGGTGCTGTCCAGGATCAGGAAGCCCGGAGCGCCGGTGTGGGTGGCCGGTGCGCCCACATAGCCGTTGGTGTGCTCCTCACCGCGGTCCAGCGAGTGGATGTGGGAGTTCTCGACGACGGCGGTGGCCCCGCCGAAGAGGAAGTCCACATCGCCCTCCAGGTACGAGTCCCGCATGTAGACCCGTGCGCCCTCGTCCCGTGACGGCGTGTCCGCGAGGAACGTGTCCTGATTCCCCAGCAGGCGCACATCGTCGAGGACCACCCGATCAGCGGCCGTGCGCAGCGCCACTGCCTGGCTGGGGCCGTGCTCCTCCTCGTCATAGGCGTTCTCGATCGTCAGGCTCTGCAGGGTGACGTCCTCGGCGAGCACAGCCACCGTGGGGGAGCCGGTGAGGCCGAAGGTCCCGCCGTAGAACTTCTCCTGTCCGGCGGCCAGGTCGTAGGAGATCACGACGTCCTCCGGATCACCGGTGGCGCCGCGGACGGTGATGCCCTCCATGCCGGGCCAGAGACGGACGACCTCCTCATAGACGCCCGGCTCGATGACGATGTCCACGGGACGATCAGCCCGCCAGGCGGCACCGACGGCCGCGGTCACGGATTCGTAGTCCCTGCTGCCGTCCAGGGCCACGGTCACGGTCCGGCCGACCTTCTCCGGGGCGCCGAGCGGACCGGCGTCGGCGGTCACCAGACGGCGGACGTCGTCCACCGGGTCGGCGGTGTAGTCGTAATGCTCGGAGGGTTCGAAGGTCGGCCCAGTGTCATCCCGGCGTCCCCGCACGTCGGTGAAGCTGTTCCCCCGCAGCTCCACCTGGGACTCCGGGTCCTTGGCGACCACAGGGTCCTCGCCATGGGCGTAGACGCTGTTCTCGATGACCAGCTGCGCGGCCCCGCGGGACATGGTGCCGTACTGGCCGAAGCCCTCCACGAGGTTGTTGTAGAGGTGGCCGGCGGCGACGTTGTCGATGCTCGCATTGCGCTGGTACGAGTTGGAGAACCAGTTGTGATGCATGGTCAGCGTGGTCTCGACATTGTCCGTCCAGCCCACCCCGATGGCCTTGTTGTGGTCCCGGAAGATGTTCCAGGACAGCGTCATCGCGGTGGAGTCCTTGCGCAGGTCGGCCTCGCCGTCTCCGATCCGGGTGAAGTCGATGTGGTCGAGCCAGACATGCGAGGAGGTGTCGACACGGACGCCGTCGTGGTCGTTCTCCTTGCCGTCCCAGTCGCCGGGGACGTAGGAGTCGCGGATGCGCAGATTGCGGATGATCACGTTCTGCACCTCATCCAGGAAGAATCCGCCGCCGACGAGCGCGGCGCGGGAGTTCAGCCCCACGATCGTCTTGTCGCCGGCCACCCGGATCATCTCTCCGAGCTCCTCGACCTCGACGGCTCCCTTGATGAAGATGGTCACCGGCTCCTCCTGGCCGGCCCAGTGGGCGAGCTCCTCGGCGTCCTCGACGGTGACGGTCGGGCCGCCGGTGCCTCCGGTGGTCCCCTGGGGGAGGTCGTCGGTGGGGGTGGCGGCGAATCCGGTCGGCGTGGGGGACCACACGGGGCCCGCCTCGGTGGTGGTGTCGGGGGCCTTGATGCGGTCCAGCACCTCCTCGCCGGCGGCGACCGGGTCGGTGGGGTCGGTCCACTCCGGGGTCAGGGTCGCTCCGGCGTGCTCGTCGACGGCGTCGGCGGCGCGTGCGGCGGTCTGGACCACCCCGTGGGGGCCGGACTCACCGTCGATCTCGTCGCTCAGGGGAGCGTCCGGATGCTTCTGGAGGTAGGCGTCCAGCACGTTGACGGGCTCGCCGTCGACGAGGGTGCCCTCCTCGACGATTCCGTCGCCTCCCCAGGCGTGGATGATGTCAGCCGCGGTGACGCCGTCGCCCAGTTCGAAGGCGTTGTTCCGGGCCGTGATGCTCGACTCCACGCCGACGCCCCAGGAGTACAGATACGGGGCGGACTCGGCGACTCGGTAGAGGTTGTTGTAGACGTGGACCTGTCCGTAGCGGACGCGCGGGGCGCGCTGCACGAGGTCGGTGAACTCGTTGTGGTGCATGGTCACGCGCAGCGTGCCGCGGTCGGAGGTGCGGTCATCGCCGTTGCCGAACAGCAGCGCCTTGTCATGGCCGTCGAACCGGCTCCAGGAGACCGTCACCAGGTCGGAGGCGCGGACGATGTCCAGCATGCCGTCGTGGCGGTGCACCTGCTGGCCGAACACCTCGGGCTGGGCCGCGTGGTCGGTCTCGCCGCCGTCGAGCGTCATGTGGTCCAGCCAGACGTGCGTGGCTCCGGAGAGCGTCACGTTGTCCCACTCGACGTCCCACTCGTTCCCCTTCCACTGGGGGAAACAGTCATAGGGGTCAGAGATCCGCAGGTTCCGCACGATGACGTTGTCCACCTCGGCGAGCTCCACCTGGAACCCGGTGAGTGTGGCGCCCTCAGCGCCGATCAGCGTGGTGTTGGAGCCAGGCTTCAGCCGGATCTGCTCGCCCTGGGCTCGGTGGGAGGCACGGCGGGCCTCCTCGAGAGGTCCCTCGGCGGCGCCGTCCCACTGCTCCGGGTCGAAGGCCTCCAGATAGTCCTCCCAGGAGTAGCCGTCGCGCTGATAGTCCTCGCAGGTCATCAGGGAGCCGTCATCGGCCTCATCGGCGTGGATGTCCTCGGTGACGCGCACGATCTTCGGTTCATCCCCGGCGACGGCGTCGACGAGTTCGGCGCGGCTGGTGACTTCGACGATCTCCTCGGCCTCCGTCCCGCCGGTGGTGCCGCCGTCGGCGGACGCCCAGCCGTCGCCCGGAGAAAGGGTCTCCCGGGCGAGCTGGTCCTCCGCGGACAGGGTGGTGGAGGCGGTGGAGGTGGTGGAGGTGGTGGTCGCCGGAGGCGTCACCGACAGCGGCGCCGGTGCCGACGGCGTCGCCTGTGCTGGCGTGAGGCCGGAGCCTGCCAGCAGGGAAGCGGCCAGCAGCGTCGAGACGGCGGACCGTCGGGCGCGCCGTCGGAGGTGTCTGCTGGTGGGTGGACGAGTCTGCGGGTCGGGGACGGTGAGGGGCATCGCTGGCCTTTCGCGTCGAGGGATCCATGCCGGGTCCGACCGGACGGGCAGGGACGCCATCCGGTGAGAAACCGGTTTCTCGACGGTAGATCGCCGGCCTGAGGAGGTCCAGGACCGATGGGGCATCATGTGATGCACATCACGTCATGACGCAGATGCTGTCCACCGTGTTCCCCGCTGACGACGACGGCGGCCCCGGCAGATGCCGGAGCCGCCGTCGTGGCCGCTGACGCTGGGTCTGACGCTGGGCGTCAGTCCGCGTAGGTGTTGGCGATGTAGACGTCGCAGGTGGCGTTGTGGGAGACCGAGTTGGCCACGCTGCCGAGCACGCGACGCACCCCGCGCATGCGCTGGTTGCCGACGACGATGACGTCGGCGTCGATCTTCTCCGCATAGCTGATCAGGGCGTCGGCCGGCTTGCCGTGCACGGAGCGGGGCAGGATCTCCACGCCCGGGGCCTTGAGCGACTCGGAGACCTTCTCGGCGATGTAGCGGGCGTTGTCAGCGTCTGAGACGACCCACTGGTCCGACCCGCTGTTGACGACCTCGGTGCGGTCGTCGGCGTAGGCCGAGACGACGTGCAGCGGGGCGTTCAGCCTGGTGGCGAGTTCACGGGCCTTCTCCGCGGCCTTGCGGGCCGTGGGGCTTCCGTCGACGCGACGATGATCGGACCTGGCATGGTGTGCTCCTTTGTGGACTGCGCGATGTGACGTGTTCAGCCTAATCGAGGATGCGTGGTTCCGGGAGTGGGGTGGCGCGCCGCACAGCTCCGCGCCCGTGCGTCTCATGCCCGCCGCGCATGAGGTGACACGAGAGCGGCATCATCGGATCGCCGTTCAGCTGTTGAAGTGGCATGGGTCACAGAGTACTGTGGCGCCATCCCTTCACGAGAAACCGGTTTCTCGCCGGAGTGACGCGGGACCGTCACGAGCGACAAGGAGAGTTCCATGGACATGGCACGACGCACTCTGGCCCGGTCGGCGCTGAGTCGCCGCACGCTGCTCGGCCTCGGGCTCGGCGGGGCCGCCGCGATCTCCCTGGCGGGCTGCGACCGCTTCGGGGGCGGCAGCGCCTCCGCCGGCGGGAGCTCCGAGTCGTTGAATGTGATCTGGTGGGGAGACGCCACCCGCGCGGAGCAGACCGAGGCCATGCTGGACGTCTACCGGGAACGTCACCCGGAGCTGAGCATCACCACCGACTACGCCGACTCGGGGCCCTATCAGGACCGCATGGCGACCCGCTTCGCCGCCGGAGACATCCCGGACCTGATGAACCAGCGGCGCGACGGACTCCGCGAGTACGCCGATCGGGGCGCCCTGCTGAACCTCAGCGAACACACCGACGTGCTGGACCTGAGCGGCGTCCCGGACACCTATCCGCTAGGACGAGTAGGGGATGACCTCTACGGCATCCCCGCCGGGCTGAACGCCGTGGGGTTCATCATCGACACGGACCGGGCCCAGCACTACGGCGCCGAGGTGCCGGACCATCTCACCTGGTCCTGGGAGGACCTCTGGGACTTCAGCCGGGAGATCACCGACGCCGCGGCCGCCGCCGGCGACGAGGTCTACGGGGTGGACCTCTCCTTCGCCACCGTGCAGAACCTGGTGGTCTGGGTGCGCCAGACCGGCGAGGAGCTCTACACCGAGGACGGCTTGTTCGGCGCCAGCGAGGAGACCCTGGCCGCCTGGTTCGAGATGTCGGTGGAGCAGCGTGAACGCGGCGGCCTGCCCCCGGCCGGATTCATCGACATCACCGGGAACTCGGCCGCCGAGTCCGCCATCGCCTCCGGCCTCGTGGCCGGCCAGGTCATCCCCACCAACAATCTCGAGGTCTTCGGCGACGTCGTCGAGGGTCCGCTGCAGCTCTGTCGCTTCCCCGGAGAGGTGCAGGGCGCCCGCCGCGGGATGTCCATCGACACCGCCATGTACTGGTCCATCGGGGCGGAGGCTCCCAACGTCGAGGGCGCCCTGGACCTGCTGAACTTCATGATCAACGACGCCGAGGGCAACGCCGCCGTCGGGGTCACCCGAGGTCTGCCCTCCAGCGAAGCGGTGGCCCAGGAGATCTCCGACAGCCTCAGCGAAGCCGACCAGGAGTCCATGCAGTACATCCTCGACCTCGCCGAGGAGGACCTGCCGGAGTCCCGGCCCGACCCCGCCGGCGGCTCCGCCGTGCAGGACAAGCTCACCGAGGTCGACGAGGAGGTCCAGTTCGGGCGCATGACTCCGGAGCAGGCCGCCCAGCGGCTGCGGGAGACCGCCGACGGCGCCATGGGACTGGCCTGAGGGCCGCCGGGCGGAGCGAGAGGAGCCATGAGATGGCGATGACCACCACCCAGGCGCCGGAGGCCCGGCCCGAGGGGCCCTCGGGCTCCCCGGGGCCTGCCGCGACACCGTCGACGGCGCCGCGCCGCCGTCGGCGGAGAGGAGGGCGAGGCCAGGTCCAGTGGGCGGGATACCTCTTCCTGGCGCCCTGGTTCCTGGGGATGCTGTTCACGATCGTCCCGTTCGGGGCCTCGCTGTACCTGGGATTCACCGACTACGACCTGCTCACCCCTCCGGAGTGGGTCGGCTTCGCCAACTTCATCGAACTGTTCCGGGACCCGCGGTGGGGCAGTCACTGATCGTCACCTTCACCTACACGTTCGTCTCCGTGCCGCTCTCGCTGATCGCCGCACTGGGGGTCGCGCTCGCGCTGAACAAGGGCATCCGGGGGCTGCCGCTGTACCGGGCCGTCTACTACCTGCCGTCCCTGCTGGGCGGCAGCGTGGCGATCGTGATGCTCTGGCGGCAGATCTTCGGCACCCGCGGCATCGTCAACACCTTCCTGGGCTGGTTCGGCATCGAAGGCCCCGCCTGGGTGTCCGACCCCAGCACCGCGCTGAGCGTGCTGATCATCCTCAACGTGTGGACCTTCGGCGCACCCATGGTCATCTTCCTCGCTTCGCTGCGGCAGGTGCCGACCATGTACTACGAGGCCGCCTCCGTGGACGGCGCCTCCCGGTGGAGGCAGTTCCGCTCCATCACGCTGCCGCTGATCAGCCCGATCATCTTCTTCAACCTGGTGCTCTCCACGATCGGCACGCTGCAGACCTTCACCCAGGGCTACGTGCTCTCCAACGGTTCAGGCGGGCCCGCGGGCTCCACCCTCTTCTACAACCTGAACCTCTACATCGAGGGGTTCAGCCGGTTCAACATGGGCTACGCCTCGGCGATGGCCTGGCTGCTGCTGGTGATCATCGCGGCGTTCACCGCGCTGAACTTCATCGCGCAGAAGTACTGGGTCTACTACGAGAACTGAGAGAAGGCAGACCGACCATGGCGATTCCCACCAGCCCTGTGGCGCCCGCCCCCGCGCCCACCATGAGGCCGCGGCGCGGCACCGGAGGACGACGACGTCGGCACCGGGACTCCGGCGAGGCGGAGATCAGCGGCGTCGACGCCCAGGACACCGCACGCAGCCGGTTCCTGCGCCACGTGATCCTCTGCGGTGTGGCGCTGGTGATGATGTACCCGCTGCTGTGGATGCTCTCCAGCTCCGTGAAGCCGGACGCCAACATCTTCACCGAGCAGGGTCTGTGGCCCTCCGAGTGGCGGTTCGAGAACTACACGGAGGGGTGGAACTCCCTGCAGCACCCGTTCGGCCACTATCTGGTGAACTCCGCGATCGTGGTGAGCCTGAGCATCGTGGGCACCGTGGTCAGCTCGGCGCTCGCGGCCTACGCGTTCGCCCGTCTGGAGTTCCCCGGCCGCAAGCTGTTCTTCGGCCTGGCCCTGGTGACCCTGATGCTGCCGGGGCATGTGCTGCTGATCCCGCAGTACATCATCTTCTCCGAGCTCGGTTGGCTGAACACCTACCTGCCGCTGGTCGTGCCGAACTTCCTGGCCTCCAACGCGTTCTTCATCTTCCTGATGGTCCAGTTCATGCGGGCCCTGCCCCGGGAGCTCGACGACGCCGCCCGGATCGACGGCTGCGGTCCCTTCCGGATCTTCTTCCAGATCATCGCCCCGCTGTGCATCCCGGCCTTCGCGACGACGGCGATCTTCACCTTCATCAGCACCTGGAACGAGTTCTTCTCTCCGCTGATCTACATCACCAACCCCGACCTGTACACGGTGCCGTTGGCGCTGCGACAGTTCATGGATGCTGAAGGTCAGTCGTCATGGGGCCCCATGTTCGCCATGTCAGTGGTGTCCTTGCTTCCCATCGTGGCCTTCTTCATCATGGGTCAGAGGTACCTGGTCAAGGGCATCGCCACCACCGGCCTGAAGTGAGCAGCACCCCCTGAGCGAGAGGAACCGGATGGCCACGCCGTCAGCCCGTCCCGACGAGGCGCCAGGCGCGTTCACCAGCGTCTCCGCCGGTGAGGACTGGGAGCACGGCCTGCCGGTGGGCACCGGCAGGGTGGGCGCCCTCATCCACGGGGACCCCCGGGAGCACCGCGTGGACCTCACCCATGAGTGGTTCTTCCTACCCGCGAACCCCCACATGCCGGCGCCCGACCTGCAGGCCCGGCTTCCCGCCATGCGCCAGGCGCTGCTCGAGGGCGACGCCGATTCCGCGGGAGATCTGCTCGCCGAGGCGGCCGAGGAGCACAGCCCCGGCGGCGCCCTGATCTGGACGGATCCCTTCGTGCCCGCCGCCCGACTGGTGATCACCGATCCGGAGGCGGACCCGGTGCCGGGCAGCCGGCGGCGTGATGTGGACCTGCGCACCGGCGTCGTCGAGATCAGCTGGCAGGACGCCCGGCGGGGGCGCCAGACCCTCCGAGCGGAGCCGCGCCATGGAGACGAGACCATTCACCTCTCGCTCAGCTCCGAGGCCCCGGCCGAGTTCGTCCTGCGCCTGAGCTCCGGGGCTGACGATGCCGGGGCTGATGATGCTGGCACGGTCGACCCGGCCTCCCGCGTGCGGGCCACGGCGGCTCTCGACGGCGAGCACGCCGGCCGCGCGCGCGCGCGACGACGACGCGCAGAG
>NZ_MDSS02000109.1 GCF_001758425.2 Nesterenkonia sp. PF2B19 | reverse complement strand
ATCGCGACTCGCTATGACAAGCACGCGCTGACCTATCGCGCTGCTGTCGTCCTCAACGCGGTGATCGCCTGGACCGCACATTTGTCAGACATGCCCTAGATGAACCTGGTCGAGCGCCTGCAGAGCGTCTTCGTCGCAGCCGCCGTACTGACTGGCCTTGCCGTGGGGTTGCTGACCCCGGTCGGTGAGGCTGGCGAATATGTGGTGATCCCGGCCCTGCTGGTGATGCTGGTGGCGATCTTCGTGCAGATGGACCCCACCCAAGTCAGTGAAGTCCGCCGAGCTAAGTCCCTGGTGGCCGCCAGCCTGGTGCTGAACTACCTGTTCACCCCCGCCTTGGCCTGGGCCCTGGGAGCCGGGCTGCTCTCGGTGACCAGCCGGACCTGCGGATCGGACTGCTGCTGTTGCTGGTGACACCGTGCACTGACTGGTACCTGGTCTTCACCGCTGTGGCCAAGGGCCACACCGGGATCGCAACGGCGTTGTTGCCGGTGAACCTGGTGCTGCAACTGTTGTTGTTGCCGGTCTACGTGCTGCTGCTCGGCGGGGAGGCCGCCATGGTCGATGCATCCACCCTGGCTGAGGCGGTGCTGCTGATGCTGCTCACCCCGCTGGTGACCGCCTTCCTGATCCGCTGGGTCACCCGCAGGACCAAGGGAGCACAATGGCAGCACGAGACGCTGAACCCGGCGGCTGGCCGGCTGGTGGTGCCGCTGCTGTGCCTGGCCGTGTTCGCGATGTTCGCCTGGCAAGCCCCCGTTGTGGCCGAACACGGCACAGAACTGGTCCTGCTGCTGCCTGCCCTGGCCGGGTTCTTCATTGTCGTCCCTCTAGTGGCCACCGCGGTCTCCAAGCTGATGGGACTGCCCGGCCCCCAGCGGGTGACCCTGACGATGGTCACCACCGCCAGAAACTCACCCATCGCCCTAGGAATCGCCGTCGCTGCGTTCCCTGACCGGCCCCTGATCGCCGTGGCCCTGGTGGTCGGCCCGCTGATCGAACTGCCCATACTGGCCCTGCTGGCCCAACTCGTCCGTCATAAAGAGGCCGGGCTCCAGGGCTCCGCTGACCGGAGGATTGAAAGATGAGGATTTCAGAAGTCACAGCACGGACCGGGGTTCCGGCCACCACGCTGCGCTATTACGAAGACCTCGGCCTGATCACCTCCCAGCGTGGCCCCAACGGGTACCGGGACTACGACCAGACCGTGATTGATCAGCTGGAGTTCATCGCCACTGCTAAGAAACTCGACCTGGACCTGGAAGAAATACGGTGGCTCTCCCAGGTCATCGCCACAGGCACCTGTACCGCAGTCCGAGAGAACCTGCGCCCAGTGCTTGCTGACCGGCTGGCTCACGTCGAGGAGAACATCCAACGGTTGACCCGCATGCGCGCCCTGATTACCGAAGCACTCAACCACGTGGTCTCCTGCCCCGACAGTGATCAGCCGTGCAAATCAGAATGCGCCTTCCAATCGCTGGCAAAGATGGGATAAGGAGGAAGTACCGTAGCTGTTCATGACAGCCCAGGCCCCTCTATATGTGGGGGTTTATCTCGTCCTGTTCCTGGGCGCGTGTGAGTGAAGAACCCTTCACGCAGCTTCGAGGCCCGCACTGTGGCGGCCCACTTCTGCGCATAGCCCAGGAGTTGCTGCACGGAGTTCGACGGCACCACGCCCTGATTTGTGGTCACCCACGGATGGGAACCATCGGATCGTTGGTGTCGGGTTTGGGCTTTCCAGGTCCAGGAGGCTGGTAGTCGGTCGGGGTCTGACCAGTCGGTGTCGATGTAGCGTTCCTCAACGGTGAACCGCCGGTCCGTGCGCCCGTGAGGGTAGAGGACGTAGTGTCCGGCTCCGAAGGTCTCGGGATCTTCCTCTGTCAGGGTGATGTGTCGGGCATAGTTGTGGGCGATCTGTTCCAACCCGTGGGTGAGGATGTCCATGTTCCGGGTGAGCCGCTGACGGTATTCGTCGGCCATGACGGGTCGCTTTCAGCTATGCACCGCCGGTCATGCGGCCGGTGGTGTCGAAAGCCGCGAGTTCGTCGGGGTGGAGTTGGTGCTGGACGACGAAAGAGCGGTCCTTGATCCGCCACAACCCCTGCCCGACCCCGAGAGTGGGTAACAGTTTCTGTTCGGTGCCGGTCAGTCCCAAGGTTTGGGCGGTGGTGCCGAGTTGGTCGGATTCTTGCCGGTAGACGATCCTGGTCTCCGCATTCGCCAGCAGACTGTTGGCTAGGGAGCGCATGGCGGAGCCGGCGTAGCCGACGTTGTCCAGGTCAGTGAGCTTATGAAACACCAGCAGGTTGGCGATGCCGTAGTGGCGGGCCAGTCGCCAGTGGGCATCCATGCGCCGCAGCAGTGCCGGGTGGGACATCAGTCGCCAGGCTTCGTCGTAGACCACCCACCGTTGGCCTCCATTGGGGTCAAGGAGGGCTGATTCCATCCACGCTGAGGCGCAGGTCATCAACACCGAGATGAGAGTGCTGTTTTCGGTGACGCGGGAGAGGTCGAGGCTGATCATCGGCAGGGAGGGGTCGAACTCGACGGTGGAGGGGCCGTCGAAGAGGCCACCGAGGTCGCCTGCGACTAGGCGGCGCATGGCGTGTCCGACTAGTTGTAGGAGGGCATGACGTTGTTGATAGTCGCCGGGGCAAGTGCGGCCGGGGCTGATCGCCGCAGGAGGTATGGGGCCGATGATAGTTGTAGTGGTTGACCCAGACCTGCAGGGCCTGTCGGCGAGCCTGTTCGGAATCGTAGGCCC
>NZ_MDSS02000108.1 GCF_001758425.2 Nesterenkonia sp. PF2B19 | reverse complement strand
GTGGACGGTTCCGGAAGGCACCGAGCCTGGTGAGCTGACGGTCACCGCCACCGATGACGAGGACCCGGATGTCACCGCATCCGACACCGTCACCGTCACTGCCCCGGATGACGGCGATGAGGACCCGGTCCTTGACCCGTCGATCGGGGTGGACCCGGACACGGTTGCTCCGGGTGAGGACACCACGGTGACGGGTGAGGGCTTCGTGCCCGACTCGGCGGTCACTGTGGAGCTCACGGATGAGGACGGCGAGGTCGTCGCCACGATCGAGGATGTCGACACCGACGGTGACGGCAGCTTCAGCGTGGAGTGGACGGTGCCTGAGGGCACTGATCCGGGCATTCTGACGGTGACGGCGACTGACGTCGAGGATGACGACGTCTCCGCGTCGACTCACCTGACGGTCACCGATGAGGACGGGGTGGTTCAGCCTGGTCTGATCATCCACCCGGATGAAGTCGCTCCCGGCGACGACGTCACCGTTGACGGTCAGGGCTTCGTCCCCGGCTCTACGGTGACCGTGGAGATCACTGATGCCGACGGCAACGTGATCGACACGATCGAGGGTGTCGAAGTCGGCGACGATGGGACGTTCACCGTGGAGTGGACGGTGCCGGAAGGCACCGACCCGGGCGAGCTGACCATCACCGCCACCGACGACGAGGACCCGGAGATCAGTGCCTCCGGCGCTGTGAACGTCATCGACGACGACGAGGCTGCCGAGCCTGGTCTGAGTGTGGAGCCGGACACGGCAGTCCCCGGTGACGAGGTCACCATCGAAGGTGACGGCTTCGCTCCCGGATCCACCGTCACCGTGGAGATCACTGACGCCGATGGCAACGTGGTCGACACGATCGAGGGTGTCGAGGTCGGCGACGACGGTTCGTTCACCGTGGAGTGGACGGTGCCTGAGGGCACCGACCCGGGTGAGCTGACCATCACCGCCACCGACGACGAGGACCCGTCCCTGAGCGCCTCGGCCACGCTGACTGTCGCTGACCCGGCAGCCGGCGCCGAGGACGGCACCGAGGATGGTACCGAGGACGGCGTCGGCACCGAGGATGGCACTGAGGATGGCACTGAGGACGGCGTCGGCACTGAGGATGGTACCGAGGACGGCGTCGGCACCGAGGCTGGAACGGAGGACGGCACTGAAGCTGGTGCTGGTGCCCCCGCTCCGGGTCCGGGTACCGGGCTGGCCAAGACGGGCAGCGCGATCGTCTTCACGCTCGGGCTTCTCGCGGTAGCCCTGCTGATGCTCGGCACGGGCGCGGTGATCCGTTCCCAGCGGATGCGGGCTTCGGGTGACTGATCTCCTGAGCCGGCTCTGACCGGTCCATCGCAAGACGACGGCGGCGTCTCCCCTCACGGGAGGCGCCGTCGTCGTCTGCTGTTCTAGTCGGACAGGTGTCCGTCCTGCTGTCATCTCGCCGATAGCTGCTTCGCGAGAATGTCTTCTCTCAGGCCTTCTCAGGTTGATTTCGAGGGACGCGACGCAGGTTCTTTTCTCGGGCCGCAGCTGGGGCGACGAAACAATGCATCATAAAAGTCAGCGATCCGCGCCGCACGATGCCTGCCGTACTGACCAGTAGTTTTCTCGATTGCGCGTCGATGCAGGGATTCCGGGCCGGTCGGCATGCGAGGCCAGGATCTGGCGCGGCAGGCGGACAGGGTGTGACCGCCGCGGATCGACCAGGCAATCCGTGGGCTGTGCTAGATTTGCTGACGGTAGCGTGACGCTCGTCATGCCCATTAAAAGTTGAAATTCCTGCGCGATCAGCGACATCACGGTGTGATGTCGCGCTCTTTTGTCGAAGGGCTAGCGCGGAACAGTACACAACAGGGGGACTTCCATGGGGAAGCCATTAGTTGCACCCGATCACAGACATAGACAAGGGCCACCAGCGCGTGGCCTGCTCAAGCGTTGCGCTTCGGCCGTGACCGCTACCGTGGTGGCCGCCGGTCTTGCGTTGGCCGGCTCAGCTCCGGCCAACGCGGCTCCGACCGACGTCTCCGAAGCGCTGGGCAAGTTCCTGGGCGGCCAGGCCGCCGGCATCAACCTCGACGACATCGCCGAGGTCAATGGTGCGTTCGCCGAGAACCCGAGTGGTGAACACCCGCTGGTGACCAACCCGCTCGGCGCCGAGGTGCTCAACGCCATCGCCGTGGACCTCGGCGACTCGCTGCAGCTCTTCGGCCCGAACGGCGTCATCCAGGTGGGTGCCGTCAACCAGTACGCTGAGGCGCAGAGCACCGGTGACGCCCGTGCCGCCTCCGGTGCGGTAAGCGACCAGGGCGCGATCTCCGTGGGCGGCTCGGAAGAGTTCCCGTCGGACGCGACCATCGACCTGAGTGAGCTGCTCACCCAGGTCAGTGGCGGCGCCTCGGAGGGTCTGATCAGCGACCTGAGCCTCACGACAGGTGCGCTGTCCTCCAACATCGAGCAGATCGGTGGCGGCGAGCCCGTCACCGACTACCAGATCGCTGGCGCGACCCTGAGCCTCGAGAGCCCCGCCATCGGGGACATCTACACCGAGCTGCTCTCCACAGTGGACGAGCTGCAGGGGACGCTGGACGGCCTGTCCGGTTCGATCTCTGATGCGCTGGACGTCGGCATCGACCTGGGTGGCCTCGCCAACCTCAGTGCGAACGTCGACTTCACTGCGCCGGACCTGTCCGCACTGCTGCCGGCCGACGTCGTCGGCGAGAGCAGCGGCGTGACCGTGGACCTGACCACCGGTGCGGTCACGGTGGACCTGGAGACGCTGCTCGCGGCGAACCCGGAGCTGCCGAACCTCAATGACATGCCGGCGAACTCTGAGCTGCTCAGCGGTCCGGTCCTCGCGGCCATCGCTGACGGCATCACTCAGGCCGTGACCGATGTGGTCACTGAGATCGTCGACAACCTCCGCGCCACTATCGCCACGACCTCGCTCGGTCTGGATGTGGACGTGAACCTCATCGGTGGACTCGCGGGTATCAATGTCGCGCTGGATGCCCAGCTGGGAGACATCCTGGACGGTACCGCTGAGGACTCCCTGAACGTGACGACTTCGGGCCTGGTCGGTCTCCTGGATCCTCTGCTGGACCTGCTGGGCCTGTCCAGCTCGGATGGCCTGGGTGACCTGGTGCTCAACACCGTGGGTGCTCTCCTGGGGGACACCCTGGATGTCTTGACGGACCTTGAAGGCGTCGTGGACGGCATCACCGGCCCGCTGGCCACCGAGGTCGTCGGCCCGCTGCTGGACGTCGTCACCCAGGTGGTCTCCTTCACGGTGAACGCTCAGCCCGAGGTCGGCGACCTCGGCGAGGGTTCCTCCACCGTGCGGGCGCTGCAGGTCAGCCTGCTGCCTGCTGCCGGTCCGCTGGCTCAGGTCAACCTGGCGTCTTCGACCGTGCGCGGCACTGAGGGCGTCACCCTTGACCCGGCACTGACGGTTGACCCGAACGAGGTGGCTCCCGGCGAGTCCACCACCATCGAGGGCACGGGCTACACCCCGGACTCGACGGTGACGGTTGAGTTCACGGACGAGGACGGCAACGTCGTCGGCACGATCGAGGATGTTCCGACTGATGCTGACGGTGGTTTCACCACTGAGTGGACTGTTCCTGAGGGCACCGAGCCGGGTGATCTGACGGTCACTGGTACGGATGACACCACGGGTGAGGCTGCTGAGGC
>NZ_MDSS02000107.1 GCF_001758425.2 Nesterenkonia sp. PF2B19 | reverse complement strand
GCGCGCGCGAGCGCGCGTTTGCACGCCGCCCTGCTGCGCGCCGCCGGGGAGGGTGCCGGAGAGCGCCCCGGCGCCTCCGGCCCGGTGCTGCTGCTCACCGACCAGAGCGCCCAGGAGGAGGGCTCGGCCCGCGGCTTCGACGGCGTCGTAGTGCTGCGCCGGCCCGTGGCCGAGGGCGCCGGGTGGACCGCCGAGCTGCAGATGGCCTATGGCGGGTCCACCACGATCCGGGCCGCCGAGCTGCCCTCCGCGCTGGACCGGCTGCGACAGATCCACCTGGTCACCACGGTCTGAGGGGCGCGCCGCCGGGTCGGGGCGGTCGGTCTCAGTCCCGCTTCTTGGGCACGACGCCGCGCTTCTCGAAGTAGCGGCGCACCCGCTCGTCCTTCAGCAGCGGGCCGTGGACCTGGAGCACGTTCATCCCGGAGTTGACGTTCGCCTCGAGGATCACCGGCCCCGTGGGGCTGATGATGATGTCCCAGCCGATGTACTCCAGGAAGCTCAGGCGCTTCGCGCCGTCGAGCACCAGCTGCTTGGTCTCCTCCCAGAACGGCACGGTCGCCCCCTCGATCGGGGCGCCGCTGTCCGGGTGCACGGTGTGCCACACCTGCGTGTGGTCGTCCGGCAGCTGGCCCGCCCGGGAGAGCGTGCCGGTCTCGACGTCGACCTTCGCGCTGAGCCCGCCGCGGGTCCAGTTGTCCACGTGGTTGGACCGGGCTGTGCCGATGCGCTGGACCGCGACGGCGATGAACGGCTCCTTGCCGCGGGTCAGATCTGGCAGCGTCAGCACCCGCAGCGTGTTGGTGGAGGCCGGGTTCAGCCGGGCCTGCGCCTCGGCCTGCGGCACGGCGGCCTCGAAGAGCATGGGCTTGGGCCGGGCTTCGATCCAGGCGGCGACCTCCTCGAAGTCGCAGTCCTCGCCGTTCATCCGCCAGCCGTCCTCGGTGCGGCGGATGGAGACCACGAAGCGGCCCTCCGCGCCCCGCAGCGGCTTGACGAAGACCCGACGCCCGACCTCCAGGCGTGTCTGGAGGAATTCGCGCAGCGGCACCTGGTCGTCATGCGGGAAGACGTGGACCTCGCCGCGGGAGTACAGCCCCAGCAGCGGGACCACGTCGGAATCGAGCCCGAGCTGGTTCATCAGCAGGAAGAACGAGAACTTGTTGTCCAGCACCTCCTGCAGGTGCTCATGGACCATCCGCTTGGCGCGCGTGTAGCGCTGCACATCGGTCACGTAGTCCTGCTGGTCCGCATTGGGCAGGCCGTAGATGGTCGCCGAGCGGGAGAGGAAGCCCTGGGCCCACCACTGGGGCCGCCGCATCGAGGGGCTGGTCTCCCAGCGGAACTCCTTGCGCACGAACTTCCGGTAGTCCTGCGCCCACTGGCGGGACTTCCGCAGCTCCTTGCGCCAGTGGCGGCGCTTCTGCCGGGCCCGGCGGACGATCTGCCGGGACTTGCGCACCACCTTCCGGGGCATCGAGGGCGCGGGCGGCTTCGGAGGAGTCGGCGGAGTGGGCGGGGTCGGAGCAGCGGCTGGACGGGCAGCGCCGTCCGGCTGGTCAGCAGCAGGTTCCATCCGGTGTCGTCGCCTCCCGGAGCAGGTGTTCTGGAGCGTTAGGATCGTACCAACCCGGGCCCTCGGTCCCGGGGCGACGCACCTGAGACGCGATGCGCGAAGAGAGGCCCTGTGGCAGTGACGACCCGAGTCTGCGGCATGCTCGCCCCGGCGACCCCGACCGCGTCCGTCGCATGGCCCGCGCCGCCGGACTCGAGGCGGATCCGGCCCAGCTCGGAGACGGTGCCGCCGGTGCCGCTGGTGTCGCTGGTCCCGCCGACGCCGCCGTCGTGGTGGACCGTCCCGGCGCCTGATCATCGGCAGCGCGGCGCTCCTCTCCCGCGCGGACCCGCACGGTGAGGCGTGGATGTTCTCCACCGCAGGCGCCGCACAGCCTCCCGGACGCTCCCCATCCCTGGGAGCATGCCGCACGCGACGCCGACGTCGCCGGGGTGGTGCTGGGGCAGGACGGCACCGCGGTGCTGCACGCCGGGCTCTCAGGCGTCCAGCCGCTCTATGTGGAGCAGACCGGCGACGCCGTCCACTTCGCCACCCAGCTGGATCTGCTGCTCGACACCGCGACCTCGCCGGTCGCCCCGGACTGGACCGGATGGGCGCAGATCATCGGGATCGGCGCCCCGCTGGCGGGCCGGACGACGCCGGCCGACATCGACGGCTCGGCCCCATGGAGCACGTCGACCTCACCCCGGGCGTCGCGCGCGCCGGCGGCGCGCCGCATGGCCCTGGGCGGAGATCCTTCCCGAGGAGGAGCTCGCCCCCGAGGACCTCACCGGTGACCTGGTGACGCCCTGAGCGAGCAGGTCGCCGGCCACGCCGCCGCGGGGCCGCTGCAGCCCATGCTCTCCGGCGGCCGGGACTCCCGCATGCTCACCGGGCTGGCCGCCGAGGTCCCTGCTGAGGAACTGACCGCCTGGACCACCAGCTCCGACACCGGCACCACGCTGGAGGAGCTCACCGCTGCGCGCATCGCGACCCGGCTGGGTGTGGACCAGCGGATCGTCTCCGGCCGCCACGACGGCTTCAGCCGAGACTTCCTCGACTATGCGCAGATCACCGGCCACCAGTCCTCCTTCCACGTCTGGCTGATGCCGGTGGCGCGGGAGCTGGCCTCCCGAACCGGCACCGTGCTGGACGGCCTGGGCGGAGGAGTGTTCCTCGGCGGAGGGTTCCCCGACGACCCGGCCGCGCTCGCCGCCGGATCCACCCCGGCAGACCTGGTCGCCTCGCGCTTCGGTCGGCTCTCGCGCTACCTGGAGGTGGCCGAGGAGCTGCTGGCCCCGGGCGCGATGACCGCCTCACCGCGGCGGGCCGGGAGGACTTCTCCGCCCTCGCCGAGCCGCTGGCCGACCACCCCCAGGGAGCCACGCTCACCGCCTACCTGACGCGCACCCTGCCGGGGATCAGCATGGCGCCGGCCGCCGTGCTCGGCGGCAGCCGCCCCACCGCAGTGCCGATCATGGCGCACCCGGTGGTCTCTCAGGCGCTGCGTCTGACCCACGCCTCGAAGCGTGACGGCCGCTGGTACCCGGACCTGCTGCGCCGCATCCGTCCCGAGCTGGCGGAGATCCCCACCGCGGCCGACCTGACCACCGTCCGGCAGCATGGGCGTCGCGGGGCCTCGCTGGAGGCCGCGCAGTGGTACCGCGGCCTCGTCATGGACTCCCCGGCCGCGAGCCTGGTGGGTGAGAAGCTCCGCACCGGTGACGCTGAGCTGTGGCGCCGTCAGCTCACCCGCACCCGCGCCCAGCACCTGATCCGTGGTCTGGCGCTGCTGGCCCTGTGGCTGCGCCGCCACGAGGACCGTCTGACCGAGACCGACCCCGCTGCGCTGCTGCGCGGGTGAGGAGGCCCTGATGACCACTCCGCCCGCTGCCGTCTCGCCGCTGCTGCTGCGTGCCACGGAGCATCCGCAGGCTGCGCTCGCCCCGGCGCTGATCGAGGACCTGGTGCGCGCCGAGCAGGACGGCACGCCGTCGATCCTGTGGGTCGAGGCGCCGGAGCAGCTCGAGACGCCGCTGTGCTGGCTGGTCACGCATGTGGGCCTCCCGGAAGGTGCCGGGCCGGCGCTGCGGCGGGAGGTCTGCGGGCGGGTCGGCGCCCAGCAGGTGGTGCAGGCCGCGGGGCCCGACCAG
>NZ_MDSS02000106.1 GCF_001758425.2 Nesterenkonia sp. PF2B19 | reverse complement strand
CCAAGGTGAGCCGGTCCTGTACCGCCAGGCGGCAGCCTCGACGACTGTGCGTGGATCCACCGGCGGCCTTCCGGTGGACTTCGCCGCCGGGAACAACGGCCGATCACTGCCCAGGTCTCGTCAGATATCTCTCTGCGTGCCACAAGGACAGACTCGCCGACGACCGACGCTCCACCCTTTAGCAACACGCCCTAGCACGGCGGCAGGATCACCAGGGCTGAACAGAACCCCCAACCCGGCAGCCGGGCCAGCTTCCGGCAGTGATGCGCCGGTGATCCAGGCGGCGACAGTGCCAGCGGCACGCAGGATCACTGCAATGCCTGCGGTGACCATGAGCAGGATGATCAGGGCGTTGGTGACCTCATCACCCATACCTCCGGCTTGGTGAGACCCCGGAGTGATGCCCCGGGTCATGGCAGCCGCCTCACCAGTGTGGTCCCCGAGGACCGGCCGAAGACCAGCACCTCAGCACCAGCACGCAAGGTCGTCTTCTGCCGCCGGGTCAGACGGGTCTCGACCTCTCCGTCGTCATTGGCGGTGGTGTCGGTGACCACCGCAGCGATAGCCACGTCCTCACCGGGCAGGAACCCCTCACCCAAGACCGTGGCCGCAGCCGCCTTCCCGCTGGCCTTAGACCGTGCGCTCTCTGCCTGCTCCGCCTCGGGGTTTGGGGTGGTGGGTGTGCGCCTGCGGGCTCGGATGATGTCAGTAAAAGTGGACCCGTCGGTTTCGTGAACCTCGATCCGCACCGTCCGAGTCCGGTCCTCAGTGACCGCGTCCAGCAGCTCGCCGAATCGGGCACGAGACCATGCCACGTTTTCTGGTGCGGGGAAGTCCTCGCCATCTACGGTGACCGCCAGAGTCCCGGTCGGCTCGATAACGGTGATGATCACATGAGGAAGCACCGCCGGAACATCAAGCTCTGTGTCTGAGGGCTTGGACTTCTTGGTTCGGCGCGAGGGGTGTCTGGTGTTGTCGTGGCTCATGCCCACCAGGTGCGCCTGCAACCTCCCGCGTACTGAAGGTAGCCTTCTGGTTAGGTCACTACTTGCTGACTAGTCATCGTTCGCTGTATGGTCAGTGTGTGCTGACTATTGCTTCTCGTCTTGATGTGATGAACCGGTTGGGCCGCGCTATGGCTGACCCCACCCGGTCCCGGATTTTGTTGTCCCTCCTGGATGAGCCGGGTTATCCGGCCAAGCTTGCCCGTGACCTGGAGTTGACGCGGACGAATGTGTCGAATCATCTGGCGTGCTTGCGGGATTGCGGGATCGTGGTCGCTGAGCCGGAGGGCCGTCAGACCCGCTATGAGATCGCTGACCCTCACCTGTCGCGGGCGCTGAACGCTTTGGTGGAGACAACCCTGGCAGTCGATGAGGGTGCGGAGTGTCTTGACCCGGTGTGCCCGGAGGGGTGCTGCGCTGGCGGAGAGCAGGTGCAGCGATGAGCGTGGATGCCTGCGGGTGTGCTTCCCCCAGTGAGAACACGGCTTCTGCGGAGAGCACTAAAGAGCCTCAGTGGTGGGGGATCGTCGTGTTCTGATTCCACTGGTCTCGGGGTTGCTGCTGGCCACAGGGTGGGTGTTGGAGTGGACCGGGGCAGCAGATCAGGACCCGCTTTCGACTGTGACGCTGGCGGTGTTCTGGGTCAGCCTATTGTTGGGGGCTTCTCAGTTCGTTCCTGGTGCTTTGCGGGCGCTGGTGGTGCGTCGCCGCCTGGGTATCGGGTTGTTGATGACGATCAGCGCCACTGGAGCGGTTGCACTGGGTTACATCGAAGAAGCCGCAGCTCTGGCCTTTCTCTATTCCATTGCAGAGGCCTTGGAAGATCGGGCGATGGACAAAGCCCGCTCCGGGCTGCGTTCCCTGCTGAACCTGCTGCCAGCCAGCGCCACCATCGTCGACGAGGCTGGCGATCAGCGGCAGGTGGCTGCCTCTACTCTGGTGCCGGGTCAGCTGATCCGGGTGACGGCCGGGGAACGCCTAGCCACTGACGGGGTGGTCCGCACCGGACGTTCAGCCCTGGACACTTCAGCGATCACTGGTGAGTCGATTCCGGTAGAGACTGGCCCTGGTGATGAGGTGTTGGCCGGGTCGATCAATACCACCGGGGTCTTGGAGGTCGAAGCCACCGCACCGGGAACAGACAACTCGCTGACCACAGTGGTCCAGTTGGTCGAGCAGGCCCAGGCGGAGAAGGGTGAACGTGCCCGACTGGCTGATCGCATCGCCCGTCCCCTGGTTCCCGGTGTACTCCTGCTGGCGATACTGATCGCGGCGCTGGGTTCAATCTTCGGAGACCCCATGGAGTGGGTCACCCGAGCGATCATCGTGCTGGTAGCCGCCTCACCATGCGCGTTGGCGATCTCGGTACCGATCACCGTGGTCTCTGCCATCGGCGGCGGCAGCAACCACGGGGTGATCGTCAAGTCCGGTGCAGCTTTCGAGCAACTGGGATCTGTAAGCCACCTGGCCTTCGATAAGACAGGCACACTGACCCGTAACCGTCCCACCGTCAGCGCTGTGCTGACTGTCCCCGGGAATACCGAGCAGCAGGTGCTGGACTGGGCGGCAGCACTGGAAGCTCACAGCACGCACCCCCTTGCGGCAGCCATCACCCATGCGGCGGCTGATGCCCCGCAGGCCACCGAAATCACTGAGCACCCTGGACAGGGCATCACCGGAGTTATCGGGGCCAGCCGAATCGCGGTGGGCAGTCCCCGGTGGCTTGGCCCCGGCTCGCTCGCTGATCAGGTTACTGAGCTGGAGCAGCAGGGCAACACCGTGGTGATCATCCACCACAAGGGGGAGGCAGTCGGGGCTGTCGGTGTGCGGGACGAACTGCGCGAAGAAGCAGTAGAAGCGATCCAGCGGCTTACCCGTGCCGGGGTCAAGGTTACCATGCTTACCGGTGACAACACGCGCACCGCCCATGCTCTAGCGGCTGAAGCCGGGATCACTGATGTCCGCGCAGAGCTGCGCCCAGAAGACAAAGCCGCCGCCATCACCGAACTGCGGGCAGGCAACCGGGTGGCAATGATTGGTGACGGCATCAATGACGCCCCAGCATTGGCCGCCGCAGATATAGCATCGCCATGGGAGCCACCGGCTCCGATGCCGCGGTGGAATCAGCTGATGTGGCCTTCACCGGCGAAGACATCCGCCTGATCCCTCAAGCCCTGGCGCACGCCCGGCGAGGACGGATGATCATCAACCAGAACATCATCCTCTCCCTGGTCCTGATCGCGGTGTTACCACTGTTGGCGCTCTTCGGCGTGATCGGCCTGGCCGCCGTCGTCCTCATTCACGAGCTCGCCGAGGTCGTCATCATTCTCAACGGGTTACGCGCGGCTCGTACCCGAACCTCTCATTACCCCTCAGCGCGTCCTGTTGTCCCCGCCAAGGCAGGGTCAGGTTCGGACTACAAGGTACTGTCATGAGGCTGGAAACGCCCGATCGGGTTGATGTGGCAGTTATCGGTGCGGGCCAAGCGGGTCTTGCACTCGGGTACTACCTGGCCGAAGCGGGAGTCGACTTCCGGCTACTCGAGGCGGCCAGCAAGGTGGGTGCCTCATGGGCACGTCGCTGGGACTCTCTGCGCTTGTTCACGCCTGCACAGTACAACTCACTGCCTGGATTCGCTTTTCCTGGTGACCCTTGGAAGTACCCTGGCAAAGATGAGGTGGCTGCTTACCTGGCGATGTATGCCGAACGGTACGCCCTACCCGTTCACCTCGACACCCGTGTGACGAAATTGAACGGAGCGGCAGGGGATTTTCGGCTGCACTTCGCAAGCGGGGAGCCCCTGAAGGCCAGAGCTGTTGTCGTCGCGACGGGGGCTTTCGGTTCGCCCTTCGTGCCCGCCCTGGCCAACAGGCTTGACCCGCAGGTCTTGCAGATCCACTCCGAGGAGTATCGGAACCCGAGTCAGCTACGCGGTGAAGACATCGCTGTAGTCGGGGGTGGAAACTCTGGTTTCCAAATCGCGCTGGAGCTCGCCAATAACGGGATGCGAGTTTCCCTGTCCGAAGGTGTACGTCTCCGTAACTTGCCGCAGCGTATTCTAGGTGTTGTGGGGCATGAGGTTGTCGGAGCCGGCGGGGCGATGAGAAAACGAACGGACTCCCGCCCGCAGGATGGTAATCGCCAAAGAACCACCTGC
>NZ_MDSS02000105.1 GCF_001758425.2 Nesterenkonia sp. PF2B19 | reverse complement strand
CCGCGCGGGAGGCGGCGAGCACGTCCTCCCGGGAGGCGCGCCCACGGGCCCCGAGGGTCTCGCCGGTGGCGGGCTCCCGGACGGTGATCGTGCCGTCGGAACCCTCCGTCCAGCGCGTGGAGTGGATCTTTCCCGTCCAGGTGGTGGAGTCCAGCAGCGTCATCGATGCCTCTCTCTCGTGGTGGTCTGCCCGGTGGTCTGTCCCGTGGTGGGTTCTCAGGTGGTCAGGTCGTCAGGTTCTCAGGTCGTCAGGCGTCGGCCCAGCCGGTGTACGAGTCCGCGAAGTAGGCCTGCCCGTGGACTGATCCGGTGATGGCGTCGAACTCACCGCGGCGTCGCTGGTGGGCGAAGGGATCCTCCCCGGGCCGGCGGTGCAGCAGGTTGGTGGCCCACCAGGAGAAGTTCTGGGCCTTCCACACCCGGTCCAATGCGGTCTTCGAATAGCGGCGCAGGGGTTCGGTGACAGTCTCCGGGTCGACGTCGGCCGCGCCCTCGACGCCCTGCCTCAGGCCGGTGAGGAACTCCTCGATGCGCGGCACCAGGGCGCGGACGTCGGAGAAGGCGAGGTTGAGCCCCTTGGCACCGGTGGGCGGCACGGTGTGCCCGGCGTCGCCGGCCAGGACGAGCCGCCCGTGGGTCAGCGGGTCGCAGACGTAGGAGCGGAAAGGCAGCACCGTCTTGTCGATGATCCGCCCGCGTTTCAGCGCCACCACGTCCTCGCCGCCGAGCACCCGCTGGATGTGGTCGAAGATGGCGTCGTCGCTCCAGTCCTCGGGGTCGGTGTCCGGATCGCACTGGAAGTACATGCGGGTGATGTCCTCGTTGCGCTGGGAGATCAGCGCGAAGCCGACCTCGGAGTTCGCATAGATCAGCTCCGGGGCAGTAGGCGGGGCCTCGCAGAGGATCCCGAACCAGGCGAAGGGGTAGGTGGTGCGGTAGTCGGTGCGGACGTCATCAGGGATGAGCTTCCGGCACATGGACCGGGACCCGTCGGCGCCGACGATCAGCTCCGCCTCGATCCGCCGCGCCTCGCCGGCGGCATCCGTGAAGGTGATCGCCGGGGCGTCGCCCTCGAGCCCTTCGACGGCGGCGTCGTCCACCTCCCAGTGGATCTCGCCGCCCTCGGCCTGCCAGGCGGTCGCCAGATCATGGAAGACTTCGTTCTGCGGGTAGAGCCACACCGAGCGGCCCACCAGGGCCTGGAAGTCGATGCGGTGCTGGACCCCGTCGAAGCTGAGCACCGTGCCCTCGTGCTCGTGCCCCTCAGTGAGCACCCGGGAGCCGATCTCGGCGTCGACCAGCATGTCCACCGTCGGCGCCTCGAGGATGCCCGCCCGCTGAGTGGCCCGGATGGTCTCCTGGCTGCGGCGTTCGACGACGGCGACGCTGATCCCGCGGCGCGTGAGCAGCAACGCCGTCATCAGGCCGGCCGGCCCGCCGCCCACGATGCCGACGTCGACTCGGCTGGTGTGTGCGCTCACTGGTTCTCCCTGCTGATCTGGTCCTGCTGATGTGTTCTGGGACACGATCAGTGTGGCGACGGCAGGGGCGAGACACCAGGAGAATCCCATTGAACAGGACTCGCCCACGGCATGGCCGATACCCTGGTCCCATGGCCAACTCCCCCAGCGGCGACGCCGTCCTGGACCGCGTGATGCGGCTGTTCGCCGCCCTGGAAGAGCAGCCGGCCCAGACCCCTGGCGACCTCGTCGCCGCCGCACGCCTGCCCCGGACCACCGGATACCGGCTCATCCGGGAGCTGCGCACACGCGGCCTGCTGGCGCTGACCGATGGTGGCGAGATCGTCGTCGGGCGCCGAGTGTGGGAGATCGCCCAGCACGCCCCCATCCACCGGGAGCTGCGCAGCGCAGCGCTGCCGTACATGCAGGACGTCAATGCGGTGGTCCGGCAGACCACCCAGCTCTCGGTGCTCGCCGACGACGGCGCACTGATCGTGGAGCGGCTCTCCCGGCACGGCGCCGTCGCCAACCCGGCGGAGGTGGCGACCACCATGCCGGCGCATCTGACCTCCATGGGACATGTGCTGCTGGCCTTCGCACCTCAGCGCACCGCCGAGCGCTGGTGGGCCGAGCACGGGGACCGCGCGGAGGCGGCCCGGCCGGAGCTGCGCCGGGAACTCGCCGAGGCCCGTCGGCGGAGCCACGCCCTGCTGGTGGGCGTCATCAACACCGAGACCGCAGGGCTCTCCGTGCCGGTGCTGGACCCTCGCGGACGCGCACTGGCCGCGCTGACCGTCGTCGTACCGCGGGATTCCCCCGAGATCCCACAGTTCCTCATGGCGCTGCAGACCGCCGCCCGCGGCATCAGCCGGGCCATGCCCCAGCCGACTGTGCCATTGAATGAGACACCCGTGGTGCGACCCCTTCAGAGCCCCGCAGACTGAGGACGCACCCGTCCCCACCGGCATCCTGAGGGAGCGCCCGGTCTCACCTGCGAAGGAGCGGATCCATGGCGGAGAAGCCCACCGATCCGGATGCGGCGGCGGCCTCCCAGGAGGAGATCGACGCCGAGATCGCCCAGATCCACCGCGACTACGAATCGCGCAAGGCCACCGACGGGGAGGAGACCAGCGCCCGGCTGAACTTCCCGCCCTACCGCAGCTCGCTGCTGCGCCACCCCACCAAGTCGCTGCACCACGCCGACCCCGAGGAGATCGAGCTCCACAGCCCGGCCTTCGGCCACCAGGACGTCTCCCCGCTGGAGGCGGACCTGACCATCCAGCACCACGGTGAGCCCATCGGAGAGCGCATCGTCGTCACCGGGCGGGTGCTCGACGGCGACGGCCGCCCCGTGGCGAATCAGCTGATCGAGATGTGGCAGGCCAACGCCGCCGGCCGGTACATGCACAAGCGGGACCAGCACCCCGCCCCGCTGGACCCCAACTTCACCGGCGTCGGCCGCGCACTGACGGGCCCGAACGGGGAATACACGTTCACCACCATCAAGCCGGCGCCCTACCCGTGGAAGAACCACCACAACGCCTGGCGCTCGGCGCATCTGCACTTCTCGATGTTCGGCACCGACTTCACCCAGCGGATCGTCACGCAGATGTACTTCCCCGGGGACCCGATCTTCGACCTGGACCCCATCTACCAGTCCATCACGGACCCCAAGGCGCGCGACCGCCTGGTGGCCGAGTACGACCACTCGGTGTCCCAGCACGAATGGAACACCGGCTACCGCTGGGACATCGTGCTGTCCGGCAGCAACCGCACCTGGTCCGAGCAGGAGGAGCACTGATCATGGCCCGCACCCCCGGCGACCTGACCCCCATCCCCGCCCAGACGGTGGGCCCCTTCTTCGGCTTCGCGCTGCCCTATGAGGGCGGGCCGGATCTGGTGGACCGCTCCCACCCGCAGGCGGTGCGGCTGCACGGCACCGTCTACGACGGCGAGGGCGCCCCCGTCCCGGACGCGCTGATCGAGATCTGGCAGCCCGACGGCGAGGGCCGCATCCCTGCCGAGCCGGGCTCCCTGCACCGTGACGGCCACACCTTCACCGGGTGGGGCCGGGCCGCCGTGGACGCAGTGGGCCACTACAGCTTCACCACTGTGGAGCCGGGCCCGACGGCGGCCGGTGCGGCACCGTTCATCCTGGTCACGGTCTTCGCCCGCGGACTGATGGACCGACTCTTCACCCGCGCGTACCTGCCGGAGCACACCGACGCCCTGGCCGCCGACCCCCTGCTGGCCTCCGTGCCGGAGGACCGACGCCACACGCTGATCGCCGCCCGCGACGACGACGGCGGCCTGCGTTTCGACATCCGGTTCCAAGGCCAGGACGAGACGGTCTTCCTGAGCTACCCGAACACCCCACAGGTCACCGGCCCGGTGGACTGACACGATGGTGTCCATGACATCTCCCCTGCACCAACACTCTGCTGGGCCCGCGACCGGGCAGCACGGCCTGCTGAACCCAGCCTGGGCCGGGACCGCCGCGGCGTCGATGACCTCCGACGCCGCCGTCGTCGCCGCGCTGCTGGAGGTGGAGGCGACCTGGGGCGAGGTGCTGGCCGAGGCGGAACTCGCTCCGGCGCAGAGCGCGGACGCACTGCGGGAACTGAGCCGGGACATGGCAGCCCATCCGGACCCGGCGGTGCTGGCCGAGGCCGCCACCGGCGGCGGCAACCCGGTGATCCCACTGCTCGCCGAGGTGCGCCGGCTGCTGGCCGAGCGCGGAGCCACGGATGCCGCGCTGCACCGCGGAGCCACCAGCCAGGACGTGCTGGACACCGCCCTGATGCTGGTGGTGCGTCGGGTGATCGACCAGGTCGTGACGGATCTGCTTCGCACCGGGGAGGTGCTGAGCCGGACGGCGGACGCCCACCGGGAGACGCTCGCCGTCGCCCGGTCGCTGACCCAGCCCGCGCTGCCCACCGTCTTCGGGCTCCGCGCCGCCCAATGGCTGGCCGCAAGCTCAGCGACGCCGCGAGAACCTGCATGTCGCCGCCGGTGCCGCCCCCTGCAGTGGGGCGGGCCGTCGCACCCAGGCCGCG
>NZ_MDSS02000104.1 GCF_001758425.2 Nesterenkonia sp. PF2B19 | reverse complement strand
TCAGCGGTGAAGCCGCCGCCGACGGCCACCCGCCGCACCAGCCCGTCAGCACGGGCGGCGTCCCACCAGCGCGGCAGCTCCTGCTCGGCGGGTGACCCGGCGGCGGCTCCGACGCCGGCAGCGCCTCACGGACCAGCCCTGCGGCGGTGTCCAGGATCTTCTCCGGCGCCCGGGTGAACGCCCCGACGCGGGCGACGTCCTCCAGCACCTGCTCCGGCGTCTCCGGGGCCAGCACGAGCGAGGCGCCGTACTGACGCCGCGCCCACTCCAGCTGGTCCACCGCCGCCGGCAGCCAGTTCTCCTCCTGCAGGACGGCCCAGTCGGCCTCCCCCAGGACATGCTCCACCGTCCAGTCGACCGTGCGGATCGGCGCACTGGTGGGCACATCGGTGACGACCACCGCGCGGAAGGCATAGGTGGCCTCCCTGATGACCTCCACCGCACGGGTCAGCGCCACGTGCAGCGGAGCCGTCCGCCGGGTCATCACGGCCAGCACCACCGGCAGCTCGTAGAAGGTCTGCGGACGCAGGGTGCCCAGCGGGGCGAAGTCCAGAGTGGAGGGGACGGTGAGCACGGAGCCGCCGTGGCGGGCGCGCGCCCATCCCTCCAGGCTGGTGGACCAGGAGGTCGAACCGGCGACGGGCTCATCGGCCGGCTGCTCAGCGGCCGGCTGCTCAGGGTTCGGCTGCTCAGCGGTCGCTGCGGTGCTCTCGGCTGCGGTGCTCTCGGCTGCGGTGCTCTCGGCGTCGTGCGGCGCGGAGGAGGTCGGCATCAGCGGGGCTCCTGTCCTTCTGTCAGGCCGTCTGTCCGGCCGTCTGGCAGTCCATGGGCGTCGTGCGGGCGGGTCTCGATGCTCGGCGGCGCCGGGCTGGCCAGGTCGGAGGGAGACACCACCCGGCGGAAGCAGCTGGCCGTCCGCGGGTCCGGGGCCACATCCTCGCCGGCCCGTCCCCGCACCCAGGTGCCGGGGACGTCCGCCCAGCCAGGGCGCTCAGCATCCCTTCGGGCACGTGCTCGCCCACCACATAGACATGGCCGGGACGGTGGGCGCGGAGCAGGCGTCGCACCCCTGCGTGCAGGTGCCGCTGCCAGGTCCGCTCATCGGTCTGCAGACCGGCGGCGGTCGGCAGATGCAGCACCGGAGACGGCTCACGCTCCGGGTCGGCATCCCGCCCCGCCGACTCGTCAGGCCGGTCGGCGAGCCGCACCTGCAGCAGCGCCCGGTCCTCGACGGCACGCACATGAGCCTCGGCGGCGGCGACCACGGCGTCGTCGGCCTCGGCGGCGAGCAGCAGGCGGGGCCGTCCAGGGCCGGCAGATCACGGGGCTCGGCCGCCGCCGGGCGGCCCGTGGCCCGCACTCCGAGCTCCTCGAGCCTCCGGATGTGCATCTCCGGGCTGAACGCCAGAGCGAAGTCCTGCGCCCGCGCGGACTGGGCGAGGAACTTCTCCCGATCCGCGCGGAACTCGTCCACGATCCCCTGGACCTCGCGCGGCGTCGCGTACAGGGCGGCGTCGCCGAAGAGCTCCTCGAGGTAGGGCGGCATGATCGCCACGCACCCCGCGGCCAAGGCCTCCATGGCGGCGCGGCCGAAGGCCTCTTTCAGGTCCGGATGGTGCATGTAGACCCAGAAGTCGAGGCGCTCCAGGAAGTGTCCCGGCTCCTCCCCGCCGAACTCGATGACGTGCCAGCGGGAGGGGACGTAGCCCAGCTTGTGCTCGGCCACCTGGGCTCCCCCGAGGATCTCCACCTGATAGTCCGGGGAGTCAGGATAGGCCTGCAGGATGTCCTTGCCGGTGGCGGGCCACTTGCCCGGCTGCGGGCGGGAGTGCCGGCCGATCACGGGCTTCTCCCCGATGAAGCCTGCACGGCGGCGCACTTCGCCGGAGGTGCGGAAGATGTTGACCCAGTCCGTCTCCCGCAGCGGGACCCGGGTGGTCTGGTCCAGCACGGTCTGGCGCACCACCGGACCGATCGGCGCCCAGACCGGGTCCACGCCGAAGAGTCGGCGCACCCGGGCGTCGGTGGCCTCCACCGGATAGTGCCAGACGTCGGCGGCGTCGACGGCGGCATGGTTGACCACGATGATCACGTGGTCCGCGGTGAGCCCTTCGAAGGAGGCCCGGGTGCTGTAGATCACCGTCGGGTGCCTGATGATCAGCACCTTGGCGTGGAGCCGGTCCCGGGAGGAGGCGATCCGCACCCCGGGCAGGTCCAGGATCCGCTGGATGTGGGTGCTCCAGGGATTCGGATAGTTGGTGATCGAGCCCGCCGCATGCACCAGCGCGGTGCTGATGCCGGCCTCGGACTGGGCCCGGACCTCCTCCGCGATCGAGCTGGTGGTGCCGCCGGGCAGGCGGAAGTCGGAGAGGATGACGACGTCGACGACGTCCGCAGGGTCGGCCGGGGCTGCTGCCATGGCCGCCCTCAGCCCTGCTCTGGGCCGGCTTGGGTGGAGCTCTGGGAGGCGCTGCTCCGCAGGCCGCTCCCGGCCGGAGAGGGGAACGACTCCTCGAACAGCCGACGTCGCAGCTGGGCCTGGGCGGCCTCCTGCTGCTGCAGCAGACGGGCGAGGCGCTGCTCGTTGGCGCCGTGGACCTCGAGCTCCTCGCGCAGGCCCTGGATCACGTCCTCGGGAGAGATCTCGGGACGCGGCTCACCCACGCGACCCTCCTCGGAGCGGGTGCGGGTGCGCAGCACCGCCCGGTGCAGCACCGTGGCGCACCCGGCGACGAGCCCCTGGGTGGCCAGGATCAGCAGGACCAGCCCGATGGAGTCGTGGCCCAGCAGGAGCGCGACGACACCCACCAGGGACACCGCCGCCGTGGCGGCGAACACCACGAGCAGCAGCCGCATCCGGCGCAGTCGTCGACCGATCATCATCACCCGTTCCACTCCCCATGGTTCGTCCGGAATCGACAGCATCATTCATACCAGAGCAGGCTCCACGTCCGCCGTCGCCGCACCGCGAGGACGACGGCCCCGATCGACACGGACGAGACAGTCAGCAGATCTCCAGCGATCGCCCAGCCTCGGACTCCATGCTGGCGCACGTGACAGATCCTCAGGTCTACGACATCGCCCGGCACATGGCCGCCTTCGGCCGACGGCCCCTCAGCACGGTCCTGCTGGAGCGCGAAAGCCTCCGGCACGGGCTCACCACCCTGCGCAGCGGAGCGCTCACCTTCACCGCCTCCGACCCCCAGGGGCGGACCATGGCCTTCAACCGGACCGGCTCCGTGCTGAACTCCAGCCCCTCCTCCCCCATCGGGCGGAACAAGCAGTCCACCCGGCTGCTGCTGCTGGACGCCGGCGTCCCCGCGCCACGAGGGCGCCGGTTCGCCGGCCGGGACCTCGACGCCGCTCTCGCGTTCGCGGAGCAGATCGGCTGGCCGGTGGTCTGCAAGCCGGTGAACGGCACCGAGGGCAAGGGCGTGGTCACCGGCATCCGGGACGCCGAGGAGCTGCGCTGGGCCTTCGACGCCGCCCTGGACGCCTCCCGCGGCGTCCGGGAGGCCCTGGTCGAGGAGCACGTCGACGGCGAGGCCTACCGGATCATCGTGCTGGAGGGTGTGGCCGTCTCCGCCCTGATCAGCCGCCGCGGCGCCGTCGTCGGGGACGGCCGACGCACGGTGGCGGAGCTCATCGACGAGCGGCAGGCCATGCGTGAGCACAACCCGCATCTGATCGGGCGGCCCATCCCCCGCGGCGAGCCGCTGGAACGTCTGCTGGCCCGCCAGGGCACCGCCCTGGACGCCGTCCCGGAGGCCGGCGTGCGCATCGAGTACTCCTACGGATCCAACACCCACCAGGGCGGCGAGCACGCCCAGGTCCTGCCGGACATGCACCCCTCCCTGGTCGAGGCCGCCTGCCGGGCGGTCGCCCAGATCCCCGGACTGGGTTCGGCCGGGGTCGACTTCCTCATCGAGGACATCAGCCGTCCTGTGGACGAGCAGCGCGCCGCGATCTGCGAGATCAACTCGGTGCCGGCGATCGACTCCCACGAGTACCCGGTCTATGGCCCGGCCCTGCCGGTTGCCGCCCAGATGGTGGCTCGGGCGGCCGCCGCCGCGGGCCTCACCCTGCGCACCCCCTCACAGACGGGCGGCCCAGAGACGCTGAGCGTGGAGATGACGGTCTCGGGTCGGCTGCCCCACGGCGGATATGAGGACTGGTTCGCCGGCGTCGCGCAGGAGATGGGGCTGGTGGGGACCTGCCGTCGGCTGACCGACCGCACGCTGCGCGCCGTGGTGTCCGGACCCGCGGAGCACGTGGGGGTCTTCCTCTCCCGGGCCTATGAGGGCCCGGACCGCGCCGCGGTGCGCACCATCGAGTCCCGCCCCTGCCCGGCGCCGGACGCCACGGACTTCACGGTGCTCGACGGCGCGCCGCCGAGTCCACCGCCCCGGCGGCGCTCCCGTCGACGGCCGCAGGCGAGCTGCTGCGCGGTCGCGAGGAGGACACCTGGCTCATCCACACCGCCCTGCTGGAGGCCGGGCTGAGCACCCGCGCCCTGCCCGGGGGCTCCCTGACCGCCTCCCCGGCGGGGACCCGCCCCGGAGGCGAGGGCGCGGGCGTGGCCTTCACCCATCTGCGCTCCACCGGGAGCACCTACGGCGGCGCGGCCATCGCCCGGGACCGTGCGGTGCTGTGGCCCCTCCTCGAGGCCCGCGGCATCCCCACCCCCTCCTGGCGCCGATTCCGCTCCAGCGCCCACCGGTCCATGACGGAATTCGCCGAGGGTCTGGGCTGGCCGGTGGCGATCGGGGCCCTGGGGGCCGCGGTCCGACGCCGTCGCCGACGACGCCGACAGCTGGTCTCAGCCGCCCGGCGCGCCCACGATCGGGGACGCCG
>NZ_MDSS02000103.1 GCF_001758425.2 Nesterenkonia sp. PF2B19 | reverse complement strand
CGGCCCGCCGGGCCCACAGACGGCCGCCGCGCGAGCGCACAGACGGCCGCCCCGCGTCCCCGCACCCGACCCGCACCACCTAGGATTCACCCATGACCTCCCCCGAGAACCTCCCCTCCGCCCCCGCTGACCAGGCGAGCACGCTGCCCGGCACCCGGTTCACCGGGGTCGGGGTCTGCCCCGGGCGCGCCGTCGGACCGGTGCTGTCCATGCCGGACGCGATCGCCGAGCCGGAGAACTCCCCGCGGGACTCCGGCATCTCCGAGGCCAGCGCTGTGGAGTCCCTGGAGGCGCCACCGCCGCGTGGCCGAGCAGCTGCGCGACCCGGGCCGCCGAGGCCGCCGGCGACGCCAAAGGGGTGCTCGAGGCGACCGCCCTGATGGCCACCGACTCGATGCTGAAGAAGGCCGCGATCAAGCGCATCTCCGGGGGCAAGACCGAGGAGCGGTCCTTCTACGAGGCGGCCGCGGAGGTCACCCAGATGCTGGCAGCACTCGGTGGAAAGATGGCCGAGCGGCAGCGCGACGTCCGTGACGTGCGCGACCGGGTCATCGCCCAGCTGCGGGGCGTCACGCCCCCGGGCATCCCCCACAGCGAGACTCCGTTCATCCTGCTGGCCGAGGACCTCGCGCCCGCCGACACCGCCACCCTGGACCCGGAGAAGGTCCTGGCCCTGGTCACCCAGGAAGGCGGTCCGCAGTCCCACACCGCCATCATCGCCCGGTCCCTTGACCTGCCTGCTGTGGTGGCCGCCCCGGGCGTGCTGCAGATCCCGGACGGCACCGAAGTGCACGTCGACGGCGCCGCCGGCGTCATCGACACCTCCGTCACCGACGAGCTGAAAGCCGAGGTGCAGGCCCATCGGGAGCGCCGGGCCCAGATCGCCGCGTTCGACGGCGACGGTCGCCTGGCCGACGGCACCGCCCTGCCGCTGCTGGCCAACGTGGGCAACGGAGCCGATGCCCGGGCCGCCGCCGAGGCGGGCGCCCAAGGTGTGGGGCTGTTCCGCACCGAGTTCCTGTTCTTCGACCGCGACTCCGAGCCCGGACACGAGGAGCAGGTATCCGCCTACCGCGAGGTCTTCGAGCGGCCTTCGCGGCCCGTGGCACCGCCGAGCAGCCCGCGAAGGTCGTGCTGCGCACCCTCGACGCCGGCGCCGACAAGCCGCTGCCCTTCCTCACCGACGCCGAAGAGCCCAACCCGGCGCTGGGTGTGCGGGGCTTCCGCACCGAGCTCGCCTCCCCCGGTGTGCTGGGTCGGCAGCTGGCCGCCGTCGCCGAGGCGGAGGCCGCCGCCGGTGACGGCGTGGACGTCTGGGTGATGGCCCCGATGATCTCCACCGCTGAGGAGGCCGCGAGCTTCCGCACCATGGCCGCCGAGGCAGGACTGAAGACTCCGGGCGTGATGATCGAGGTTCCGGCCGCCGCGCTCACCGCGGGCCCGATCACCGAGGAGGTGGAGTTCGTCTCCATCGGCACCAACGACCTCACCCAGTACACGATGGCCTCGGACCGACAGCTGGGCTCCCTGGCGGCCCTCAACGACGCCTGGCAGCCGGCGGTGCTGCAGCTCATCGGCGCCACCGGAGCCGCCTCACACGGGCCGGTGGGTGTGTGCGGCGAAGCCGCGGCAGATCCGGCCCTGGCTCCTGTTCTGGTGGGTCTCGGTGCGACCTCACTGTCCATGAGCGCGGCCGCCCTGCCCGCAGTGGCGGCCGTGCTGCGCACCGTCAGCCCTGAGCAGGCGAAGGAGCTGGCCGCCGTCGCCACGGCCGCGCGGAGCTCCGGGGAGGCACGCGCCGCCGTCGTCGCCCAGCTGCCGGCGCTGCAGGAGCTCGGCCTCGCCTGAGGCCGTCTCCTGGCGCCATCTGCAGGGCGCGCCGGCCCCGGCACCCCATAAGATGTGTACAGACCTGCGGCGCCGGCGTCGCAGGACACGACGCTCATCCGAGCACGACTCCAGATCAGCAGGAGGAGAACCATGGCCCAGAGGACCGCAACCATCGGCTCCAAGGCAGGACTGCACGCCCGTCCAGCCGCCGTCTTCGCCGAGGCGGCAGGCTCACAGCCGGTGGAGGTGAGCATCGCCAAGGCGGACAGCCCTGAAGAGACCTTCGAGGCCGGCAGCATCCTGGGCCTGATGGGCATCGGCGCCGAGTACGGCGACCAGGTGGTGCTCTCCGCCGAGGGCGACGGCGCGGAGGCCGCCCTCGACGAGCTGGTGCGCATCCTGGAGACCGAACAGGACGACTGAGCGGCTCAGCGGCGAGCAGCGCTCCCCGCGACGTTGAGAAGAGGCCGGTGCACGGGTCATGGCGACCTGTGCACCGGCCTCTTCCTCTCTGGACAGAACGCTGCATGTCTGGACAGCGGCCAGCCCGCCTGGGCGTGGCTCTGCGGCTGCCCTGGGGGCTCAGTCCCAGAAGTCGATGAGCCGGGCGTCACGGCCGTCGAGCTCCGCCCACGGCTTCTCCACGACGAAACGGGCCAGGCCGGCGGTCGGGAAGCGCGAGGCCAGGCGCAGCACGGGATCCTCGGCGGAGTGCACCGAGGCGAGTTCCATGCCGAGGTCCTGGACGGTGGGCAGGTGCCCGATGACCAGCAGCCGGCGCACCGTCTCCGGGGTCTCGTTGATCACGGAGAGCATATGGCGGGACCCCGCCCCGTAGAGCCTGCCGTCCAGGTACGGGGTGGGGGCCTTCTCCTCCAGCTCGTGGTTGATCCAGATGCACGTCTGACGGGTGCGCATGGCATCGGAGCAGATGGTCGCGTCCGGCAGGACCTGCTCGGCCAGCAGCCGCTGTCCCACGGCACGGGCCTGCTCGGCGCCGCGGTCGGTGAGAGTGCGACCGTGGTCGTCCTCCGAGAAGGCGTGTCCGGCCTGAGCATGGCGCAGGATGAGCAGCTCGACGGCGTCGTCCATGGTCCCCTCCCGCGGCGCCGGGCGCCGTTCAGATGCGGATCAGATGCTGTACTCGGGGGCGGCCCAGACCGTGACCTCGGGGTGCTCGTAGAACCGGTAGCCCTGGCCGCGAACCGTACGGACCGTGTTGGCCAGGCGGCCCAGCTTCGAGCGCAGGCGCCGGATGTGCACGTCGATGGTGCGCTCGTTCGGCATCTGCTCGGTGTCGGCGTTGCGCCACAGGGCCTTGAGGAGCTCCTCCCGACCCACGGTGCGGGTCCCGTTCTCCACCAGGTAGTTCAGCAGCTCGAACTCCTTGTAGGTGAGGTTCAGGTTGTCCCCGTCCAGCTTGACCTCGCGGCGCGAGAGGTCGATCAGCACCCCGGAGCTTGAGGGAGCCTGAGGGGCTGCCACGGGCACCTCCATGGTGCGGTGGGTGACCGTAGGGTCGCCGAGCGCCTGACGGACGACGTCGAGGTCGCTGCCTTCGGCGGCCGCGGAGGCCATCGCCATGGCGATGTGGACCTGGGACTCGGGGGCGATCGACTCTACGTAGTCGCGGAGGTCGGTGGCGATCTTGTGCAACGAGGTGCCGGCCGCGGTCGCGGTGTCCTCGTCGAGGCCCACGTAGACCACGAAGCCGCGGGCGACGACGTCGGGCTGGACCAGCTGGGGGCCGCCGCCGTTCTGGGCGACCACCGGAACGGGCCCGGTGCGCGGCTGGCTCGAGGAGCGGCCTCGTCCTGCCCGACGGCCGGCCTGCTGGTCATCGCCGTCGCGCATCCGGCGGGCGATCTCCGCACGACGTGCCGCATTGCGGACGGACACGTGGACATACCCCGGATTCTGGGCCTGACTCGGATGTGCGGACATGAGGTGGTTCTCCCTGGCTGCCGACCGGTCGATTCGGACTCCAGACTCCACGTCACATAAGAAAAATGCAAGTAACAAAGCATGGAATATTCCACATTCTGAGACGATGCGGCGTGTTTGTGAGCAGGCTCACACTTTTGGGGCGGGAATCACGAGTGGACGAGCCCCCGACGGCGAGTGCGCCGCGGACGCCGTCGACACCCCCGATGCCGCATGGCGTCGCGGGACGCGGCGAACGGGTCAGCTCGGAGACCGGGATCCGCACCAGCGAGCTGACATCGGACGATGCGCGAGGCGAGCGCGAATAATAGCGCGTCCGGCCGCGCAGGGGCTGGGGAGATGCTCAGCAGAGCTCGGAACTCACTCCGCGAGGCCGTAGAGGCGATCCCCGGCGTCGCCGAGCCCGGGCACGATGTAGGCGTTCTCATCGAGCTTCTCGTCGATGGCGGCCAAATAGAGGTCCACCTCCAGATCGCCCACGTCCTTCTGCAGCCGCTCGATGCCCTCCGGAGCGGCGAGCAGACAGATGCAGGTGACCTCCTTGGCGTTGCGACGCTTGAGGAAGCGGATGGCCTCGGCCAAGGTGCCGCCCGTGGCCAGCATCGGATCCAGCACGAAGACGTGCCGTCCGGTCAGGTCGTCGGGGAGCCGCTCGGCGTAGGTGATGATGTCGAGGGTCTCCTCATTGCGGGCCATACCCAGGAAGCCGACCTCCGCGGTGGGGATCATGGAGGTCATACCGTCCAGCATGCCGAGTCCCGCGCGCAGGATCGGGACCACCAGCGGAGTGGGGCCGGCCAGCTGAGTCCCTTCGGTCTCGGTGACCGGGGTGGTGATGGTGATCGGCTCGGTGGCGATCGAATCGCTGGCCTCATAGGAGAGCAGCATCACCAGCTCCTTGGTGAGCTGCCTGAAGTGGTTGGAGCTGGTCTCCACCCGCCGGAGCTGGGTGAGCTTATGGGCGATGAGCGGGTGTTCCACGACCTGTACACGCATGGGACCAAACTACCAGGGCGCAGGGACGCCAGTAGGCTGGGCCCATGGCATCCCCCGTCCGCCCCGATCCGCGCCGTGATGCGCGTCGCGCCGCGCACCAGGAGCCGGTCCGCCCCGGGCACAGCGGCGACGGCGACCCCGCGACTCGGC
>NZ_MDSS02000102.1 GCF_001758425.2 Nesterenkonia sp. PF2B19 | reverse complement strand
GGCGCCACCGGGGCGGCGCCGGGGGCGGCCGCCGTCGTGCAGTCCTTGACCAGGCGGCCCGTCACATCGGTGGAGAGGTGGTAGACATTGGGCAGCTCCAGCACGCCGGCGGGTTCTGGGCGCTGATGACCTCCACCACCGGGGCCAGCTGGGTGAGCAGCGACTGCACGGCGATCTCATGCTCGGTGCGCTGCTTGGGGTCCTCCAGCAGCAGGGCGCGCGCCTGCTCCGCCGGCAGCGTCCCGTCCACCGTGCCGGCCAGCACCCTGGCGGCCATGCGCTCCCCGCGCACCGTCACCAGCATCTCCGGGGTGGCGCCCAACACCTCGCCGGCCCGGTAGGTCCAGCAGTCGGCATAGTCACGGCTCAGGGTCGCCAGGAGACGCCCCGCCGCCAGCGGCTCCTCGGAGGCGACGACGACGTCGCGGCCCAGCACCAGCTTCTCCAGCCGTCGTTCGGTGATCGCCTGCACCCCGGCCTCCACCGCCTGCAGGTAGTGCGCCGTGGGATGGGTGCCCTCCTGCAGGGCGGTGGCGCTGCGAGGGTCGCGGGGCGGAACGAGCGCCGGGTCGAGCTCCGGGTCGAGCGCCGGATCGAGGGGCTCCGGGGAGGCCGGACCCAGGACGCCGCCCGTCAGGGTGAGGCCGTGCCGGTCCAGCGCGGAGAGGACGTCGGCCTGGTCCGCGGCGGCGCTGAGCACCGTCACCCAGCTGCGGCCGGCCACCGATCCCAGGATGAGCTCCGGGAGCACCAGCACCGAGTCCGCGGCGGAATCTGAGGAGTAGGTGACCGAGGTGAACGCGACCGGCCCGCAGCCGGGCACCTCCTGCAGGGATTCCGGCCGCGGCTCCTCCGTGATGGTCGCCAGCCGGTCCTCCCACCAATGGGCCAGGTCGGCGAAGCGCTCCGAGCCACGGGCCGTGGCGCGGTCGGCCACACCGAGGCCCACGATGCCTTCACCATGACGGAGCCAGGTGCCGCTGGGGGTGAGCCGCGGCAGCAGGTCGGTCAGGGCGACGTCGTGGGGGAGGGCGACCGTCACTGAGACGGCGCGCAGAGGCTGGGCAGGCATAGCGGAGCAAGTCTATCGCCGAACGCCCCACGCCCCGCGCGCACGGGGGTCCCCGCGATCTGGGACAATGCTGGGGTGACACAGGAGCAGCACGCCCCAGGAAACCGGGCCGATCTGGACAAGAAGCCGGCCGACGTCGCCTCGATGTTCGACGAGGTCGCCGCCCGCTATGACATCACCAATGACGTGCTGTCCTTCGGACAGGCCCGGCTGTGGCGCCGACGTCTGGTGGAGGCGCTGGACGTCCAGCCCGGAGAGCGGGTGCTGGACCTGGCCGCCGGCACCGGCACCTCCACGGAGCCGTTCGTGGCCGCCGGCGCTGAGGCGATCGCCTGCGACTTCTCCCTGGGCATGCTCCAGGTGGGCAAGCGTCGGCGCCCAGACATGACCTTCGTGGCTGGGGACGCCATGAACCTGCCATTCGCCGATGACACGTTCGACGCCGTCACGATCTCCTTCGGGCTGCGCAACGTGGCCGACCCGATCGCGGGACTGGCGGAGATGCTCCGCGTGACCAGGCCTGGCGGTCGCCTGGCGGTCATGGAGTTCTCCGACCCCACCTTCGCTCCGTTCAATCGGGTCTACAACGAGTACCTGATGCGGGCGCTTCCCCCCGTGGCGCGGGCGATGTCCTCCAACCCGGAGGCGTACGTGTATCTGGCCGAGTCCATCCGGGCCTGGCCGGACCAGGACGAGTTGGCCGCCCAGATCTCTGGGGTCGGGTACGCGGATGTGAAGTATCGGAACCTCAGCGGAGGCATCGTGGCCATCCACCACGCACGCAAGCTCGGTAGGCTGGACTCCGATGACTGAATCAGCAGCCGAGCCCCTGTCGCTGAGACTGCGGCCGGGTTTGACGTTCTCGCCGACGACGAGCACCTCGCCTCCGAGGTCTTCCGCGCCCTCGGGGAGGTCGAGGAGCGACTCCTGGAGGCCCTCTCCAGCTCCGACGAGCTGGCCAACACCTCCGCCCGCTACCTGGCCGAGGCCGGCGGCAAGCGGATCCGCCCGCTGCTGACCATTCTGACCTCCCTGCTGGGCGAGGGCCCGGACGACAAGGTCCGAGAAGCCGCAGCGGTCATGGAGATGACGCATCTCGCGACGCTCTATCACGACGACGTCATGGACTCCGCGCCGGTCCGCCGTGGCGCCCCCGCCGCCCACGAGGTGTGGGGCAACTCGGTGGCCATCCTCACCGGTGACCTGATCCTGGCCCGCGCCTCGCAGCTGATGACCGAGATGGGCGAGGAGGGCTCCCGGGTGCAGTCCGAGACCTTCGAACGCCTCGTCATGGGGCAGCTGCACGAGACGGTCGGCCCGCGCGAGGGTGACGACCCCAAGAAGCACTACCTGTCCGTCATCGCGGACAAGACCGGGTCCCTGGTGGCGGCCGCTCCCGGCTCGGCGCCATGTTCGGCGGATGCACGGAGGAGACCGCGGCCATGCTGGCCACCTACGGTGAGGCCGTCGGGGTCGCGTTCCAGCTGGCCGACGACGTCATCGACCTCACCTCCGACGGCGAGACCTCCGGGAAGACGCCCGGCACCGACCTCCGCGAAGGGGTCCCTACGCTGCCGGTGCTGCTGCTGCGCGAACGCGCCGCCGCCGGGGAGCAGGAGGCGGCCGAGGCGCTGCGCCTGGTGGACGGCGATCTCAGGGGGATGAGGCCCTGGCCGAGGCTGTGGCCGCCGTCGTCACGCACCCGGTCACCCAGGAGGCCTGGCAGGTGGCCCGCGCCTGGTCGGCCACCGCCCAGGAGGCGGTGGCGGGACTGCCGGAGTCCACGGTGAAGTCGGCGTTGCTGTCCTTCGCTGAGGCCGTCGTCGACCGGGAGAGCTGAGCCGCTGATGCCGCCGGCCTGAGGGTCAGTGCCCGGCCCCGGCCAGGATCTGCTCCAGCGCGGCCGCCAGCTGCCGGGCCTTCTGGGCCCGGACCTCCACGGCCACCGGATGACGGACCTGCCGGTAGAGCATGTCATCGCTGTATCGCGGGAAGACGTGCAGGTGATAGTGCCACACGTGCTGGTTGCCGGCCGGCTCGTTGTGCTGCCGCACGGAGGTGCCCTCCGGGTTCCAGGCGAGCTTCATCGCCAGAGCGAGGTCCCGGGACATGGCCCCGATGCGCGCCAGCAGGTGGTCGTCGAGGTCGTAGAGCGTCTCCCGGTGGGCCACCGGGGAGATCATCGCGTGACCCTCGTGCGGGCCGAACCCGTCGCAGGCCATGAACACCAGCAGCTCCTCGTCCTGGAAGACGAGGTCGCTCAGCTCGCAGCGGTTCGTCGGGTCGCTGACGTCACCGCGGGCCAGGCCGCAGAACGGGCACGGATAGTCGTCCGGGGCGTGTGAGCTCCACAGCGGCATCAGTCCTCCTCGAAGGAGAACTCGAGCAGGTCCAGGATGAACTCGCCCACGGTGGCGTCCTCATCGTTCCAGTGCTTCTGCTTGTTGCTGCGACGCCGGATCAGCGGGTCCGGGACGTCCAGGATGTCCACGGGGATGCCCCACACCCAGCGTTCGTCTTCGTCCTCCAGGAACAGCAGGTGCCCGTCCTCGACCTCGAGCTCGTCCGGGTCGAAGAAGAAGTGATGGGCCTCCATGAGCTCCTCGCAGCGGCCCAGCGCCCGGTAGAACTCTTCGAGCACCAGCGGCAGTCGGACGCCGTCGGGCAGCTCCGCCTCCGCGAGGGCGTCGCCCAGCTCCTCGGCGGAGTAGCCCTCCTGCGGGGTCCACTTCTCATCGAGGTACTTCGGGACCAGGGCCTTGAACTTCTCGAGCAGCATCTCCGCCATGCGCGCCAGTCTACTGGGCGGTCAGGGCTGGGCGGTCATCAGGGCTGGACGGTCAGGGCTGCACGGTCTCCAGCGCGTCGGCCACGTGGGCACGGGCGTCCTCGTCCAGCCCTCGGAGCGGCCGGGGCAGGCAGTCCCGGGGCGCCAGTCCCAGATGTTCGGCGGCTGCGGCGGCCACGCGCAGGCTGCCATGGGTGGCCATCAGCGGCCACAGCGGGGTCAGCTTCGGTGTCGTCCGGGCGCTCCACCAGCCGACGGGCGGCCCCGGGCAGCACCCCGCCGATCACGGAGAACCAGGCCGCGCAGCCGGAGGCGAGCCCCCGGAGCGCCGAGGGATCGCCGGAAATGCCGAGGGCGACGTCGTCGGGGACCTCCGCGCGGACTGCGGCGACGACGTCGCGGGCCTGGGCGGGGTCCTCCGGCAACGGCGGGATCTTCACCGCCGCCAGCTGGGGCAGCGCGGCGATGCGCCCGTAGAGCTCGGGGGTGAAGCGGAATCCGGTGGTGCGGGGATTGTCATAGAGCGCCACGGGAAGCTCCGTACGGCGGCACACGTCGTCGAAGAGCCCGACGACCTCGTCCTCGGAGAGCGGCTGGTAGCTGACCGGGGCCAGCAGCAGGCCGTCCGCGCCGGCGGCCTCGGCGTCGCGCACATGCTCCAGCACCGCCGAGGTGCGCAGCGCTCCCACACCGGCCAGCACGGGGCTCCCGGGGGACGCGGCGACGGCGGCCTCCAGCACGTCCCGCCGTTCGGTGCGGTCCAGGTAGGCGTAGGAGCCCGTGGAGCCCAGCACGGTGATGCTCTGGGCTCCGGCGGACGCGCAGCGTGCCACCAGGGAGGACACGGCGTCGAGGTCGACGGTGTCCGTTCCGTCGGCGGCTCTGCGGAATGGCGTCAGCGGGAAGGCGGAGAGGCCGGAGAAGAGCTCTGCGGGGGTCGGGGCAGGCATGGCTCAGTCTCCCGGCAGGAGGCGGCGGGCAGAGGCTCCGGCGCCCAGGTGCTCCACCAGGACGTCGGCGGCGGCGTGCAGGGCGTCGTCGTCCATCGGCTCGAGGCGTCGAAGATGAACAGGGCGGCGGAGGTCGACGTCGTCAGCGCGGTGCGGCGGCCTGACGCCAGTTCCACCGCCGGCAGGTCACCCCACGTCTCGCGCCAGATGG
>NZ_MDSS02000101.1 GCF_001758425.2 Nesterenkonia sp. PF2B19 | reverse complement strand
CGCGGCGGAGGGAGCCGACGACGCCTCGGCGGTGGCCGCTGAGCCCGGCGACCCAGCCTCGGGAACGAATCCACCACGCGGGCCGTGCTGGCCTCGGTCATTTCCGACGCGGTCAATGTCGGCTGGGTCGTGCTCGGCTCGGTCATGCTGGACGAGGGGCCGGGTCGGCTCAGGCGGCGCGGCGGGGATCCGCTGAGTCTGCTCCCCGCTGTCGGAGCCGCGCTCGGGCCCCGTGCCGGGCGTCGTCGTGCCAGGCGTCGTCGACTCCTGGTCGAGCTCCGCGGACTCCGCGCGGTCCTGAGGATCTGTAGTCATGAGAAACCTGCCTTCACACCTGACGAGGCGCCCGCCGGAGCGAGCGCTGGATCTCCGGCCTCCGCGCGGTGCCGCGGGGGCGCACTCGAAGCATTGTGCTCGCCCATCCTGTACCTTCGACGATAACTTCCTGAACGCCTCCTGGGCGATTCCTGCGCTCCGTGTGACGCCTCTCCACCCTCATCGCTCCTCCTCAGCGGGCACACCCTGTGCGAAGCATGCAGGAGGACCCGTGTTCTCTGCCAACGTACTCGCCACCGTGGACGCACCTCGGGGGTGCTCATAGACTGACCCCATGCTCGAAGCCTTCGCGACGTCTCTGCCCGTCACTGTGGGAGCCGTCATCGTCGGCCCCCTGCTCATCGGGGCGGGAGTGCTCGTGCTCATCGGGCTCGGCGCCATGTACCTCTCCGGCGGCAGGAAGCAGACCCGTCAGCTCTCCTCCGCTCCCGGGTCCCGCGCCATGGGGGCGGCCGGGGGCCAGGGCTCCGAGCAGCCCGCCGCGCCGGACCCTCGGGACACCATGCCCTACGGGCAGCTGCGCCAGCAGGCCGGCTCCATGCTGGTCGCTGCGGACGAGGCCGTGCGCTCCTCCGACCAGGAGATCCTGTTCGCCCAGGCCGCCTACGGGGACGAGGCCGTGGAGGTCTTCCGCCAGGACATCCAGAAGTCCAAGGACCACCTGCGTGATGCCTTCCGGCTCCAGCAGCAGCTGGACCAGCAGCCGCCGCAGGACGAGACCGAGGCGCGCCGGATCGTCCGGCAGATCATGGAGCACTGCGAGCAGCTGGACGCGTCCCTCGACGCCCACCGCCAAGAGTTCGAGGGGCTCCGCGACCTGGAACGCAGCCCCGGCCCGGCCGCCGCGCAGCTCAATGAACGCCTCGCCGACCTGCGGACCCGGCTGCACGCCGCCGCAGCCGAGCTGCCGCAGCTCCAGAAGCGCTACACCGGGGAGCCGTTGGAGAGCCTGCAGCAGAACCTGGACCGCGCCGAGGGCCTGCTGGAGGACGCGCAGTCCCACGGCGAGACGGCCGCGCAGGCCGCCGAGGCGCACCGCGCCTCCGACGCCGTGGTGGCCATCCACGCCGGAGAGCGGTCCGCCGCTGAGGCCGCCGCGCTGCTGGACTCCGCCGACCAGACCTCCTCCCGGCTCCAGGACGCCCGCCGGAACCTCGACGTCGGAGTGGCGCAGACCGAACAGGACGTCGCCCAGGCGCGCGCCACGCGTGATGCCGGGCAGCGCCCGAGCTGGCCGGGCCGATCGCCGCCGCAGAGGCCGCCGTCGCCCGCGTGCGGCAGACAATCGACTCCGGCGAACGCTACGACCCTCTGGAGCTGCTGCTGGGATTGGAGCTGGCCCACCGGGAGCTCGATGAGCCGCTCAACGCGGTGCGGGACCGTCAGGCCCAAGACCGACGCGCCCGAGAGATGCTGCAGACCGAGCTGCTGACCGCCCGCAACCAGGTGCAGTCCTCCCAGGACTACCTCCGTTCCCGCGCCCACCGGGTGGGCACCACGGCACGGACCCGCCTGGCCGAGGCTGAGCGGTGCCTGTCCGAAGCTCAGGCCTTCGCCGACACGCAGCCCGCACGCGCGCTGGACTTCGCCACCCAGGCCAAGACGCTGGCGGTGCAGGCCGCCCAGATCGCCGAACAGGACCGGGCCGAGGAGAACCTCATGAACACCGGAGGGGGCTTCGGCGGCTACGGACGCCACTGGGGCGGCGGCTACGGCACCGGCTATGGCGGCGGGTATGGCGGCGGGTATGGCACCGGGTATGGCTATGGCGGCGGCTACGGCCGTCGTCGCGGATCCGGCCGAGCGGGACGCCGCATGCTGCGCTACGGCATGCGCCACGGGCGCCGTCGGTGGTTCTGAGTGCTGACGACCTGTTCACCCGCACCCCCTGTGACGGGTGTTCCTCGATGACTAGACTGATCTGAAAATCTCCAGGAAAGGTGATCACCGTGTCCAAGCAGTCCATCTTCGGCAGGATGTCCCAGCTGATCCGCGCGAACGTCAACGCGATGCTGGACCGTGCCGAGGACCCCGAGAAGATGCTCGACCAGATGGTCCGGGACTTCACCAACAACATCGCTGAGGCCGAGGAGGCGGTGGCCCAGACCATCGGCAACCTCCGGATGATGGAGGACGACTACCGGGAGGACCTCGACACCGCGCGCTCCTGGGGCCAGAAGGCGCTGGCCGCCTCCCGGAAGGCGGACGAGTTCCGCACCTCCGACGACGACGCCAACGCGCAGAAGTTCGACAACCTCGCCAAGGTCGCCATCCAGCGACAGATGGACGCCGAGTCCTCGGCCCGCACGGCAGAGCCGACGATCCAGTCCCAGCGGGAGATCGTGGACAAGCTCAAGCAGGGCCTCGAGCAGATGAAGACCAAGCGTCAGCAGCTCATCAGCAAGCGCGACGAGCTGGTGGCCCGGTCCCGGGCGGCCCATGCCCAGTCGCAGGTGCACGATGCGGTCAAGTCCATCGACGTCATGGACCCGACCTCCGAGGTGGGGCGCTTCGAGGAGAAGATCCGCCGCGAGGAGGCGCGGGTCCGCGGCCAGAACGAGCTGGCCGCCTCCAGCCTGGACGCTCAGTTCGAGTCCCTCGAGGACCTCGGCGAGCAGGCGGAGATCGATGCGCGGCTGGCCGCGCTGAAGACGGGCTCCACCTCGCCCGCCCTGGGCACCGGAGCCGAGCAGGGCGCCCTGGGAGCAGGGTCCGGCACCGGTGTCACCGAGGCCGACCTCGCCGAGCTCGACTCCGCCCTGGAGGGCAACGAGCAGCAGAAGTGAGCCGGGCCGCTCCGGGGCTCGGAGCCGCCACAGGGCGCTGATGCGCGCCAGCTCCACACCGGGAGGGTCCCAGATGACGTCTGGGGCCCTCCCGGTCTCTGTGGCAGGGGAATCTCTGCTTCAATGGATGTCTGGCAACCGTCACCTGGATCCATCGATGAGGAGTCCATCCGTGTCCACTGAGAACACTGAGTCCCCCGTGTCCGCCGAGCAGGGCGCGACCACGGTCAACACCGGCTTGGCCCACATGCTCAAGGGCGGCGTCATCATGGATGTGGTGACCCCCGAACAGGCGAAGATCGCCGAGGAGGCCGGCGCTGTGGCCGTCATGGCTCTGGAGCGGGTCCCCGCGGACATCCGCGCCACCGGAGGCGTGGCTCGCATGTCGGATCCGGACCTGATCAGCGGCATCATCGAGACCGTCTCCATCCCTGTTATGGCCAAGGCCCGGATCGGCCACTTCGTGGAGGCCCAGGTGCTGGAGCACCTGAAGGTGGACTACATCGACGAGTCCGAGGTGCTCTCCCCCGCCGACTATGTCCACCACATCGACAAGTCCAAGTTCTCGGTGCCGTTCGTCTGCGGCGCCACCAATCTGGGTGAGGCCCTGCGCCGCATCACCGAGGGCGCCTCGATGATCCGCTCCAAGGGTGAGGCCGGCACCGGCGACGTCTCCGAGGCGATGAAGCACATCCGCACCATCACGGCGGAGATCGCCGAGCTCAGCTCGAAGGCCGAGGACGAGCTCTACGTGGCGGCCAAGGATCTGCAGGCCCCGTACGACCTGGTCAAGCAGGTGGCCCGAGACGGTCGTCTGCCGGTGGTCATGTTCGTCGCCGGCGGCGTGGCCACCCCCGCCGACGCGGCCATGATGATGCAGATGGGCGCCGACGGCGTCTTCGTGGGCTCCGGGATCTTCAAGTCCGGGAATCCGGCCGCCCGCGCCGCTGCCATCGTTAAGGCCACCACCTACTACGACGACCCCGCGGTGATCGCTGAGGTGTCCAAGGGCCTCGGCGAGGCCATGGTGGGCCTGAACGTGGCCGACGTCCCCGCACCCCACCGTCTGGCCGAGCGCGGCTGGTGAGCCCGCAGATCGGTGTCCTCGCGCTGCAGGGGGCGGTGGCCGAGCATGTTCGTGCTCTGACCGCCTCCGGCGCAGAGGTCCGCACGGTCCGGCGGCCCGCTGAGCTCGACGGCCTCCGCGGCCTCGTCGTCCCCGGCGGGGAGTCGACGGCCATCGCGCGGCTGGCCGCCCCCGTGCAGATGATGGAGCACATCCACCGGGCGCATCAGGACGGGCTGGCGCTGTTCGGGACCTGCGCGGGGCTGATCCTGATGGCCCGCGAGGTCTCCGACCCTGCCGCCCTGGCCGGCTTCCCCCGGATCGGTGGACTCGACGTCGTCGCCCGTCGCAACGGCTACGGCAGCCAGCTGGACTCCTTCACCGAGCAGCTGGACGTCACCGGGCTGGACGAGCCGCTGGAGGCGGTCTTCATCCGCGCTCCGGTGATCGAGGAGGTCGGGGACGGTGTGGAGGTCCTGGCGGAGTCCCGCGGACTGTCGGTGGCGGTCCGCGAGGGTCGGGTCCTGGCGACCAGCTTCCACCCCGAGCTCACCCCGGATCATCGCCTCCACCAGCTGTTCGTGGACATGGTCGGCGCCGTGTGAGGTGCGTCTCGTCCATTCGGGCTTGTAAGCTCGTGTCCGATCGCTGGACCTGCTTCATCACCGCCCGCCGCGCCCCGAGGAACGCATGACTGCACACGACGACGTCGCACGGATGGCCGCCGACCCGGCCACGGACTGGGACACGCTGCACTGGATCGCAGAGAACCATCCGGAGCTCCGCCCTGTCGTCGCGGGCAATCCGAACACCTATCCGGAGCTGCTGGAGGCCCTGGCCGATCTGGATGATCCGGCGATCAACGACGTCCTGATGCGGCGGTTCCTGCCCCCGGACCAGTGGCCCGAGCCCGAACCGGAGCCCGAGCCGGAGCCCGAGCCGGAGCCCGAGCCGGAGTTCGAGACTCAGGACGAGGAGCGCGGGGCGGCCGCGGGCCTCCTGCTTCCCGGAGACGACCTCCCGGAGGAGCAGCAGCCGGACCAGCAGGATGCTGGCGCAGTCGGTGCAGTCGGTGCAGTCGGCGCGGCCGGGCCGGGGGCCGATGCCGCCGCGGGGGAGCCCGCAGATGCCGAGGCCGACGACGACCCAGCC
>NZ_MDSS02000100.1 GCF_001758425.2 Nesterenkonia sp. PF2B19 | reverse complement strand
CCGGCGCCGCGGAGCTCGGCTCTGCGGACACCGGGCCCGCCGTCGTCGTCGTGCGCAGGCTCCGGGGCTCCGAGCCGTGGTCAGTCCCGCTCCCACGGCGTCGGCGGCGCGCTGGTGACGGTGATGTCGCCGTCTCCGGTGTGCAGGGCGATCCGGCAGGACACCTCGGCGTCATCCTCCCGGTCGGCTGCGCCCTCTCCGAGGTCGACGTCGACCTCCCCTGACGCCTCGGTCTCCACCGTGCACCGCCGCGGATCCTCCTGGGCCGGCAGGGTGATGCTGATGTCCCCGCGACCGGTGCGGACCTCCAGGGACGCCGGCAGTGCGGTGTGGGTCAGATCCACCTCCCCCTCCCCGGCACGCACGGAGATCTCCTCTCCGCTGAGGGAGCTTCCCGAGACGTCGGCGCGGAACGTTCGGACGTCGACGTCGCCCTGGACGCTGTAGTACATGCCGTCGGCAGAAGCGACGTGGAGGTTCGACCCACGGGGCAGCAGGAGTTCCTGATCGGCAAGGGTCCCGCAGTCCTGTCCGCAGCGTGTCGTCACCGCGGTGGCGCCGTCGAGCTGGGTGACCTCGGTGAAAGGGTCTCCGGGCACCCGGTAGAGGTTCTCTGTCAGCTCCATGCCGTCACGGTCCTGCCCGGAGAACGTCATCTGCAGCGCCTCGCCGGTGTACCAGATCGCATCCTGCGGATCACCGAGAGTGCGTTGGATCTGCTCCGGCTCGCGGCCGCCGGCCAGCCAGGTCATCTGGAGGATCGCCGCCAGAGACGGGTTCACACAGGCGGCCAGCACCACCGCGGTGAGGACCGCGCCGATCCCGCCCCACAGCCTGCGCGGCCATGGCCGGTCGGTCGTCGAGCTCATGAGGGTCCGCTCTCCGCGCCGGAGGACAGGTACGTCAGCACAGCCAGGACCCGTCGGTTGTCAGTGCTCGCCGGCGGGATGTCCAGCGTGGAGAAGATGGCGTTGATGTGCTTGGACACCGCCGAGTCGCTCAGGTGCAGCGTGGCGGCGATCCCGGCGTTGGAGCGCCCCTCGGCCATGAGTCCGAGCACCTCCCGTTCACGGCGGGTCAGCAGGTCGATGCCGTCGCGCCCGGCCCGGCGGGTCAGCAGCTGGGAGACCACCTCCGGGTCCAGGATCGTGCCGCCGTCGGCCACGGTGTGCACCGTCCGCAGGAACTCGTCGACGTCGGCCACCCGGTCCTTCAGCAGGTAGGCGACGCCGCGGGTCTCCCCGGTGAGCAGATCCACCGCATAGCGCTCCTCCACGTACTGGGACAGCACCACCACCGCCAGAGCGGGGTCCTCCCGGCGCAGCTGCAGAGCGGCCCGGATGCCTTCATCGGTGTGGGTGGGCGGCATGCGCACATCCACGATCACCAGATCGGGCCGGTGCGCGGCCACGGCTTCCAGCAGGGCGTGGGCGTCCCCGACGGCGGCCGCGACGTCGATGCCGTCGTGGGTCAGCAGGCGCACCAGCCCTTCCCGCAGCAGCACCGAGTCCTCCGCGATGATCACCCGCATGGCAGCACCGCCGTCACCGTGGTTCCGCCGCCCTGAGGACTGCGGATCTCCAGTCGTCCGTTGACCGCATTGACGCGGCGGCGCAGCCCGGTCAGCCCTGTGCCGGACTCCGGATCCGCACCCCCGGCGCCGTCGTCTTCGACTGCGACCCGCAGCTCGTCCCCCTCACGGAGGATGGTGATCTGCCCCCGGCCCGCTGCGGCGTGGCGCATCGCGTTGTTCAGGGCCTCGGCCACGACGAAGTACGCCACGGCCTCGACGCTCACGGCCGGGCGCGGAGCGACGTCGACCTCCACGGCGACGGGGAAGGGCGCGCGATCGGCCAGCCGGAGACGGCGGCGTCGAGCCCGCGGTCCTCCAGCACCGCCGGGTGCAGCCCGCGCACCAGATCCCGGATCTCCTGCAGGGCCGAGGTCACCTCGCCCTGGGCGCGGACGAGCGTCTCGCGCAGCTCCTCGGGGTCTTCGGCATGGATGCGGCGAGAGAGGCCCAGGTCCACGGCGAGCGCGGTCAGCCGCTGCTGGGCGCCGTCGTGGAGGTTGCGTTCGATCCGGCGTCGTTCGGCATCGGCGGCGTCCACTGCGTCGGAGCGTGCCTGATCGGCACGTCGGATGCGGGCCTGCAGCTGGGCGGCCTCGTCGGTGCCGTAGAAGGTGCGCAGCAGGCGCCGATCCAGCTCGCTCAGGCCATGGATGATCCACGGGGAGGCGATCAGCGTGGCCGCGGCCAGCAGTCCGAGCAGCAGGCCGGCCATATCGCCGAAGAGGGTGGAGCGCGAGAGCAGCCGGTCCCCGGTGAGGGCCAGAAGCAGGAGCACCGTCGCCGTCACCGTGGAGAGCACCGCGACGACGGCCAGCAGGCTGGAGACGACGGCACCGCCCAGGGACCGGCCGAGCATGCCCGGCTTGGTCCGGTCGTTCTTCCGGATGATCAGGCAGCGCCACCAGGGCAGACCGTCTGGGGTCGGCGGCGGATTCAGCGTCTCCCCCAGCAGGTGGGTGGCTCGAGAGACCTGGAGCTGATCCGCGATGCGCGCCGCCGCCGGGAGGGCCACGACCATGACCGTGACGGTGGCCACTACGCGAGCCGCCAGGGGCCGCCAGTCGATGCCGCCCAGGAGGCCGGGGTCGGCCGCTCCGGGGCTGGAGGCCAGGGACCGCCACAGCAGCAGGAACACCGTCATCGGCAGCATCCAGACCAGCCACCCGGTGGTCAGGGAGATCAGCTCCGTGACCATCCGCTCCAGCCGAGCCCGCAGGCTGAGCCGGACGCCGTCGTCGGGCGCCGCGCTGGCCTGGGGCTGCGGTGTCGTCGTCATCATCTTCGAGCCTAAGCGGCCTGGGCGGGGACGGCGAGCCGGGCAGCTGCCCGGTCCTGGTGCAGAAAACTGCACCCGGACCGGGCATCATGGCGGGCCAGAGTCAGCGCTTCAGGGCGTTGGCCACGTCCTCCAGCAGCTGCGGGATGTCGTCACGGTGCGTCACGGCCTCGATGAACACCAGCTTGTCGCGGTTCTCCATGGCGTCCTGGCAGGCCTGCAGCAGCTCGGCCTCGGTGGTGGCCCTGCGGAAGAGGTGGTCCTCCTCCGCGGCGCCGAAGAGCTGCGGCACCAGCTCCCACCGCCAGGGGGCGATGTCGTTGTAGACCTCATCGGGGCCGTGGATGGCGCGCTCCACGGTGTAGCCGTCGTTGTTGACCAGCACGATCACAGCCGGCAGCTTCTCCCGGATGATCACGCCCATCTCCTGGATGGTCAGCTGGGCGGAGCCGTCGCCGATCAGGAGCATGGGCCGGCGGCTGCGGTCGGCCAGGCCTGCCCCGAGGATGGCAGGCAGGGTGTACCCGATGGAGCCCCACATGGGCTGGCCGATGAAGGTGGACTTCGCCGGGAACCGGTGGGTGGCCATGCCGAAGTAGCTGGTGCCCTGGTCGGCGGCCACGATGTTCTCCGACTCCAGCTGGGAGGCCAGGATCTCCCACATTCCGTTCTGGGTGAGCGGGCCCTCGGCCGGGTGGCGCGGGGCCTCCGGCTCGGGCGCCTGCGCGGCGGGCATGGGGACGACGTCGTCGAGGTCGGCCACCACCCGGTGCACCACGGCGAGCGCCCGCTCCAGGGAGATGGGGGTGAACAGCTCGTCACCGACGCGGGCGCGAAGCGGGTGACGTCGATCATCCGGGCGGGGTCCAGGTCCATGGAGAACCCGGCAGTGGTGTTGTCGGTGTACTCCACGCCGAGGGTGATCAGCGCTTCGGCACCTTCGATGACGTCGCGGACACGGTCCTGGGAGGCAGCGCCGGCGTAGATGCCCACGAAGTTCTCATCCGACTCGTCCACCAGGGTCTTGCCCCAGGCCAGCGTGGCGAAGGGCAGGTCGGTGTCCCCCAGGAAGCTGGCGAGCTCCTCGGTGGCGCCGAGGCGGTGGACCAGCAGGTCAGCGAGCACGGCGGTGCGGCGACCGGGCAGGAACCGACGCAGGGCCTCCTCGAAGGCAGCCTCCGCCCCGGGCGTGGTCACCGGCAGGTCGGTGGTCAGCGGTTCGGTGGGCGGAAAGGCAGGGACCTCGGCGACGTCGGCGGCCAGCATGAGGTAGCCGGGGCGGCGGCGGAAGACGACGTCGCGCAGCACCCGGTCGATCTCCCAGGTGGCGGTGGCGGCGTCGAGGTCCGCGTGCGCGCAGGTCACCTCCTCGGCCATGCGGAGGAAGTGCTTGAAGTCGCCGTCACCCAGCGAGTGGTGGATCTTCCGGCCCGAGGCCTGGGTCTCCTTGGGCGGGGCGCCGACGATCTGGACCACCGGCACGGACTCCGCGTAGGACCCGGCCAGGGCGTTGATGGCGGAGAGCTCGCCGACCCCGTAGGTGGTCAGGAAGGCGCCGATGCCGCGGATGCGGGCGTAGCCGTCGGCGGTGTAGCCGGCGTTGAGCTCATTGGCGGAGCCCACCCAGCGGATGGTCTCGTGGGCGACCACGTGGTCGAGGAACCTGAGGTTGAAGTCGCCGGGGACGCCGAAGAGCTCGGTGAGGCCCAGTTCGGCGAGACGGTCGAGCAGGTAGTCCCCGATCGTGTAGCCGGGCGGTGTGGGGACGTTCGGGGTGGACCGGGTGTCGGGCATGGGGTTCGCCTTCCGTGAGGGGCGGCGCGCCTTGTGGGCGGCCGCAGATCGGTGGTGGTGAGGGCGCCCCGGATCACGGGGCGCGTTCCTTCCCTGTACGGAAACGTTAGGCGACAGACCCGTGTCTCAGGGAATCGGCCCGCTCAGCACCAGGGCGAGGGGCCCGACGTGAGGCGGTGTGCCCCTCCGCAGTGGACCGCCGGTCGCCTCAGGCGGCGCCTGCCTGACGCCGTTCCCGCTCCGCCAGACCCCAGGCGGCCACGCCGCCGGCTGCGGCCATGACCAGGCGAGGAGCGGGGACGTGAGCCTTTCGCAGAGCCGACTCGAGGGCCGTGTCGGACCACAGGCTGATCCGCATGACACCGTAGGTGGCGGCCCCACAGAGGAGGCCGAGGCCCAGACGAGCCGGCAGGGGCGCGGCGCCTTCGCCCGAACCCTCGTCACCCCCGTCTTCAATGGGGTCACCAGCGGGTTCATCAGCGGAGTCCCCGGTCTCCTGATCCAGGTCCACGCCGGCGGCGCGGGGCGGCCTGCTGGACCCGATCGGGGGCGAATCCGGCGGCGGCGACGAGCAGGGTCGGGGCCCAGACGAGCGTGCCACGCAGCCAGCGTGGATAGCGACGGACGGGCACGAGTCCGCTCACTCCAGTGAGCACTCCTTGGCCCGCCGGACTGCGGCAGATCTCCAGCAGCGGGGATGAGGTCCTGGACGAGGTCCTGGTCGGCGCGTGGGTCGTCATGGCTTCGACGCTACGCGGCCGGCATCGGCGCCGTCATCATCCTCAGGACGGACCCTGAAGACAGCTGCGGGTTATAGGCCAAAATGTGTGTACAGCGCGGCCGGGGATCGTTGATATAGCGGGGATGTAGGGGCCTGCACATGCTTTGAAAGCATGTGGGGTGACTC